>DASUFO010000047.1:0-24062 GCA_036274475.1 Candidatus Limnocylindrales bacterium
CATAGACTTGCCCACGAGAGCCCTCCGCTGCTGGTTGCTTGACACTCCCAGCGTACGAGGGCTCTCAGCCCGTCTTCAGGCCTGCTCCCCATCTCGTCACGCGTCCAGCGCCGGTGTCACGGACGTTTCTGGACGCGCTCACGCGAGCGGGCCGGACCGCGTGGTGCACCGGAAGCCACGATTCTGCGCAGTACGGCGGGAGCGATCCTCGTTCGCGCCGGTTCGTGGCAGCGCCTGCCACGGTTCACCCGGCAACGAGGCTCGTGATGACGCTAACGGCCGAAATCGTGGCACCGCAGGCACCAGTCGGCGCCTGGGACTCAGCGCACGCGCCTGCCGTCCGCGTTCATCCCGGGCGGGGTCAGCGGCTTCGGCCTCAGCCCCTGCGCCGACGCCTCGATGAGCTGCGCCAGGCGGCGTTCGCGCGTCTCCGGGCGCTTGACGTTGACGACCCACCACGTCGCGCCGGTCTGGTACGACTGCGGCGCGTTCTGGAACCATGTCCAGGCGGCGTCGTTTGCCCGGAAGCGGGCCAGCTCGTCGTCGGTCAGCCTCGCCGCATGCCGTTGCTCGTACGAGTACGGGGCGGTTCTTGCCTCGGTCCGCGCCTCGAACGCGCGCAGCCCCGCCGGCCGCATCCGGCCCTCGCGCGCGAGCCGCTCGACGTTCGCGATGTTGACGGCGCTCCAGTTGCTGCCCTTGCGCCGCGGCGTGAACCGTTGACGCGAGCGCAGCTCGTCGACCGAGTAGCGCGTCGTGTCGATCCAGCCGACGCAGAGTGCCTCGTCGACGGCCTGCGCCCAGGTCACCGTCGGTCGCCCGGACGCCTTCTTCCAGTAGCCGAGCCAGAGCTCCGACGCCGTCTCGTGGTTCGCAGCGAACCAGTCGCGCAGCTCCTCGGGACTCTCGAAGTAGATCGGCTCGGGCGCGTCGTCGGCCACCGTCAGTCGAGTCCGGCGAGCTGCGCCGCCTCGGCCTGGTCGAGCGGCGCCTCGCCGGTCAGCGCGCGGAGCCGGTTGATCCGATCGACCGTCGCGGGATGGGTCGAGAACAGGCCCTTCGAGCGCTCCTCGAACTTCTTGATCGGGTTCGTGAAGTACATGTGCTGCGTCGCCCGGTTGGCGACCTCGAGGACTTCCGGATCCGCCGAGATCTTCGCGAGCGCCCGCTCGAGCCCGTACGGGTTGCGCGTGAGCTCGACCGACGACGCGTCGGCGAGGTACTCGCGCTGGCGGTTGACCGCGAGCTGGACGAGGCGCGAGGCGATGGGAGCGAGGATCGCGAGGATGATCGCGATCACGAACATGATCAGCTGGAGGCTGTTGCCGCCGCCGTCCCGATCCCGCGACCGCCGGCCGCCGCCCCAGAACGTGAACCGCAGGAAGAAGTCCGCGAGGAGTGCGATCGACCCGACGAGGACGCCGACGATCAGAGCGAACCGGATGTCGTAGTTCCGAACGTGCGACAGCTCGTGGCCGATGACGCCCTGGAGCTCCTCACGGTCGAGCTTCTCCAGGAGGCCGGTCGTGATCGCGACCGATGCGTGCTGCGGATCGCGGCCGGTCGCGAACGCATTGGGTGCCGTGTCGTCGATGACGTAGACCCGGGGCATCGGGATGTTGGCCGCGATGGCCATCTCGCGGACGACATTCATCAGCTGCGGCGCGCTCGTCTCGTCGACCTCCTTCGCGCCTGATGCCGCCAGCACGAGCGAGTCGCCGGAGAAGTACGACCCCGCGCCGATCAGCGCGCCGGCGGTGAGGGCGATCGCCATCGCGACGAACGCACCCAACGTGTCGCCGCTGATCGCGTAGCCGATCGAGAACCCCAGCAGCGCGAACAGGATCACGACAACCAGCATCAGCAGGAACGAGTTCCGCCGATTCGCGGCGATCTGGTTCTGGAAGGTCTCGGCCACGGGAGCCTCGGGTCAGCGCCGGGGCGGCGGGACGACGCTCAGGTCGTCGGCGTCGTCGGCGTGGTCGGACCGCCACCAAAGCCGAGGTCGACGACCGGGGTCTGGGCCGCCTCGGGCTCCGCGTCGAAGAATTCACGGGGCTTGAACCCGAACAGCCCGGCGATGAAGTTGCTGGGGACGGTCGCGATCGCGGTGTTGTAGTCGAGGACCGTCGCGTTGTAGTGCTGGCGGCTGAACGAGATCTGGTTCTCGGTCGTCGTCAGCTGCTCCTGGAGCTCGAGGACGTTCTGGTTGGCCTTGAGCTCCGGGTAGTTCTCGACGACGGCGAACAGCGATCGAAGCGTGCTCGTCAAAGCGTTCTCGGCCTGGGCCTGGGCGGCGGGACCCTGGGCGCCCGCAGCCACGGCGGCCGCGCGGGCGTTCGTGACGTCGGTCAGGACCTTCTGCTCGAACCCCATGTAGCCCTTGACCGCGTTCACGAGGTTCGGGATCAGGTCGTGGCGACGCTTGAGCTGGACCTCGATCTGGGCGAATGCCTCGTCGATCCGGAGCCGCTTCTGGACGAGGCCGTTGTAGAGCCCGACGATGAAGACGACGATCGCGATCACGACGACGATCGCGATGATGAGTCCCCAGTTCACTCGTTCCACCTCCGAGGGCCGGGCACGGGCCGCCCGGGTTCACGCCCGATGAGTCTAGCAGGGGGTCCCCCACGGCCGACCGTGCCATTCCTACGCCGGGTGAACGGCGGTCGGCCTCAACTCTGCCATCTCGCGCCTCGCCGAAGGATTGGCAGCCCTCTCGACCAGGCTCGAGCGCGGGCCCGGACCTCGCCAGCCCCTCTGCTCCGACCCGCGTTCAGCAGCTGAGGATTTGGCAGAGTCGGAGGCCAGCCCCGACTCAGACGTCGACGGTCAGGCGGATCGTCACCTCGTCGCCGAGCTCGACGCCCTCGGCAGCCCGGACCCAGTCCTTGAGCGGCACGACGTAGCGGCCGTCCTTCGGCCAGAGGGCGGTCGTCCACTCGGTATCGCCGAGCTCGACCGTGGCCGGAATCATGCCCCAGCCGTACGTCACCGCCGAGGCCGTCCTCTTGATCTCGAAAGACTCCGCGGGCGGTACCGTCACGAAGTGGTACGGCGCGGGCCCGCGCCAGAGCCAGACCTCGCCACTGAACCTCAGGTTCACGCTCCGTCGCTCCCGTATTCGTCGGGCACCCAACAGGGAGACACGGTGTCGATCGTTTCGGACAGTCGCATCGCTCCTGTCGCTGCCAGCGGGCAATGTCGCTGCCACCGGACAGGCCGGGCACGAACCGGCGTTCGCCCTTGGCTCAGAAACGCACATGGATCGGTCTGAGCGGAAGGATCGTGCTCATTCATCATCGTTGTGTCCGTTGAGGGCGACATTGTCGGCGCCACGGGACGCCGCGGCGCGGTGGTGGGCGGTGGTGGCGGTGGTGGGCGGTACTGGACTCGAACCAGTGACTTCCTCGGTGTAAGCGAGGCGCTCTAACCAACTGAGCTAACCGCCCCGCGACAGGATACCGACCGCCGGAAACCAGAACGACCGCCTGATCGGCGGTCGTGGCGGGAGTTCGTGGTGCCCAGGCCGGGACTTGAACCCGGATGAGTTGCCTCATACGCCCCTCAAACGTACGCGTATACCAATTCCGCCACCTGGGCAGGTGCTCGCGCTTCGTCGGGTCAGGAGGGTTGAGGTGGTACCGAGGAAGGGATTTGAACCCATACGCCCTTGCGGGCACTAGCTCCTGAAGCTAGCGCGTCTGCCAATTTCGCCACCTCGGCGTCGACCCGTCGCGACCGGCTCGCAGACACTTACCGGCCGTTGGCGAGGCGCCATGTTAGCACATCCCAATAGCGATCCGACCCGTCGGAAACGGGCTGCGTGACCACGTCCTGGAGCGTGTCGCGGGCCACCACGACCTCGTCCGCGAACGCGATCGGGAGGAGGTATCGGCCGGTCGCAAGTTGCGTCTGGAGCGCCGTATAGGCGGCCTTCCGGGCCTCGTCGGTGCCGGGCTGGCGGGCCGCCAGCAGCAGGGCGTCCAGCGCCGCGTCCTGGACGCCGGATACGTTCAGGCCGCCCGTCCGGGTCTGGCTCGAGGCGAGCAGCGGGTAGAGATCCGGGTCGTGGCCGATCGAGATGTCGGCCACCGCCGCTCCGAACTCGCCCTTGGCGAGGCGATCGGCCATGGGCGTGTCCGCATCCGCGTCAACGACCCGAGTCGTGACGCCGACTGCGGCCCAGTCGGCGGCCACCTGCTCCGCGACCGCGTTCAAGGCCGGGTTCATCTCCCCGGGGCTGAGGATCTCGAGCGTGTACGCGTCCGTGGCGCCAGGCGGTCGCAGGCGATCGTCGACCTTGGTCCAGCCCGCCTTGGTCAAGGCCGCGGCGGCCGCCGCCGGGTCGGTCGCGACCTTGGCCGACGCCACCGAGTCGAACGCCCACGACGTCGGCGGGATCGCCGAATCGGCGATCGTCGCCCGTCCCGCGAATGCGGCGTCAACGATC
The DNA here is from genome assembly GCA_036274475.1 of Candidatus Limnocylindrales bacterium. Classification (GTDB taxonomy): domain Bacteria; phylum Chloroflexota; class Limnocylindria; order Limnocylindrales; family CSP1-4; genus CF-46. Next base: position 4,454 of record DASUFO010000047.1, read on the forward strand.
TTCTGGCGGTCGAGCGCCTGCAGCAGCGCGATGCGCACGGCGGGGTCGCGGAGCTCCGGATGCGAGGGCCGCTGGTTGAGGAGAATCGTCGTCAGCGTCGTTCCAGGGTAGCGCAGCTGGCGCGCGTCCGCGGCCGTCGCGAGGGCGTCCGCAGCGACCGGCGTCAGGCCGGACGCAGTGTCGAGCTCGCCGGACTCGAACGCGGACTCGAGCGATGCGGCGTCGTCGAAGAACCGGAACTCGAGCCGCCCCAACCGAGGATCCGGCTTGGAAGGGCGGTGCGTCGGGGTCGGCTTGCCGAGCGGATCACTCGGGACCGGAACGAAGGTCGGCTCACCGGACGGCTCGCTCCCGATCGCCTCGGCCGTGGACTCGAGCGTCGCGTGATCGTCGTCGAGCTGCGTGACGACGTACGGCCCGGTACCGACCGGCTCGCGGCCGAACGTGTCCGCCGCCAGGTCGGCGACGGGCACATCGGCGAGCAGGTGGGACGGCGCAATCGGCTGCGTCGCGAGCTCCAGGAATCCGCCGAGCGGCGTCGCGAGGTCGAACCGGACCGTGTCGTCATCGACGACGCTCGCGAAAACCTCGCGCCAGGAGCCGGCACCCGGCCCGGTGTACTCGGGATCGTTCAGGACGCCGACCGTGAAGACGACGTCCTGGGCCGTGACCGGCGCGCCGTCGTGCCAGGTCGCGTCCGGCCGGAGGTCGAACGTCCACGTCCGACCGGTCGCGTCGACCGTCCAGCGCGATGCCAGGTCCGGGATCAGCGTCCCGTCCGGTCCGCGGCCGACGAGTCCCGAGAACACGAGAGCCACGAGGTCGCGATCGGCCTGCGTTCGGGCGGCGAGCGGGTTGACGGCGACCGGCCGGCCCAGGACACCCTCGCGGTACGGGGCGTCCGCCACCGTTGGCACGGTCGGCTGGGGCGTGGCCGTTGGGCTCGCCTGCATCAGAGCCGGCGCACCGATCAGCACGGCAATCGCCCCCAGGAGCACGAGAAGGCCGCCGATGACGGCGTGGTCGATTCGATTCATGCGGGGGTCGGGATTCCGACCCGGCTGGGCTGCCGGGGAGCTGGGCTCAGACCGTCGTTGGCGCGAAGATGAACGACGCGAGCGAGAACACGACGAAGAGGACCAGCAACACGATCGTGAACTGCCACAGCCGGCGCTCGACGCCTCGCCGGCTCCGATAGACGGCGGAGTCGCCGCCGAACGTCCCGGACAGTCCCGTCCCCCGGGCCTGGAGCAGGATCGCCGCGATGAGCGCGATGCTGACGATGATCTGGCCGATCGCCAGGAATGGGTTCACTCGGTCCTCCGTCGAAGTACGGCGGTGGATGGTATCACGCGCCCGATGCCGTGGGTTCGGCGACCGCCGTCGCGACCGGTTCGAGGAGTGATGTCCCGGCCATCGAATCCCATCGAGGAAGGCCGGTCAGCTCGCAGATCGTCGGGGCGACGTCCGCAAGAACGCCGTCGTGGAGTGCGCGGCCCTCGACCGCGCGGCCGGCGACCACCACCGGCACCGGGCTGAGCGAATGGGCCGTCACCGGACGCCCGTCCGGGTCGCGCATGACGTCCGCGTTGCCGTGATCCGCGGTGACGAGGAGCAGGGAGCCGGGGCCGTCAGGATCCGCGCGATCAGCAGCATCGAGCGCCGCGATCACCCGGGCGAGGCAGACGTCGATCGTCTCGAGCGCCTCGATGGTCGCGTCCCAGACGCCGGTATGGCCGACCATGTCGGGATTCGCGAAGTTCGCCACGATCAGGTCGTACTCGTCGGCGGCAATCGCCTGCACGAGCGCGTCCGCGACGCCGGTCGCACTCATCGCCGGCTGGAGGTCGTACGTTGCGACCTTCGGGCTCGGAACGAGCAGGCGGTGCTCGTTGCGAAGCGGCGCCTCGCGGCCGCCGTTGAAGAAGTACGTGACGTGGGCGTACTTCTCGGTCTCGGCGACGTGGAACTGGCGCCAGCCGGCGTCGGCGGCCGCGTGGGCGAGCGAATACGCCTCCTCCGGCGGGAAGGCGACCTCGACCGGCAGGCCGGCTTCGTACTCGGTCATCGTGACGACGAGGAGGTCACGGGGCTGGCGACCGGCGTCTGAACGGTCGAACGCGCCGAACGTCTCGTCGGCGAGGGCGTGCGTCAGCTGCCGCGCCCGGTCGGCCCGGAAGTTTGCGTGGACGATCGGGTCGTGGTCGCGAACCTGGCCGTCGACACCGTCGATCACCGTCGGTTGGACGAACTCGTCGTTCTCGCCCCGCTCGTACGCCGCCTCGATGGCCGCGACCGCCGTCGGCGCGCGCTCCCCGACCCCGTGGACGATCGCGTCGTAGCCGCGCTTCGTCCGGTCCCAGCGCTGGTCGCGGTCCATCGCCCAGTAGCGGCCGCCGACCGTGGCGATCCTGGCGTCGGGATGGGCCGTCGCCAGTCGCTTTTCGAGATCCTGCATGAAGCCGCGTGCCGATCGCGGCGGCGTGTCGCGGCCGTCCAGCAGCGCATGGACGCGGACGCTGCGGACGCCGCGCCGCGATGCGAGCGATGCCAGCGCGACGAGGTGCCGGTCGTTGGCGTGAACGCCGCCGGGACCGATCAGGCTGATGACATGGAGCCGGCCGGTCTCGGCCCCTCGATCGCAGGCGTCGAGGAGTGCCGGGCGCTCGTCGAACGAGCCGTCCGCGATGGCCGCGTCGATCCGCGGCAGGTCCTGGAGCACCGGCCTACCGGCCCCCAGGTTCAGGTGGCCGACCTCGGAGTTGCCCATCTGGCCGTCCGGCAGCCCGACGGCGTCCTCCGAGGCCCGCAGCGTCGCGTGCGGCCAGCGAGCCAGGAGCCCGCGCCATGCCGGCATCGGCGTCTGGGCGATCGCGTCAGCGGACGGATCAGGTCCGATGCCGAACCCGTCGAGGACGACGAGGACGACCGGCCGCGGGCGCCTCACCCCGCCGCGGTCTCGGCGAGCCGGGCGGTCGCGGTCATCGCCGCGCGGGCCACGATGCCGGCCATCTCGTCGGGCTTCAGCGAGGCCCCGCCGACGAGCGCCCCGTCGATCGTCGGCTCGGCGAGGAACTCGCCGATATTCGCCGCGGTGACGCTGCCGCCGTACAGGATCGGCTGGTGGTCGGCGAGGTCTGCCCAGCCGAGTGTCCGCAGACCGTCGCGAATCGACTCGGCCATCGCCGAGGCGTCGGCGCCGCTCGCGTTTCGACCGGTGCCGATCGCCCACACCGGTTCGTAGGCGATGACGAGGCCGGCGTCGGCCAGTGTCCGCGGGTCATGGCCGCCGATCGCGCCTCGCAGCTGGCCCCGGACCAGCGTCTCGGCCGCGTCGCTGCCCGCCTCGCGAACCTCGAGGGACTCGCCGATGCAGAGGATCGGCCGGAGCCCGCTCTCGACCGCGCGGCTGAGCTTCTTCGCGATCCGCTCGTCGGTCTCGCAGTGGTCCCGCCGCCGCTCGCTGTGGCCGACGATCACCCAGGTCGCGAGCCCCGCCAGCATCGCCGCCGAGATGTCTCCGGTATATGCGCCGGCCGCTTCGTGGTGGACGTCCTGGGCGCCGACGGCGACACCGGCCCCCGCAAGAACCTCGCCGACGGCGGCGAGGCAGACGAACGGCGGACAGATCACCCGCTCCACCGCCGGCTCGGTCGTCCGCGCGGCGATCGTCCGGGCGAGCTCGCCGGCATCGGCCGGAGTGGTGTTCATCTTCCAGTTCGCGGCGATGATCACGGGGCGCATCGGCCGAATCATGCCAGAGCGTTGCGTGCCTTCGCGTTCGGCCGCCTCCGCGTCCGCCTGCCGATGCCCTCGTCGGGGTGGAGGGCCAGGTGTTCGATCCGCTCGAGCGCTCGCTGGACCGTCGATCGATGGACGCCGAGGCGTTCAGCCAGCTCGCCGAGGGTCGCCTCCGGCGTATCGCGACGGGCGTCGGCGACCATCCGCACGAAGGGCGGCTGCTGCGCCAGCCGTCCGTCGGCATCCAGCTCGTCGATCGCCGCGATCTGGCGGCCGGCGGCGCCGACCGCGCGCTGGAGATTGGCCGATTCCGCGTTCAGGACCCGGTTCAGGTCGCCGCGGAGCGCTCGCGCGACCTGGCGAGCCTCGAGCTCCAGGAGCGCGCCGCCGGCACCGATCCGTCGCAGGAACAGGCCGACCGTGTCGGCGCTCTTCCAGGTGACGACGCCGCGGCCACGGCGGACTCGCCACGCCGCGGGGAGCCCCTCCTCGTCCAGCTGCGAGGCAAGCACGGGAGCGTCCGCGGCCGGGACGACGAATTCGAGGTGGGTCCGGCCGCTGGCGAGGCTCAGCGAGCCCCGGGCGAGGAACAGGCCGCGGAGGTACGCCATGCGGCAATGCTCGGGCGAGGCAGCCCAGTCGAACGCACGCAACGCCGTCAGGCCGCGGGGCGCAAGGACGTCATCCTGGTCGCGATCCCGATCGAGCTGGTCGCGATCCCGATCGAGCTGGTCGCGATCCCGGTCGAGACTCCCCCGCCCAAGGCGAAGTGCGAGCCGGGCAACTGGCCCCTCGCGCGGCGTCGGCCCCGCGGCGAGGCCTGCGGCTTCGGCGCCACGATCGCAGGGCCGCGACGGGTCGATCGCCGCAAGCTCGGCGCGCAGCGCCGCCACGAGATCTCGTTCGGGACGCGTCATGGGCCGACGGCTGCCTCGCTATGCGGTCCGCGCCACGCCGGATCGCCGCCGACCACCGCCCTCGTTGTCGAACACCTTCATCAGTGCACCGGCCAGCCGCGCCGGGTCGTGGTGGTGGCCGTTCGCGGGGTCGACGACGTCCTCGAGCGACAGGCGGGGCGCCGGCGCGACCGACGTCGGCGGCCAACGCAGCCGGACCGCCTCGTTACCGTAGCCCGCCGGGACCCGAGCGTCGAACTGGTTGTTGCCGAGGACGACCTCGACGATCCCGGCACCGGCATGGGCGACGAGCGCCTCGACGTGGTCGGACAGGTCGAACCCGGTCGTCTCGCCGGGCTGCGTCGCGACGTTGCAGACGAACACCTTGATCGCCGGCGAGGCCGCGATCGCGTCGCGGATCTCCGGCAGCAGGAGGCTCGGCAACAGGCTGGTGTACAGGCTGCCCGGCCCGAGCACGATCAGCTCTGCGTCCGCGATCGCGGCGAGCGCATCGGTCGACGCCCGGACGTCGCCCGGCGTGATCCATGCCCGCGAGATCGAGGCGACCTTCGCGATCGCCGACTGGCCGTCGACCACGGTTCCGTCCGCCAGCTCGGCGTGGAGCGTCAGCGGCGTCGGCGTCGCGGGCACGACCTGGCCCCGGACCGCGAGGACGCGGTTCATCTGGCGCAGGCCCTCCTCGAAGTCGCCGCCCTCGACCGCGGTCATCGCGGCGATCAACAGGTTCCCGACCGCGTGTCCGCCGAGCGGCCCGCCGCCATCCCGTGTCTGGTCGTCGGTGCTGCCCGGAAACCGGTACTGGAGCAGCTCGCTCATGAGCGGCTCGGCGTCGGCGAGGGCCGCGATGCAGCGCCGGATGTCGCCGACGGGCGGGATGCCCAGCTCCTCGCGCAGGACTCCGCTCGAGCCGCCGTCGTCGGCGACCGCGACCACCGCAGTGAGGTTGCTCGTGTGCTCCTTGAGCCCGCGCAGGAGCGTGGAAAGCCCCGTGCCGCCGCCGATCGCCACGATCCGCGGGCCACGGGCGAGGAACCGCTTCTGGTAGATCAGCTCGACGAGCGGCTCGTCCGAGCCCGACCGAAACGGTTCGGTCAGCGCCCGGGCGACCTTGTAGCCACCCACGACGACGAGCGCGACCCCGGCCATGGCCGCGATCAGGCCGCGCAGCGGGAACGGCAGGAACTGGAGCGTTACCAGGTCGATCAGGTCGCTCGCGAGCCCGGTCGGGCGGAGGTCCACCGTCGCCTGTCGGATCAGGTGCGCGACGCCGAGCGCGAGGAGGAGCAACCCGGCAAAGACGACGAGCATCCAGCGCTTCACGCCGATGCCGGGCGTCAGCCACCGCCGCAGGTTCAGACGGCTGGGGCGTGGATCGTGGCCGTTCTGGCCGTCAGGCACGCTCGAGCTCCCGGTGGAAGACCGCGACCGGGCCGTAGTCCTGCTCGCGCAGCCAGCGCGCCAGCTCCTCGGCGAGCGCGATCGAGCGGTGATAGCCACCGGTGCAGCCGAGCGCGATCGTGAGGCGGGTCTTGCCCTCGCCGACGTATGCCGGCAGCGCGAAGTCCAGGAACTGGTGGAGGTAGTCCAGGAACTGGCGAGCGACCGGCTGGCCCAGGACGTACTCGCGTACCGCGTCGGTCAGGCCCGAGAGCTGGCGCAGCTCGTCGATGTAGTACGGGTTCTGCATGAAGCGGACGTCGAAGACGAGATCGGCCTCGAGCGGGACGCCGTACTTGAATCCGAAGCTGATCAGCTGGATCGAGAGCCGATCCGGATCGCCGGCGTCGCCGAGACGGGCGAAGATCCGCTCGCGGAGCTCCCGCAGCGACAGGTCGGACGTGTCGATGACGACGTCGGCGTCGGAGCGGACGGGGTCGAGGAGGCGACGCTCCTCGGCGATCGAGCTCGCGATGCCCCGCTGGTCGGCGAGCGGGTGGCGATGGCGAGTCTCCGAGAAGCGCCGGATGAGGACCTCGTCGCGAGCCTCGAGGAAGAACACCTGGGGCCGGATCCCGCGGCCCTCCAGCGCTCCGCGCATCGCCGCGAACGCGACCGGCGCGTCACCCGACCTGACGTCCAGGACGATGGCGACCTTGTCGTACCGCGCGCGGTCGGTGGAAACGAGGTCCGCGAGGTCGGGCAACAGCTCGCCGGGCAGGTTGTCGACGACGGTGTAGCCGAGGTCCTCGAAGAGCTTGGACGCGGCCGTCTTGCCACCTCCGGAGAGACCGCTCAGCAGGACGACGTGCTGGTCGACGTTCTCGTCGACGTCGATCTCCGGTTCGTCCGCGGCGGACGGGCGGCGGCTCGCCATGGCGGTCAGTCTAGCGCCGGGTGACGGCGTCACCGCGGGTCGGGGCGCGGGAGGTCAGTGTCCCGTCCGCCGGATGAACCGGAGCGTCAGCTCGAACAGGATGTACATCGTGGCGGCCAGGACGGCCGGACTCACGAGGTCGCCGCCCGGAGTCGCGGCCGTGGCGAAGATCACGATCCCGAGAAAGACGTACCTCCGGGCGCTCGCAAGCGCCGCGGACGTCACGATGTTCACCCGCGACAACCCGACGAGCACGATCGGGAACTCCATGATCAGCCCGAACGCCAGGAACAGCGTCGTGACGAAGTCGAAATAGGGGCCCGCCGCCGGCACGTTCACGAACGTGCCCGTCGCGAAGCTGTAGAGGAACGACATCGCGTACGGCAGCACGAAGAACGCGATGCCGACCCCGATCGCGAAGAAAAGCAGGGCGACGGGGATCCAGGGCCGAACCGCGCGCCGCTCGGAGGTCGTGAGGCCGGGCGCGATGAATGCCCAGAGCTGGTAGAGGAGCACCGGCATCGCGAGCACGATCCCCGTCACGAGCGAGACGCGGAGGGTGATGGCGAAGGCATCGCCTGGACCGAGGTTGAGGAGCTTGCCGCCGGCGGGCGCCGCGAGGATCGCGATGAGGTCAGACGACTTCCACAGGCCGACGATGCTGCCGGCAATGACCGCGATCGCGATCTTGAAGAGCCGGTTGCGCAGCTCGGCAAGGTGGTCGACAAGGGACATGACCTTGCCTTCGTCGGCCGTCGTGCTCGCGGACGGCGCGGGCGGTTCTGCCGGGATCTGGTCGGCGCCCTCGCGGAGGGCGTCGGCGTCGGTCATGCGCGGGCCGTCAACGCCTAGTCCTCGGCCTTCGGCGCGACGTCGGTCGGGGCCGAGTCCGCGACCGGCTCAGGATCGTCGGGAGCCGTGACGACGGGGCCGACGGAGCCGGTCTGGGGCGCGATCGGCGCAATCGGCTGTTCGACTTCGGGCTCTTCGGAGGTCTGGGGCGTCGGATGCGTCTGGGGCGGCTGGCCCTGTGCCATGGCCATCGGCGGCGCGGGCGTCTGCGGGGTCGCCGGGCCGGCGGGTAGCGGCGACGCGTCGAGCTTCACCGCGTCCTGGACCTCGGTCGTGGCCTTCCGGAACTCGCGGATGCTCTTGCCGAGCGAGGCCGCAACTTCGGGCAGCTTGCTCGGGCCGAGCAGGAGCAGCGCGATTCCGATGATGAGGACCCACTCGAGGCCGTTCGGGAGAGGCATGTGAACCTACGCTCCATCGGGCGCGACGTCGGCCGACGAGTGCATTGTGGGCGTCGTCGGATCGGGCCGCGCGCGGCGGCTAGGGTAGCACAGGGAGGCGGCTCGCCCACTCGGCAGCCGCCTCGTCGAGCGCTCGTTCGACGTCTTCCTCGCGAGTGCAACCCGCAGCGGCGGACGCGATCCCCCGGCTGACGTTGACGAGCAGCCCGGCGCCCGGCCGGCCGCCGGCTGGGGTCGTTCGCGCCGGACCGTCCGCGAGCACCGGGTCGATCTCGCCGCCCTGGGCACCGACGCCCGGCACGAGGAACGGCAGCCCCGGGGCGAGGTCCCGGATCGCCGCGAGCTCGACCGGTGCCGTGGCGCCCACGACCAGGCCGACGGTCCCGCCCGGGCCCCACGCCGCGACGCGACGAGCGACGCGGAGGTAGAGCGGCTCGGCCGGAGCGTTGCCGTCGTCGTCGGCCGCGACAACGAGCGACTGGAGCTCCGGCGCACCCGGGTTCGAGGTCCGGCAGAGCACGTACGCGAGCCGGTCCCGCCGTTCCAGCAACGGCGCGATCGCCTCTTCGCCGAGGTATGGGCTGACGGTGATCGCGTCGGCTCCGAGCCCGTCGTAGAGCGCCACCGCCTGCTTCGCAGCGGTCGAACCAATGTCGCCTCGCTTCGCGTCCATCACGACCGGGACGCTCGGCGGGATCGACGCCCGCACGCGCTCCAGCGCCGCGAGCCCCGCCGACCCGAACGCCTCGAAGAACGCGAGGTTCGGCTTCACGGCTGCCGCGTGACGAGCTGCCGCAGCAGCGAGGAGCAGCGAGAAGCGCTCGACGCCGGCGACATCCGCGCCGAATGCCGGCGGCAGGGCGGCAGCGTCCGGATCGACGCCGACGCAGAGGACGGTGCGCGCGGCCGCGCTCCGGGCCGCCAGGCGGTCGAGATACGATGCGCCGGACCCGTTCGCGCCTTCGGTCACGGTGCCGTCGTGGGCGCCGCGGACGGCGTGCCAGGCGACGACGTCGCGGGTCGCTCAGGAAGCTCCGACGCGGGGATGAACCAGCCCGGCCGGGACCCGGCGTCGAGCCCGGAGACCTCCGTCAACGACGTCTCCTCCCCGACGGTCCAGTCGCCGGGCGCTCCGTCCAGCTTGACCATCACGAGGTCGGTGATCGCACCGTTCAGCCGGAGGAACGCAACAGCGTCGCCGGCCGGCGACCACACGGGCGAGAACGAGTTGCCGTCGTTCGTGAGCCGCAACAGCTCGACGCCGGTGACCGAGTCGAGGATCACGATGTCGGTCCCGAAGCTGTTTGTTTTCGTGGCGGCGAGGTACTTGCTGTCCGGCGACCACGCGGGGGCGAGATAGCCCGGGCCGGTGATCGTGAAGACGCGGCCGTTCTCGGGGTTCCATTTCAGGATCTGGGGCATGCCGCGGCTGCCCGCGCGATCGTTCTTGACGAACGCCAGATACCGCCCGTCCGGTGCCCACGCCGGGTCCTGGTGGCCGATGCCGATCGGCGTTTCGGGCTTCGTGAACGCCCCGGTTTCGGTGTCGTAGTTCTGGACGACGACCTCGCTCTCGCGCGGATTCGGGCCGTCCGACACGACCGCGATCGTGTGGCCGTCGGGCGCGACGGACGGCTCGCGCATCCAGAAGAACCAGCGGTCGTTGCCATCGCGGATCCGTCCGCTGACGACCTGGACCGGCTTCTCGGAGCCGTCGGCGGGGACGCGGACGAGCTCCGGCGTCTGCTGGTCGAACCACGTGTAGACGTTGCCCGCCCGGTGCTTGGCCTTCCCCGTTCCCTCGCGGATGAAATACACGTCCTTGCCGTCCGGCGAGAACGTCGGCATCGAGTCGCGGCCCGAATCGGTCAGCTGTCGGACGTCCGTTCCGGACTGGACCCAGATGTTGCCCGCCTTCGCGTAGACGATGGTTCCCGGGAACGCGACGTCCGGCTCGACGATGACCTGGTTCGAGGGAGCCGGTGTCCGCGCCGGACCACCGTCCCCGCCGTTGCCGGTTCCACCGCCGCTCCCGATGTTGAACGGCAGCTGGCCATTCATCAGGCTGAGCGTGATGAGTCCGACCACGACGAGCGCCACGAGCGCCAGGACCGGGCCGACGTATGGCCGGGCTGGCCCAAGGCCGTAGGGATCCTTCGGGGGCGCCGTTGCCCGGCGGGTGGCGCGCGTCATGCGGGCGAGCCCGCGAGCGCTACCGGGACGGCGAGTGGCACCGGGACTCCCGCCGCGGCGAGAATCGCGGCCGCCTCCGGGTGCGCCCCGGAGTCCGCGACGTCGCGGATTTCAAGCTGGAGCGACTCGTAGCCGCCGAAGCTCCGGCTGGCGATACGAGCGACGACATCGACGCGGTCGCCCTCGACAACGGTCGTCGCCAGATCCGCGCGACCGAACGCGATGCCGTCGAGGACGTCGAGCTTCCGCTTCAGCGTGAGCTGGGTGTGGCCGCCCGTCGCCTCGCGGCTTCGGGTCACGGTGAGACCGAGGACCGCCACCAGTGGCTCCGGGTTGCCCGTGCCGCATGGCGCCAGCTGAGCCAGGCCGCGGTGAAGCGCGTAGTCGATATCGAGCGCGGGCACCGCAAGATCGATCTGGAGTGACCTTCGCGGATCCGCCGGAGCGCTCGCGGCGGCGAGCGACGAGAACTGATCGACGAATGCCGGCCAACGCTCCACGGCGATCTCGAAGCCGGCGGCCCCGGCGTGGCCGCCGTAGCGAAGGAAGAGCGGCGCGCACGCCTCGAGCGCCGCACCGAGGTCGAGCGTCCCGTCGCTGCGGCAGGATGCCCGGATCACCGGCCCGAGATCCGCCCCGACGACGGCCGGTTTGCCGAGATCGTCCGCGAGCCGCGATGCGACGAGCCCGACGATCCCGACCGGCCACGCGCCGTGGACGATCGTCGCCGGGACCGGTGGGCCCTCGCCGATCAGCGCCCGCGCCTCCGCGACCGACTGCTTCGTGAGATCGCGCCGGCTGGCGTTCGCCGTCTCCAGCTCCGCGGCGAGGGCCGTCGCCTCGTCCATGGTCTCGCTGAGCAGCAGCCGCGCGGCGACCAGCGCCTCGCCCATCCGGCCCGCAGCGTTGATCCGGGGAGCAACCGCGAACCCGAGCGTCTCGACGTCGACGTCCCTCGCCGCGACCCCGGCAGCGGCCAGGAGCGCCGCGATCCCCGGCCGGGGGTTCGCCCGGATGCCGTCGAGTCCAAGGCGAACGATCGCCCGCGTCTCCCCGAGGACCGGGACGAGGTCGGCGATGCTGCCGATCGTCGCGAGATCCGCGAGCTCAAGAGCGGTTTCGGGACCGCCCGGTTCGTCCGCCAGCATCAGCTGCGCGATCTTGAACGCGACGCCGCTCCCGGCCAGGCGCCGCTCCGGATAGCGGCTGTCAGCGCGTTGCGGGTTGACGACCGCGGCAGCGGCCGGGAGGTTCGGTGGGACGCGGTGGTGGTCGGTGACGAGGACGTCGATGCCTGCCGCCTGAGCGGCGTCGATCTCCGGCAGGCTCGTCGTGCCGCAGTCGATCGTGACGATGATCGTGGCACCGGCCTCGCGGGCGGCGGCGATCGCGGCGAGCGACAGCCCGTGGCCCTCGTCGAGCCGGCTCGGGACGTACGGGATCGCGGTGAGTCCCAGGCGACGGAGCGCCAGGACGAGGATCGCGAGGCCGGTCAGGCCGTCGGCATCGAAGTCGCCGAACGCGAGGATCGTTTCGCCGGCGCGCCGGGCGCGGCCGATTCGGTCGAGGAACGCGTCGGCGTCCGGTAGCAGGTGAGGGTCATGCAGCCCGGCCGCCGGATCCGCGAAGAATGCCTCGAGCGCCGGCGTGTCAGCGACGCCGCGCGCCGCAAGCAGCCGCGTCACGCGGGCGTCCAGCCCGAGCCGCTGACCCGTTGCCAGCGTCCCCTCGTCGACCGCGATGCCGGCACTCGGGAACAGCCAGCGGTAGAGGGGCTCCGTCACCTCGTCAGGATGCCACGCGCGGCTGCACCGCGGCTTTACCGCCGGTCGATCGAGCGTTAGCCGGCGTCGGACGCAACCCCGGCCCGACGCAGCGGGTCAGGAGACCGCCCGCCGCGTTCGAGGCGCCCGTGTCGCGGCGGCGCGACCGTGACGCTTGTCATCCCAGTTCTGCCAGACGACGAGCAGCGGCGCCGCGTTGAAGATCGACGAGTACGTCCCCGAGACGATCCCGATGAGCAGCGCGAGCACGAAGTTGCGGATCGCGGATCCGCCGAAGAGAAGCAGTGCGACCAGCGTCAGGATGACCGTGAAGCTGGTCATGATCGAACGGGCGAGCGTCTGCAGGATCGAGTGGTTCACGACCTCGGCGAACGGCTCGCCGGCGTGGCGGGCGCGGTTCTCGCGGACGCGGTCGAAGACGACGATCGTGTCGTGGACGCTGAAGCCGATGACCGTCAGCATCGCGGTCACGAACAGGGCGTCGATCTCGACGTGGAAGAACGTGCCGAGGATCGCGAACGTGCCGATGACGACGATGACGTCGTGGAAGAGCGACACGAGCGCGGTCACGCCGAACTTCACGTCGCGGAACCGGTACGTGATCCAGAGCACGATCCCGAGCGCTCCGACGACGATCAGGATGAGGGCCTGGTTGATGAGGTCGCTGCTGACGACCGGGCCGATCGTCGTGAGCGATCCCTGCGAGGCGATCGGTCCGAGGGCCGCTTCGAGGGCGGTGACCATCTCGCCCAGCTTGCCGTCGGTGGGAAGTTCGGAAATACCCGTCCCGGCGGAGGGCGAGGGTGAAGCGCCGGCGGATGCTCCCGGCGACGCGGCCGCCGACGCACCGGGGCTCGTCGACGGTGATGGACTCGCGGCCGGCGACGCGGACGGCGAGGGCGAGGCCGCTGGGCTGCCGCTTGCATTGGGCGACGTGGAGCCGGTCGGTGCGACCGTTGGCAGCGGCGTCGGCGATGGTGCCGGCGGCTTCAGGCCGATCGGCTCGGTCTTGATCTCGAGGAAGCCGTCACTCGTCTGGACGACCGACGCCTGGAGGCCGTTCGCGGCGAAGACCGCTTCGACCTGATCGGGCGTCACGTTCGTGTCCTCGAACCGGAGCTCCCACTTCGTGCCGCCGGTGTAGTCGATCGTGAACTGGAGGCCGACCTTGTCGCCGGTGATCGGCGTCAGGATGATGAAGAGAAGGCCCGGGATCGTGATGAGGGCCGAGAAGAGGAAGTACCAGCGCCTCTTGCCGATGATGTCAAACACGCCGCGCCTCGCGCCGGAGTGACGTCCGGCTGGCGCCGCGAGCGATGAACTCCTCCTCGGTCACGCCATACAACGTCGCGCGCCGGGCCCATTCCTTCGTCACGATCCAGCGCAGGATCGTCCGTGTCACGGTGATCGCGCTGAACATCGAGACGAGCACGCCGATGATCAGGACGAGGGCGAAGCCGCGGATCACCGACGAGCCGAAGATGTAGAGGATCGTCGCGGTGATGAGGCTCGACACGTTCGAGTCGAGGATCGAGTTCCAGGCGCGTCCGAAGCCCGCCTCGACCGCGGACGGCAGCGACTTGCCGAGCCGCATCTCTTCCTTCATTCGTTCGAAGATCAGGATGTTGGCGTCGACGGCCATACCGATCGAGAGCACGAAGCCGGCGATGCCGGCAAGCGTCAGCGTCACCGGGATCAGGCGGAAGATCGCCAGCACGACGAGCGTGTAGTACACGAGCGCGAAGCTCGCCACGAGCCCGGGCAGCCGGTAGTAGATCAACATGAACGTGATCACGAGGCCGATTCCGATCGCGCCGGCGAGCAGGCTGGCCTGGAGGAACTGCTCGCCGAGCGTCGCGCTGATCGTGACGTTCGAGAGCTCTTCGATCGGGAACGGCAGAGAGCCGAACTGGAGGACCGTGACGAGGTTCTGGGCTTCCTTGAGCGGATAGCCGCCGATCCCGCCCGACTCGATCTGGACGTGGCCGCCGGCGATCGCCGACCGGATCACTGGCGCCGAGATGACCCGCGAGTCGAGCACGATCGCGAAGTACTCGCCGATGTGGTTCGAGGTGTATTCCTCGAATTTCTTCGCGCCATCGGCCTTGAGGACGAACGTGACTACGCGGCCGGCTGTCGGGTCGTTGCCGATCGCCGCGGTCTCCAGCTGTTCGCCGCTGAAGAGCGCCGGGAACTGCTCGGGATCGATGACGTCGTCGACGTTCTTGGGCGTTGACCCAAGCGGGACGAAGTCGAGACGGCCCGTCTGGCCGACGAGCTCGCGGACGGCGTTCGGATCGGAGATGCCGGGCAGCTCCACGACGACGCGGTCACTGCCCTGGGTCGTGATGACCGGCTCCGAGACGCCGGTCGCGTTGACCCGGCGCTCGATGATCTCGCGAATGACCTCGAGGTCTTCGGGGCGCGGGATCTTGTCGCCGACCTGCTTGGCCTGGTACTCGACGCGGAGTCCGCCCTGGAGGTCGAGACCGAGCCTCGTATCGAGCGTGCGCTGACCGTCCGGGGACGTCGCGTCTGGGACGCGGAGACCCGGAACGAAGTTGATGATCAGTGCGGCGATGCCGATGACAACGATGAGGATGGGGCCGGCTTTACGCATCGGTCGCGGATGATACAGGGAAGGTCCGCCGCTCGCCGCCGTCCATGTCGCATTCTTTACTCACCCGCAACGCACGACCCAGCACTGCCTGGTGCGTTCGGGCAAACTGCCCCGTGGCCGGTATTCGCGGGCGGCTTTCCCGTCCGGCGGGCATAACGAGCTCCGCCGCCGCTGTTCGAGTCCTGGGTTCCAGCGCTTCCCGGTCGCTCTGACTTCTCAGCGCGTCTCCGTCGCCGAACCGAAGCCGGTCTGGAGTCCCTTCAGCACCTCCATCATCCCGAGGTGCCGGCAGTCGTGGGTCAGGAAGTTGAGGACGTTCAGCCGCACCCGCCCGACCCGCTCGCCGAACGCGGGGTTCGCGACATCGCCGTTGGGGTAGCGCTCGTCGAGCAGCGCCACGAACGCCTCGAGCTCGGCGTAGGAGCGGCGGAGGTAGCCCAGGACCTCGTCCCGATCCGGGATCGGCAATGACGCCGCGACCTCGTCGGTGAGTCCCGTCCCGACCGCCGTCCCGATCTCGGGCGGGAAGCCCCAGCGCTCGAGCAGTCCCTCGCGGATCCAGATCTCGGTCGGCGGCCCGAAGTCCGGCCCGAGCTGCTCGACGCGCTCCACGATCGCCGCCCGCAGGAAATCCGATTCGCGCGCGAGGTGCCAGGCGTGGAACGCGATCGACGTCGCGTAGCCCTCCGGCCGCCAGTGGAATTGCTCCTCGTCGAGCGACTCGACGAGCTCGATGACGACGCGGTGGATGTCGCGGGACGTGGCATCGACGTCGTAGGTCGCGGGATTCGTGGTGGGCGTGGACGCGGTCACGTGGCACCTCCGTCGGCGGGCGGACGTGCCGGTCGCCCCTGGCGACGCGGTCGATCCACGTCGCTCACCACATGTGTACTCGATCTGGGCGTTCGTCGTTCGGTCGCATCACAGCACGACGATGCCGCTACCGGGAGGACGGGCACCCGAGAGTGCTGCCAGGATCTGTCGGCCAAGCGTCGTGAAGAAGCCTGCGAGGTCCGGAGCCGCAAGCCGAAGGATCTGGCGGTTCTGTCGTGTGTCGGCAACAAGAAGGATCACGAGATCGGATCCGTCGTCCCGCGCCTTGAGCGTGATCCGACGGGATAGCGCCTGAACGTCGCGGAGGCGCGACTCGGCATCGACGACGGCGCGCCATCCGCCGCCACCAATCTCGACGTCCCACGCTCGTCTGTCGCCAGTGATGTGCAGCGGGACCTCAGTCCGCCACCGAAGCGTCGGCGCGATGAGGGCACGCAGGCGGGCTAAGAGCGCCAGCTGCCCGGCATCCCGAACGGGTTCTCCTGACGGAAACGCGCGAATCGTTACGTCGAGGCCAACTACAGCGCCGATGACAGCGAGGCTCTCGTACGACACGCGACGACTCTGAGCCAGCTCGACCCGGCTGATCTCCGCGTGAGACACCCCTACCAACGCCGCAACTTCCCGTTGCGAGAGCCCAGCGGAGAGTCGGGCTTCACGCCGCTCGTCGCCGATCAAGGTGAGCCGCTTGAACGCATCGCGATGTCCGCGATCGACTCGCCGATCCCTCGTAACCACCGACGGATCATGGCGGTCCGCGCTTCACTGGCGGTTTGCGGCGCGATTCACGTGGGGCGAGCGAGTGTGACGTGTGAGCCGCGTTCAAAGCCGAGATCGACCCGATCTGCTCGCCCCGCCAGCAAATGACGCAGGAATCACCTCGTTCCGGGCGCCGCACGGCGCTGAACGTGTCGCACTCGCTCGCCGGGCGAGCAACATGCCTCGGGTCAGGCTTCGAGCGCGGCCTTGATCTTCGTGGCGAGCGACTGGCCGATGCCCGGCACCGCGGCGATCTGCTCGACCGGCGCCTCTCGGACGCGCTTCGCCGACCCGAAGACGCGGAGCAGCGCCCGCCGGCGCTTCGGCCCGACGCCGGGCAGGTCGTCGAACGCCGAATGCGTCTGGCGCTTCGATCGCAGGTCACGGTGGTACGTGATGGCGAACCGGTGAGCCTCGTCCCGCAGGCGCTGAACGAGGTACAGCGCGCTGGACGTCGGGCGGAGGACCACGGGGTCGGAGCGTCCCGGCAGGAACAGCTCCTCGCGCTCCTTCGCGATCCCGGCGAGCGGCAGGTCGTGCAACCCCAGCTCGTCGAGGACCTCCTTGGCCGCCGCGACCTGGCCCTTGCCGCCGTCGATGATCACGAGGTCGGGCATCGCCCAGCGCAGCTCCTCGGCACTGCCCTCTTCCCCGTTGCGGGCCCGCCGAAACCGCCGCCGCAGCACCTCCTGGTGGGATGCGAAGTCGTTCGCCCCAACGACCGTCCGGATCTTGAACCGGCGGTACTCGCCGCTCCGCGGCCGGCCCTCCTCGAACACCACCATGCTCCCGACCGAATCGGAGCCCTGAACGTTCGAGATGTCGTAACACTCGATCCGGTACGGCGGACCGGGGAGCTCGAGCGCGCCGGCCAGCTCCTCGAGCGCCGCGAGCGTCTTGCCCTCGTCGGCGAGCCAGCGGGCCTGCTCCCGGGCGAGCGTCTCGCCGGCGTTGCGCGTCGCGAGGGCCATCAGCTCCCGTCGCTCACCACGCTGGGGCACGAGCAGGTGGACCGGGCCGCCGCGCCTGGACGCCAGGAACGCCTCGAGGTCGATGCTGTCGGTGAGGCGGAACGGGACCAGGATCGTCCGGGGAACAGAGGTCGCGCGCGCATAGAACTGCTCGAGGAAGCTGGCGAGCACCTCCTCATCGGGCGCGTCGTGAGCGGCGTCGAGCAGGAACACGTCGCGACCGACGGCCTGGCCGTTCCGGATCGCGAACAGCTGGATCGCGGCCTGGTTGTCCTTCCGCGCCAGCCCAACGAGATCCAGCTCCGTGCGGCGGAAGGCCGCCATCTTCTGGCTCTCCATCGTCCGCTCGATCGCACGGACCTTGTCGCGCAGGACCGCCGCCTGCTCGTACTCGGTCTTCTCCGACGCCGCCTTCATCTCGGCCGTCAGGGCCTTGACGACGGTCTCCTGGCGACCCTCGAGGAACAGCTCGATCTGGTCGATCTGGGCCCGATAGTCGGCCTTCGACACCGCCTCGATGCACGGGCCCTGGCACCGCTTGATGTGGTACAGGAGACACGGCCTCGGCAGGGCGCGCTCACCTTCCCTGATGTCGATCGTGCAGGTTCGGAACGGGAACAGCCGCCGGACGAGGT
Source organism: Candidatus Limnocylindrales bacterium (assembly GCA_036274475.1). Taxonomy (GTDB): domain Bacteria; phylum Chloroflexota; class Limnocylindria; order Limnocylindrales; family CSP1-4; genus CF-46. Next base: position 22,475 of record DASUFO010000047.1, read on the forward strand.
TCATCGACTCGTCGACGCTCGTCGCCGATGCGTACGGCCCGAAGTAGCGGGAGCCGTCCTCGACGAGCTTGCGCGTCCGCTCGATCCGGGGGAAGTCGTCCGCGAGGGTGACCTTGATGTACGGATAGCTCTTGTCGTCCTTGAGTCGAACGTTGAAGCGCGGCCGGTAGCGCTTGATCAGATTCGCCTCGAGGAGGAGCGCCTCGCTGACGGAGTCGGTGATCGTGTATTCGACGTCGACGATCTTGTCGACGACGTTGCGGATCCTGTGGCCTTCGAGCGGCGCGATCGCCTGCTTCTGCCAGTAGCTTCGGACGCGGTGGCGGAGGCTCTGGGCCTTGCCGACGTACACGACCTCGCCCCGGGCGTCGCGCATGAGATACACGCCGGGTCGGTCGGGCAGGTTCTTGAGGGTCGCCTCGAGCTCAGGGGTCACGCCCCGATGCTACCGCCAGCGGCGGTTCGACCCTGTCCGGATTCCTCGCGGACACATGTCGAGCGGCCGCGGGAGGAGGCTCGCGGCCGCTCGACTGACGTGGGTTGGGCGCGCGGCGAGCCGCGCCGACATGAGCTACTTCTTCGGCGGCGCGCCCTTCTTCGAGTCCTGCCCGGCGACATCGATCGTGAACGACCCTGCGGCCTGGCCCTCGATCAGCGCCGTGGCGGTGAAACAGCCCGGACCGAGATCACTCATGTCGAGGTGGCCCATCCAGCGGCTACCGCTGAAGGCGAGATCGACCGTCAGCACGATGGTCTCGTCGCCGCATCGGGCGATCGACAGCGCCGCATTGCCGGAGGTGATCTCCACGCCGTCGACCCAGAGACGGAACTTCAATGGGACCGTACGACTCGGGTTTGTGGCGAGCGTGCCGCCGCTGATCGGCTCGCCCCACTCGACGTCGTAGTCGGCGGTGGGCGGTGGCTCGAACGTGACGGTGACCGAGAACGTCCGTTCCGTCGTGTTCCCCGCCGAGTCGCTTGCGGAGCAGCGAACACTCGTCGTTCCCACGTCGAAGGTGCTGCCCGATGCCGGGGAGCAGTCGACGGGTCGTGGCCCACTCACAGCGTCCGTCGCGGTCGGCGTTCCGAACGTCACGGCCTTCCCGGACGCGGTCGCTGAGCTGGTGGTGATGTTCGCGGGCACGCCGGTCATGCTGGGGGCGGTCGTGTCCCGAACGACGACGTCGAACCAGCCGGTGGACTCGTTGCCGGTGGCATCGGTCGCCGTGCACTCGACCGCCGTCGAGCCGAGCACGAACGTCGACCCGGATGACGGGCTGCAGTGCACGACCGGTGCCGGATCTACCGCGTCGCTCGCCGAGACTGCGTACGCCACGGCGGCGCCAGACGGACCGGTGGCCTCCCGGACGAGGGTCCCCGGAAGGTTCAGCGTCGGGCCGGAGGCGTCGCCGACGGTGACGTCGAACGAGCCCGTGGACTGGTTGCCCGCGGCGTCGGTCGCCGTGCAATTGACCGTCGACGTGCCCATCGGGAAGTGCGCGCCCGAGACCGGGTCGCAGAGGACGCCTGGGGCGGGATCGACGGCGTCGGCCGCCGTGGCAACGAACGGTACCGAGGCGCCGCTCGC
>DASUFO010000048.1:0-7016 GCA_036274475.1 Candidatus Limnocylindrales bacterium
GATCACGATCCGGAAGTTCTCGGCGTCGCCGTTCACCGTCGACGACCTCGTCCGGTTCGGCACCGCGACCCCCGACATGTTCGACTTCCTCCGCGCCTGCGTGGAGGCTCGCCTGAACGTCTTCGTGTCCGGCGGTACCGGCTCGGGCAAGACGACCACGCTCAACGTGCTCTCGTCGTTCATCCCGAACGATGAGCGCATCGTGACGATCGAGGACGCCGCCGAGCTCCAGCTCCGCCAGGAGCACGTCGTGACGCTCGAGTCGCGCCCCCCGAACATCGAGGGCAAGGGCGCGATCCCGATCCGCGAGCTCGTCCGCAACTCCCTCCGGATGCGGCCCGACCGGATCATCGTCGGGGAGTGCCGCGCCGGCGAGGCGCTGGACATGCTCCAGGCGATGAACACGGGCCACGACGGCTCGATGTCGACCGGCCACGCCAACAGCCCGCGCGACATGCTGTCGCGCCTCGAGACGATGGTCCTCATGGCCGGCGTCGACCTCCCGGTCCGCGCCATCCGCGAGCAGATCGCCTCGGCCGTCGACCTGATCGTGCACCAGTCCCGCCTCAAGGACGGCACCCGCAAGATCACGAACATCACCGAGGTCCAGGGCATGGAAGGCGACGTCATCGTCATGCAGGACGTCTTCGTGTTCGAGCAGACGGGCGTCACCGAGGGCAAGATCCAGGGCCGGCTCAAGCCGACGGGCATCCGGCCGAAGTTCGTCGAGAAGTTCGAGGTGATGGGCATCCATCTGCCTCCGGGCCTCTTCGGCTTCACGTACTGAGCAGGGAGGAGGCTTGACCGTGGATCCAATGACGCTGCTGGTCGCCGGGGTGGCCGCGGCGGCGATCTTCCTGATCGCCATCGGCATCGCGACCTCCGGCGGCGGCTCCGCGGTCAGCGCCCGTCTCGAGCGCTACGCATCCGGCAGCGAAGGCAAGTCCAAGGAAAGCAGCCAGGGCATCCAGGAGATGCTCGCGTCGAATGCCGCGCTGAATCAGCTCAACAAGGTCGTCGAGCAGCGCGACTTCGGCGCGAACCTCGCACGAGACATCGCCCGGGCCGACCTGCGCCTGAAGGTCAGCGAGTTCCTCGCGATCTGGGCCGCGTCGACGGTCGGCATCCCGCTGCTGATGATCCTGCTCTCGCCGTTCGTCCAGATCTTCGCCAGCCCGCTGATCTGGGTCGTCGGCGGGTTGATCGGCTTCCTCCTGCCGCGGCTCTGGTTGAGCCGGCGCAAGGCGACCCGCCTGAACGCGTTCAACAAGCAGCTGCCGGACACGATCACGCTCCTCGCGAACGCCCTTCGCGCGGGCTCTTCGTTCCTCCAGGCGATCGAGCTCGTCGTCCGCGAGTCGCGGCCGCCAATCTCGGTCGAGTTCAGCCGCGTCATCCGCGAGGTCAACCTCGGCCTGCCGTTCGAGCAGGCGCTCGACAACATGGTCCGCCGCGTCCGCTCCGACGACCTCGAGCTGATGGCGACGGCGATCTCGATCCAGCACACCGTCGGCGGCAACCTGGCCGAGATCCTCGACTCGATCGCGTACACCATTCGCGAGCGGATCCGGATCAAGGGCGAGATCCGGACGCTGACGGCGCAGCAGCGCCTGTCGGGCTACGTCGTCGGCTTCCTGCCGATCGGCCTCGCGGCGTTCCTGTTCATCGCCGCCCCGAACTTCATGAACGCGATGTTCCTGAACCCACCGGCGATCCTCGGATTGCCCGCGGGCGTCGTCCTTCTCCTGTTCGGCGGATTCATGATGTTCATCGGCTTCATGCTGATCCGCCGCATCGTCGACATCGAGGTCTGAGCCGATGGAACTCGTTCCGATCCTCATTGCAGGCGTCGCCGCCGGCGCCATCCTGCTGATCTTCCTGGGCCTGACGAGCCGCTCGTCGGTCGACCCGGTCCAGGCGCGCCTGACCCAGCTCGGTGCGATGCAGGCGAAGAACCTCGAAGAGCTCGAGCTCCAGGCGCCGTTCCTCGAGCGGACGCTGCGGCCGCTCTCCGCGGCGATCTCCGGTCGCATGTCGCGGATGGCGAGCTCGTCGTTCCAGGAGCGGACGGAGAAGCGACTCGCGCTCGCGGGCAACCCGGGCAACCTCAGGGTCGCCGACTGGCTCGGGATCAAGGCCGTGGGTGCCGTGATCGGCGCGATCGTGTTCTTCATCCTGTTCGTGCCGCTCGGCTTCATGAAGCTGCCGGTGTTCCTGCGCTTCGCGATGCCCGTGATCGGCCTGATCCTCGGTTACATCCTGCCGGAGTTCTGGCTGGGGTCGCAGGTGCGCAAGCGCCAGCACGCGATCCTGCTCCAGATCCCGGACGCGCTGGACCTGCTGACGATCTCCGTCCGGGCCGGCCTCGGCTTCGACGCCGCCCTCGGCAAGGTCGTCGAGAAGCTCGTCGGTCCGCTCACGGACGAGTTCCGGCGGGCGCTGGCCGAGGTTCGCGTCGGCAAGGCGCGCCGCGAGGCGCTCCGCGACATCATTCCCCGGACCGAGGTCCCGCCGCTGACGAACTTCATCGGCGCGATCATCCAGGCCGAGCAGCTCGGCGTGTCGATCTCGAAGGTGCTCCAGGTCCAGTCCGAGCAGCTCCGGATCGAGCGTCGGCAGCGCGCTGAGGAGCAGGCGGCGAAGGCGCCGATCAAGATGCTGTTCCCGCTCGTCGGCTGCATCTTCCCGTCGCTGTTCATCGTCATCCTTGGCCCGGCGATCATCCTGATCATGCTGAACCTGACCACGTAGGTCAGGCGCACTCCCCGCTCCCCGCTCCGTCTCGCTTCGTCGCGCGTCCCGGTCTCGTGGCCCGGCCCGCGTCTCTGCGCGCGGTCAACGTCACGCGGGACCGCGTTCTTGCGGTCAGCGTCGAGGACGCCGAGGGGCTGTGGGGCAAGTTCCTGGGCCTGATGGGCCGTCCGTCGCTCCCGGACGGCGCCGGCCTGTGGCTGCCCGAGAGCAACGGGATCCACATGATGTTCATGCGCTTCCCGATCGACGCGCTGTTCCTCTCACGCCCCGATCCAGCGCGGGACGGCGCCCGGACCGTGCTGCGAGCCAGCGAGCGCCTGCCCGCGTGGCGCGGCCTCGTGCCGCTCGTCCGGGGCGCGCACGGCGTCCTGGAGCTGCCCGCGGGCGCGATCGCCGAAAGCGGCACCCAGGTCGGCGACGCGATCCAGCTGGAGCCGCTCGGCTAGCGTCCCGGCCCGCGCTCCATCCCCGCTAGGCCGGGCGACTTCGCAGATACCGCTCCACGGCCTGATAACTCGGCGGACGACGGTGCGACATTCTTCGTGCCGCCGGGCGACTTGCTAGCCAAGTCATCCACGCTCGATTACCGCTTCAGTGCCCGCTCAAGACGGCGTAGCACGCCTCTGGCCCTTGGATGAGAAGTCGTTCCGCTGCCGTCGCCTCACTCGCGACCGGCTCGTCCTGGCGATGGATGCGTTGGCGTCACCGGCGACGAACCAGATGCCGTGGATGGGGCCTCGGGGATTCCGCAGCCAGGTCTGAACGGCGCGCGTGCGTACCGGGAACGCCGCTCCGAAGGTCGCCGCGTGTCGCGCGACGATCGAGCGGTTCGCGGTCGTGCCGGCTACGGCGACCAGCATCGCGACGTGGCTCGCCTGCCAGCCGCGCGCGTCGTCGGCTGCGTTTGGAACGACCCGACCCTTCTTCGACATGCTCGCGACCAGGTTCTGGAGGTCCGTGAGCGTCGCCTTGACCTCGATGATGAGGAGGATCCGCTCCCTCGGATGCCACGCAAGCACGTCCACCGACCCGCGGTCGCCATACACATTGAAGCTGAACTCGGGCACAACCTCCCAGTCCATACCGGTAAGCGTTCGGATGACATGCTCGACGATCGAGGCGTGGGCCCGATCAACGAGCCGATCCGCCTCGCCGCCACGCCAATAGGCCGTCATTGCAAGGCGGACATCCAGGACACGGGCGATCGCTCGGGTTCAGGCCAGTCCGACGAGCTCGATTCGGCCGAGCTCGAGGTCCGAGACGATGCTCTGGCTGACGCCTGCCCCGCTTGCGACGTCCGATTGCCGAAGGTTCAACCGGATCCTGACGGCTCGCAGGACCCGGCCGATCTGACGGTCATCCATGACGGGATGATCGCGACGCGTCCTTACGTGTCGGTAAACCGCCAGTAGAGCGCCATCAGGGACGATGCCGTGCATGACGCTGCTGAGGTCCGTGACTGGCCGCGCCATGGACCTCGCATTCCCGGCGCGCTGTCCAGGCTGCGGGGCCGAAGGTCCGCCGATCTGCGTCGCCTGCCTTCCAGCGCTCGACGCCCGGCTCGAGCTGCCCGCCGGCGTCCCGATCGGGTTGCCCTCCGACGTGCCGCCGCCCCTCCTCCAGCTCGAGTGGTGCGCGCCGTTCACGGGACTCGTGCGACGGGCGCTGCATGAGCTCAAGTACTCGGGCGAGCAGCGGCTGGCGCGGCCGCTCGGCGAAGCGATCGCGCGACGGTGGCTGCGGGTCGGCGCGGGCGGTGACGTCCTCGTCCCGGTGCCGGTCCACGCCGACCGCGCCCGACGCCGAGGCTACGACCAGGCTGAGCTCATCGCGAAGGCCGCCGCGACGAGCCTGGGGCTGCCGTGCGCGCCGATCCTCGAGCGCGCCCGCGCGACGATCGCCCAGTTCGACCTCGACCGCTCGGAGCGGGCATCGAACGTGGCCGGAGCGTTTCGCCTGACGCCCGGCGGCGGCAAGGCCCCACTCGAGGGCCGCTGGATCGTTCTCGTGGACGACGTCGTCACGACCGGCGCGACGCTCGCAGCCTGCGCGGAACCGCTCCTCGAAGCCGGCGCGATCGCCGTCTCGGCGATCACCGTCGCCCGCGAACGCTGACCGTCGCGGGCCGGGGAACGCTCGGGCCGACCGGGTGTAGACTCGAAGCGCGGCGGGTCGCACCCGTCGATTCCGCCAGCCGAACCGAGATCTGCGTCGAGGGCGACTTCGCGTCCCCCGGGGAGGTGTGCGTGAGGACGATCGTCAAGGGGAAGAACATCGAGGTCCCCGAGCGAACTCGTGCCTACACGGAGCGCAAGCTCCAGCGCCTGGAGCGGATCCTCGACGATCGATCGGATGCCCTCGTCGAGCTGTCCGTCGAGCAGCACCGGAGCGCGTCGGATTCGCACATCGTCGAGGTCACGCTCGTCATCGACGGCCGCACGCTGCGGACCCACGCGGCCGCCGTCAGCCACCAGGCCGGCGTCGACGAGGTCGTCGACAAGCTCGAACGGCGCGCGGTCGACCACCGCGAGAAGCCCCGGGTACGGGCCCGGCCGGAGCAGGAGAAGCAGATCCTCCGGCGCATTGCGGATGGCACGGCAGCCAACGATCGCGAACCGCAGATCGTCAAGACGAAGCGCTTCGCGATCGAGCCGATGTTCGAGGAGGACGCGGCGACCCAGATGGAGGAGCTGGGCCACCAGTTCTTCGTGTTCGTCAACGCCGAATCGGAGCGGGTGAACATCCTCTACCGACGGAACGACGGCGACCTCGGGCTGATCGAGCCGATCATCGGCGGGGAGTACACCCAGGGCCGGACGAAGGCTCGCTCGAACGGCAGCCACTGACCGGAGTTACGGGGCGGCGGACGCCTCCGGCCACGGGTCGGGCCTCGGCCGATCCGGCGACAGCGGCGCGGCGCGACGGTAGATCCCCTGGTCGCGCGTCATGAGGCCGGCGTCGATGAGGTAGCGCCGGAGCGCCGAAACGTCCGGGTACCACAGCGCGAGCCGCTGGTTGATCTCCTTCTCCTCGTAGTCGCGATCTTCCGGAAAGCATTCGTCGAGGAGCCAGGGCAGCAACAGCTCACGCTTGCTCGGCTTCGCCGGGATCGACACGAGTCGGCCGTCGCGCACGAACGAGCGGATCACCTTCTCGAGCTCGGTCAGCTTGCGCGGCCCTGCTGCCATATCAGCACGCTATCACGGCACAACGCTACTACGGTGCAACGGTCCTGAAGGCCCGGGGACGGTCCGGTGGGGCCGTACGGCCGAGGCGGTCGGCTAGGATGGCGAGGATGCTCCCCGATGGTCGACGGCTCGGTGCGCACCTGCCCCTGGGCGGCGGCATGGTCAAGGCCGTCGACCGAGCGCGCGAAGTCGGAGCGACCGCGCTCCAGATCTTCGGCGACAACCCGACCGCCTGGCGGCGACGAGCCGCGCCGCCGAAGGAGCTCGACGCCTTCCGGGAGCGCCTCCGCGAGCTCGACATCGGGCCGGTCGCGATCCATGCCGCCTACCTCGTGAATCTCGCCGGGTTCGTCGCCGATTTCCACGAGCGGTCCGTGGAGATGCTCGCCCACGATCTCGAGAGCGCCTCCGGGTTTGGGGCGCGTTTCATCAACGTCCACATGGGTTCGCACCGCGGCGCCGGCCCCGCCGAGGGCGCTCGCCGGATTGCGGAAGGCGTCGCGCGGGTCGTGGAGCGGTCGGCGGCGGAGCGCGACGCGCCGGTTCTCGTCCTCGAGAACTCCGCAGGCGGCGGTGACACGATGGGATCGACCATCGAGGAGATCGCCGACGTCGCCGAGGCGATCGACGCCCGAGGGGTCGCCCGGACTTCGGTCGGGTTCTGTCTCGACGCGGCCCATGCGTGGGGCGCCGGCTATCGGCTCTCTGAGCCCGATGAGGTCGACGCGCTCGTCGCGCGCTTCGACGAGCTGATCGGGCTCGACCGGCTGCCGATGGTGCACCTCAACGACACGCGATCGGCGCTCGGGTCGCGGATGGACCGCCACGAGCACATCGGCGCGGGCCAGATCGGTCCCGAGGGCCTCCGACGCCTGCTCACCCACCCCGCCCTCGGGCGCGCGACGTACTACCTCGAAACGCCGGGCATGGAGGACGGCTACGACGCCGTCAACATCGCCCGCGCGCTCGACCTCGCTGCCGGTCGCGACCTCGCGCCGCTGCCGCCCGAGGCGTTCGAGCTCCGGCGGGACCGTTCGAAGGTGGCGCCCGTCGGCGATGACGTGGCGCCTGCGG
>DASUFO010000049.1:0-3009 GCA_036274475.1 Candidatus Limnocylindrales bacterium
CGGCAAAGTCGATTCGGCGAATGACCTTCTCGGCGGCTCCGACGGGCGATCAGCTCCGCCGCTCGCCGAGGTGGGCGAGGTACTCGAGCAGATCGAGCTTCGTCACGACGCCTGCGGGCCGTTCGCCGCGGATCGCGACGAGGGCCGGCGCCCCACCCGACAACAACGCGAACGCGTCGTCGAGCGATGCCGAGGCGTCCATGAGCGGCAACGGCGCATCCATGACCTCGCCCACGGTCCGCTCGACGACGGAGGGATCGCGGAACGCCCGCTCGAGTAAGCCCTTCTCATTGATCGACCCGACGATCCCGGCGACCGCGTCGCCCTCGGCGTCCTCCGACACCGGCATCTGGCTGATCCCGTATTCCTGGAGGGTCTCGATCGCGTCGCCGACGCGTTCGGTTGTCCGGGCGAGCACGACCGCGGGCCGGCCCTCGTCGCCGTGGCGCCCGACGAGCACCTCGTCGATCCGGATCACGGCGCCCGTCGTCGCGAGCAGGCCGTTCGCCCGCATCCACTCGTCGTTGTAGAGCTTCGACATGTAGCTGCGGCCGCCGTCGGGCAGGATGACCACGAAGACCGCTTCGCGCGCCGCCGCCGGGGACTCGGCCATCAGGATGCGCGCCTCGTCGAGCGCGGCGACGACCGCGGTCCCGGTCGACTCGCCGGCGAGGATCCCCTCCTCGCGGGTCACGCGGCGCGCCATCGCGAACGCATCGCGGTCCGAGACGCGGACCCAACGGTCGACGACCTTCGGGTCGTACGTCCCGGGAAAGAAATCCTCGCCGATCCCCTCCTGGAGATACGGCCTCGCGGTGTCGCCCGAGAGGACGCTGCCCTCCGGATCCGCGCCGATGACGCGGAGGGACGGATTCTTGGCCCGCAGGTAGTGGGCCGAACCGGTGATCGTCCCGCCGGTCCCGACGCTCGCCACGAAATGGGTGATCCGGCCCTCGGTCTGCTCCCAGATCTCGGGGCCGGTCGTCCGCTCGTGGGCCGCCGTGTTCTCCATGTTCCAGTACTGATCCGGCTTGAACGCTCCAGGGATGTCGCGCGCCAGGCGGGCGGCGACGGAGTAGTAGGACTCGGGCGACTCCGGGGCCACGTTCGTCGGGCACAGGACGACCTCCGCGCCGTACGCCCGGAGCAGCGCCTGCTTCTCGGCCGATTGCTTGTCGGCCATGACGAAGATGCAGCGATAGCCCTTGATCGCGGCCGCGATGGCGAGGCCGTGGCCGGTGTTGCCGGACGTCGGTTCGATGATCGTGCCGCCGGGCTTGAGCGTTCCGTCGCGCTCCGCGGCCTCGATCATCGGCAGCCCGATCCGGTCCTTTACCGAGCCGCCCGGGTTGAGCATCTCGAGCTTCGCGAGGATGAGCGGCTGACCGTCGGGCGGGCCGAGGTCGCGCGTCACCCGCGAGAGCCTGGCGAGCGGCGTCCGCCCGACGAGGTCGAGGATCGACTGCGCGTATTGCATGCGCCCGAGGATAGCCCCGACGGTCAGCCCGAACCGAGTCGCTCGACGACGACGGCGTCGGCGGCGGTGCGGCTCCGAGCGTGGCCGGCGACCGCGGCGAGGAACACGTCCCGTTCGAGCGCCAGCAGCACGACGTCCGAGGCGGCCCGAACCGACGCCGTCCTCGGCACGTCTCGCAGAAGCGCGATCTCGCCGAAGTACGATCCCGGGCCCTGTCTGCGGACGACCTGGCCACCGATCTCGACCTCGACCTCGCCCTCATCGATCACGTAGAACCGGTCGCCGGCGTCGCCCTCGCGGATGATCCAGGCGCCAGCGGTAGCGCGGGCCGGCTCGAGGTTGGCCGAGAGGCGCTCGACGGTGGGCGGCGCGAGCGGCTCGAACATCGGGATCGCCCGGAGCAAGGCGAGCTCGCGCACATGGACCACGCCGGCGGCGTCGGCGGCGCGGAGCGCCCGCCACGACGCCGCCACGACGATCGGCAACCAGACGCCGACCGCGATGAGCGCCGCGTGCGGCCCGAGCCACGCAATGAGCAGCGGCACGACGATCGCACCCACCGCGATCATCCCCATGTACGCCGCCTCGACCGCTCCGAACGCTCCCGCCAGGGCCGCGTCCGGCGTCACCCGCTGCAGCAGCGTTCTCCCGGCGACGTCCATCGCGCCGCGGCCGATACCGGCGACGAGGAACAGGGCGAGGCCGGCCGCGAGACTGGGTGCGATCCCGAGCACGGCGAACGGCACGCCCCACAGCAGCAGCCCGAGCGCGAACGGGCCCGCCAGCCTCGATCGACCGACGAGCGCGACCGCAGCGGCCGCGCCGAGGATCCCGCCGACCCCCGCCGCCGATGACAGGCCGCCGACGACGGGTGCGCCGCCTTCGATCAGATCGATCGCCACGACGATCACGAGGACGTCCGTCGCGCCCTCGATCGCGGCGGCCGCGCCGAGGAGCACCACCACGGTCCGTGGGTCCGGCAGCCGGACCAGCGATCGAAGACCATCGACGACCTCTCCGATCCCGGGCGGGGCCTCGTCGCCGGCCGCATCGGATTCGGTCCGGACGCCCAGCACGAGCGCGGCCCCCAACCCGACCCCGGCGGCCGAGGCGAGGAAGACCGCACCTGCCCCCGGCCCCGCCAGGATCAGCCCGGCGATGATCGGCGCGGCGGCGATCGCGATGTTCATCACCGTTCCGGATGCGACGTTCGCCGCGGTCAGCTCGTCCGGCGTTCGGGCGAGCGACGGCAGGATCGCGCCGTGGGCAGGCCGCGTCAGCGTCACCGAGATCGACGTCAGCGTCGCGAAGGCGTACACGATGCCGGCAGGGGCGTTGGCGATGAGCGCGGCGCCGGCGGCAGTCATGACGACCGCCTGGACGACGTACGCGATGAGCAACATCCGCTCGCGCCTCAGCCGGCCGCCAGCGGCCGCGGCCAGTGGGGCGATGACGGCAGCTGGGGCGACCATCGCAAACGCGATGACGCCCGCCTCCGTCGCGCCGCCCCGTTCGTAGGCGTAGACGAGGAT
>DASUFO010000050.1:0-7629 GCA_036274475.1 Candidatus Limnocylindrales bacterium
GGGCGGCTTGGCGGGCAGGGGAGGGGCCGCCTCCCGGTGGGCGGTGAGGAGCAGCGTCGCGATCTCCCGCGCCACCGTCGGTCGGGCCGAGCCGTTCGCGAGGGCGATCACGCCCAGCTTGTCGGTCGGTCGGAAGAGGACGTGCGCCCGGAAGCCGTCGAGCGATCCGGTGTGGCCGTTCCAGATGTCATCGCCGATCCGCCATGCGCCCCAGCCGATGCCCTGGCCGTAGGTCCAGCCGGCGTCGCCGATCATCGTGGGGCGGTGCATCTCGCGGAGCGTTCGGCCGCCGAGGACGCGATCGCCGTCGCCGCGTCGGTCGTCGTCGCCGCACTGGAACTGGATCGCGAGCCAGCGGGCGAGGTCCTCGACGGTCGACCACAGGCCGCCGTCGGCGTAGAGCGTCGCCGAGTCGAATTCCTTGCTGGGCGCGACGTCGTCGTCGTAGCGGCGCGGCCCGTAGCCGATCGCGGCTCGAACGGCGAGGTCACCACTCGGGTGGTACGTGGTCGAGCCCAGGCCGGCGGGGTCGAGGATGCACCGCTGGACGTACGTCGCGAACGGCTCGCCCGCGACCCGGCTCACCGCGATGCCGAGCAGCGAGTAGCCCAGGTTGCTGTACCGCCAGCCGGTGTCGGGCGGGGCGAGGATTGCGGTCCGAGGCAGGCTCGCGAGCGTCTCGTCCTCGCTGAACATCCGCCATTCCCACGGCTCACTCGGCGTGACGTCGCCCTGGAGGCCCGACGTGTGCGTCAGGAGCCGGCGGAGCGTGACCTCCTCGATCGGGCCGAACGGGTCGGCGATCGCGTGCACCTCCGGGACGTGCGCGACGAGCGGGTCGTCGAGCCGCAGCCGGCCCTCGTCGCGGAGCTGCAGGACCGCGGTCGCGGTGAACGACTTCGTGATCGAGGCGACGCGGAACAGCGTGTGCGTGGTCACGGGCCGGGCGGCCGCCCGATCGGCGAACCCGAGTCCGCTCGACCACGCGAGCCGGCCGTCGCGGACGACACCGACCGCCAGCCCGGGCAGGCGCTTGTCGACGAGGAAATGGGCGGCGAGCGCGTCGAGGCGAGGGGCCAGGCGATCGACCACGGGGTCCACGGCGCCATGATGCCGAAGGCGACCAAAGGACGTTGCGTGTTCGCGGACGCCTTCGTTGTCGAATTCGGCACTTCTCGAGCGGCCCACGGTCACGGCGGCGCAGGCGAATCAGAAACCAAGGATGTTGTCAGAATGCTTGACGGCATTGCGAATGTGCCCTAGGGTTCCGACATGACTCGCATTCAGGCTTCGGCCCGCCTCAGATCCCGAAACCAGCTGACACTTCCCAACGACATCGTGAACGCCGCCGCACTGGCCGAAGGCGACGCCTTCGTCGTTGAGCTCGAGTCCGAGGACGCAGATGTCGTCACGCTCCGGCGCGTTCGGCAGAGCTACGCCGGGGCGCTGAAGGCGATGTACGCCCCAGTCGACGAGTATCTCGATGGCGAGCGCGAGGCGTGGGCCTGACTGGTGGGCCGGCCGGACCTCGAGGCGTCGATCCCACCTGGGGCGCGGCTCACGATCGACACCTCCGCGATCCTGGCCTACCTCGATGGAACCGAGCGAGTCAGCGGTCTGGCTGCCGCGGTCGTCGATCGGCTCGTCGCACCAGGTCGGAACGCAGCGCTCATCTCGGCGATTTCGGTTACTGAAACGCTCGTTCGACCGATCCGATCTGGGTCGGCCGGCGCGATCGCACTCGTCGAGACCTTCCTCGCAGCGTTTCCCAATCTCTCGATCGCGCCGGTGACCTATGCCGTCGCGCGCGAGGCGGCACGGATCCGCGCCACGACCGCCCTGCGAACGCCCGACGCCATCGTCCTGAGTACGGCGCTCGTCGGCGGACACGAGATCGTGGTTGCCAACGACGAACGGTGGGCCCCCGCGATCGAGCGAGCCAGCCTGAACCTGCAACTGGTTCATCTCGAAGCGTTCCTGGAGTGAATTCAGCGGCGCCCAGGAGGTCCCCGGGCACGGACCGTCGACCGGGGGCGGTCAAATCAAAACAGAGACCCTTGATGTCAGCCCGCTAGGCCGGCGCCGATTCGCTCGATGCCGACGATCCCGTCGAGCACCGCGGCCAGCTTCTGAGCAAGGTCCGCGCCACCCTCGGCCTCCCGGGCCGCCCGCACGGCGGCTGAAGCTCGCCGCCCCGATCAGCGCCGCTCGAAGATCGGCCGCGATCGCGCTGCTTGGTCCCGAAGGTGGCGCGGGCGCCTGACGACCCGGGTAGGCCGACTCGTTGTTTGAACTGATCCGGGGTGTGATTCGCCATAGAGGGTCGACGGCGGCCGAGTAGGCTGCGCGCGACGAGGCGCATCGTGCCCAACGAGGATCTGGTCAGGCGAGCTCAAGCCGGGGATCGGGAGGCGTTCGACGCCCTCATGACGTCGGCCGTCGATCGACTCCTGGGCATCGCCCGGATGATCCTGCATGACCTCGACGCTGCCGAGGACGCCGTCCAGGACGCACTCGTCCGGTGCTGGCAGGACCTTCCGGCGCTTCGGTCAGCCGACCGATTCGACGCGTGGCTCCACCGGCTGCTGGTGAACGCCGTGCTGGACGAGTCGCGCCGCCGGCGGCGGCAGTCTCGTCGATTTGCAGCCCTCCGCTGGGAGCCCAGCGTCACTGACGTCTCGAGGGACCTGGCGGATCGCGACGCCCTCGAGAACGCGTTTGCTCGCCTCAGCGTCGACCACCGCGCGTCGATCGTCCTCCATTTCTACCTCGGCATGAACGTCGACCAGGCCGCGGCAATCCTCGGGATCCGGGTCGGGACGGCGAAATCGCGGCTCCACTACGCAACCCGAGCCCTTCGCGCCGCCCTCGAGGCGGACGACAGGCGCCACTCGGCTGGGGAGGTCCTTGCATGAGCTCTCGACCGGACCTGGATCGACGAATTGCCGACTGGCTCGACGGGCAGGGCGTGGTCCACGCCAGCGACCAGTTCCTGGCAGCGACCCGCGCCCGGCTCGACGTGTCGCGGCAGCGTCGGGTGTTCGATCTCGGCCGGTCCGATGTGGGAATGCTGGCCGGCGATGGACGGCTGCTCCGGCGCGGGCGGTTCGAGTGGCCGCTGACGCCTCGACTGGTGTCGGTCGTCCTCGTGGTCGCGCTGGTCGTGGCGGCGATGGTCATCGGCTCCATGTCGGTGGGGGGCGTACTTACGCAGCGCAGCCCTCTGCCTGGCGCCCGCGGGACAATCGTGATGACGGTCGGCTCAACGCTCGTGGCCGTCGATCCGATCTCCGGGACCACGAGACAGCTGGCGGGGGAGCTGCCGCAGAACGACACCCCATTCGACCATGTCGGCGTCGAGTTCTCTCCCGACGGGAAGCGGCTCCTGGTCACACCGTCGAGCGGGGAAGGGGTTGTCAATCTCTACCTCGCGAACGCCGACGGCGGAGACCTCCGCGCACTCTGGCCCGGGGTCGACTTCATCGGCTCGGCGTGGGCCCCGGACGGCGGCAAGATCGCCGCCCTGCCAGCAGCCGGCGTGAACCGCGGAGTGGGCGTCAATGTGAGCGGGCGGTCGCTGTGGGTCTACGACGTCGAGAGCGGGTCATTCCAGCGGTACGACCTCGGGATCGACATCGCTGGCATCGAGTGGCGGCCCAACCACGACGAGCTGTTGCTCTTCGTCACCGAGGAGGAGCGCGGCGCCGCTCTCGTGCGCGCGGACGGCACTGATCTTCGGCCGATTTCGATTCCCGACGGTCCGCATGCCTGGTCCGCGGACGGCTCGACGATCGCCTATGGCGGCGGCGATGGACGTGTCCACCTGCTGGACATCGCGACCGGAGCGGATCGCATCCTGACGTTCGAGGGATCCGAAGGCACCTCCGAGGGACCGACCGCGTTCTCGCCCGACGGGTCGAAGCTCCTCATCAAGCGGAGCTTCCTCGGCCGGAACGTAGCGCCACCGGGCTACCCGTACTGCTGCCGTGAACCGTGGGTGGAAGTCGTCGTACCTGCGGCGGGCGGAGGTCCGGCAACGGTTCTCGGTACCGAGGAGCACAAATCGATCGGCGGCCCGGGCGGCAGCGGGATGTTCTCGCCGGATGGGAAGCAGGTTCTTGCGGTCTACACGCAGGATCCGGCCGGAGCGTGGATGTTCGATCCAGAGACCGGCAAGGGCGAGCGCCAGACCTGGTGGTCGGGCGGCGACGTGATGTGGCTGCCCGGCCTCGCGCCCTGATCGCGAGCTGACGCGGAGGCGGTCAGCGGCGCTCGAAGCGGAGCCAGGCGATGCCGCTCGTGTCGATCAGCGTCGCCGTTGGCGTCTCGACGATCCGCATCTGAGACGTCGCCGAGACGCTTCGCCCGTATGGTCCACGCGCTCGCTGTGCAACGCGGGCCATAGACGGGGGTCCATGCCATGGCCGAACGGCGCGCGAAAGCGCAGCTTCAGTTCAGGTTGCCGCTCGAAGGCGCACCACCGAAGGACCTCAAGGCCGTCGCGTATCTCTTCGACCGGCGCGGCGGCCTGCTCGGAACGGCGCCGGCCGAGGGCGGCGAGGTCGTATTCGACGTCGCCGCAGACCAGGCGTCGCGGGCACGGATCCTCATCGGCCCGGAGATCCCGCCCAATCGCGCCGGCAAGGAGCCGACGATCGAGACGCTCCAGCGCCTCGGTGCCTACGAGCCGGCCTGGCGCTTCGATGCAAAGCAGCCGGTCCAGGAGCTTCTTCCGATCCCGGAGCGGATCTGGCGACCGTGGTTCCTGTGTTCGTGCCTGGTCCGTGGCCAGGTCGTCCGACGCGTGTCGATCGCCGGCAGCCTCCAGGACTTGCCGGTCTGCAAGGCTCGTGTCCACGTCTGCGAAGTCGATCCGATCCTGATCATCCTCAAGAAGCTGCCCGACGACCTGATCCTGCGGATCCGTGACGACCTTCTTCAGGAGCTCCATCGCCCGCCACCCATCCCGGATCCGCCGCCGTTCGTCTTCGATCCCGGCTTCATCGACCCGTCGCCGGAGCTGGCGGCCGTTCCGGCGCTCACGAAGACTCGCGTCGGCATCGTCGAGCGCCTGACGCCGCTCGCGAGCGCGCCGGCGGCCCCGATGCTGGCGGCGCCAAGCCAAGAGTCGGCGATGGCGATGAAGTCGCGCGGCGGCGACGTCCCGGCGTTCCTCCGCCTCGAGAACGCGTCCGCGCTCCGTGCGGCGCTCATCAAGAACGTCGACCTGATCCGGCCGTGGCTCTGCTGGCCGTGGCTCTGGCCGTGGTACCGCTGTGACGAATTCGCGGTACTCGAGACGAACGCCGACGGCCGCTTCGAGACCACGGTCTGGTATCCGTGCTTCGGCGACAAGCCCGACATCTACGTCTGGGTCGAGTTCTTCATCGGTGGCGTCTGGACGCCGGTCTACAAGCCGCCGATCGCGTGCTACACGGACTGGGACTACGACTGCGGCGACGACATCGTCATCCGCCTGACCGACCCGCGCGTGCCCGTCTGCGGTGAGCCGCCCGAATCACCCGGCAAGTCCGTGACGATCATGGCGATCGGCGAGAACACGAGCATCCACGAGATCCAGATGTCGCTGCCGGTGACGGCGACCGAAGGCCTGACGACAGCCGGCGAGCCGTTCGGCGGGACGCTCGAGCCGCGCGTGCTGTGGGGTCGGACGGCGCTGTTCGCCGCCGGCATCACCCACTACCGCTGGTCGTACCGTCGGCTGACGACGAGCGACGGCTCGACGGCGTTCAGCGACCCGGACTTCCATCACATGGCCCGCAACGTCCTGCGCCACTATGAATCGCCACCCACGCTGCCCGGCCACGGGCCGTCCTACCCGACCGAGAAGATGGGCCCGGCGTTCGGGTCCGAGGAAGTCTTCCGGATCCAGCCGTTCTTCCCGACCGAGGCCGACGCCGCCGGCGGCGACGGCTGGCAGGTGATTGACGCCCACGAAGACCTCGCGACGGCGTTCTTCGAGACGGTGCTGCTGAGCCCGCTCGATCCGGAATCGGTCGCGGGGCGCTACGAGCTCAGGCTCGAGCTGTTCAAGATCGTCGGCGGCGTACCGCAGGTCGTCGACCTGACCGCCGAAGGCGTGTCGCTGTTCATCCCTGACCTCGACGCTCCCTTCGGGGCGCAGGAGGTGACGACGAGCCCGCCACCCAACGACGAGTTCTACTTCCGCGACTCCGGCACGAACCATGTCATGGCGTTCCGGATCGTCGTCCGCGTCGACAACAACATCTGCCACGGCAACATCATCGACGTGAGCGTCGATGGGACCGGGGCGGGACCGTGCGGCTTCATCGAGTACACGCACGGCGACGACGCGATCGTGTCGTTCATGGCCAGCCATCCTCACGACTTCGCGACGTTCGACTTCGACGTCTATCGCGGCTCGGGCTGCGCCGTCAACGAGGCATCGGCCGCCGGCAACGTCGGCGACGCGTCGGCGAACGGGTTCACCCGCGTCGGGACCGTCTTCTCGAAGACGATCCCGGTGTCGACGCTCCTGTCCAGCACTACCGATCCGATCAACTGCCCCGCCTGCACGCGGGACGCGGCATTCGCGGAGGCGCTGTGGGTCTACGCGAAGGCCACGGATGGCTGGTACCGGCTCTGGACGCTCGACGGTCCGCGGGGCGGGCCGACGGAGCGGGCGAACAAGGCCTTCGCGCTGGAGCAGCACGGCGGGCCGTAGTTCGTCAGCGAGTGCCGCAATCGAGCCGCCGGGGTCCCGCCTCGGCGGCTCACTCGTGAGGCAAGCGCAGATCGCGAGGTCAGGTCGAGGGCCCGGGCGTCACTCCGCCGTCGATGCGGCGCTCGCCTCCGCTGCGCGTTCCCGAGGGCGGTAGACCGCGCCGATGTAGACGCCCGCAAGCACGATCGCGCCGCCCACCAGGAACGAGGGCTGCACCGGCTCGGCCAGGAGAGCCGCACCGAACGCGATCGCGACGAGCGGGAACAACAGGAACGCGTACGACGTCGCCGAGGCCGTCCAGTGCGATAGCACGTATAAGACCAGCACGAACACGGCCACCGAGCCCGGGCCGATCAGGTACGCCATCGCCAGCCAGGTCTCGGGTTGGGTCGGGACGATGAACGGCTCGTTCGCGACGACCGCGACGAGCGCTAGGATGCCGCCGCCGAGGAGCATCCCGATCGCATTGGCCGCGACGGGGTCGCCCGGCGGGAACCGCTTCACGACGACCGTGGACTCCGCTTGACAGACCGCCGCCGCGACGAGCAGCAGCAGCGCCAGGAGCGGGACGTCGAGGCTGATCTGGCTCGCGCCGACGACGAGGATCCCGAGCGCGGCGATCGCGGCCCCGGCGACGCCGAGCGGCCGCACCCGCTCGACTCCGTGCAGCGCGGCGAGGAACACCGTCAGCAGCGGGACGATCGCGAGCATCAGCATCGTCGTCCCGGCGGGGGCATCGATCAGCGCCTGGTAGAGGAACGCGTAGGCCAGCCCGAACGCCAGCATCCCGAACAGCGCCGACCCGACGAGCCTTCGGCCGCGCGGAACGGGGCGCCGGCTCAGGAGCATCCAGCCGACGAGGATCAGCCCGGCAATCGCGAACCGGCTCGCGGCCGACCAGAACGGCCCCAACTCGCGGACGA
>DASUFO010000051.1:0-22503 GCA_036274475.1 Candidatus Limnocylindrales bacterium
GATGTCATAGCTGAACAGGTAATTGCGCTCCTCGGCGACGCGCAAGCCGTTGACATAGATGCGGGCGGCGAACTTCGGCCGGGCGAGAACGACGCCGTACTCCGTTTCCTCGAGCACCTCGTCGCCGGCGTAGTGGCGGAACAGCGACTTCGCGGCGTCCACGTCATCGTCGCTGACGCCGATGAGCTCGACGTCCGTGCCGACCATCTCGGGGTCCGAGGGGTCGTCGATGACCGCATGGAGCGTCGTCACGTCGCCGAACCCGTGCTTGGCCTGCTTCTGGGTCGTGATGTCGCCGTAGCGCGACCGGATCCGGACACCGACGCCGCGCCGGTCGAACGTCGCGAGGGCGTCCTTGAGCCCGACCCCGAACTTGCCGACGACCTTCTCGGGGCTGGCGAGCTTCTCGCGGTTCTCGTTCTGGGTCAGGTGCTCGTAGCGAAGTCCCCGGCCGAAGTCGCGGACGTGCCACGCGCCCTCGGCGTCTTTGCTGATCTCCGGCTCCTGGGTTCCGGTGAGCGCTGCTTCGTCGAGGGCGTTCGCGATGAGCTCGCGGATCGCGTGGGCGAGCGTCCAGTTCTCGAGGACGCGCTCGATGTTGAGGTCGAACTCGCGAGCGGGCATCCCGGTGAGCGTACGACCTGGCGAGAAGTCGTCGTTGCCGTCTCGCGGCAATGCGGCGATGTCACTTCTGCTCAGGCGACGGATGAAACCGGAGGTGCGGAAACCCATGCTCGAAGCACGCCCGCACTCCGATTGGAGGCCGGCCGCAGCCCGTTCAGCGTCTCCAGGGATCTGCCCGTGTTGGACCGAAACGCACCCCGTACGGCAGTCGATGCCTACGAGGAAGACAAGCAGAAACTCGCTGCCTTCGCGTACGCGATGACGAGGGACCGCGATGTCGCCGAGGACCTGGTCCAGGAGTCGTTCCTCCGACTCGTCGAGGAACAGAGCGCCGGCCGGTCACCCGAGAACGTGTCCGCGTGGCTCTTCCGAGTCTGCACGAATCTGGCGATGAGCCGCGGCCGGCGCCTGACGGTCGCGCAGCGGTTCCTGCGGGTCGCTCGCGTCTCGAACGACGCGCCGCCGGCGGACGTCGAGCTCCTGCGATCAGAGGAGAATGCGGCGATTCTCGAAGGCATCGCGACACTAGGGACCGACGCGCAAACGGCACTGCTCATGGCGGCCCAGGGGTTTTCCGGGCGCGAGATCGCCCGGGTCATCGGTCGGTCAGAGCTGGCGACGCGAGCGTTGATGTGCAGGTCCCGTCAGAAGATTCGCGACCACCTTGCGCTGAACGGCGCGCTGGACTGACCCGGCGCCGTGGCATCGGGCGCAAGGTGCGTCCGCCGCGAGCCAGCCGAAACGGTCGCCATCGCAGGCTAGTTCGAGCTCGGCCGAAGATTGAACCTCGGAGGGTCGGCCCGCACCTACAGAACAGCTGGGGATCAGCTTTCTATAGGGAGGGGCCAACCCAATGGCCATCATAGGCGCTCGTCGAACGACGTCAGTTCGACGCAGGTATCTAATCTCGCTCGCGGCGATGGGTCTGATCGTGAGCGTGCTCGGCAGCACGGGACTGTTCGCCGCCCTGAGCGACACAGCACGCACGGGGCAGAACCAGATCGACTCGGCGCCGCTGGCCGGGTCCGCCGAGCTCAAGATCCAGCCCGCGACGTACACGCCGCCTTCGCCGCTCGGCGGCGGCGAGTCGATCAGCTGCCCCCTGACGGGTTGGGTCGACGATCTGACGACCGGTGGCTTCACCGCTACCAGCGTCCAGCCCGGATTTGACAGCGGCAACACGTACTACTGCATCCAGAATGCCGGCAGCCAGACCGTGCATCTCCTCGGCAACACCGACTCGGTCATCGACGTGGAGAACGGCTGCACGGGCGACGAGGCGCTCCTCGGTGACACGAGCTGCGGCGGGGCGCTGATTGAAGATGGCGAGCTGTCCGATGTCATCCAGGTGCGCTGGGCGCCGGTTTCATGCGTCACGGTCGTGTCCGGTGGCGAAACCACGATCCAGATTGACGGCAACGAAACCGCGCCTGTTGACCTGGGTTTGATTGCCCCCGGCGAGATCCGCTGCTTCGGGCTTGGGGCCTTCTATCCAACCGTTACCCCGGTCGACGAGGTCCAGCGAGCACAGTCGGACCGGATCCAGTGGCGCTTCAAGTTCACGGGCCAGGTTTCGTAACCGCGGCGCGCCACCCATGAGTGGAACATGACATCAACCCGGACACGGCTCTGGCGCCGAGGGGTCTCGCCCCTCGGCGTCCTCGTGTTCGCGGTCATGGTCCCGCTCGTGATGATGACCGTGGCGGCGTTCCTGTTCGGCTGGCGGTTCCAGCCGGTCGAGTCCGGCTCGATGGCGCCGCGCTTCCCGGTGGGATCGCTGGCGGTCGTCGAGCCGGTCGACCCGGCCGACGTCGAGGCCGGCACGGTCATCGTGTTCATCGACCCCAGCGACCGGAGCCGGCTCATCGCCCACCGGGCGGTGAAGCAGCTCGACACCGATCCGCCCGCATGGCAGACCCAGGGCGACGCGAATGCCGGCGTCGACGCCTTCCCGGTTGCGTCGCGCGACATCGTGGGGCGCGTCCGCTGGGTGATCCCGGGGCTCGGCGCGATCGTCACGGCGGTGCGGGGTCCGCAAGCGGTCCTGTTGCTCGTCGGACTCCCGCTGGCCGTGCTGGTGCTGCTGGAGCTCCTCGCGCTGCGGCGTCCGCCGCCGGAGGAGTCGCAGCTAGTCGGCGGTCAGTAGTCGTACCGACCGGGTGCCTGGGTGCCGGGGGCTGCCGGTGAAGCGTTCGGCTGCCCAGCCGCCCCACCCACCGTCGCGACCGAGAAGCCCTCGACGCCGTTACCGGTCACGTCGCCGGCCTTCGTGTCGCCCTGCCAGTAGTAGAGCGGCCTGCCGGCGTAGGTGACCTGGGTCGTGCCGTCGGCGCGAGTGATCGTGCCGAGCTGGCCCGTGACCCCGGACCCGGCGGTCGGCTGGCCGGTCGTCGTGAGCGGCGGCCACGTGGCGGCGCATGAGCCGGTGCACTTCGACTCGGTGGAGGTGTCGGCGCCGTAGGTGTAGAGGGTCATTCCATTCGAGCCGGTGAGGACGGTCCCGAAGTCAGCCGACCTGGCAGAACCGACGACCACGGCACCGGCGGCGCTCGAAGGCGCGGCAGTCGGCGCCGAGCCGCCATAGCTCGAGGAACACGCCGCCACGAAGACGGCGGCCATGGCAAACAGGGAGAGGAGGCGTGTGACGGACATGTGACGAAACTCCGAGTGATGCGAGCGGACGTGTGCTCGCTACTCCGAGTACGCGGCCAGTCAGGGCCGCGGTTTCCGCGTCGGCCGCCAGCAGTCAGGCCCGCAGCGTCACGCTCGTCAGGAGGAAGTACACGGCCGCGAGCGCAAGGCCCGCAGCGAGCGCGACCTTGGAGATCGTCGACATGCTCACGTGGCTGACCTTGTTCAGGACGCGACGCTGCTCGATCAGCTTGTTCACCTCCGGCCGAGAGCTGGCAGTCGCGGCGCCAAAGGCCAGCACGACGATCGCGGCCAGCGCCAAGCCTGCTACGAGCACGTTCAACGGATCCATGAGGGCGCCTCCTCATCGCGGGCTGAGTGGCATCGTAACGCCGGCGACTTCAGCTGGGCGCAAGCGAGGCAAGTCCGAAAACTCCGTCCTCAAACGCGGCGATACGTGCTCTCCGCCCGCCGGGCGACGCGCAGGATGACGACGAGCCTCGCTTGATCGTCAATCGCGGAGACCACCCGGAGATCCCCCACGCGCAGCCGCCAGAAGTCTGAGCCGGCGAGCTTGACCGTCCCCCGCGGATGCGGGTCGATCGCGAGGGCGAGGATCGGACCGCGAAGTCGAGCCGCGTCACCAGGCGGTAGGCGCCGGAGCTGTCGCTGCGCGGCGGGCGCGATCTCGACGCGCCAACCGCGCTCCGTCACGCCTCGTCCGACCCGTAGGTGGACTTGGTCTCGGCCGCGAGCGATCCGAAGAACTCCTCAGCGGCGGTTCCTCCGTCGCGGCGGTACTCCTCCAGAGCGTCGGCGGCCGAGAGCCGGTCTTCTTCGGCCTCCGCCGCCTCAAGCCACGCGAACAGTGCGGCGTCGACGATGTCGCGGACGCTCCGATCGCTTCGGGCAGCTTCGACTTTGATCGCGCGGTACAGATCCGCATCGAGATCGATGGTCACTTTCATGCGGCCAGCATACCAGTGAGCAAGGTTGCTGGGTCAACGTCACAATTGGATCGCGACGTTTGGGCACCGGATCGGTGCGGAACCCGCCGGTAGCTCGATTGAGCCTGCCGCCTCGATCATCCCCTGCCACGCCGCCAGTCCACCTGCCTTCTCGAAGGCGGTCTGGCCGGCCTGAAGGTCGCGCGTCGCGGCACCGGCTCGCTTGCCGTTCACGAGAACCTCCGAGGCGAGGAAGAACGTGTCCGCGGCCGTCGCCATCTCGCGGCCTGGTTCCCAGCCGCCGGCGATCGCGAGCTGGCGCCGCCCCTCTTCCAGCCGCGCGATCGACTCATCCGCAAGCTGACTGGCCCTCGCCACGTCGCCTGACTCGACCGCGGCGTCGAGGGCATCGGACAGCTTCGAGCCCGTTCCTGTGTCGGGATTGCCGATGGCCGCGTCGAGCTCGTCGAACGCCAGACAAGCCGCGGTGACGAACTCCTCGTGCGACGTGGCCCCGAGTGGCGCCGTTGCCGCGGGGACGGCCGGGCCGCAGCCGGCCGCGAGGATGACCGTGACGATCGCTCCGGCGATCCCTGGTGATCTACGCATCGCGTTGCTACCTCAGCCGCCGGCCCTCGTCGTGTGGCGAGGCAGGTAGCCGGCGTCGCCAGGAGAACGCCGCAGACGCCCGGGTGTCGCAGCCATCGGAGTGTCAATCTGCCGACTCGCCCCGAGCCCAGCGTGCCTGCCGAAGTTCCCGACGACCTCCGGGTTCGGGCCGCGGCGAGTAACTGACCGCTACTTCGCCGCCGCCGCCTCTTCCAGCAGGATCGGCGCCGCCAGCGCGACACCGTGCATGCCGAGCCCGGCCGCGATCTCCATCACCTCGAGGATCTGCTGCGGGGTGCCGCCATACCCCAGCGCGTTCTCGATGTGGAGCTTCAGACCCTTGACGTACAGGTGGGTCGCGGCCGTGTCGAACGCGATGTAGATGAACTCGCGGGTCAGCGGCGACAGCGTCCCGGTCCGCCACGGATGCGACGAGAAGTCCGTGTAGGTCCGGAAGGCCTCCGGCGTCAGCTCGAGCATCTCGTCCCAGGTCGAGTTCCAGTATCCGCGACCCTTTGTGAAGTCGGCCTTGATTTGCTCCTGCGTCTCGTCGAGCGGGGCCGGTCCATCGCGCAGCCCAGCCTCCTCCAGGACCTCGACGAGGACCGGAACACCCACGTTCATCGAGTGGATGCCGACGGTCGCGGCGCACTCGAGGACCTCCATGATCTCCTCGCGCGTGGCTCCGGCGGCGAGCGCGGCTCGGATGTGGGCACGAACGCCCGGCTCGTACATGTGCAGCGCATTGGCCGCGACGACGATGTGCATGAACTCGCGGGTCTTGGAGTCGAGGTGCGCCTCGCGGTAAGGGACGGCCGCAAAGTCGAGGTAGACCTTGAGGAACTCGGGATCGAGCTCGAGGATGCTCTCCCACGCGTCGCCCCAGAACCCGAGGACGTCGATAAACTCGGCCTTGATCTCTTCTTGCCTCGTCGTGAGGGTCATGTTTCTCTCCTGGGCGTGCCTCGGTCGACCGGCGTCGGCGACGACAGCGACGTTCGGTGCTCCTCTGCCTCACGCAGGTGGCGTAGTGCCGTGACCGACGCCGTGCGGACATGCTCGGCGCACAACGCAGAGGCGAGGTCGGCGTCGCGCGCAGCGACCGCTGCGACGATGCCACGCAGCTCGCGGACGACCTCGAACACGCGACCGGCTTCCGACAGTGACGTGGCGCGGAGGACCTGGACCCGTGCCTTGATCCCCGCGAGGAGCTGCTGGAGGGCCGCACTCCGGGCACCGGCGATGAGGACCGTATAGAAGCGGTCCTTGATCGCCAGGATCTCGCGGATCTCCTGCAGGTTCGCGGCCGCGTCGGCGAACTCATCCACCGCCCGGCCGAGATCCGAGACTTCGGCATCCGTCGCGCGTTCCACGAAACGGCGGACGACCAGCGACTCGAGCGCTGCACGCACCTCGTACAGGTCGATCGCGTCGTCCAGAGAGGGGACGCTGACGATGGCGCCACGCTGCGGGACGACGGTGACGAGGCCCTCCGAGCTCAGCTCGCGGATCGCTTCCCGAACCGTCGTGCGCGACACGCCCAGCTGCTCCATAAGCTCGCGCTCCACGAGGCGCTGGCCGGGCTTCAATCGAAACTCGAGGATCGCGTCGCGCAGGGCCGCGATCACCTGGGCGCGGAGCGGTGCGGCGACGCGGCCCATCGGCGCTGCCACCCACGATTCGGCCAGCGAGTTCGTCTGGCGCTCCGTCAAGGTCGGGCCCCCGCGCGTGTCGCGATCACGCGTCTGCCGGGCCGGCATCGGCCGCGATCCAGCGCGCGACCTCGGTGTGGTCCGCCTCCGGGGGAAGGTCGTCGGCGGCACGGACCCACGCCTTGACGACCTCTTCGCCGATATGCGCGGGCGCCCCGGCCGCGGCGGCAAGCTCGACCGCGATTCGGATGTCCTTGACCATGAGGCGCAGCCCGAATCCGGACGCGAAGGTGCCTGGAAGGATGAAGTTTGGCCACTTGTTCTCGGTCGATCCGCTGCGTCCGCTCGATCCGTTGAAGATGTCGAGCATCGTGGCCGGATCCAGGCCGAACCGCTCGCCTGCGACGATCGCCTCGCTCGTGACCCACAGGTGCGTCGCGGACAGGAGGTTGTTGAGCGCCTTGACCGCATGCCCGGCACCGGAGGGTCCGGCTCGAACGACGCGGCCCATCACCGACAGGACGGGCGTGACGCGGTCGACGTCCTCGGGCGCACCCCCGACCATGATCGCGAGCGAACCCCGCTCGGCACCCGCGACGCCGCCCGAGACCGGAGCGTCCACAAGGCGGACCCCGCGCGTGGCAAAGTCCGCGGCGAGCACGCGGGTTCGCTCGGGCTGGGACGAGCCCATGTCGATGACCGTCGTTCCGGTCCGGATCGCTTCGCGGAATGCCGGATCGCCGGTCACCGCGGCCACGGCGTTCGAATCGGGCAGCATCAGGATCACCAGTTCCACCTCGGCGATCGCCCCCGCGAGCTCATCCGCGACAGAAGCGCCGACGGCCGCTGCACGCTCGCGCGCCTCGGCCGAAAGATCGAATCCATGGACCTCGTGACCGGCCGCGACGAGCCGGGCAACCATCGGCATGCCCATGTGGCCGAGGCCGATGAACCCGATCCGTTTGGCCGGCATGGCGTCGGTCACGCGCCGTCGCGCTCCTTCAGGACCCGGTCGGCGACTCGGAAGGACTCGAGCGCCGCCGGGACGCCAACGTAGATCGCGGTCTGCAACAGGACCTCCTGGATCTCGCCCGGCGTCGCACCGTTGTTCAGCGCGCCCCGGACATGGGCCGCGAGCTCGTGCGGCCGGTTGAGTGCCGTGAGCATTGCCAGGTTGATCAGGCTGCGAGTCTGGCGTGGCAGGCCGTCGCGCGTCCAGACGACGCCCCAGCAATACTCGGTGACGAGCTCCTGGATCGGGCGCGAGAACTCGCTGACCGCACCGAGCGACGCGTCGACGTGCTCGGCGCCGAGCACCTCGCGGCGGACGCGGAGGCCCTCCTCGAAGATCTCACGCCGCGTCTGGTCGCTGCTCATGACTGGCCCCCACTCGACGGATCGACGTAGTCCTCATCGCCGACGGCCTCTTCCCATTCCGTCGAACCCAACGAGATGGCCGTGTGCACCATGTACGAGTCCGGCGCCGCCCCGTGCCAATGGCGCTCGCCGGGCGGCACCCAGACCGTGTCCCCGGCCGTGATCGCCTCGACCGGACCGCCGTCACTCTGGATCAGGCCTCGGCCGGCGAGCACCTGGAGGATCTGGCCCGCGGTGTGGCGATGCCAGTAGGTCCGGGCACCCGGCGTGAAATCGACCGTGTTGATCGTCACGCCGTCCGTGGTCGGCATCACCAGGTACGGGAACGCCGAGCCTGTGAACTGGGAACCACGCTTGCCGGCGATGCCGGCCTGTCGCGTCGCCGACGTGATGATCATGCGGTCACCTCAGGATCGTGCAGTCGGATGCCGCCGGAGACATCACCGATCGCGTCGACCACGGTGTTGCTGATCTCGTCGGCGTAGCCGAGGGCGCGGGCCAACCCGAAGCTGGCGACGGGCCCGGGGGCGTTCAGGCTCGCCACGCCCAGCGCGGCGAGCAGCTCCACGTACAGGGTCACGTCCTTGAGCATCAGTGTGTTGGTCAGGCCGCCCTTCAAGTAGTCGCCGTGGATGATCTTGGGGAAGCGATTGAGCGTCGCGAAGTTGACCCCGGAGCTGTCGTTGAACACGGCGAGCGCCGTCTCGAGATCCAACCCCGCCTTCTTCGCGGCGACCATCACCTCCGCGGTCGCCGACAGCGAGATTGCGTTGAGGAAGTTGTTGAGCAGCTTCACGGTGTGGCCGGCGCCGCTCTCACCGCAGTAGTAGACCTTCGAGGCGAACGGCGCGACGACGTCGCGGACCCGGTCGAGGGCCTCGGACGAGCCGCCGACCATGAGCGTCAGCTGGCCCTTCTCCGCCGCCGCCGCTCCGCCCGAGATCCCCGCGTCCAGGTAGCTGATGCCGCGCTCGGCGAGGAGCCCGTGGAGGCGTCGGGTCGAATCGGGCGAGGAGGTGCTCAGGTCGACGACGATCTGGCCGTCTCGTCCGTTCGGGAGGATCCCGTGCTGGCCCTCCACGACGCGCTCGACGATCGGGCTATCGGGCAGCGACAGGAGGAGGATGTCGCTGCCCGACGCCACGTCGGCCACCGAAGCCGCAGGCTTCGCTCCGCTGGCCGTGATGTTCTCGGAGCGGACGTCGTAGCCGAGCACGGGCTGTCCCGCGTCGACGAGTCGGCGGGTCATCCGCCCGCCCATGTTTCCGAGGCCAATGAACCCGACCCGCTCCGCGGTCATGCGCCCGCCTCCCTGTCGCTCGCTCCGTAGATGGCTTCGTCCGCGGCGGACGTGTCCCACGCCCCGGCGCCGCCCGACGGGCGGACGGTGTTGACGATCGATGCGCCCCCGTCGACCGGGTAGATCTGGCCCGTGACGTAGCTCGCGTCGTCGCTGAGCAGGAAGCTCGCGACGCCGGCGATCTCCTCGGGCGTGCCGGCTCGGCGCAACGGCGTCGTCGACGCGCGGCGGCGCATGTCGTCCTTGCCACCGGTCGCGGCAGCGGCCGAGGCGAACAGCTCCGTTGGGACGATCCCGGGCGCCACGCCGTTGACGCGGACGCCGAGCGGTCCTCCGTACATGGCGGCGCCGCGGACAAGGCCGACAACGGCGTGCTTCGATGTCTGGTAGGCGATCAGGTCGGCGCTGCCGGTCAGGCTGGCGATCGACGCTGTCACGACGACCGCGCCACCGGACGACTGGTCTCGATAGGCGCGGAAAGCGGCGCGCAGCCCCAGGAACGTGCCCCGGACGTTGACGGCCAGGACCCGGTCGAACTCTGCGACATCCAGGTCGGGCAACCGCGCGAACGTCCCGAAGATCCCGGCATTCAAGTGATGCAGATCGATCCGCCCGAACCGCTCCACGCCAGCCGCGACGTAGCCGTCCACCGCGGCCTCGTCGGAAATGTCGGCCTCGACGGCGATCGACTCAGTCGGAAGCCCGGCCGACACGGCACGTGCCGCCTCGCCATCGATGTCGACGACGATGACATGGGCGCCCTCGCTCGCGAGACGGATCGCTGACGCGCGCCCCAGACCACCGCCCGCCCCGGTCACGACGGCGACCTTCTCCGCGAATCGCCCGTCGGCGGTCACCCAGGCCCTCCGATCGTCGCGGCGAGCCCGGCCAGCTCGCCGCCAACCGGCGTGAACCGCTCGAGGGTCCCGGGATCGTGACCCGAGACGACGATGTCGACCTCGCCGGAGCTCTGCCAGGCCCGGATCCGGTCGAAGGCGGCGTACATGTCCGCGACGCCAGTGACCGAACTGAATGGCCGGTCAAGCTCCAGCTCTTCGTAGTAGTGGACCGCGTCGCTCGCGAGCAGCACGGTTCCGGCAGAGGTCTTCACCCGCACGACGCTCTGACCGGGCGTGTGGCCACCCACCTCGACGACATTGATGCCGGGGGCAACCTCGTACCGGTCGCGGAACATCGTTAGACGGTCCGTCGCGGAGATGTCCGCCAGGTCGCGCACCTCGGAGTCCTCGACCGAATGGTGGAACAAGGGTCGGGCGGCGAGCGGTCCGGTCCAGAAGGCGAGCTCCCGCTCCGCAACAAGGAGGGGCGAGGCGCCGAATCCGGCCAGGTTGCCGATGTGGTCGTAGTGGGCGTGGGTGACGATGACCGTCGGCCCCGCGTCGATGTCGACGCCGAGGCCCGCGAACAGGTCGACCGGCTCGATCAGCATCTCCCGACCGCGCGACTCGCCGCCATGACGCGAGAACCCGGTGTCGACGACGACGGTCCGCGCGGCGTTCCGGACGACCCAGACGAAGTAGTCCATCCCGATCGGCCCGTCCGGTTCGCGGTAGACCGAGTAGTTGAGGAAGACCTCAGAGCGACGTGCGGTCCTCGTGCCGTACTTGCCGATCAGGACGGTGTATTCGTCGTCGGCGCCCACCACCGCCTCCAGACTCCACGGTCCTCGGATCGGCGGCGCGTCGCCATCGTCAGGCGAGAACCGTCGCGATCTCTCCGGCGGCACCCGGTGCGGCGGGATAGCGATCGCGCGTCCGACCGTCGTGACCGGGTACGACCGTGGCGCCCGTCTCCTTCGCCAGCTTGTTGATGAAGCTGAGCCCGGCCTTCATCTCGTCGAGGTCGGTGAACGCAAAGAACGGCCACTCGTGCTCGATCTGCTCGTAGAAATGGGCGGCATCAACGCTCATGATCAGGCCGCCGCTGGCGGTCTCAATGTGGGTGAGCAGCTCACCCGGGCAGTGGCCGCCGATCTGGTAGACGGTGATGCCCGGAACCACCTCGGTCGGTTCGCTGACCAGCTGGAGCCGACCCTCCGCGGCGGCCTGCTCGACGGGCTCGAGGTCATCCTCGGTCGAGAACTCGCCCTCGAGCTGCCCGGCGCGCTTCTTGCCGATCCAGTAGTCGTACTCCTTCTGGCCGGAGATAACTCGCGCGTTGGAGAACAGCCCGAGATAGCCGATGTGGTCGTAGTGGTAGTGGCTCGTGATGACGAAGTTCACGTCCTTCGGGTCCACGCCGAGGATCTCCAGGCCCTTGGGCGTCGGCGTGACGCTGATCTCGCCGAGCCAGTCCTTCTTCGGGATGTCATACCCGGTATCGAGGAGCCCGATCTCGCCGTTACGCCGGATCAGCCAGAAGTTGTAGTCCATGTCGAGATCGCCGTCCGGGAGGCCGTACTGGCCGTAGTCGTGGAAGACGTCCTTCTTGTGGACGACGCGCTCGCCGTACTTCACCGACCAGACGCTGAGGTCATTGGACGAGTCCGACATGTCGGTCCCTCGATTCTGGCTCTGCTCGTTCCCTGGTCTCGTTAGCCCTGTCGGCCGACTATATGATTGTCCGACAAAACGTGTCAACCAAGCGCGAGATGGGTTGACACCGCAGAACATAATCGGTTGCGGGGCGGTCGCGATTGTCAGACAATCGTACCGTCCAACATCCCGGCGCAGGAGGGCGAGGCCACGTGGCCGCCCGGGCAGGAACGCGAGAGGTGCACGTGTGATGAATCGGCGCAGGTTCGCGGCCACACTGGCCGTCGGGGTTCTCGTCCTGGCAGGTTGTTCTGGAACACCGAGCGGCTCCGGCGCCGGCGCAGGCGGCGACACGCTGCTTCTGGGTGGCATCGCGGGGACCACCGGAGCCTACGGGACCACCGGGCAGGCCGTCGTCAACGGGACGCAGGTCGCCGTCGACGAGATCAACGCGGCCGGCGGCATCCTCGGCAAGCAGGTCCGGTTCGAGTGGGAGGACGACGGAGCCGATCCGACGAAGTCGTCGCAGCTCTTCAGCAAGTATCTCAGCGACGGCGCGATTGCCATCGCCGGCTCGCCCGACACGGGTCCGACCACCGTCGAGCTCTCGACGAAGAACAACTTCCCGATCATCGGAGCCGTCGACGACTGTGGCCTGACCGTCTACACCGAGGGTCCGGACAAGCCGCCGGCGCCCTACGCGTTCTGCACGAGCCTGAACACGTTCGCCTACGGCGGAATCATCGGCCAGCACGCACTCGACAATTGCGAGGCGCTGGCCGTCCTCCACGACCCCAGCACCTACGGGATGGGCGGCCTCTACGGCATCCAGTCGACCTACGAGGCGACCGGTCGCAAGATCGTGCTCGACGAGTCGATCACCGAGAACTGGTCGACCGGCGCGACCGTCGGGCTGCGAGCCGAGATCGACAAGATCAACGATGCCGGCGCCGACTGCGTCGACGTCTGGCTGACCCCGCAGGACCAGGCCAACTTCATCTCCGAGGCGCGCAGCCTGGGCGCCACGTTCACTGTCTACGGCAACGACGAGACCAACGCCGATACGACCTTCTCGGATCTCGCCGGCGACGCGGCCGACGGTTATGTCGCGGCCGAGATCACGACCCGGCTCAACCCGGCCCAGGCGCTCCTCGACTTCCGCAAGACCTACAAGGACAAGTTCAAGGTCGACGCGACGCCGTTTGCGGAGCTCAGCTACGACGCCGCGAAGGTCCTCAAGGACGTCGCCGAGAAAGCGAAGTCGACCGAGCCGGCGAAGCTCCAGGCCGAGTTCAACAAGGTGACCGACTTCCCGGGCCTGTTCGGGCCGCTGACCTTCACGGAGCAGCGCCACGCGACCCTCGACGCGGAGCACCTGACGATCGTCGTCTTCGACAAGGGCAGCAAGGAATGGAAGCCCGAAGGGTAAGCGGCGTCCGATAGCAACGGCGTCGTCAATGGCGAACGGGCGGCCGTACCATCTCGGTGCGGCCGCCTTGTCGGCCCCCTGAGGAGAGCATGCTCCAGGTCCTCTTGAGTGGCCTCGCGGCGGGCGCCATCTACGGCCTCGTCGCGATGGCGTTCGCGGTCGTCTACTACGTCACCCGCGTCATCAACTTCGCCACCGGCCAGCTGCTCATGATCGGGATCATGGTCGCCGCGGCCGTATCGGCGGCCGGCCTGCCGGAGCCGCTGGCCCTCGCCGGCGGCGTCCTCGTGGCAACCCTCGGCGGCGTCCTGATCTACGGCGTCGCCGTTCGTCCCGTCCTCGCGGCGGATCGATTCAGCTTCGCCTGGCTCGTGAGCACGCTGGGCATGGCGATCGTCATCCAGTCGATCGCCGCGATCATCTGGGGACCCACCTCGCGCGCCTTCCCGGCGCTCCTCCACCGCGACATCATGTTCTTCCCCGGCGGCGCGTCGCTCAGCTGGCAGCAGATCGCCGCGATCATCGTGGCTACCGGCGCTGCAGTCGCCTACGAGGTCGTCCGGCGACGGACGCTCTTTGGCAAGGTCGGCATGGCGATCTCGTCGGATCCGGAGATGGCGCGGGTCGTTGGCGCGAACGTGACGGCCCATTCGGTCATCGCGTTCGCCCTCGGCGGGCTGCTCGCGGGCATCGCCGGCATGCTCGTCGGCCCGATCACGTACGCCAACCCGTACCTCGGCGAGACGTACGGGATCACCGGGTTCGTGGCCCTGATGATCGGCGGCGTGGAGAACCCGATCGCGGCGGTCGGCGGTGGGTTCGTCCTCGGCATCCTGTCGGTGGCCGCGAACACCTACATCGATTCGCAGGCGTCGGACTGGTTCCCGTTCGTGATCATCGTCGTCGTCCTGCTCGTGTCGCCGCGCGGCCTGTTCGCCTCGGGCTTGCGGTGGCGACGATCACGCGGCGGACTCGCGACCGCTGGGACCAACTCGTGACCGCTGTCCCAGACGCGTCCGCCCGCGACGGCCGGTTGCCGCGCGATCGCGGCCGCCTCGTCCAGGTCGGGGTCGTTGGGGGGCTCATCGCGTATCTCGCCGCGACGTTCGCCGTCGCGAATGGCTCGTTCTTCATCCAGAACCTGCTGATGACGGCGGCCATCTTCGGGATCCTCGCCATCAGCCTGGACCTCGTGGCCGGCATGACCGGCCTGTATTCACTGGGTCACGCCGGCCTCTTCGCGATCGGCGCCTACTCGATGACGCTGCTCAACGACGAGTTCGGTATCCCGGTCCTGGTGTTGCTGCCCGTGTGCTTCGTCGAGGTCGGGCTCGTGGGTGCCTTCCTCGGCGCGTTGTCGCTGCGGGTCAGCGGCCTGTACTTCGCGATCACGACATTCATCTTCACGCTCGTCGTCACGGTCATCCTGGTCGACTTCGAGTTCACCGGCGGACTCGGCGGGCTGGGTGGCCCCACGTTCCCCGACTTCCCCGCCGGTCTCGACGTCCTCGGCGATTCGCTTGTGTGGGCCGTCGCGATCATCTTCCTGCTCTGCGTCGGGGCGGTCTGGTGCATCCGGGCGTCGGCGCTCTATCCCGTGCTGCTCGCGATCCGCGACGCCGAGCCGTACGCGGCCGCGGCCGGGGTCCGAACGGCCACGGTGCGGATCGCGGTTTTCGCGCTCTCGGCCGGCATGGCTGGCCTGGCAGGTGCCGCATTCTCGTTCCTCGGCTTCATCTCGCCGGGCCAGTTCAACTGGACCGTGTCGGTGACGATCCTCGTGATGGTGATTCTCGGCGGGATGAACACCCATC
This sequence comes from Candidatus Limnocylindrales bacterium, assembly GCA_036274475.1. Taxonomy (GTDB): domain Bacteria; phylum Chloroflexota; class Limnocylindria; order Limnocylindrales; family CSP1-4; genus CF-46. The sequence continues at coordinate 14,879 of DASUFO010000051.1, forward strand.
TCGGGCCGATCCTCGGCGCGGCGTTCATCAGCATGTTCCCGATCCTCGTCCCGATCGACCCGTTCGTCGAGCAGCTGCTGTACGGCGCGATCTTCGTGCTCGTGATCGTCTTCTATCCGACCGGCTTCGTCGGCCTGATTCAGGCGATCTGGCGGCGGCTGCGGCCGCGTCGTCTCCCGGGCGTTCGCGCGGCACAAGACGAGGAGGCGGCCATCGACGACGACATCGAGGCCGTCCCGGCCGCGCCGGCCGAGGCCGCGCAAAGCGGCCTCGCGCTCGAGTGCCGCGACATCGTGTTCGGCTATGACGAGGGATCGCTCGCGCTCGCGGGCGTCTCGCTCGCGGTCCGGCACGGGACGATCCACGGGCTGATCGGCCCGAACGGCTCGGGCAAGAGCACGCTCGTCAACATCATCGCCGGCCGCCTCGCGCCCCGCTCCGGCAGCGTCACGGTCAACGGACAGGTGGTCGATGGACTCGGGGCGGCCGCTCGCCCCTCTCACGGCCTGATGCGGACGTTCCAGTCGGCCGTGATGGTTCGGGAGATCTCGGCCCTCGCGAACACGACGATCGGGCTGTACAGCCGGGTGCCGCGCATGGCCCTCCGGGCGATCGCCTGGCCGCTGCTGCCGAGCGGCCGTCGCGACTCGCGCGTGATGAACGCCCAGGCATCGGCGACGCTGAACGCGGTCGGGCTCGACCCGGCCTGGCATCGGACCCGAGTCGCGGACGTTCCCCACGGTGTCGAGCAGCTGACCCAGCTCGCCGCATCGATCGTCGCGAGTCCCTCGGTCCTCATCTTGGACGAGCCCCTGGCGGGCCTCGCGGCCGGCGAGGTCGACCACGTCTCGAGGATTGTCCGCGACCTCCGGCGGAAGGGCGTCACCGTCATCGTGGTCGAGCACCAGACCCGCTTCATCTTCGACGTCTGCGACGAGGTGACGGTCCTCGCCGCAGGCGAGGTGGTTCGGTCCGGGCCCGCTGCTGCGGTTCGCTCGGACGATCGCGTTCGGGAGGTCTATCTCGGCCAATGACGATCCCGATGAACGGCTCGAGCACACTCCGGATCGCGGATCTGCATGCCGGCTACGGCCGGTTCGACGTCGTGCGGGACGTCGCGCTCACAGTCGAGCGCGGTCAGGCGGTGGGGCTGCTCGGCCCGAATGGGGCGGGCAAGACGACACTCCTGCGGGCGATCATGGGCCTGCTGCCGAACCGACGCGGCCGCATCGAGATCGCCGGCACCGACGTCATCTCGATGCCGACCCACCGAATCGCCAAGGGTCTGGCGTCGATCGTTCCCGAAGGTCGCCGGCTGTTCCTCCACCAGTCGGTCGAGGACAACCTCCGCCTCGGCGGCCTCACCCTCGCCGGCGACCAGGCGCGGACGGAGGCGCTGCTGCGCTCGGTCTTCGACCTCTTTCCGGTCGTCGAGAAGTACCGCTCGCGCCCGGCCCACGCGCTCAGCGGCGGCGAGCAGCAGATGGTGGCAATCGGCCGGATGATGATGAGCGACCCTACGCTGATGCTGCTCGACGAACCGTCGCTGGGACTCGCGCCGCTGGCGATCCGGGACATGGCCGCGGCGCTCGAGCGGCTCCGCGAGCAGGGCCGGTCGATCCTCCTCATCGAACAGCGCGTCGACCTCGCTCTCCAGGTCTGCGACCGCATCTACGTCCTGAGCGACGGGCGCGTCGCCGAGGAGACGAAGGCGGCCGACGTCGACGCCGCCGGTCGCCGCCTGATCGATGCCTACCTCGGCTGACCGGCAGATGCGACGACGATGAGCCGCGCCAACAACTCCCTCTCGGAGTCGTGGACCGTCGAGCCGGTCGGGAGGGTCGCCGCGCCCCTTCGGGAGCAGGTCGTCGCCGCCCTGCGCAAGGCGATCCTCGACTTCCATCTGAAGCCCGGCCAGCGCCTCGTGGAGCGCGAGCTGATGGAGCAGCTCGGCGTGTCGCGGACGACGATCCGCGAGGCGCTTCGCGAGCTGACGTCCGAGGGTCTCGTGACGGACGTTCCGCAGCGCGGCGCCGTTGTCGCGACGCCGACGCTCGAGGACGCGATCGACCTGTACGAAGTCCGGGCCGTCCTCGAGTCGCTCGTCGTACAGCGGTTCGTCGCGCGCGCGTCCGACGACCAGGTCGCCCGCCTCGCGGCCGCGGTTGACGCGTTCGAGGCGGCGATCGGCCGGGGCGCGGACATCCGCGAAGTCCTCGCGACGAAAGGCCAGTTCTACGAAGTCCTGATCGAGGGTGCGGCCAGCACGGCGCTCCGGCAGATGCTCGAGGGCATCCAGGCGCGCGTGCAGATCCTCCGGGCGACGTCCCTGTCCGAGCGCGGTCGAGCTCCAGAGGCGATCCGCGAGCTGCGGGCGATTGCGGACGCGGTCAAGGCGCGCGACTCGGAGCTCGCCGCGCAACGCGCCACCGAGCACATCCGCAACGCGAGCGCGACGGCGCTCGTCCACATGCGCTCCGGCCAGGCCACCAGGGAGCCCGCATGACGCTGACCGCGCAGCAGCAGGCGATCAAGGACCGCTGGGTCGCCGCGCGGGACGATTGGTCCGAGGCGTGGGAAGCCGTCCTCGCGATCCATCCGGAGTTCGTCGAGGCGACGCTTGGGCTCTTCCAGGTGCCGTGGGAGAAGGGCCACCTCAGCCCGAAGTTCAAGGAGCTCTGCTACCTGTCGTGGAACGCCGCGGCGACGCACATGAACCTCGACGGCGTCCGCGTCCACATGCGCAAGGCGATCGAGCTCGGAGCGACGCCGCAGGAGATCCTCGAGGTCCTCGAGCTCGCCGCGACCCTCGGCATCCACACGATGAACATCGGCGTGCCGCTCCTCGTGGAGGTCCTCGAGGAGCGCGGCCGGACCGGGCCTGCACCGCTCACGGCCTACCAGGAGGAGCAGAAGGCGCGCTTCACGGAGCTCCGTGGCTACTGGCACGAGTTCTGGAACGACATGCTTGAGCTGGACCCGGAGATGTTCGGCGCCTACACGGAGTTCTCGACCGTCCCGTGGCGGTTCGGCGTGCTCACGCCGGCCGAGAAGGAGCTCATCTACATCTCGTATGACATCGCCTCGACCCACCTGTACGTGCCGGGCACGAAACTCCACATCCGGAACGCACTGAACCACGGGGCAACGGTCGAGCAGGTCCTCGAGGTCATGGAGATCGCGGTCGCGCTCGGCCTCGACGACGTCACGCTCGCGGTTCCCGTGATGGTCGAGGAGTTCGCTCGGGCCGGGCGACCGGTGCCTGGGTCGACACAGCGATAGCCCGCACCCGGGGCGGCGTTCGCGCTCGGCCTGGCGGTCGCGGTCGGAGGGCCCCGATCCGCAATGGATCGGGGCCCCAGTCATGGAAGGGACTCAGTCGCCCGAGGTCCTCGGGGCGATCCCCAGGTCACCGGCGAAGCTCGAACCACCCGACGTCCTCGGCGCGATTCCCAGGTCGCCGACGAAGCTCGAACCGGTGGACGCCGGAGCGTCGAACGCGGGGCTGATCACGAGGTTTCGCTCTTCGGCACGGAACGCCGGCGCATCGAACGCCGGGCTGATCACGAGACCTCGCTCTTCGGCCCGGAAGCCCGGACCGTCGAACGCGGGGCTGATCACCAGATTTCGCTCCTCGGCCCGAAAGGCCGGGGCATCGAACGCGGGCGCCGCCTGCGACATCGCGGTCAGCGACGACCCGAATAGCAGTGCAGCCGCGAGTCCGAGAACCGTCGTCGCGGCGATGGCGAGGGCTGCCCAGTTCGGCCCAGTGTGGACGCCGCTCATCCGCTGGCTGATCGTTGACTGTGCGGACATCTCTCTCGCTCCCTTCCTTGCGATGTGGCTCGTGCCACGTCCGCACCATGGCCTCGGGCCGCGATCGATCCATCGGGTAGCTCCTTAGGCGGCTCCTCATTTCCGGCCCGCGCCGCTCCACGCGAGTGCTACCGTGCGGCACACACGCGAGGTGAACGCCGTTGAGGGGACGGTCCGGATCGCTCGATCCGCTGATTGGCCGCGAGAGCGAGCTGGGGGCTTTGCTCGGGGCGCTCGCGACCGGCCGGCTCGTGACCCTGACCGGACCCGGCGGAAGCGGCAAGACACGGCTCGCCGACGCGGCCGTGACAGCGAGGCGCGATGCCGGCGGCGGCGCCTGGTTCGTCGACTGTTCCGCGGTCGACCACACCGCGATCCTCGGCGCGGTCATCGCCGCGGCGATGGACCTCGACGGTTCCGGCCAGGACCCGCTCGACGCCGTGATCGCGTCCCTCCGCGGTGAGACGCAGACCCTCCTCGCGCTCGACAACCTCGAGCAGATCGACAGCGCCGGGTTGGTCGCGACGAAGCTCGTCGAGTCGGTCCCCGGACTGACGATCCTCGCCACGAGCCGCGTGCCACTCCGGGTCCGGGGTGAGATCGAGTTCGCAGTGCCGCCACTGGCCCTGCCGACCGATGCGTCGCCGGCGTCCATCGTCGCCTCGCCAGCTGGCGAGCTGTTCCTAGCCCGCGCTCACGCAGTCTCGCCGTCAGCGCAGATCGACGACGCGACCGCGACCGATATCGCCGCGCTGCTCGCCCGCCTCGATGGTCTGCCACTGGCGATCGAGCTGGCCGCCGCCCGGACACGGTCGATCACGCCGGGCGAGATCCTGCGACGCCTCGGCGAGCGGGGCCCGGAGTCGATCGACGCGCGCGACACCGACGACCACCGCTCGCTGCGGGCGATCCTCGACTGGACGCTTGGCCAGCTCTCGGCCGATGACGGTGAGGCGCTCGAGGCGGCATCGGTCGCCGCCGGGTTCGACCTCGGCCTGATCGAGGCGCTGGCGCCGGACGTCGACGCCCTCGACGCGATCGACTCGCTGGTCGGTCTCGGTCTGGCGCGGCGCGTAGCCGACTCCGCGTCGGTTTCCCGATTCCGGCTCCTCGAGACCATCCGCGCAACGGTTCTACGCCGGATGGATGCTGAGCGACTCGCGCTCCTTCAGGACCGTCATGCAGAACACTTCGTGGCCGTCGCGGCCGACTGGCATCGCCTCGCGGCCGACGGCGTCTCGGGCGAGCTGGCCGAGCGTTTCAACGTCGACGCCGATAACATCCGCGTCGCCCTCGACTATCTCGAGTCGACCGATCCTCGGCGGGCGGTCGTCCTGCTGTCATGGCTCGGCCCGTTCTGGTCGGCCCACGGCCGCGTGGGCGAAGGCCTTGGGCATCTGAAGACGGCGTTCAATCGGTCGAGGGCGCCATCCGTCGAGCTCGCTCGAGCGGCCGCGGGCCAACTGGGAGGGCTGTGGTCGATCATTCCGCCGGGGGAGTATCGCGAGTACGTCGATCGCACCCTGGACCTCGCGCGAAGCGCCGGCGACAAGGAGTCGCTGATCGAGGCCCTGAAGCAGCGCGCGTACCTGGCGGTCAACGAAAATGACGCCTCCGGACTGGAAGCCGTCGTTGCGGAGTTCGAGCAGGTCTGCTCCGAGGACACACCAGGGGATCGACTCAACCTGGCTGACATTCACACGCTGGCGAGCGCCCTGATCGACGGCCGCGAGAGCGACCGACACGTTGACGTCCTGCGGCGGTTCATCGTCGAGGTCGAGGGCACCGACGATCACAAGCGACTCGCCTTCGCGCGCGGGAACCTCGCGACCTCCCTCCTTTGGCGGGGCGAATTTGCCGCGGCCATCGAGCTCGCACGCCAGGCGGTCGACACGCTGATCGAGCTCGATCGGCTCGCCGACGTGGCATGGGCGCTCGCCATTCTGGCGCCGTCGCTTGCAGAGGCCGGGAGGACGCAGGAGGCCGTAGAGGCAGCAATCGAGTGCGCAACGTGCTCCGTGGAGTCGGCGCAAGGCGAAAACATCGGCGCGGCACTGTGGGCCGCGATGCCGGTGGCCCTCTCGGTGGGCCGAGCGGACCTGACGACTCGCCTCTGGGCTGCGCTCGATCGAGGGGTTCTCGCGCGCAACGAGGCCGCGCTCGTCGATCAGGATCGGAGGCTGGCGGAGCGTTGGACGAAGACCGCTGAGCGGTCGATGTCGAAGGTCGAGTGGGAGCTCGAGATGCGGGACGGCGAACGGGCCGATCCGGTGGAGCTCCTGCGCGAGCTACCGCGGGAGCTGCGTGCCGCGGCGGCAACGACCGCCCCGAGTGAGCGACTGCGCCACGGCGAGTTCACGAAGCGCGAGGTCGAGATTCTCTCGCTCGTCGGCCAGGGGCTGTCCGATGGGGAGATCGCCGAGAAGCTGTTCATCAGCCCCAAGACGGCGTCGGTCCATGTGGCGAACGTCAAGAGCAAGCTCGGGGTCGACTCGCGGCTCCAGATCGCGCTCAGGGCTCGCGAGCTCGGACTGGTGGACGCCCAGCGGCACTGAGAATCGTCAGCGGCAGTCCGCGTATTCACCGTTGTCGAGGGCTCCACGAACCAGCAAATCGTCACGGTGCCCGCCTTGGATCCAAAGAGCATCGCGGAGCTCCGATCGTCCTGGCACCCATTCAGCTCGTTGCCGGTGTACCAGCACCCGGCGACGAAACGAGAGCAGAACGTTCCATTCGTCGTACACGCCATCCTCATGACGCCGCCGCCGAAATCCCTTGACGCCTGATGCGCTGCCACCTAGCATCACGCATCATGCCTCGCACGACGCTCGACCTCGACCCTGCCGTCCTTCGTGAGTTGCGGCGCCGCGGGGCGCGCGAGGGCAAGAGCATGGGCCAGGTGGCGTCGGAGCTGCTCGCCCGCGCCGTTACCGAGGCCGACGATGTCCCGACGCCGCCGTTCGAGTGGATCGTCGCCGACCTCGGAACCCCGCTCGTCGACCTGGAGGACAAGGAGGCAGTGCGCCGCATCCTCGACGAAACGCCGTGAGCTCAACGCTCGACGTCAACATCCTCGTCTACGCTTCGAACGCCGCCGATCCCGTCCACGATAACGCGCGATCCCTCATCGCTCGTCTGGCGGCGGGTCCCGAGATCGTCTACCTGTTCTGGCCCACGCTCCTCGGGTACCTCCGCGTCGTCACGCATCCGGCGCTGTTGCCACGACCGCTGTCCCCGCGCGACGCCCGACGCAACATCGAAGCCTTGATCGACCGACCGCACGTCCGAACTCCGGGTGAGGCGGACGGGTTCTGGCCGATCTTCCGTGAGTCGGCCGGCGACCACGCTCGGGGCGACGACATTCCCGACGCGCATATCGCGGCGCTCATGCGCCAGCACGGCGTGCGGCTGATCTACACGCGGGATCGCGGCTTTCGCCAGTTCGATGGGATCGAGGCGCGCGACCCGTTCGTGTAGTCGCCTGGCTCAATCCCCTGCCCTGTCCTCCAGCAGGCTCCAGGCCAGCTCGGTCATCGCTTCCTGGTAGGTCCTGACGTCCGGGTCCGGTGGCCGCGCCCGCCACTGCCGGCCGACACGCAGCTCCGGCGGCGCCTCGCACCGATGGGTCAGCTCGTTGAAGTACGGGACGTGGATCCATTCGCCCGACCGGTGGTCGTAGTAGTCGGTGATCGGCCGCCGGATCACCGTGCCGCACCAGGTGCACTCGTCGCCCGAGCAGAAGCAGGCCGAGACCTGGCCCTTCGGCGTGGTGCCGCGGGCCTCGCCGCACGCATCGCAGACGTGCAAAC
>DASUFO010000052.1:0-5407 GCA_036274475.1 Candidatus Limnocylindrales bacterium
GTCGGCTCGTCGCATCCTGGGGCGGAAGTACGTCCCAAGGGTTTGGCTGTTCGCCAATTAAAGCGGCACGCGAGCTGGGTTCAGAACGTCGTGAGACAGTTCGGTCTCTATCCGCCGTGGGCGTAGGGAACTTGAGAGGAGCTGCTCCTAGTACGAGAGGACCGGAGTGGACGAACCGCTGGTGTGCCAGTTGTCCCGCCAGGGGCACCGCTGGGTAGCTATGTTCGGTTGGGATAAGCGCTGAAAGCATCTAAGTGCGAAGCTCGCCTCGAGATGAGGTTCCCCACCGGGTTAACCGGGTAAGACCGCAGGGAGACCACCTGTTTGATAGGCCGCATGTGGAAGTCCGGTGACGGATGAAGCTGAGCGGTACTAATGGTCGAGGGCTTGACCTCTTCAGCAACTGACCAGGGGTCAGGGCTGAGGATCAAGGATCGTTCCTGACAACTCACCCGAGATCGAAGATCCAAATCGGCGCCCCGCCGGTCCTCGTGACCGCGCGCCGGCCCGCTGCCGAACATCCAGACGCAAGAAATCCTGGTGACACTAGCGGAGAGGCCATACCCGTTCCCATCCCGAACACGGAAGTCAAGCTCTCCAGCGCCGAAGATACTGAGAGGGCAGCCTTTCGGGAAAATAGGTCGTCGCCAGGATTTTTGCGTTTCCGGGCGCGATCCCCTGTCGCGCTCTGCCGCGGCGGCCTCCCCCGGTATCCTCTTTCACTACATGACAGCCCCACCCGACGACGTCCCAGAGTCTTCGCGCGCCCCGGAACCTGCCCCGACGCAGGAGCCGGAGCCGGCACCGGCGGTCGAGGCGCGAGCAATCGCGGACATCTGTCCGTACCTCCTCGCCAGCCAGGGAGGCTGGCGAGCCGCGTCGCCGAACCGCGACCACCGCTGCACCGCGGTCGATCCGCCGACGCCGCTGCCGTCGGACAAGCAGCGCAACCTCTGCCTCGTGGCGGCGCACCACGGCTGCCCGGCATACCGCGCCGCTCGCGTCGCGCGCGCGTCGATGCTCGCGCCCGGGGCTGATCCCTCGACCGTTGCCGCAGCCGATGCCGCACGACGCCCCGTCGCCCGAACGACGGCAGTCGTCCTCGAGCAGCCCCGCCTGGCGATCGGCGGCCTCGGGACAGGCGGCGTGGGACTGTACCAGGTGGTGCTCGTCGCGCTGATGATCCTCGCGTTCGTCGTCGTCATCGGTGCGCGGCTCTCGACGCCTTCTGCGCCGGTCGTCGTCGCGACGCCGTCACCGACCGCGACCGCCACGCCGACGCCTCGAGCAACGCCCCGTCCGACGCCGACCCCGTCATCAACGCCGGCTGGCAGCGGCCTCCTGCCGTCCGGGTCGGCGACCGCCCCCAGCGCCGGCGCGTTCAAGACGACCTATCGCGTCGAGGCGGGCGACACGCTCGTCGGGATCGCGTCGGAATTCGGGACGACCGTGGGAGCCATTCAGGACCTCAACCAGCTGACCGGATCCGACCTGCGTATCGGTCAGCTGCTGAAGATTCCGTAGATCGCGCGTCGCGCGCTCGCGCGCCCGCGGAGGGCGCATCCGCCCTTCAGCGCTGGCAACCTCGGCAGAAGGACGTCACGAAACCGCCCGGCTTCACCTGGCTGATTCGGGTCCCGCAGCGGGGACACGGCGTACCTCCCTTGTCGTGGACGGCGAGGAAGTCGCGGACCTGTTTCTCGAAGGTCGGCGCGACTCGCTGACGGAGCGTCTTGATCGCGGCCTTGAGCGTCGTGCCCGTCGCGTCGAACAGTGCGTCGATCTCCTCGGGCGCAAGCGATGAGCGCTTCCGAAATGGCAACAGTCGTGCGGCGTGGAGGATCTCGTCGCTGTATGCGTTGCCGACGCCGGCGATGAACGCCTGGTTCTTCAGCAGGTTCTTCAGCTCCCCCGGGTGCTTCCGGATCCGTTGCCTCCAGACGTTCAGGGTCAGCGATGGATCGTCGGCGTCCGGGCCCATTTCCTCGTCGGTGAGGCCCGGAACCGCACGCGTCACCCCAGACGGCATCAGGTAGACCTTGCCCATCTGCGTGGGGTCGCGGTACCGGACCTCGACGTTGGCGCCGTCAGCCGGCATCCAGGCGGCGCCGCGGGTCCAGCGCTCCGTCTTCGATGGCGGGCCCGAGCGCGGGCCGAATCCGAGAATCACGGCGGTCTTCGTCGGCAGCTTCTCGCCCGTCGCGGAGAGCTGGAATCGACCGGTCAGCATCGGGCTGAAGACGATTCGGTCTGGCTCGAAGTCAAGCAGCAGGAACTTGCCCCGTCGCCGGATGTCGACGAGAGGCTGGCCAATGAGCGCGTCGAGCTCCGCGGGAGTGCCCCGGAGGGCGAGCGGCGCCTGAGCCGCGGCGGAGGTGACAGAGCGGCCGACGAGGGCGGCTCGGAAGGCCTCGGCGACGATGGCAAGGTCGGGTAATTCGGGCACGGCTGCCGATTGTAGCCGCGAGAAACGCTGTGCTAGACTCTGCCGGCTCCGGAAGGCAGCCAGCTGAAGACACGTCCAAGCCACTTTCGCGCGAAGGGGAGAGGACCGCGGGCCAATCACCTCGGACCATCATCTCGTCGTTACGGACCTTGGCCTGGGCGTTGCCCAGGCTTTGTTGTTTCCGGGGACGTTGTTGAACAGGAGAGACCAGACACTTGACCGAAGAGAAGCAGGGCGGGACCGCGCCGGACCCGGAGGCGATCGCCACGGACGAGGACCAGGCGCCCGAACCCACCGTCGCGGCGGTTGCCGTCGCCGACGAGCCCGCCACCGATCCGACCGCTGACGTGGTGGATGGGCAGTCCACGCCCGCGACGGACGAGACCACCAACGACCAGACCGCCGCGTCAGCAGCCACTCCCGAGGCTGAGGCTGCCGAACCCGAGGCGTCCGCGCCGGTCGTCACGACTGACCCCACCGAGACCGCGGCTGTGGCCCCCGGCGATGCGCCGGCACCCGAGACGGATGCGCCCGCCGCGGAGGCACCCGCGCCGGCGACGGAAGCGCCCGCGCCCGACGCTGAAGCGCCGGCCGGCGATGCCAGTCCGGAGGAAGCTCCCGCGGAGGGTGCCTCGGACGTCGCCGACGCTCCCGCCGCCGCCGAGGATGAGGCCGACGAAGCCGCTGCGAAGGCGCCTGCCCCTGCCCCGGCACGAGACCTCGGCCCCGAGCCGACGACCATGGAGGAGCTCCTCGCCGAGCAGGACTCGGAGATCAAGAGCTTCAAGCACGGTGACGTCGTGGAGGGCAACGTCGTCCGGATCGACAAGGACGAGATCCTCGTCGACATCGGAGCGAAGTCCGAGGGCGTCGTCAGCAACCGCGAGCTCTACGGTCGGCACGCCGAGAGCCAGCCCCAGCTCGCGCTCGGCGATACGGTCCTTGTGTACGTCCTCCAGCCGGAGTCGCAGGAGGGCCACGCGGTCCTGTCGCTGCGTCGCGCCGGCCTCGAGCGGAAGTGGCGCTCGATGCAGGAGCAGTTCGAGGCGGGGCTCATCATCGAGGCGCCCGTCATCGACCACAACAAGGGCGGCCTGATCGTCGACTGCGGCATCCGCGGATTCGTGCCGATCAGCCAGATCGTCGACTTCCCGCGCCGGCCGCAGAACGACCAGCCGCGCGACGCGGCCCAGGAGATCGCCGAGAAGCTCCAGCCGTTCGTCGGCCGGAAGCTCCGCCTGAAGATCCTCGAGGTCAACCGCAAGGCGAACCGCCTGATCCTCTCGGAGAAGGTCGCCCTCTACGAGGAGCGCCGCGAGAAGCGCGACGAGCTCTTCAGCAGCCTCCAGGTCGGCCAGAAGGTCAGCGGCACCGTCCGCTCGATCGCGCCGTTCGGCGTGTTCATCGACCTCGGTGGGATCGACGGCCTCGTACACAAGAGCGAGCTGTCCTGGAACAAGGTGAACAACCCCGAGGCCGGTTACAAGGTCGGCGACGAGGTCGAGGCCGAGGTCATCGATATCAACCACGAGCGCGGCCGGATCAGCCTCTCGATCCGTCGCCTCCAGCCCGACCCGTGGCATTCGACCGTGGCCGACTTCAAGGTCGGCGATGTGATCGACGGCACGGTCACGAAGCTCGTCAACTTCGGCGCGTTCGTGCGCGTCCGCGACGGCCTCGAGGGCCTGATTCATATCAGCGAGCTGTCCCACCAGCGCGTCGCCCACCCCGGTGACGTCGTTCACGAGGGCCAGCAGCTGAAGCTGAAGATCATCTCGCTCGACTCCGAGCGGCATCGCCTGGGCCTTAGCCTCAAGCAGGCCGAGGAGCCGCCGGCTCGACCCGCGCCCGAAGCGGCGCCGGCGGGTGGCGCACCGCGCGGCGAGCGTCGGCCCCGTCAGGAGCGCGGCTACTCGATGGCGGACGCGATCCAGGAGCCCGAGGGCGGCATCGACAACACGCTTGCCGCTGCGTTCGCGCAGGTCCGCGAGCAGGTCGCGGCGTCCGAAGCCGAGGCCGAGGGCGACGCCGAGCCGGCCGAGGCGGTGGCGGAATCCGTTGCCGAGGAGGCACCCGCGGCCGTCGCCGACGACGCCACCTTCACGTCCACCGATGTTGAAGACGTCCCCGCAGCGGAAGCGGAACCCGATCCGGTTCAGGCCGTTGCCGAGACGGTGGCCGACGAGGCACCCGCGGCCGAAGCCGAAGCGGAGCCGGCGGAGGCAGTCGCCGACGAGGCCCCGGTTGGGGAGGCTGAGCCCGAGCCCGTGGAAGCTGTCGCGGAGCCGGTCGCCGACGAGGCGCCGGCCGCACAGGCTGAGGCGGCACCAGCCGATGAAGCGGCTGCCGAGCCTGCAGAGGCCGCCGCCGAGCCTGAGGCCGCCGAGGCCGAGGCAGAGGCGCCGCCCCCCGAGGCCGAACCCGAGGCAGCCGCAGCGGCCGACGAGGAGACGGAGCCCTCGGGCACCCGCTCCTGACGCCCGACGCACAACGAACGACCCGCCATCGGGCGGGTCGTTTTGATTCCTTCATCCGAACCGCCCATTTGAACTGACGTTGGGGTCACAGCCGTATCGGAAGATGAAGCGCAGGGGGTACCGGACATCCCCCGATCGGCCTCCTTCCGGGGGTCGGGCAGCGTGCTAGCATGGCCGGAGCGTCACGTTCGACGCTCGCAGGGGAACAGGCGTTCGACTCGATGGATCGCTTCGACAAGTTCACGGACCGGGCTCGCAAGGTCCTGACACTTGCTCAGGACGAAGCGCAGCGGTTCAACCACAACTACATCGGCACTGAGCACTTGCTGCTCGGCCTCGTCCGCGAGGGCGAGGGCGTGGCCGCTCGCGTCCTCGAGAACATGAACGTCGAGCTGGCCAAGGTTCGGACCGCCGTCGAGTTCATCATCGGTCGCGGCGACCGGCCGGTCGTCGGCGAGGTGGGCCTCACGCCGCGCGCGAAGCG
>DASUFO010000053.1:0-9096 GCA_036274475.1 Candidatus Limnocylindrales bacterium
GCAGCGGCCATGAACCGCTCCTGCAGCCGCCGCAGGCTTCGGTCGGAGATATCGCGGATCACGAGGACCCCGCCCCAATGGCCATCCTCGCCCTCGAGGGGCTGCGCGGTCGCCTCGAACCAGCGGCGGCGACCATCCGGCTCGGTGATCGTAAAGCTGCTGGCGAAGGCCTCACCCCGGGCGGCGCGGTAGCTCGGCTGTTCGGACCGCGGAAGGGGCCGACCCTCATCGTCCTCCGGCTGGAAATCGTCGATCTTGGGGAACATCCGCTCGAACGCCGCGTTCGCCATGACCCGCTGCCCGCTTCGATCAACGGCCAGGACGCCATCGCCCATGCTGGCGAGGATCGAGGTGAGCCGCGAACGCTCCTCGAGGAGCGTCGCCGACTGGGACTGCACCTCCTGCGTCCGGACCTGGAGGTCCTCGTTGGCGGTGTTCAGCTCCTCGACCGACGCCTGGAGCTCCTCGTTCAGCGTCTCGAGCTCTTCGTTTGTCGCCTGGAGCTCCTCGTTGAGCGTCTCGATCTCTTCGCGCGCCGACTGGGATTCCTCGTTGCTGAGTAGGAACTCCTCGTTGCTGACGCGCAACGCGGCGTTGGCGACCGTCACCTCCTCGTTCGCGGCGAGCAGGCGGCGCTCGGTCTCGGCGGCCCGCTCGAGCCGACGCAGCAGATCATCCGCGCGACTTGCCGCCGCGACCTCAGCGGTGGCATCGCGGACGCCGATGAGCGTGCCCGTCACCGTGCGCTCGTCGTCCGCGTGGATCGGTCTCACTAGCAGCTCGAGATGCTGCGGCGCGCCCGTCGCACGTTCCGGCGAAGCCACCGGGAGCACGATTCGCTGGTCCTCGCCGCGCAACGCCGCGTCGATCGCCGCACGCAGCGGGGATGCCGGGAGGATCTCCGCCTGGTGGATGAAGTCGGCGCCGAACGCCGTGCCGTGGATGCCGAGGAGGCGCCGGGCGGCCACGTTGATCTCCTCGATGTCGTAGTGCGCGTCGAGGACCACGACGCCGAACGGCAGACCTTGGACGTGACTGGCCGACCGTTCGGCGACCGTCCGTGAACGATCTCGTTCCTGCCGCGTCGCGCTGACGGCGACGTCCAGCCCGCTGCTTCGCCGCTGGGGCGCGATCGCGGGCAGCCCGGGCAGCGCCAGCGGTGCCACGATCTTCGGCCCTCCTTCGCGGCGGAAGATCTTGAGTCTGGGCTGTTCGACCTTGAAGTACTCCGGCAGGGCCGAGACGGACTCCGACGAGCCCAGGACGAGGCGTCCGCCCGTCCGAAGTGAGAACGCGAATACCTGGAGCGCTCGCCGCTGCAACTCGCCCGTGAAGTAGATCAGGACGTTGCGGCACAGGATCAGGTCGATCCGCGGGAATGGCGCCCGCACCCCGAGGTCGTGCTGGCCGAAGATCGTGAGCTGCCGAATGGGCTTGACGATCTCGAACTCGCCGTCTGTTGCGCTGAAGTACTTGGACCGGAGGTCCTCCGGAACGTTGGCGAGCGCCGCCTTTGGATAGGTACCCCGTCTGGCAAAGGAGATCGCGTCAGCGTCGACGTCGGTCGCGAAGATCCGAACCCCGAACTCCTCGACGTCATCGCCGAGCAGTTCGGCCACGAGGATCGCGAGGCTGTACGTCTCCTCGCCCGTTGAACACCCGGCCGACCAGAGGCGGAGCTCGCGGCCTACCGCGCGGGCGTCGGCGATCAGCGCGGGCAGGACTTCTTTGCGGAGGTACTCGAACGTGCTCGGGTCCCGGAAGAACTCGGTCACGTTGATGAGAAAGCTGGCGGTGAGCTGGCGGAACTCGTCGGGCTGTCGCTCGAGATAGCGAGCGTACGCGGCGAGCGTCGGCTGCCCCGAGGCGGTCATCCGCCGCTGCAGGCGACGCAGGATCGTCGGCCGCTTGTAGGCGTTGAAGTCAATCCCGGACTCTTCGCGAAGCCGATCGAGGAATGGGGCGAGCTGGAGGTCCTCCGTGCGCTGGTCCAGGACGCGACTGCCGTCGGTCAGCCTGGCCAGGAGGGGTCCGACGTCCTCCAGGCTGCTGACGAAGTCGATTGAGGTTGGGGCGAGCGATCGCGGCATCGACGGGAAGCTGGCGGTCTTGGGGTCCTGGACGACCACTGTCCCCCCGGCTACCTTCACGTCTCGGGCTCCAGCTGCGCCATCCGAACCGCTACCAGTCAGGATGACCGCAATCAACTTGTCGCCGAGCGCCTCCGCGGCCGACGTGAGAAGCCGATCGACGGAGGGCTTCGGCCCGGCGCCGCGCGCCTCCCGCAGCCGAACCTCGTGATCGTTGATTTCGACGTCCCGGCCCGCCGGGACCACGTAGACGGTGCCCGGCGTCAGCCTTGTTTGATCCTCGACGATCCGGACCGGCAGGCGCGCATGGCGACCGAGGATCTCGGCGAGGCTGCTTTGTCGCTTGGGATCAAGATGTTGGGCGATCACGACGGGCAGAGGGAAGTCAGCGGGGAGCGCGGCGATGACCGTCGAAAGCGCGTCGATCCCGCCAGCGGACGCGCCGATCGCTACGAGCTGGTATCCCTCCACGCGTTTCGGTCGCGTCACCACAAGGTCAGTATGCCCCGCCGCGCGCGGACGAACGAGCGCCCGGGTCGGGGGCCACCAGCCGCAGGGCATCGCGGACTCGAACGAAGTCGTCAGGGAGCTCGCCTCTCAAGGCGACGCCTCCGCATGGCTTCGGCGCTGCGCCGTTGTTTGATCACCCGTCGACAGTCCGGGCAGTGCCGCTGTACCGGCGACGTCCGCTCAACCCACGCTTGGCAGCGGACACATACGGTGTTTGCCTTGGCCACCCAGGCACGTGATCGCTGTGAGCGGGGGAGAGCGATCTCAGTCGGGGGGTGCTGCGCGCAATCAGTAACCGTGCGGGTCCCGTCCGCGGAGCCGGACGCTTACTTCAACCGATTGACGCCCGGACACGGTGCCCACGCTACGCCCGGCCGCCAGGTGAATCCCACGCAAAGGCGCGGTCGGCAGTCATTGCGCGTGGTCCCCTGTGGTAACGGCTCGAGCGCTGGGCGAGCAAGTACCCTCGGCGTTCCTCTCGGCCGTTCACGGCCGATGCGACACTGACGGACACCTCGCAGGCCGCGCCGCGAGCGCGCTTAGCGCAGTAACCGACCGGCTCCCGCCCCGCCCGAGCCAGTCACCTGGCGGTCGGTAGCACGTGTTCCGGACGGATTTGAACTCGAAATAGGCGTCCATCAGCTCTCGGTGGGGAACCGGCCTTCGTAGGCTCGAACCGGATCTCTCCCGTCCTCACGCTGAGGTGTGAGATTCCCCTGGGTCAGATTCCGCCCCGGCCTACTTGGGCTTCGTCTCTATCGGGCGCGAGGGGTGATTGGTGAACCGACGTGAAGGACGGTCGCCCTGTCCGGAGCGCACTTGTGCGAATGCCGCGTGAAGGGGACGACGATGGACGGGGGAGTTAGAAGTCCATATCCCCGCCGTAGCCCGCGCCGGCGCCAACGGGCGCCGTCTTCTTCTCGGGGATGTCGGTGATGAGCGTCTCCGTTGTCAGCACCATCGCAGCGATCGATGCGGCGTTCTGGAGCGCCGAGCGCGTCACCTTGGCCGCGTCGACGATCCCCTTGCCGAACATGTCGCCGTACTCGCCCTTGAGCGCGTCGTACCCATGTCCTGCGCTCAGGGTGCGGACCTTCTCCACGACGACCTCGCCGGGGGCGCCGGCGTTGTCGGCGATCTGGCGGGCCGGGGCTTCGAGCGCCTTGCGAACAATGCTGGCGCCCACCGCTTCGTCACCGTCGAGCGTGAGCTTGTCGAGGGCTGGGATCGCCTGCAGGAGCGTGGTGCCGCCGCCGGCGACTAGGCCCTCCTCGACGGCTGCCCGGGTGGTTGACAGGGCATCCTCGATGCGGTGCTTCTTCTCCTTGAGCTCGACCTCGGTGGCCGCGCCGACCTTGATGACGGCGACGCCGCCGGCCAGCTTCGCGAGGCGCTCCTGGAGCTTCTCCTTGTCGTAGTCGGACGTCGTGTCATCGATCTGGGACTTGATCTGCGTCATGCGCGCCTTGATCGCGCCGGGCGAGCCAGCGCCGTCGATGATCGTCGTGTCGTCCTTGGTGGCGACGACGCGGCGAGCCGAGCCGAAGTCGTCCGGCGTGACCGAGTCGAGCTTGCGGCCGATCTCCTCGCTGATCACGGTGCCGCCGGTCAGGGTGGCGATGTCGCGGAGCATCTCCTTGCGGCGATCGCCGAAGCCCGGCGCCTTGACGGCGAGGACCTGGACGGTGCCGCGGAGCTTGTTCACGACGAGCGTCGCGAGCGCCTCACCGTCGACGTCCTCGGCGATGATCAGCGTCGGCTTGCCCTGCTGGACGGCCTTCTCGAGAGCCGGGAGCATGTCCTGGACGCTCGAGATCTTCTTGTCGGTGATCAAGACCACGGGGTTGTCGAGGACCGCTTCCATGCGGTCCGGGTTGGTCACGAAGTAGGCGGAGATATAGCCCCGGTCGAATTGCATCCCCTCCGTGTATTCCTTCTCGAGGCCCAGCGACTGGCCCTCTTCGACGGTGATCACGCCGTCCTTGCCGACCTTGTCCATCACCTCAGCGATGATCTCGCCGACCTCCGGATCGGCGGCCGAGATCGCGGCCACGGCAGCGATCTGCTCGCGATTGTCGACGGGGCGTGCCACCCGCTTGATCTCGTCGACGACTGCCTCGACGGCCTTGTCGATCCCTTGCTTGATCTGCATCGGGTTCGCACCAGACGACACGTTGCGCAGGCCGTCGGTGACCATCGCATGGGCGAGCACGACCGCGGTGGTCGTGCCGTCGCCGGCGACGTCGTCCGTCTTGGTCGCAACCTCCTTGACGAGCTGCGCGCCCATATTCTCGAACGGGTCTTCCAGATCGATGTCGCGCGCGATCGTCACCCCGTCGTTGGTGATGGTCGGTGCACCGTACTTCTTGTCGAGGACGACGTTCCGGCCCTTGGGGCCAAGCGTCACCCGGACCGCATCAGCGAGGCGGTCGACGCCCCGCTTGAGGGAGCGACGAGCCGTCTCGTCGAAGATGATCTGCTTAGTCATGGAGTCTGGTATCCCTTCGGTGTGCGCCGGACGTCGATCTCGGCCGGGCGGTCTGATACGGACCCGAGCCCGATGAGGTCAGGCCTCGACGATCGCCAGGATGTCCTTATGGCTGACGATCAGCAGGTCCTGGTCATGGAGCTTGAACTCGGTACCCGCGTACTTCGCGTAGAGGACCTTGTCGCCCTTCTTGACATCGATCACTTCACGCTTGCCGTCGTCCAGGATCCGTCCCGGACCGACCGCGAGGACCGACCCTTCCTGAGGCTTCTCCTTGACGGTGTCCGGGATCACGATCCCGCTCTTCGTCATCTCCTCGCGCGCCGAGGGCTCGATGACGACACGGTCGCCGAGTGGGCGCAGGCTGTTGGTCGGGCGCTGCGTCGCTGACGCGGCGGTGCGCTTGGGCTTGTCGCTGCTGCGCGGGGCGCTGGTCGTGGTTGTCGTCATGGTGTCGATACCTCTAGACGTATTGCGTCCAAGCGGGCGGTCAATCTGTCGATTCCGAGCTGAACCCCGGACGAGCGGTCTCCGGCGGCGGGAGCCCAAACTTGGGGAGTCAGGCGGCCACCCACACCTGGCCGTCATCGACTGCGAGCTGCCGCAGCGTGTCCAGGCGACCGCGGGCGTCCCGGGCGGTCGCGGTCACCGCCGACGCGACGCCCCGACCGAGCCGTTGGTCCTCGGCCATCGCGGCTTCCAGCCGGGCGGTCGCGGCATCGAGCGCGTCCCACGAGGCGCGGAACCCTGGTCGATCGATCTCGTCAGGGAACGCCGCGCCTCTCGGGAACACGCCGTTGTTCCGGTCGACTAGGGCGACGATCGCCGCAAGCCCCGCGGTAACCGGCGGGTTGTAGGGGACGTCGTTCGGATCGCCTTCGCTCGCAGCCAGCGCGAGCATCAGGAGACGCCGGGGCCGCCGCGGGGTGACGACCGCGACGACCTCAGCCGCCACCCGCATCACGAGCAGCAGCCCGACCAGCATGATCGAGTAGAGGGGAACCCACGAGAGGCCGGTAAGGACTCCACTCGCTCCGCCCTCGTCGGTCAGCAGACCGAGCGCGAGCGGCGGCAGGCTGACGAACGCGAGGGCGAACAGGAGCCTGGCGATCCCCTCAGGGTGTGGCGTCCGGCCGAACTGCACCCGGACGACGCGCATCACTGCCAGGAACACCATCCCGGCGACGGCAAGGACGAACAGTTGCTGAAGCGGCATCGGGGACGACCTCTCTCGAGCGGCGAGCACTCCGTTGGTCGCCACCCTTCGAGGTGTCAAGGCCACCGGTCACTGGCGTGCTTGCAGTGAACCACGAATGGGTGCTATTGTCAACTGTAGTTATCGACACCAACTGTAGTAAGCGGGTCGCTCTTGAGACTGTCATTCGGAGCTCTCCTCAAGCACGCGCGGGAGGTGCGCGAGCTGTCGTCGATCGACGCCGCGCGTGCGGCGCGGATCTCCCCGGCCTACCTGAGCAAGCTCGAGAACGACGCGGTCAAGAAGCCGTCGCCGCATGTCCTCCAGCAGCTCAGCGAAGCCCTCGGGGTGCCGTATGCCGACCTCATGCGACTGAGCGGTTATCGCGTCCCGGGTGAGAGCGAGGACAGTGCCGCCACAACAGTCGGTGCGGCGCTGTTCGCCGATCTCACCGACGACGAGCGTGAGGAGCTTCTCGAATACCTTGCGTGGTATCGGGCCCGCCGGCGGAGCCGCGGCAACGGGGCTCGTTCAAGGCCTTAGGAACCCCGGGAACTACACTTGGGCGGCCGCGCCCCCGTCGTTCTCCCACCTGGAGACCTCGCCGTCGCTTCGGGACTCGGGATCCTCCGAGGACATGCTCGCGATGAAGGCACTCCGAGCGCAGAGCCAGATCCGGGCGTAGGCGCCCGGCCCTCCAGCGACCGCGACGTCCTGGACGACATGATCTGCGAACAGCGCCGCGTAACGACCGGCGGCGATCCGAGCGCGGTTCTCGCGTCTCTCTCCACGGACCAGATCGCCACCCCAGACCCGTGCCAGCTGATCGGCTGTCGGACGGAACGGCCGGTCGTCGAGGCCCGCGACCAATCGACTGGCGAGCAGGTGAGCGACGTCGGGCGCGTCGGCGACGCCGGCGCCGTTCGTCCGAGCGCCGCGGAGGTCGACGACCGGCTTACCGCCTCCGCTCGGACCGGCGCGGACGTCTACACGCGTCGTAAGCGTCATGGATGTCCTTTCCTGCCGGCCGGACGCAGTCTCGAGGGCGAGGCATCGGCACGGGGGTCGGACAGGGGTGGAGTATGCGCGCCGCCGATGAGGCGCACAAGCGACGGATCGCCTTGGCGAACCCGCCGATCACCGCCCGACAGCTAGTTGAAACGATAAGCAGCCCTTGACGCAAGCAGCCTGCGGGCGCACCGTGGAGTCCTAGGCAGCGTCACGCGCTCCAAGACAGCATCTCCACTGCCGGCACTCTGACGTCTGATCCTCCCTGAGAGGAGTCGAACGATGTCGGACCAGCCGATGCTGATCTCCCCCGGACGTGTCCCGGTCACCGAGGTGCCGACCACGACCTCGGTATGGGTCGAACGCGCCGGTCACTACGCTGCTCAGGCCGTCGCGAACGCCGAGCGAGCACACGAGCGCATGATTGAGAGGCGACTCGACAAGCCGTCTCGGGCGTGGACGGCCGGCGAGGTGGTCCGCTCGTACCGCGCGAACGCAGACGGCGAGCGGCGTTATCGAGAAGAGGCCGACGCCCTGACGCTGCACGGGTATCAGGGCTGGTTGGAGACGAGCCGCGCCGGCGACCCACTCGGAGCGCGGATCCTGCTCGCGCTCCATCTGGGCGGACCGGAGGATCAGCACGGAGGGAGAAGCTCGAGGAGCCGGACGGTGACGTGGACAAAGGCATCGGCGACGTGATCCCCGTCGTCACCTACGAGCCACACGACCAAGCGGGGCTCGGCTGGGACTCGCCTCGCTGGCGACACCCCGACGCACTGGCGCAGGGCGTGATCGAGGTCGAACGCCGGTTTCGCGGCAGTCCTGCTCCCTCTCAGCGGGGCGCGATCGACGACAACCGAACGATAACGCGTGCGCCGGTGGGATCGCGTCCGAGACATTCGAGGCGGCTTGGGCGCGCAAATCCGAGTTCCGCTACCAGGTACGCGCGTGCGGATGACTGACTTGAAGCCGGGTTGGACGGTCCTGGCAAATGATGATCAGGAGCTGGGCGTTGTTCGGGCGGTGACCCAGAATTTCGTGCGGGCGTCGAGGCCCGGCTTCGCGGCCGATCTGTTCATCCCAGCGTCCGCCATAGCGAACGTTAGGGCGGACGCGATCTACCTCAACGTCACGAAGCAGGACGCCGCCGCAATCGGCTGGGAGGACCCGCCGCGAAGCGGCGATGCACTCGAGACCCTCCCTCAGGCCGACCTGCACCGCCACATCTGACTCATCTCCCCGGCGCTGGTTCATGGCGCCCCCGCCGACACGCGGCAGCGAGAACCTCGCGTCGCAAATTCTTGATCGGCGTCGCCCGTGACTGAGTTGCCCGACTTCGCTCCGCGCGGTGCGATTGCCGTGAGGCATGCAACAAGGACCGTGGGGCCACTATCTGGGCCCACATGAAGGCGATGCGAGACGCGTCAGCCTCGGCGTCCGGCCTGGACGCGTGCCAATACGTCGCTGAGTCGAGCCGTCGCTGTGGCAACGACGGTGTCCGCGGCGCCGTAGTAAAGCTGGATCATGTCGGCATCCGTATCGACGACCCAGCCACAGGGGAAGACGACGCGCCCCACGTCACCGGTCACCTCGTACTCCGCGACCGGGCCGAACACCCACTCGTCGGTTCGTCGCAGCGCGACCCGCGGGTCCTCGAGGTCGAGGAGCGCGAGCCCGGCCCGGTAGATCGGCCCGTCCGACGTCGCGTGCACGCCGTGGTAGAGCACGAGCCAGCCCTCGGCCGTCTCGAGCGGTGGCGGACCCAGGCCGATCTTGCCCGCGTCCCACCACGCGCCGTCCCGGGC
>DASUFO010000054.1:0-71321 GCA_036274475.1 Candidatus Limnocylindrales bacterium
AGCCCGATGACGAACAGGTCGCCGAGCGATCCCTCCGGGCACGCGACGAGCGTCGTCGGGCCGGGCGTGATCGTCAGGCGGCCGGCCGAAGCGGCCGGGTCATCCGTGTCGTAGGTGCCAGCCACGTTGTTGCAGTCGGCCTTCGCGGTGAACGTCTTGTCGTCGGCGAACGTGATCGTGTAGTTCGCCTGCTCGGCTTCGGGGACGACGCCCTGGAACGCCGGCACCTTCTCGGTCATCGCGGTGAGCCGCCATTCCTTGCCGGTCAACCCCTGGCCGGACGCGGCTCCCGGTGAGACCTCGGGCGGTGACGCAGGCGGCGCCGCCGATCCGGCCGGCTGGGCCGATGCGAAGTTCATCGTCCCACCGCCCTTGAGCGTCAGCGTCAGCGTGTTGCCGTCGACCTTGTAGCTCTCGGTTGTGGCGAGGGCCGTGGTGTACAGCGACCCGAGTGACCCTTCGCCGCAGTACGCGAGCGTCGAGGGTCCGGGCTTGATCGTCAGTCCGTTCGAGCCGCTTGTCTCGTAGGTCCCCGAGACCTGGTTGCAATCGGCCGTCGCGCTGAACGTCTTGTCGGCGTTGAACGTGATCGTGTACTTGAGCGAGTCGGGCGGGGGCACGACCCACTGCCAGGCGGGGTTCGTCTGGGAGCCGGACGTGAGGAACCACGTCTTCCCGGTCAGGTCGCTGCCGCCTCCGGCGGTGCAGGCTGCGGCGAGCGTGCTCGCGACGACGACAGCAACGAGCAACAACGATTTGCGCACGATGGGCGTCCCCCCAGTGGGCCGAATGCTATGGCACTCGCTGAGCGCATTGTCGTCCGCCCTCGACGGCCGGGCGACCGTGCCTGCGCGAGGGGCCGGGCGGGTGTCCGCGCCTACGCCCCGAAGACCTTCACCACCTCGAGCAGGCCGTCGCAGAGCGCGTCGATGTCGGCCTTCGTCGTGTACACGTTGAAGCTGGCTCGGGCAGTCGCCGGCAAGTCGAGACGCTCGTGGAGCGGCATCGTGCAGTGGTGGCCCGCCCGGACGGCGATCCCGAACCGGTCCAGCACCTGGGCCACGTCGTGGGGATGGATGCCCGGCAGGTTAAACGGGATCACGCCACCGCGCAGCTCCGGGTTCATCGGCCCGTAGATGCGGATCTGCGGGACGCGCGTGGGCAGCATGTCCAGCGCGTACTCGACGAGGCCGCGCTCGTGCTCCCGGACTGCGTCCATACCCAGCTCCTGGAGATACTCCGCCGCGGCGCCCAGCCCGATCGCGTCGGCGACGGCCGGCGTCCCCGCCTCGAACTTCCAGGGAATGTCATTCCACTCGGACCGGCGAAGATGGACCTCCCGGATCATCTCGCCGCCGGCGAGGAACGGCGGCATCGCCTCGAGGAGCTCGCGCCGGGCCCACAGCGCGCCGGAGCCCATTGGGGCCAGCATCTTGTGACCGCTGAACGCGTAGAAGTCCGCGCCGAGATCCTGCACGTCGACCGGGACGTGGGGCACGGCCTGGGCGCCGTCGACGAGCACGAGTGCGCCGGCGTCGTGGGCCGCCTCGACCATGTCCTTCACGGGGTTGATCGTGCCCAGCGTGTTCGAGACATGGGTGAACGCGACGAGCTTCGGCTTCAGCCGAAGCAGGACCTCGAAGACGTCCAGGCGGAGCAGGCCATCGTCCGTGATCGGGATGAACTCGAGGTCGCCATCCTTTTCCTGGACGAGGAGCTGCCACGGAACGAGGTTCGCGTGGTGCTCCATCTCGGTCAGGACGATCGCGTCACCGCGCGAGATGTTCTTGCGACCCCACGAGTAGGCGACGAGGTTGATGGCCTCGGTCGCGTTGCGGGTGAAGATGACCTCGTGGGCGTCGGGGGCGTTGATGAACCGGGCGACCTTCGCGCGAGCCTTCTCGTATTCGGCCGTCGACTTCTCGCCGATCGTATAGATGCCGCGGTGGACGTTCGCGTTGTACTCGCGGTAGTAGTCGTCGACGGCATCGATCACGACCTGCGGCTTCTGGGAGCTCGAGGCGGAGTCCAGGTAGACAAGACGGTGGCCGTTGATCTCCTGGTCGAGGATCGGGAAGTCGCGGCGGATCAGCTCGGGATCGAGCGGTGGCGCCGGGATCGGGTCGAAGGCGACCGTGATGTGATCGACGACGCCGCCGGTGTGGTGGAGCGTCATCGTCCCGAGGCCGCGCGTCTTCTGCCACTGGAACCGGGCCTCGACGACGTCGTCCGTCGGCTCGTTGACCTCGAGGACGTCGACGCCTTCGCCGATCGGCATCTCGCGATAGGCGCGGCGCATCGCGTCGCGGCCCTTCACCGCCGGGATCGGCTTGTTCGTGAACTCGAGAACGGCGTCCTCGGCGAGCGCATCGACCATCGGGTCGTAGTCGCCACTCTCGGCCGCAGCGTTCATCCGCTCGACGTGGGCGCGGAGAATCTCCTCGCCGTGGGTGGCCTGGATCGTCATCGAGCGCCCCGGCGTCGCGCCATCAGTGGGCCTCGACCGGCTGGCGCTCGTCGTCGTGCTCGGCCGGCCCTTGTGGGACGAGCAGGGCCTCGTCCGGGACGTCCGCGGCGAGTCCCGCTTCGCGGAGGATCGGGCCGTAGCCCTCGTCCTCGAGGCGGAGCGCCAGGTCCTTGCCGCCGCTCTTCACGATCCGGCCCTGGGCGAGGACGTGGACCTGATCCGGCGTGATGTAGTTCAGCAACCGCTGGTAGTGGGTGATCAGCAGCACGCCGAGATTCGGGTTGAGCATCGCGTTGACGCCCTCGGCCACGATCCGCAGCGCGTCGATGTCGAGCCCCGAGTCGGTCTCGTCGAGGATCGCCATCTCCGGCTCGAGGACCGCCATCTGGAGCATCTCGAGGCGCTTCTTCTCGCCGCCCGAGAAGCCCTCGTTGACGTAGCGGCTCGCGAAGCCCTCGTCCATCTTCAGGAGGGCCATCTTCTCGCGCATCTTCGTCCGGAAGTCGCGCATCGAGACGCCGCCGCGCATCGGATCCGTCGGGTCGACGTCGCCGGTCTTGTCGACGCCCAGGAGCTTCGCGTTGAGGGCGGAGCGGATGAAGCTCGCGACGCTGAGACCGGGGATCGCGGTTGGGTACTGGAACGCGAGGAACATCCCGAGCCGGGCGCGCTTGTCGGGGCTCAGCTTCAGGACATCGCGGCCCTTCCAGCTCACCTCGCCGCCGGTCACCACGTATGCCGGGTGACCCAGTAGCGCGTACGCAAGCGTCGTCTTGCCCGAGCCGTTCGGGCCCATGATCGCGTGGACCTCGCCCTTGCCGACCTCGAGGTCGATCCCCTGGAGGATCTCGGTGTCGGGGCTGGCGATCGGCGCGACGCGGAGGCCGCGGATGACGAGGGTGTCGGAGGCGTTCGTTGCGGAAGTCACGATGTGATGAGTACTCCGTTGGGGTCGTCGACGGCGACGACGCGTTGCGGCACGAGGTCGGCGAGGGTCATCGAGTCAAGCGTCGCCGTGATCGCGTCCCGGACGCGGACCCAGAGGACGTTGACGGTGCAGCGGGACGATCGATCGCACACGATCGCGTGCTCCGGGTCGTCGGATGCGCAGATCATCGGGGCGAGCGGGCCCTCCAGCGCCCGGAGCACCTCGCTCATCCGGATGTCGTGGGGCGGGCGCGCCAGCTCATAGCCGCCGTGGGCGCCGCGGGTCGACGTGACCAGCCCCGCGTCGCGGAGGCTCATGACGAGCTGCTCGAGGTAGGCGCGAGGGAGCTCTTCCTCCGCGGCGATCTCGGCGAGGCTCGCTGGACCCTGTCCGAAGTGGCGCCCGAGCTGGACCATCAGGCGGACGCCGTACTCGCCTTTCGTGCTGAAGGCGACGGCGCCGGAGCCGTGGAAGACGGGCCGTGCGGTGGGGTTTGCGACGTGGTTCAGGGGAGGGTCCTCAATCCCGAGTGATTTCGTCGGGATTGTACGGCGGGGCGTTGGAGAGCGTCAACGAGCGCAGGCGATGACCGACGCCATCGAGCGCGCCGCTGGCGCCGGCGATGCCCAGGAGCAGGAGGGCCGCGCCCAGGAGCTCCGGGGGCGTCAGGCGATCACCCAGCAGCACGAAGGCGCCAACGGCGGCACACAGTGGGGTCAGCAGCAGCGACGCCGACGTGCGCCGCGCGGGCACGCGCGCCACGCTGGCGACGATGAAGATCTGGGCAATCAGCATCGGGCCGAAGACGAGGTAGGCGAGCGCGAGCACCGCGACAGGATCCGGGTTGGCGGGGATCAGCTTCGCCGGCTCGCGAACGAGCTCAACGACGAGAAGGATCGGCCCTCGGCCGAAGAGCAACGCCAGGACGACGATCGTGCCGGTGAGACCGCGCGTCGGCCCCCAGCGACGCGCGTTCACGAGGTACAGGCCGAACGACACGGCGGCGATCACACCGAATGCGATTCCGATGGCCGAGCTCCCGAGTGGGGCGAAGCCGGCGAGCAGCGCCGTCCCCACGAGGGAGAGGCAGAGCGCGACGACGACCGCTGGCCTCACCCGCTCCGCGAGGAGCGGGATCGCGAAGAACGTCGCGAGCACCGCGTACAACGACGACACGAAGCCGGCGATCGTCGGACCGCTCAGCGCGATTGCGATGTTCGCGCAGGCGATGAAGCTCAAGCCTCCGACGAGGGCCACGAACGCCAGGCGGAGGACGTTTCCGCGGGTTCTTTCGGTGAGAGCCGGCCGGGGCACAACGCCGAGCGCCGCCAGCAGGAGCAGGACGACGAAGGCGATCGTGCATGACAGCGCGGCGGTGCCGATCGGCGTGAACGAGCGGAGTGCGAATACCGTGATCGGGAACGAGAGCCCGAACAGCACCGCGGCTCCCGCAGCCGCGGCGATCCCCACCTGCTCGCGCGTCAGCCGCATCCGTGAAGCCTACGCTGGCCCGAAAGAGGCAGGTCCTCGTTGCCCGCGCAGGACACCAAGCGTGCTTCACGTGTTTCCCACATGAGGTCTGGGGCTACCTCGCTGGGCCAGCCGGCCGGCGACTCGCAGGCTCCATCCCGACCGGTCCCACAGCTGGGGCCACCGCGGAGGACAACGGGAATGTCTGCTTCGTTCCAACGACTGGCTCGGATCGGCGGAGCGGTCGCGCTCGCGACCGTGGCGTTCGCGTCACCGGCGGCGGCTGCCGCAAAGCACCTCGACATCGAGATCCACGACGGATTCCTGGACGACTTCCTGACCGAGGAGTGCGGAACGACCGTGATCGTGGCATTCGATGCGTCACTGAAGGTCACGCTTGTCTACAACGATGAGGGCCTCATCGTGCGCGAGATCGATCCCAATGGGCCCGGGCGAACGACGTATACCGCACCGGACACCGGAAACACGTTCTCGATCCCGTGGAGCGGCGGGACAATCGACTACGGCGACGGGGCAACGATCGGCTCCACCTGGACCTCCCAGACGCACGGGCTCCTGGGGCATATCCCCGGCTACATTGCGTCGGACGCAGGTCGGATCGTGTTCAGCGGCTATGTCTCCGGGTTCGACGAGTGGGGATCGCCCCTGATCGAGACGACCGACGTACTGTTCGAGGTCGGCAACCGCGAGGGCGGGAGTGGCGCGATCCTCGAGGCCTTCTGCGCGGCCCTGACCGCGTGAGACCGTCGCCGCCGACAGGGCGGCGCATCGTCACCGACCCCCGGCGGGGCCTCGCCGGGGGTCTCGGTCTGCCCGCGCCTTGACACGACACCGGGATCAGCGTATCGACCGCGCCATGGCGACCGGGACGACCCTAGGCAGGCTCCCCAGGGCGAACGACGCTCTCCGGGTCGTCGCCGTCGCTGGCGCCAGCCTCGCCTTTGTGTGGCTCGTCCTGGCGGCTGCGGGCGTCAGCGCCCGCGTGCCTGGAGCCACACCCGCCTCCGTGATCGCCGATGCGATGGTCGGGGTGACGTTTGTGGGAGCGGCCGCCGTCGCGACCGGACCCGCTGGGGCACGCGTCCTCTTCGGGCTCGTCGGGATCTGCTGGCTCGCCGGGCCGTGGCTGGCCGCGCCGACGCTCCATGTCGGGGTCTTGGCGATCGCGCTGGTGACGTATCCGGCGCCGCGCCGCGCTTCCCTTCCCGCCTGGGCCATCGGCGGGGCAGGCATTGCCGCCGCGGCGATGCAGGCGCCACGGCCGCTCATGGCGGTGCTGTTCGCGGCCGTGGGCGTCGTCGCCGTGATCGACGGGCGGAGACGGGGTCATGTCGCTCGGTATCCGGTCCTTGCGGCTGCGGGATTCGCGGCGACGGTCGCCACCGCCTGGATCGTCGAGCGCGATCCGTCAAGGTACGACCCGGCGGCGTGGTCGGCGGTGTACGAGGTCGCGCTCATCCTGATCGGAATCGGTTATGCCGTGGCGACGCGCGCCGGCGCCCGTGCGGCAGCCCACATCGCCGATGTCGTTCTTGGTGACGAACGCGCATCGGGGTTCGCGGGCCTCGAGGCGGTACTCCGCGAGGTGCTGGGCGACCCCACGGCGCGCGTCTATCGCTTCGATCCTGCGACCACGACCTATCGAGACGCTGCCGGGTCAGGCCCTCAGCCTGCGTCAGGCCTGACGTGGCTGCCGGTCGACGAGGCGGGTCAGCCCGTCGGAGCCGTGGAACACCACTCCGCGCTGATGGCGGACGCCGCGATCGCAGCGTCCGTCGTCGAGGCGGTGCGGCTCGCTGCGCTCAACCGTCGCCATCAGGACGCTCTCGACGAGCAGGTTGCTGCACTGGAGGCCAGCCGCGCGCGCCTCGTTGCTGCAGCGGACCGGCAGCGCCGAGCGACGGCCGCTCGGCTGTATGCCGAGGTCATCGGACCGGCCGAGCGGGCCGTGGCCACGATCGATGAGATCTCGGCCGCGGCGGGATCGGTGGATGGAGCCGACATCGATGGCCTGACGTCATTGGATGTGGCGCGGGCCGAGCTGTCCGGCGCGACTCGGGACCTGCGCGAGCTCGTCGCCGGGGCGCCGCCGGCCGGCCTCGGGAACGGCGGCCTTGTCGACGCCGTGCGTGGGCTTGCTGCTCGCTCGCCGATCCCCGTCACTGTGTCGACGAGCGGCGACCCCCGAGGGCCAGCCCAGGCAGAGGCAGCCCTGTACTTCGTCTGCTCGGAGGCGATCACGAACGCGGTGAAGCACGCGCAGTGCAGACGGATCGACGTCCGGCTCGAGGCGGGGGCCACATCGATGTCGGTCGCGGTCGAGGACGATGGGGTGGGCGGTGCGAACCCGGCCGGCTCGGGCCTCACGGGCCTCGCCGATCGAGTGGCGGCATGCAACGGCCGGCTCCGGGTGATGAGTTCGCCCGGAGCCGGCACGCGCGTGGTCGCAGAGGTGCGTCGCTAGTCGTCGATGCGGGTCCACGGCGCGAGGAACCACGGTCCGCCCGGAACACCCGGCTCGAAGAACGTGAGCTGGTCACCATCGAGCTTCCACCGGAAATCGTAGGGCGGAAAGCGCGGGTCCTCGACGGCGAAGAACGCCCGGTCCCCGCTGCCCTTGAGCGGCCCCTGCTCGAGTACCGCGCCGAAGTCCGTGTTGTTGCCGCAGTCACGCTCCGGTTCTTCCAGGGGGCCGCACGTGATCTGGAATCGCCCGTCGCGGACGGTCAGGGTCCAGATCCCTGTGTGTCCATCTTCATTGCTCATCCCGGCGTTAGTGACGGCGTCCAACGTGATCGTCGCGCGGTAGACGCCGTCCGGGATGGCGGCCGGCGTGTCGGGGAGAGAGGGCGTGGGCGACGCGGGCTTTGATTCGAGCGTGCGGCACGTGGCCGGGACGTCCGGCTCATCGATACCGGGATGTTCGGCCGCGATCTTCTGGATCGCGGCGAGCAGCGGGCCCGAGACATCGTCCGAGGCGAGATCGTCGATCACGGGCTGCGCGGCTGCGCGGAGATCCGAGAGCTGGCCATCGCTCGCACGAACAAATCGGACCCCCTGGTCGCACAGCTCTCGCGCAAGCGGCGTCTCGTCGAACGCGAAGTCGAGGGCCGCCTGCGTCGCCTCGTCCGCCGCCGCACGCAACCAGCCCTGCTGTTCCGCACTGAGGGAGTCAAACCGGCGTTCCGTGACCGTCAGCACCTGGATCTTCGGCCAGAGCACCACGTTCGAGGTGACGAACGGTGCGAGAGCGCCCTCTCCACCCTGGTGGTACTGGGCCACGTCCAATTCGGTCCCCCGCAGCGTCCCGCGCTTGACGGCATCCTGCCAGTTTCCCTCGGGGGTGGCGGGCGTAGCGCCGAAGGCACGCACGGTAGCCTCCTGGACGGGTGAGCTGATGTAGCGGAACGGCTGCCCGGCCCAGTCGTCGAGCGAGAGGAGCGGCGCATCGGCGGCAAACGGCCTGCGGAGCGAGTGGACCGCCAGGCCGAGACCAACGAGCCCCGTGCCCTCGAGTCGGGCGAGGAGCTGGTCGGCGACGGGCCCCTGGGTGATCGCCTTGGCCGCCTCATAGTTGGTAATGGTCATCGGCGCGTCGATGACGCCGAGCCCGTCGATCCCTGCATCAGCCAGGCCGCGGGTCGCGGGCCAGGCGACGTCGAACTCGCCTCGCTTCATGGCTTCGACCATCGCGGCGTCGTCGAAGTTCAGGCCATCGTCGCCGTAGCGGGTGGTGATATCGACCTGGAGGCGACCGCCCGAAATGCGCTGGATCGCCTCAACGAACGTCGCCGATGCGATCGCGAAGTCGTTGACGTGCACGGCGCCATCGGTCGTGACCAGGCGAAGGGTCGTCGTCTCCGTCCCATCCTTTGGCCCCTGTCCGACACCACCCGCCGACCCAGGTGCCGCGCCGACCGGTCCGCAGGCGCTTGCCGCCAAGGCCGCAACGGCGACCAGGACAATCGTTCGAAGGGTGCGGGTGTTCATGGCTTGGCCTCCAAGTGTGGTCTGTGTGGAGGCGGACCGTAGAGATGGAGTCGCCGTGCCGAAAGCGGGGTGCCACGGGCCGACGTGCGGAAAACACGGTGTGCGCGACAACCCCGGCCGGTGACAATCCTGACATGACGGTCCGGGCCGACGGACGCGCCACGGGCGGTGACGGTTGGGGGACGGCCGCGGCAGTCCTCGTCACGCTGCTTGGGATCGCGATCACGATCGCATTCCGCATCGCACCCCAGGATTCGGTCTTCTTTCGGTCGATGCCCGTCTGGCTCGATGCGGTTGGTGTCGCTGCCGCGGGATGTGTCACTGTGGCCGCGTGGGCGGCGCGAGCGATCCGACCGCGGTCGGTCATCGGCCTCGCCGTGCTTTCGGCGGCCCTCGTTCTTCCGATTGGTGGCGCGTGGTCGGGGGCGCCGAACGCCCTGCGCGCCGCGGCACTGGCACCCTTGCCCCTTGCCATCGCGGCGGCCTGCCACGTCGCAGTCGGGTGGGGACACGAACGACACGGTCGCGGGCTGCTCGCCGTC
Source organism: Candidatus Limnocylindrales bacterium (assembly GCA_036274475.1). GTDB lineage: Bacteria > Chloroflexota > Limnocylindria > Limnocylindrales > CSP1-4 > CF-46. The sequence continues at coordinate 9,419 of DASUFO010000054.1, forward strand.
ACGTACGGCCTGACCGGCGGCGCGTTGGTCCTCCTCCTCGTCGGTTATGACCCGTTTCGGGACCCCTCGTGCGATCGGACCTGCCTCTCAGCGCCGGCGCTGGTCGAAGGGTGGCTGCGAACGCCGACCGTGCTGGCCACGACGCGCGTTCTGACCGTCTGTGCGGCGATTGCCAGCATCATCGGCCTGACGCGTCTCGGGAATGCAGCTGGCGTGCCGCGGACCCTGATTGTCGCGGCCATCATCGCCGAGGTGTTCCTCGTGCCGGGCGTGATCGGCGTGCCAGGCGGATTGCTGCCCGGTAACGCCTTCGCTGCCGCGTACGTCGAGGCACTGCTCCAGGCCCTGGCCGCAGTGGCGGTCGGGACGAGCGTGCTCGTGCATGCCCGGGGCCTCGCGCGGGCCCGGGCAGCGACGAATGCCCTCGTCGCTCGTCTCGCCGACCCGCTCGGCTCGCTGGGCCCAGACGCCGCCCCCGTTGCCGCGCACTACGCCGTTCCCGGCGAAGACCGTTGGGTGGACGGCGCGGGCCGGACGCAGGACGCAGTCCCTCCAGCTCGATCCATCGTCATCACCGATCCTGCCGGTCCGGTGGCGCGCGTCATCGGCCCTGCCGTCGACGCCGACGATCTTCGTGACGCATTCGGTCCGGCGGCGCGCCTGGGCCTCCACAACGCCCAGCTCGCCGCGGCAACCGCGGCCCACATGGCGGACCTCCGCGCGTCGCAGCGTCGCATCGTCACGACGGCAGATTCCGAGCGGAAGCGAATCGAGCGTGATTTGCACGACGGGGCGCAGCAGCGGCTGGTCAGCGCAGCCTTCCACCTGCGCCTGGCTCGCAACCGCCTGATCGCGCACGACGACCGACTCTCCGCGGTCGAGGTGGAGGTCGCGCGAACCCTCGAGCGGCTCCGGACCCTGGGCAACGGCATCTTTCCCAGGGCTCTCGCCGAGGAAGGCATTGGGCCGGCGCTCGAAGACCTGGAGCGGTCGACCGAGCTGCCGTTGTTCGTGGAGACGGAGGGACTCGACGGGGTTGGGCACGACGCATCGATGGCCGCCTACGCCACGGTGACCACGGTGGTGGACCGGGCGCGCGACGCCGTGACCGACCCATCCATTCGGGTGCGGGCAGCACGCGATGGCCCCGAGCTTGTCGTGCACATATCGGCGACTCATGTTCCGCCGCTCGACGATGCGACCATGACCGAGCTCGCGGATCGGGCCGGCGCGAGCGGTGGCTCAATGACCGTCACGTCGGGCGAGGGCAAATTCGAGCTGGAGCTCAGGGTGCCATGCGCGTCGTGATCGCAGACGACGTCATGCTCGTCAGGTCGGGCCTCGCCCGGCTGCTCGAGGACGCCGGCGTCCAGGTCGTTGGCGAGGCCGCCGATGGCGACGCGCTGACGGCGCTCGTTGCCCGCCAGCAGCCCGACGTGGCCATCGTCGACATCAGGATGCCGCCGACGCACACCGACGAGGGCCTTGTCGCTGCGCGCCTGATCCGGCAACAGTACCCGTCGACGGCCGTCGTGCTGTTGAGCCAGTATCTGGATTCTCGCTACGCGCAGCGGCTGCTGGCTGACCAACCGGTTGGCCTCGGCTATTTGCTCAAGGAACGGGTGTCGAATATCGCGGTTCTCGTCGACGCCCTTCGCCGAGTCACAGAGGGCGAGTGCGTGATCGATCCCACGATCGTGACGCAGCTGATGCGCCGTCGCCGGCCAGGATCCGTGATCGACACGCTGACCGATCGCGAGCGCGAGATTCTGGGATTGATGGCGGAGGGGCGGTCCAACGCCGGCATCGCACGCGAGCTGGGCATCAGCGAACGCACCGTGGAGGCGGCCTGCGCACAGGTCTTCGGGAAACTCGGCCTGGAGGCCTCGCCTGACCTCAACCGCCGGGTGCTCGCCGTCCTGACCCTGCTCCGGTCATGAGGACGTCGAGAGCCGGCCGCGCTGTGCTCGCGCGTGTGCCGCATCGCCGCGGCCTGCGCCGAATCAAAGCCAAACCGGACGGGTTCTGGATGGTACGCGTGCCACGCTCGGGCCATGGAGCTGATTTCGACCGACACGTTCCTCGGCCGCTACCCGCCGGCCGTCCAGCAGACCGCCCACGAGGTGCGCAACCTGGTCCGCGAATCGGTTCCGGACGCGATCGAGCGTGTGCGCGTCGGCTGGCAGTTGATCGGCTACGACCTGCCGCTGCGCCGCTACGGGCTCTACTTCGCATACATCGCCCCGGAGTCGGACCATGTCCATCTCGGCTTTGAGTACGGTGTCTTCATGGACGACCCGCATGGCCTGCTGCTGGGCGCCGGCCTCACGAAGCAGGTCCGATGGCTGGCGCTGGCTCGTCCCGACGAGATCGACCGGGACGCGACGATCGCCCTGCTCGCCGAAGGCGCCCGCGTAGCGGCCCTCACGCGCGACGAGCGTCTGGCACTCGTTCTGGAACGCGCGGCGCGGCCGGCATGACCGACGCACTGCCCGCGGAGTTCCTGCTCGAGGGTTATCCCCCCGCGATCCGTTCGACGGGCCTGGAGTTGCGCCGGCTGATCTTCGGGACGATCCCCGCCGCGGCCGAGAACGTCCGACCCGGCTGGCGCTGGATCGCCTACTCCCTGCCTGAGGCGCGGCGCGTGCGCAACTTCGCCTGGATCGGGCCCGAGCGGAAGCACATTCATCTGGGCTTCGAGCACGGAACGCTGCTCGCCGATCCGGACCGGCTCCTCCACGGCGCAGAGGAGCGGCTCCGTAAGTTCCGCTACTTCACATTCGAACCCGCGATCGACATCGACGAAGCGATCCTCGTCGACTTCATTCGGCGGGCGGCGGATCTGGCGGTGATGTCGCCGAGCGAACGCCGGGCGATTGAGGAGGCCGGGCTGGAGCCGGTCGAGGACCAGGCGATCCCTGCCGATATCGAGATCGAGCTCGTGGACCGCGGTTGACCATCCGGGGCACCGGAGTGTGCGACGTACCACCCGGGCGATCCGTGGATCGCCCGGGTCGAACGCTCAGAAGGCTCAGCCGCGGAGCGGTGACGGCGCCTCTCGCCCAGCGTCGCGGATGAGCCGCCTGTACGCCGCCCCGTAGGCAACGGCACCCGCGACACCAGCCCCGATGTCCCCGGCCACGTCCCACCAGCCGCGCACGTTGCGCAGCCCGAAGATCTTGTCGCTCGCGATCTCCTGCGCCTCGAGTAGAACGTGCCCGGCAATCGACCACCGGACGGCGTCCGGCACCGGCATTCGGAAGAGCCAGGCGAACAGGACCGCGATGGCGCCGCCGCCGTGGGCATGCGGGATGAGATCGAAGTGCTTGTACGAGTCGTACCAATCGAACACGTTGCCTGCGAGATCGAGCGCAAACAGCGACACGTAGAGCGCATCGACGCCGGCCGGATACGGAACGCGCCGGTCCCGGACCCGCGCAGCCGCCCAAACCGCCGGAACGAACATCGTCGCCGGAAGCGCGACGGCCGTGAACCGCACCCCGATCCCCTTGCCGACGAAGCGGTGATCGTCCGGGCGGGCGCGCAGCACACGCGCCAGCATCACGAGCATGCTCGCCCGCAGAGCAACGTCGACGGCCGCGGCCGGCCGGAGAACGCCCACGTTCGCGAGTATCTCCCCGATCGCGCGTAACGGCAGCGAGACGCTGGCGTTATAGGCTCGCGATCCGGTTACGAGGGGGCAACGTCGATCGGTCGTGGTGAGGTGTAGCCATGCGACCGTCCACTCGTCCTGGCGTGCCCGGCGCACGCCCCAGCCAGCCGCGGACCGTGCTCATTGCCGCGGTCGCGGTGCTCCTCCTCGGCAGCACCGCCGCACCCGCCGCCGCGGCCGGCCCCCGCGCGTCGGCGCTCGCCGAAGCCGCGACGGCAGAGACTCGACTCCCGGCTTCGAGCGGGAGGTCCGCCGCGGGTGGCGAGATCGACGTGCGGGCGCTTCGCTCGGCGGCGGCTCCCGACGCACCGGCGTTCGCCCCGGCGCAGCAGGGCGCCTACCCCGGCTCCGTTCGGACGTCGCCGGACACGCCGGCGCAGCAATCGCCGCGAGACGCCGGATCACCAAGTGCCGATGCGGCGATCGCAACGACCACCACGATCCAGGTCACCCCGGCGAATCCCGTCGTGTACCCGACACAGATCCACGTCAAGGTCACCGTGACGCCAGCGCCGCAGGCGTTCAACGGATTCCTCCCGGGCATCGGGCTTTATGTCGACGACGTCTTCCGGGACGCCGAACCGCTCGCCGACGATGGCACCGCCGAGGCCAACCTTTCAATGATGCCCGGGACGTTCGATGTCTCCGCGCAGTTCGGCGGACTAGGGGACTACCAGGCGAGCGCGAGCGCCCCGACCAGCGTGACCGTGATTCAGAAGCCGGACCTGGCGGTCGAGCAAGGGTCGGCGCTCCTTCAGTCCAGCCAGGGCTTCGAGGTTGAGCGCAACACCTCGCTGGTCGCGGCCACCAGCACGTCAATCGCCGCTGGGCCAACCGACATCGTCACGATGAACGAGCGCGAGGTGCGGTTCTTCGATCGCGACGGCACGAACCTGTTCCACCTGACCCCGTCCCAGTTCTTCTTCTTTGAACCCAACGCCCAGGCGAACGACGCCCCGCGCGGTCCTCGGATCGTCTTCGACGAGCTGCACGATCGCTGGATCGCCACCGAAGTGACCCATGACGCGTTCTCCGGCGACGGCCACGTCTACATCTTCTTCACGACCACCAACAACATCCTCACGGCGGACTGGTGGACGTACCGCTTCGATTTCGACAACGAAGCGCCACGGAACCCGGCGATCGGGATCAGCTCAGACAAGATCGCGATCGGCTATGACGTCGCCACGATCGATACACACGCAGACCTTGGCTCGACGACGCTCGTCGTCGGGACCGCCCAACTGTTCGCCCATCCCTCGATCGTGAACTACAACCGGAGCGAGCTGGAACCGAGCCTGCGTTCCTGGCGGCCGGCCGTGAACCGGTCCGCCGGCAACGCGATCCGGGCGATCGGCTGGTCCTCCGCCAGCAATCCCGGACACCTGCTCGCCATGACGGCAACCGGGACCGTAACCGGCGGTGGCGTTACGTTCACGATGACCGATCTGACGTCCGGGCCGACGGCGCTGCCCGACCTGGGCGAGATCAGTTCTGTCGGCCCGACCGACGCCGTCTGGATGTCGAGCCACCTGTGGTTCGTCTCGACCCGGGGTTGCCTGCCGACCGGCGACATCTTCACCCAGTCGTGCGTCCGCGTCACGGAACTCGGCACGTCAGGCGGCTTCTCGGTTCAACAGGACTTCGTGATCGGCAGGGCCGGCTACGCAACCTTCCTCGGCGGGATCGGCCTTGCCGGGGGCAGCTATCCGGTCATCACCTACTCGCAGGCGTCCTCGCTACCGGACACGGTCCCATCTCCGGTCTCGACCTGGGTGACGAGCCAGGCGCCCGGCGACCCGGCCAACTCGGTACACCCTCCGCAGCTGGTGGCGGCCGGTGAGCCGGTGTGCGACGGAGGACCGGAGTGCATCCCAGGCTCCTGGAATCTGACCCAACTTCCCGTGGTTCCCGACACCGTTGAAAGCTTCGCGGTGTGGCAGGCAGCGCAGATCAGCGTGGCCGGCGGCTGGGCCACGGAGGCGACGCGCATCTCGATTGCGGGCCTCCCGCCGGACGGTTCGTTCACGGTCGCCGGCGGCCGGGCAGCCACCAATTCGCTACGCGTGGGCATCGCCCCATCCGCCAACGGAAGCGCGACGCAGGTCCTGATCTCGAACAGCCCGACGACCGCTGGCGGCGTCCTGACGAAGGGCAAGGCAAGCCCGATCGATCGGCGGATCGCGTGGTCGCTCGCCGATCCAACGTTCGGCGGCTCCAATCTGAAGGGAACGCGGACGGTCTACCTGCAGTGGGGCGACGGCAGCGGTAACTGGTCGGCCGTGCAACACCATGACATCACCGTGAGCACGCCGCTCGGCGCCGACTTCGTCCAACTCGCTCCGACCCGACTGCTCGATACGAGGTTTGGCAACGGCCTGTCGGGCGGGCTCGTGAGCCATGTCCCGCGCTCGTTCCAGGTCACCGGTCGTGGCGGGGTCCCAAGCACAGCAGTCGCGGTTACCGGCAATCTGACGATGACGGGCCAGACTACCGGCGGCTACGTCTTCCTCGGCCCGACGGCCACGGCCAACCCGACCTCGTCAACGCTCAACGCACCCGTTGGCGACACGCGGGCGAACGGCGTTACCGTGAAGCTCGGGAGCGGGGGCAAGCTCGGCGCAGTCTTCGTCGGAAGCAAGACCACTGCCAAGACGCAGCTGATCTTCGACGTGACCGGCTACCTGCTTGCCGACGACCCGACCGCGCCGGTCGGCAGCACCTACGTCGCGATCGATCCCATCCGGGTCATCGACAGCCGCCAATTCGGCACCGCCGGGCGGTTCTACAGCCACAGCCCGGGAACATTCTGCGTGACTGGCTGTGTCCCCGTCCCGGATGACGCGGTCGCCGTGACGGGCAACCTGACGGTCACGCGGCAGTCCAGCGCGGGCTACGTTTTCCTGGGACCGACCGCGACGGCAAATCCGACGTCATCCACGTTGAACTTCCCCAAGGGCGACAACCGGGCGAACAATGTCACGGTTGCGCTCGATGGCGATGGCAATCTCTCGGCGGTGTTCGTGGGCTCCAGCAGAGCCGCGTACACCGACCTGATCTTCGATATCACTGGCTACTTCGTTCGCGGGCCGTGGGGTGCCACGTTCATCCCGCTGACGCCGACGCGGATCCTCGACACGCGGTTCGGAACCGGGCTGTCCGGGAAGTTCGCGACCCAGGCCCCGCGCTACTTCGCAGTCGGCGGACAGGCCGGCGTGCCCGCAACCGGAACGGTCGGCATCGTCGGCAACGTCACGATCGTCGGGCAGACGACCGGCGGCTACGCGTTCCTCGGCCCGACGGCAGCGGCGAACCCCAGCAGCTCCACGATCAACGTTCCGGTCGGCGACACGAGAGCGAACGGACTTGACGTTGCGCTTCGCGCCGACGGCAAGCTGGGTGGCGTCTGGGTCGGCGGGGGAGGGTCCAAGACCGACATGATCTTCGACGCCGTGGGCTACTTCCGATAGGTGCTGGCGGGCGGCGGCGGGTCTCCGCCGCCGCCCGCAGGTCGCGATTGCAAGGCACGCGGCGCCCGACTCGCCGTACCCTCGGTTCATGTACGACATCGCGACCGCGGCGGTGGAGGCTGCATTGGCCGCCGGCGCTACGTACGCCGACGCACGCGTGATGGAGTCCCGGACTGAGGCGATGTCCGCCCGGAACGGCGCCGTCGAAACGCTCGATCGCGAGGAGCGAGCCGGCGTCGGCGTTCGGGCGCTGATCGGGTCGTCGTGGGGCTTCTTCTCCGTCCCCGATGTCGGCTCGACGGCCGCCCATCGAGCGGGCGTCCAGGCCGCGGCCGTCGCCCGCGCCTCCGCCCGCGTCGCCGGGCCGGATCTCGTTCTCGCCCCCGAATCGCCTGTCCAGGGCTCCTGGGAGTCGACCTGCATCGAGGACCCGTGGAGCGTCAGCCTCGCCGAAAAGGGCGACCACCTCGAGGGCGTCACCCGAACGCTGATCGAAAACGGTGCCGACGTCGCCGAGGCGACCCATCGGATCTGGGACACCCGGAAGTGGCTCGTGACGAGCGAGGGGACGCGGGTCGACCAGCACATCGTCGAGTGCGGTGCGCTGATGAACGCGACCGCGGTTGGCGAAGGCGAGACGCAGCGCCGCTCCTATCCGGGGATCCGCGGCCAGTACGGAACGCGCGGCTGGGAGCTCGTCCGCGAGCTGGACCTCCCGGGCCAGGCCGCGCGGGTGGCGTCCGAGGCGCGCCAGCTGCTGACGGCGGACCCGTGCCCGTCGCTGGACGCGACGGATCTCATCCTCGGCGGCGAGCAGATGGCGCTCCAGATCCACGAGTCCGTTGGGCACGCCGTCGAGCTGGACCGGATCCTCGGCTGGGAAGCCGCGTTCGCCGGCACGTCCTGGCTGGATCTCAAGCAGCTGGGCTCCCTCCGGTTCGGCAGCGAGCTCATGAACGTGACCGCCGACGCGACGCTGCCCGGCTCGCTCGGCAGCTTCGCCTACGACGACGAAGGCACGCCCGCTCATCCGGTCGACATCGTCAAGGACGGCGTCTGGGTCGGGACGCTGAGCGGCCGTGACTCCGCCGCATTGGCCGGGATTGCGCGGTCCGGCGGCGCGGTCCGGGCCGAGGGCTTCAACCGCCTGCCGATGGTCCGGATGACGAACGTCGGGCTGCTGCCGGGCTCGGACTCCCTCGACGGAATGATCGCCGCGACCGACGACGGAATCCTCATGGACACGAACCGCTCGTGGTCGATCGACGACAAGCGACTGAACTTCCAGTTCGGTTGCGAGATCGGCTGGGAGATCAAGAACGGCAAGCGCGGCCGAATGCTTCGCAACCCGACATACACGGCGATCAGCCCGAAGTTCTGGGGCTCGATGGACATGCTCGGCGGCCCTGACGAGTGGGTGTTCTGGGGCACACCGAACTGCGGCAAGGGCCAGCCCCAACAGATCGGTCACACCGGGCATCCGGCGGTGCCCGCGCGGTTCCGCGGGATCCGCGTCGGGGTTCGGGGCTAACGCGATGGCGGCCGTGACCGGTGGCGCGAGTGCCGTCGCGGAACGGGTCCTCGAGATCGTCCGGACGCGAACGAGCGGGGCGGCCGAAGCGGAGGTCAGCGTCCGTCGCGGCACCCAGGCGCTGACCCGGTTCGCGACGAGCTTCATCCACCAGAACGTCGCCGAGGACGTGAGCCATGTGGTGCTCCGCGTCGCCTTGAACGGCCGTGTTGCCTCGTCGAGCCTCGACGGACCGGCCGACGGCAACGCGCTGACACGGCTCGTCGACAATGTCCTCGCGGCGGCGCGCGTCGCCCCGATCGACGACAGTTGGCCCGGTCTCACGCCGCCGACCCCCATTCCCCCGATCGACCATTGGGATGAGGGCACGGCGCGGTGCGGACCGGAGGATCGGGCCGCACGGGTCCGGGCGTTCGTGGACGCCGCCCAGGATCTCGAGACCGCCGGATTCTGTTCGACCGGTGCGATCGAGGCCGCGTTCGCGAACAGCGCCGGCCATTCCGCGAGCGGCCGCATGACCGAGGCGACGATCGACGGCATCGCCCGGACTCCGACCGCGGACAGCTCGTCGCGGCGGACGTCGGCCCGGCTATCGGACATCGACGGCGGCGTCGCTGGCGCGGAGGCGGCATCTCGGGCCCGAGCGGCGAGCGACCCGGTCGATCTCGAGCCGGGCCGGTACGAGGTGATTCTCGCGCCGGGCGCCGTCTCGAACCTGTTCACGTTCCTCTTCGTCCATGGCTTCAATGCCAAGGCGGTCGAAGAGGGCCGTTCGTTCGTTCGGCTCGGGGAGCAGCAGTTCGACCCGTCGATCTCATTGCGTGACGACGTCGCCGATCCGGGAATGATCGGTCTCGGGTTCGACGTCGAGGGCACGCCGCGGCGGCGCGTCGACCTCGTGATCGACGGCGTCTCGCGGGCGATCCTCCACACGCGGCGGACGGCGCGGGCGAGTGGCGGCGGCGCCCAGAGCACGGGGCACGCGGTCGAAGGCGGCGGGCCGTTCGGGGCGCTGGGTGCGAGCCTCGTCGTGGCGCCCGGCGACCGCGACCACGACGCGCTGATCGCGGGCGTCTCGCGCGGCGTGTACGTCGTCGACTTCTGGTACACCCGCATCCTCGATCCGAAGACGCAGGTCGTGACCGGGCTGACGCGGAACGGCGTCTGGCTGATCGAGGACGGGCGGATCGCCCGGGCTTTGACGAACATGCGCTTCACGCAGTCGTTCGCGGGCGCCCTGACGCCCGGGGCGGTGAAGGCGATCGGCAGCGATCCGGAGCTCCTGCCGAGTGGCTTCATGAGCGACCTTCTCGTCCCGAGCCTCCACCTCGCGAGCTGGAACTTCACGGGCGGCGCGAAGGGCTAAGGCTCCTTCGTGGCCACTGCTCTCCCCGACGATCCGAATCGCGGGCCGAGAGTCCACGATTCGGGCCAAACCGGCGGCGGCCCGGTCGCATGGCTGGCCTTGCGGCCGGGTGTGGGCCGAGAGCCCACGATTCGAGGTCGACGCTGCGGTGGCCCGGTCGCATGGCTGGCCTTGCGGCCGGGTGCGGGCCGAGAGTCCACGATTCCGGGGCGAAGCGCGATCGGGGCGTTGGATTTGGGCCCTTGGGCTGGGTTTGTGGGCCGACAGCCCACGAATGGGGAGGTTGGCGCCGCGCACGGACCCTTCGACCCGAATTCGTTGGCCCACGGCCCACGATTCGGGCCAAACCGGGGGCGGCTCCCAGCTGCATCCGGAGTGCGCGGCGCGTCGGTGGGGAGCTTCGAGCGCATACTCGTCGGTAATGCCGCACGCGACCTACTCCGTGACGATCAACCGGCCCGTCGCCGATGTCTTCGCGTACGTCGCCGATGGCGAGAACGCGAGGGAGTGGCGGCCGGGCGTGCTCGATATCGTCCGGGCGACCGGGGCGATGGACGGCGGCGTCGGCACGCGCTACCTCCAGGGCGTGAAAGGGCCGATGGGCCGCCGGATCCGGGCCGACTACGAGATCACCGTCTTCGAGCCGGAACGTCGCCTGGAGTTTCAGACGGTCGCGGGACCGGCGAGGCCGCACGGGCGCTACGACTTCGCGCCGACCCCCGACGGCGGCACGACCGTGACCTTCTCGCTTGATGTGGAGCTCGGCGGCGTCCGGAAGCTGCTCATGGCCGGCGCCGTGCAGAAGACGATGGACGCCGAGGTCCGGGCGCTCGACAACCTGAAGCGCAACCTCGAGCGCTAACGCGCTAGGCTTTCGGGCCCAGGAGGGAACCGCTTGGCAGACGCAGCGCTCGCCGTCCACGTCTCCGACCTGCGCAAGACGTTCAGCGTGCCCGTGCGCGAGGCGGGCCTTGTCGCCGCCGCCAAGAGCCTCGTCAAGCGCGAGAGCCGCGAGATCAAGGCCGTCGACGGCGTGTCGTTCGACATCGAGCCCGGCGAGATCGTCGGCTTCCTGGGTCCGAATGGCGCGGGCAAGACGACGACCCTCAAGATGCTCAGCGGGCTCCTCTACCCGACGTCCGGCGAGGCGCTCGTGCTCGGCCACGTTCCGTCGCGCCGGGAGCGGGCGTTCCTGCGCCAGATCACGATGGTCATGGGCAACCGCAACCAACTCCAGTGGGACCTGCCGGCGCTCGACTCGTTCGAGCTGATCCGGGCGATCTATCGGCTGGACCCCGCGGAATTCCGGCAGACACGCGATGACTTCGTCGACCTGCTCGAGCTGGGTGCGCTCGTGAACAAGCCCGTCCGCAACCTGAGCCTCGGCGAGCGGATGAAGATGGAATTCGTCGCGGCGCTCCTGCACAAGCCGATCGTCCTGTTCCTCGACGAGCCGACGCTCGGCCTCGACGTCACGATGCAGAAGCGGATTCGGTCGTTCGTCGCCGAGTACAACCGGCGCTACGGCGCAAGCGTCCTCCTCACGAGCCACTACATGGCCGACGTCCAGGCGCTCTGCAAGCGCGTCGTCGTCATCCACCACGGCCACGTGCTGTTCGACGGCGCGCTGGCCGACCTCGCGACCCAGTTCAACGCGACCAAGACCATCGGCGTGATGCTCCGCGACGGGGCGGACACGTCGGCGAACCTCTCGACCTACGGCGAGGTGATGGACTCCGACGACGGGCGGGTGCTCATCAAGGTCGCCCGGACCGATGCCCCGGACGTGGCGACGAGGCTCCTCCGAGACCTGCCGGTCGCCGACCTGACGATCGAGGACCCGCCGATCGACGACGTCATCGAGAGCGTCTTCGCCACCGCGAAACCCGCCGAGGCGGAGCCTGCGACCACCGCCTCGTGAGCTCGCCCGCGAGGCCGCTCCCCGCCCCGACCGCCCCCCGCCAGGGCCCGATCGCCTGGCTCCGCGGCTGGATCGACATCTACACGACGACGATGCGGATCGCCGTCGCGGAGCAGTTCCAGTACCGCGTCGCGAACTACTTCTACATGATCGGGATGATCGCGGAGCCGGTCATCTACCTCGTCGTCTGGTCGACCGTGGCCGAGCAGCAGGGCGGCGAGGTCGGCGGGTTCACGCCGGGCGAGTTCGCGGCTTACTACATCGTCTGGACGCTCGTCCGGAACATGAACATCGCGCTGACGCCATGGGCCTGGGAGGACCGGATCAAGGAGGGCCACCTCGCCTCGTTCCTCCTGAAGCCGATGCACGTCCTCCACTTCGACATCGCGTTCCTCGCCGGCTGGAAGGTCGTCGTGATCATCCTGTGGCTGCCGCTCGCGGCGTTCCTGTCGCTGATCTTCCATCCGACGTTCAACGCCGGCCTGGACGACGTCGTGGTCTTCTTCATCGCGATCTGGGGCGCCTACCTGATCCGATCGCTCGAGCTCTGGACGCTGGGGCTCGTGACGTTCTGGACGACGCGCGTCGGGCCGGTGTTCGACATCTTCTTCACCGCGGAGCTCCTGCTGTCGGGCCGGCTCGTGCCGATGTCGCTGCTGCCCGACTGGGCCCAGCAGCTGGCGCTGTTCTTCCCGTTCCAGTGGACGTTCGGCTTCCCGATCGAGGCGCTCATCGGCCAGATGTCTCCGGAGGAGCACCTGTTCGGTCTCGCGATGCAGCTGTTCTGGATCGTCCTCCTGACGGGCGTGGTCCTTGTCGGCTGGAAGTTCGCGGTGAAGCGGTTCTCGTCGGTGGGTGGCTGAGCGATGGCGACGCGACTCAACCGGGAACCGCTGCGGCCGATCAAGATCTTCGGGACGTTCTTCCGTGTCAGCGCCCTGAACGAGCTCCAGTACCGGGCGAACTTCGCCGTCCAGGTCTTCCAGTCGGTGATCGCGCTCGTCACCGGCCTCGCGGTCCTCGCCCTCGTGTTCAGCCAGACGAGCGACCTGGGGGGCTGGTCGCAGGCCGAGCTGCTCGCGGTGATGGGCGTCCACATCCTCATGGGCGGGATCATCGGCAGCGCGATCCAGCCGAACATGGAACGGATGATGGGCGACGTCCGCCAGGGCACGCTCGACTTCATCCTCACGAAGCCCGAGGACTCGCAGGTCCTGATCAGCGTCCGCGAGTTCCGCGTCTGGCGCCTGGTCGACGTCGCGGTCGGGGGCGTCGTGCTGGCGGTGGCGATCGTCCAGCTCGAGGGGACGCTCAGCCTGTGGACGGCGCTCGGGTTCGCCTTCGCCCTGCTGATCGGCGCGACGATGATCTACTGCTTCTGGCTGATCCTGACGACCGCCGCGTTCTGGATCGTCCGGATGGACGAGATCCACGAGCTGTGGCACGGGATCTACGACACGGGACGCTGGCCGGTGACGATCTACCCGGGCTGGCTGCGGATCTCGCTGACGTATCTCGTCCCCATTGCATTCGCGGTCACGGTCCCGGCCGAAGTCCTGACCTCGCGGCTCACGATCGAGACGCTCGCAATCGCGACGGCCTTCGCGGTGGGGCTGGTGCTGTTCTCGAGATGGTGGTGGCGGTTCGGCCTGAAGCGCTATTCGGGCGCGTCGGCGTAGCGGCGGCCCGCGGCGAGGCAACGGCGCTCATACGCTCTTCTGGTGAGCGTTATCCATGAACGAGACCGCGAGCCTGCGACCGCGCCGCATCAATATGCACCGCGACTGCATACCCCCTCTTGCGCGGACCACACGAGCCGAATAACCATCCGCCGCCGGGCCCACGCATCGAAGCTCGGTCGCTTATGGTCACTCGATGCGCGTATGCGAATCCGCGCCGCTACAACGCGGGCCTCACGCGCCGTGGACGAGCAGCACTGCGGCGCGCTTCGCTCCATCCGTGCGGATCTCCCCGGCCACCTCGGTCGTGCGCGTCCGCGTCTCCGGGGCCAAGGCGATGCCGAGCGCGCCCGCGAGCGAATCCGCCGTCGGGACGGCGCCGTCGTGCGCCGCGCCGATCGCCAGCTCGGCCACGCGCCGGGCCCAGTGCGGCTGGTCGACGATCTGGGGCACGATCACCTGCGCGGCTCCGCTCAGCGCCGCGGTCGTCGTCGTGCCGGCGCCGCCGTGGTGGACAACCGCGGCGACGCGCGGGAACAGCGCCTGGTGATTCACCTCGCCAACCACGAGAACGTCGTTCCGGTCGTCGGTCAGCGCAAGGTCGGCCCAGCCACGCCCCAGGATGAGGCGGCGGCCGTGCGCTCGGGTCGCTTCGACCGCGACGGCGGCGAGGTCCGGCGACGTCCGCATCGCCATGCTCCCGAAGCCGATGTACACGGGCGGCTCGCCTGCATCGAGGAAGGCGCCAACGTCGCCCGGGAGCGGCCGGTCGTCGGGCAGGATCCAGGCGCCGGTCTGGACGATGTCGAGATCGGTCAGCTCGCTCCACGGCGCGAGGACGGGATCTGCGGCGAGCCACGGCTGGCTCGTGATGACGTGGTCGCGGACGTTGTCGACCGGCGCCATGCCGAGCTTCGCGCGGCCCGCGTTGAGAGGCTCGGCGTACAGCGCGTTCACGCGCTCGGCGTCCTGCGCCCAGAGGACCCGGTTGTCGGTCTCGTCGGCGGCAGACTGCTTGCCGGGACGCGCGGCCGGCGCGAAGTGGCGCGACGGCAGACCGAAGATGTGGAAGCACGCGAGGACGTAACGGATCCCCAGCTTCTCGGCGACGTCGCGCGCGCCTGCCGGCATCAGGCCGGTCGCGACGATGGCGTCACAGCCCTCGGCGGCGGCCGGAAGCGTCTCGAACCGAGCGGCGACGAGCTCCGCCGCGAGCCGGAACGCGGCATCCGGCGCGGGTGCCTTGAGCCCGGCAGCGATCGACCGCGTCGAGGGCCCGAGCGGGATCAGGTCGACGCCGACCCGCGAAAAGAGCTCGCGAAACTCCTCGTCGGGCGGCGCACACGCGCGAACCTCAGCGCCGAGCGAGCGCAACGCGAGGGCGAGCGCCGCGAGTGGTTCGATGTCCCCTCGCGAGCCCCATGACGACAGCAGAACGCGCATGCTGAGCCCCCGATTCGTGGTGGTTTACGGACAAGGTCGGGATACGCTACCCCTCGGACCCCCGCTTGCCGCAAGCCCCGGGTGCTGCGATATCCTGAAGGTGTTGGGTCAGCCCCCGGTGCCCGGGGACGCCTCCGGGCAATCGGTTGGGGCCGGATCGTCGGCGCAGACGGTCAAGATGACGTCGGTTCCTTCCCCGACCTGCTCCGGTCCACCGTTGATGCGGTACCGCAGCCGGATCGACGTCACCTCGAAGCGACCCGGTCGGTTGGCCACCAGCTCGCCGACGATGCCCACCGTGTTCTCGGGTGAGTCCGTAGGAACGGCGGCCGTCGCCTCAGCGCCCTCGAGCGCTTCGAGCTTCTCGCCGATAACCCGTTCGCCGGTCTCCTGGATCACCGGCCGCGAGAGATAGAAGCGGACGCTCGCGCCCTCGAACGACCCGATCGGCTCGGCGCTCAGCAGTTCGATCGTGTCGCCCGGGCGCACTCGGATGAAGAGCATCGGGGCCTGGACGGGCCGGCCGACGGCGATCGGGTTCAGCTGCCTCGCGGGTGGCGGTGGCGGGTTGAACGGGTCGGGTTTTGTTTGATCCTGTGTTGCAGCCGGCGATGAGCATCACCGACAAGGCGACCGGGAGCGCGCAGCGAGCGGCCACGCGTCGTCAGGCCTCCAGGCTCTCGATGTGCTCGCGGTCGTGATCGACGGCGCGCCGCATCAGGCCCGCGGCGTCGAGCCGCCCGAATGTCGCGTGGGTGCCGGTCTTCGCCCAGCCCGCCTCGTCGAGGTCGTCGAGCATCTGAACGGTGGCAGCGCGCAGGTCGGCGTAGACCGTCAGCAAGTCGTCGAGGGAGGCGTCGGGCGAGCCTTCCCAACGATCTGGCTCGACCCAGGCCCAGCGCGGCTCCTCCTCGTCGATGAGCTGCCGAACTCGCGGCTGCCAGACCTCTCCCTCGACCCCGATCATGTGGCGGACGATGTCGGTCGGCGTCCATTCGCCGGGTGCCGGCGCATCCGGCGAGGCGGCGCGCACGGCAGCAGCAAGGTCGTCAGGCACGGCGGCCGCCCGGTCGCGCATCTCACGCTGTTGAGGCGTCACCGCGGCATTGTGCGGCCCTGGACCTGGCGCCGGTTGAGCAGTCGCTCGGCCATTGCGGCGTAGAGGGCCACGCCCGTCGGCATCGCCGACTCGTCGAGGTTGACCTTGTTCGAGTGCGTCTGGGGGACCGTCTCAGGGTCGAGGCCCGCCGGGGTCGCGCCGAGGAACGCCATCGTCGCGGGCACCTTCTGGGCGACGTACGAGAAATCCTCGCCGCCCATCGACGGGTTCGGCATGTCGTGGACCCGCTCCTCGCCGAACAGCTCCCGTGCGACCTCGAACACCTGCGCCGCAACCGTTTCGTCGTTGATCGTCGGCGGGTAGCCGCCCGGCATCGAGAAGTCTGCCTTCGCGCCGTGCGCCGCCGCGATGCCCGTCGCGGTTCGCTCGATCAGCTTCCGGACCTCCACGCGCACGTCTTCGGACGTGGTCCTCAGCGTCCCGCGCAGCAGCGCCGCCTCCGGGATCACGTTCGTCGTGGTGCCGGCCGCGATGCTGGCGACCGTCAGGACCATCGGGTCGAACGTGTTGATTCGCCGCGACCGGATCGTCTGGAGCGCGAGGACGATCTCGGCGGCAATCGGGATCGGGTCGAGGGCGAGGTGCGGCGACGAGGCATGACCGCCGGCGCCGTGAACGAGGATCGTCCACGAGTCGCTCGCGGCGTACTGGGCTCCGGCTCGGAGGTTGATCGTCCCGGTGTTGAAGCGAGCGCTGATGTGCTGGGCGAAGGCCGCCGTGACCGGCCCGAACCCGCCGTCCGTCGGGACGTCGAGCAGGCCTTCGTCGAGCATGTGCCTCGCGCCGTGGCGACCTTCCTCTCCCGGCTGGAACATCAACAGGACGCGGCCGGCCAGCGACGATCGCCGCTCGACCAGCAGCCGCGCCGCCCCGAGCAGCATCGCGACGTGCGTGTCGTGTCCGCAGGCGTGCATCGCGCCCTCGATCTCGGATGCGAAGTCGAGATCGGTCGCCTCCTGGACGGGCAGGGCGTCCATGTCGCCGCGAAGGAGCACCGTCGGACCCGGTGATCCGCCGTCGATGAACGCGGTCACCGAGCTGAGCTCGCGACCGAGAAGCGGAACGAGGGCCAGCTGCTCCAGCTCGTCGGCAACGAGCCGCTGCGTCTCCGGCAGGTCCAGCCCGATCTCGGGCCGCCGATGGATCCGACGTCGGATGTCGACGACCCAGGGCTGGATCGATTCGGCGGCGGAAACGATCGAGCCGACGTCAGCGGTGTCGGTCATCGGCCGATGATGCGGGACCTAGGCGAATCCGTCAGGCCGCCACTACCGCCGAGCCGAGCTTCGCCAGGAACTGGCGCCGCCACTGCTCGGTGTTGTCGACGGCGTTGAACGTGTACAGGTGGATGTCCACGATTCGTGCGGCCGGGTCTGCAGCGTGGGGGGCGATCCCTTCGAGCAGACCGTCGGGGCGGTAGAAGCCGCCGCTGCGCATCAGCCGGGCGACGAAGCGGATGTTCTTCGTCAGGAACCTGTGCGTGTCCGCGACACCGATCCGGGCCGCGATCGCGAGCAGCTTGTCCGGCGAGGCCACGCCCGGGACGCCGATGTGGACCGGCAGCGTGATCCCGTCGGCGCGGCGCGCGGCAAGCCACGACGCGATCGCGCCGGGATCGAAGCAGAGCTGTGTCGTCATGTAGCTCGCGAACTCGGCCTTCGCAGCCAGCGCCTCGAGCAGCAGCCGGTCCGCGATGAACGCGTGGCCCTGCGGATAACACGGAATGCCGATCTCCGAGAGCGGATGGCCGATCTCGTGCATCGCCCGGAGGAGCGACAGCCCGTCGAGGAACTCGCCCGGCTCCTTCTCGTCGCCACCCACGATGAACGCCCGATCGACGCCGGCACCCTCAAGCCAGGCGATCAGGTCGGCGAGGTGGGATCGGTCGCGGACCATCCGGGCCGACAGGTGGGGCACCGCCCGAAACCCCAGGCCCTGGAGCTGCTCGCACAAAGCGACCGTCGCCTCGATGCCCTTCGCCGGCGAAGCCGTCACGGACACCGTCGCGCGAGGCGGCAGGAACGCCGCCTGGTCGAGCGCGTTCTTCAGCGGCACGAGCTCGAACGTCGGCGACGCGAGGATGCGGGCCAGGGCCTCCCGAGCCGGAGGCGCGAGCGATTGTCGGCGGCGGAAGAGCATCAGCCGAGGCCAATCGCCAGCAGCGATGAGACCCGAATGGCTGAGCGTGACGGGGCCGTGGATCCGACCTCAGCGTGTGAGCTCCGGCAACCCATGGACCACGGGCTATCCGGATTCGATCGCCGGGGGCGATGAGCCACGCTGGCGGCCACCACTCAGACCTCGGAGTCCGGCATCGAGGCTTTACGGCGCGCGATGAAGTCGAGCAGGGCCTCGTCGACGCCGCGATCGATCGGCGGCGCCTCGTACTCGGCGAGCATCCGCTTCCAGATCCCGTTCGCCCGCTGCGCCGCGTCGAGGGAGCCGTCTTCCTGCCACTGCTCGAACGAGTTGTTGTCGGCGGTCTCGGACCGGTAGAAGGCCGTCTCGAAGTTCGCGAGCGTGTGGGCCGTTCCGAGGAAGTGCTGGCCCGGCCCGTTCTGGACGATCGCGTCGACCGCCTGGCCGTTCTCGCTGAGGTCGACGCCCTTCACGAACACCGCGGCCATCCCGCACTGGTCGTTGTCGAGGATGAACTTCTCGTAGCCGACGGTCAGCCCGCCCTCGAGCCAGCCCGCGGCATGGAGCACGAAGTTCACGCCGCCCAGGATCGTCGGGCCGAAGGTCGCCGCGCTCTCGTACGCGGCCTGGGCGTCGGGGATCTTCGAGGCGCACAGGTTGCCGCCGGAGCGGAACGGGACGCCGAGCCGCCGGGCGAGCGCCGCCATGACGTAGAGCACGAGAGCCGGCTCCGGCGTGCCGAACGTCGGGGCGCCGGACTGCATCGAGATCGAGCTCGCGAACGACCCCAGGACGACTGGCGCGCCCGGCCGAACCAGCTGGACGAACGCCATCCCGCCCATCGCCTCGGCGAGCGTCTGGGCGCAGACCCCCGCCGCGGTTACCGGCGCCATCGCCCCGGCGAGGATGAACGGCGTGAGCAGTGTCGCCTGGTTCGCCTCGGCGTAGGCCCGCGCGGCGCCCAGCATCACCGAATCCCAGACGAGTGGCGAGTTCGCGTTGATCAGGCTGAGGATGACGGGATGGGTTTCCAGGTATTCCGCCCCGAACGTGATCCGCGCCATCTCGACGGTGTCGCGGGCCCGTTCCGGCGCGGTCACCGACCCCATGAACGGCTTGTCGCTATACCGGATGTGCGAATAGACCATGTCGAGGTGGCGCTTGTTGACCGGCACGTCGACCGGCTCGCAGACCGTGCCGCCACTGTGGTGGAGGTGGGGCGACAGGTACGTGAGCTTCACGAGGTTCCGGAAGTCCTCGATCGTGCCGTAGCGCCGGCCGTTGTCGAGGTCGCGGACGAACGGCGAGCCGTAGTTCGGGGCGAGGACGGTGTGCATCCCGCCGATCTCGACGTTGTTCGCCTCGTTCCGGGCGTATTGCGTGAACTGGCGTGGGGCGGTTGCCTGGACGAGCTGGCGGGCGAGGCCGCGCGGGAAGCGGACGCGCTCGCCATCGACGTCCGCGCCGCCATCCCGGAGCAGGCGCAGTGCCTCGGGGTCGCCACGGAAGTCCAGCCCGACCTCCTCGAGGATCGTGTCGGCGTTGTACTCGATGATCGAGAGGCCCTCCTCGCCGAGGACCTCGAACGGCGCCATCGTTCTGGTGAGGAACGGCTCGCGGGCGGTGACCGCGTGGAGGCGTGCCGCGCGACGCGCATCGCGACCGCCGGAGCGCTGGCGGGGAGCGGTATCGGTCATCGGTCGATCCTCGTGGGTTCAGGGGCCTCGGCGGTGGCGGCGCGGCGGCGTCGTCGGGGAGTGGCGGCTCCGCCGTCGGCCCCGGCGCGGTCGGCCGGACGCGGCAGCTCGACGACGGCCGACAGGTTCGGGAACGGCGCCGTCCGATGCGGGAACGACATCGCCTCGACGAAGTGCTCCTGGAACCGCGGTTCGACCGCGGTCTCGATCTTCTCGACGGTCCTCGTCACGCCCTCGATCTCGCGCCGCGCGGCAGCGCTGACGAGCGCGATCAGCGCACCGGTTCCGGCCGCGTTGCCGGCCGCCTTCACGTGGCTCAGCTCCGCGTCCGGGATCAGGCCGAGGACCATCGCGTGGAACGTGTCGATCTGGCTGCCGAAGGCGCCAGCGAGTCGGATCTCGCCGACGGTTTCGATCCCGGCGTGGTCCATCAGCAACCGGACACCGGCGTAGAGCGCGGCCTTTGCGAGCTGAATCGCGCGGACATCGTTCTGGGTGATGACGATCCGGGGCCGCCCGTCCGCGGATCCGTCGTGGAGGACGTAGGAGAACGTTCGGCCGTCGGGTTGGATGCGCGAGGTTCGGTCAACCAGCGCCCCGTCGATGATCCCGTCGGGCGTGATGACGCCGGCGAGGTACAGCTCGGCGATGACCTCGACGATGCCGCTGCCGCAGATGCCGGTGACGCCGGTCGCCTCGGTGGCCTCGCGGAAGCCCTCGTCGTCGGACCACTGCCCGACGCCGATGACGCGGAACCGTGGCTCGAGGGTCTCCTTGTCGATCCTCACCCGCTCGATCGCGCCGGGCGCCGCGCGCTGGCCGCCGCTGATCTGGGCGCCCTCGAACGCGGGCCCGGTCGGCGACGACGCCGCGAGCAGGAAGTAGCGGTTGCCGAGGACGATCTCGGCGTTCGTACCGACGTCGACGAGCAGCTCGACGACCTCGGACCGATGCGGCTGCTCGGCGAGGATCACGCCGGCCGTGTCGGCGCCGACGTGGCCGGCGATGCACGGCAGGACGTAGACGCGGGCACCGGCATGTGCGCCGAGGCCCAGCTCCGACGCGCGGATCTCGACCGCCCGATCCGTGGCCAGCGCGAACGGCGCGGAGCCAAGCGGCACCGGGTCGATGCCGAGCACGAGGTGGTGCATGATCGGGTTGCCGACGATCGTGACGTCGAGGATGTCGTCTCTTGGCACGCCCGCGCGCAGCGCGAGCGTCGCGATCAGGCCCTTGAGCGCCGTCCGGACGGCCGCCGTCATCTCGACCGCGCCCTCGGGATGCATCATCGCGTAGCTGACGCGGCTCATCAGGTCCTCGCCGAAGCGGATCTGCGGGTTCATCACGCCGTGGCTCGCGAGAACGGCGCCGTCGGCGAGGTTCGCGAGGTGGCCGGCGATCGTCGTCGAGCCCACGTCGATCGCGACGCCGAGCGCCCGATCGTGGAAGCCCGGCCAGACGGCGACGATCTCCTCGCCGGTGTGGACTGCGACCGTGACCTTGTAATCGCCCTTTTCGAGGGCCGGCTGGAGCGCCCGAATCAGGTCGAGGTCAGCACGCAGATCTGTGAGGCCCCATTCGCGCTCTAGGGCCTCCTGCAACCGGCCGAGCTCCCCGGTCGGCGACGCCAGCTCGGGCTTGGCGACCTCGACGTAGTGGAGGCGGATCACCGGGTCGACGCTCAGGTCGCGGAGGTCGAGGCCCTTCCTGACGACTTGCTTGTAGACCTGGCTCTCGGGCGGGACGTCGACGACGACGTCGCCCCGAACATGGGCCGTACAGCTCAGCCGGCGACCGGGTTCGAGGCCCTTCTTCGACCGATAGTCGGCCTCGACAGGCCCGAGCGGACTGAGGTTTCCCGGCTTCGACTCGATGCCGTGCTTCGGGAAGCTGCCGACGCTCTGCTCCACCTGGCAACGACCGCAGATCCCGCGTCCGCCGCAGACCGAGTCGATGTCGACGCCGAGCGCGCGTGCCGCGTCGAGGACCGTCGTCCCCTGCTCGAATCGGCCGCGCCGGCCCGACGGCGTGAAGATGACGAGCGGCTCGGTCTCCGCCGAGGTCGGCATCGGTCGCCTCAGCCGCCCACCGGCGAGCTGTTCGCGCCTGACGCGGCGCCTGCCCGGCGGCGATTCGCCCGCCGGCCGCCCGCCTCGCCGTCCGGCGGTGCGACGCGATGCATCCGGATCCAGCGCGCGGCGTCGCGGTCGTTGCCGAGCAGGACGTCGGCCGCCATGACGGCTTCGCGAACCCCCGACGCGATCGGGTTCGTGATCGCCGAGGTCAGGCCGCTCGCCATCGCCATCGCGAGATACGCGCCGTTGATGCCCTCGCGGTGCGGGAGGCCGAAGCTCACGTTCGACGCGCCGCAGGTCGAGTTGACCTTCAGCTCGTCTCGTAACCGTCCGAGGATGCGGAACACCTGCCGGCCGGCGGTCGGCATCGCCCCAATCGGCATCAGGAGCGGATCGACGACGACGTCCTCCTTGGGGATGCCGTGGTCGAGTGCCCGCTCGACGATCCGTTTCGCGACCGCGAACCTGACGTCGGGGTCTTCGCTGATGCCCGTTTCGTCGTTCGAGATCGCGACGACGGCGGCGCCGTGCTTCTTGACGAGCGGCAGCACCCGTTCCAGCCGCTCTTCCTCGCCGGTGACGGAGTTCACGAGCGCCTTGCCCTGGTAGACGGCCAGGCCGGCCTCGAGGGCCTCGACGATGCTCGAATCGATGCTCAGTGGCACGTCCGTGAGGCTCTGGACGAGCTGGACGGTCTTCGCGAGGATCGCCGGCTCGTCGGCGAGCGGGATGCCGGCGTTGACGTCGAGCATGTGAGCGCCGGCCTCGACCTGGGCGATCGTGTCGCGCTCGACCCGGCTGAAGTCGCCGGCCTTCATCTCTTCCATGAGGATCGCGCGGCCGGTCGGGTTGATGCGCTCGCCGATGATCACGAACGGCCGGTCGTCGCCGATGACGACCTCTTTCGTGGCGGAGCCGATGACCGTGTGGGTCATGTGGAGTCGCCCGCCCGCTTCGGCGTCTCGTCGTGCGCCGGCGCGAGTGCCGGACCGCCCTCGATCCCGCCCGACTGGATGAGCGCGGCGAGCTTGTGCTTGTCGTATCGGGTCTCGAGGTCTGCGACCTCTGCTGTGACGGCGGCCTCGATGTCGTCGCCGCACGCCTTGGCGACCTTCCGCCACTCCTCGATGTAGTCGTTGTAGGCGCGCTTGCCGGCTCGGCTGGCGGCCTTGTCGATCGCGACCTGGAACCGCGGATGGAGCACCTGCTTCGACGACCGACGCCCGTCGCGGGCGATGACCTGGGCCGGGATGTCGCGCCACCAGATGACCGTGAGCGTGCCCATCAGCGGTGATTCCCCGTCGCACTGCTCGTGGGGCTTGCGAGTCCGACCAGTTCGGCGCCGGCCGGGGCGGGTTTGCTCGCCCGGCGAGAGGAACCGGTCGATTTCAAGCCTCCGCCGCGCATTGCGGCGTCAACCTGGTTCGACTCGCTCGCACGGCGAGAATCGCCGGCGGCGAACGCAGCGACCGACGGTGCGAGCTCGCCTAGCCCGACATGACGGTGCTCGAAGGCGAGTCCGAGGCGGCCAGCGGCGGCGCGCGCCTGGGCGAGCAGCTCCGGATCCTCAGTCTGCGAGAGATACACGAGGCGGCGGTAGTTCGCGAAGTACATCGGCTCGAGCTCGGGATGGCGGTCGATGCCAAGGCCGCGGATCACGAGCCGCTCGAAGTTGCGGGCGAGGAAGTCGGTCAGCCAGAACGTCGCCGGCTCGTCGTCGGCCATCTCGGCGAACGTCGCGCGACCGGCGAAGAACTCGTAGCAGTGGGCGCCGGCCAGCCGCTCGACGCCCTCCTCGGCGAGCACCGGGTCGATGAGCCCGCCCGTCCCGCAGTCGGCGTAGGCGATGAAGATCCGCTCGTAGCCGTCGGCGCGGGCCTCGCGGATGCGGTCGCGGACCTGCTCGGGAATGCGCTCGGGCCGGTTGTGGAGGTCCGGCGAGAGACAGGCGACATCGACGCCGGGCAAGCCGCCGGTCACGGCCACGAGCTCCCGGGCCAGCGCCCCGCACCCGATCACAAGCGCGCGTCCCTCGCCAGCAACCGCTCGCCACTCCCGGGTCTGGTTCGCGTCAGGAACCAACCGTCCGCCAACGCGGTCCGGCGACGCTGGAAGCGCGGTCTCCGTCGACGTTCGGTTCGTCCGAGGAACCGATTGGTGCTCGAGCCGGTTGCCCGTCGACGGTTGGCTCGCCCGGCGAACCAGACCTCGGCGCCGCGACCGCTCCGCCGACGTTTGGCTCGCCCGGCGAACCACGGGGACCGCAGCGGCGGTGAACTGGGCCTCAGGCAGCGGCACGGCGCTCGTCGATGAGCCGCCGCGCCGTCTCGGCGGCGATGCCCGCGTCGCGGCAGTACGCGTCGGCACCGACGGCCATCCCGAACTCCTCGTTCAGTGGCGCCCCGCCGACCAGCACGATGTAATCCTCGCGGATCCCGCGGTCCTTGAGCGTCTGGATGACGACCTTCATGTACGGCATCGTCGTCGTGAGCAGCGCGCTCATCCCGAGAATGTCCGGCTTGTGCTCCTCGAGCGCGGCGATGAACTTGTCGGCGTCGGTGTTGATGCCGAGGTCAATGACCTCGAAACCGGCACCCTCGAGCATCATCCCGACCAGGTTCTTGCCGATGTCGTGGATGTCGCCCTTGACCGTCCCGATCACGACCTTCCCGACCGGCTCCGCGCCGGTCTCGGCGAGCAGCGGCCGCAGGATCTCCATGCCGGCCTTCATCGCGTTCGCCGCGAGCAGGACTTCGGGGACGAAGAGGATGCCGTCGCGGAAGTCGATCCCGACGATCTTCATGCCGGCGACGAGCGCGTCGTCGAGGACCTTCGTCGCGCTGAACCCGCGCTCGAGCAGGATCTTCGTCCCCTCGACGATCTCGTCCTTCATCCCGTCGTAGAGGTCGTTGTGCATCTGCTCGACGAGCTCGTCGTCGGAGAGTGCGTTGAGGTCGATGTCCTCGTAGTCGTCCGGCACGCGATTGCGCTCCTGCGGCCCCTGACCTATCCTGCCCCTTGGTTCCACGATACGGAACGGTGCCGTATGATGGAACGTAGGCTCGAATCTAGCCCAAGGGGAGCGGGGTGTCCAGAGTCCAGTCCATCGAGCGCGCCTTCGCCGTGCTCTCGGCATTGTCCGGTGGCCCCATCGGTGTGACCGAGGTCGCAGAGCGCGCCGAACTGCCGAAATCGACCGCCGCCCGAATGCTCGCGACGCTCAGCCACGAGGGCGCCGTGGAGCAGGTGCCCGGCGAAACGCGATACCGGCTCGGGCCGCGGATCGCGACGCTCGCCGAGGGCATCGTCCCCGTGCGAAGCCTCGTCGCGACGGTGCGGCCGATCCTCGAGGAGCTCGCGTCCTCGACCGGCGAGACCGCCGGCCTGTCGGTCGCCGAAGGCTTCGTCGTCCACTACGTCGACCAGGTCGGAACCAGCCACCAGGTCCAGGTCCGTGACTGGACCGGAACGCGGGTCCCGATGCACGCGGTGTCGTCGGGTCTGGTCTTCCTTGCCCAACTTCCGGAGTCGACGTTGGACGCCTACCTCGAGCGGGAGCTAGAGGCGTTCACGCCGCGGACGCTGACCTCGCCCGATGCGCTGCGTGAGCGCCTAACCCAGGTCCGCGCCGACGGCTACGCGTGGGTCCACGAGGAATTCGCCGAAGGCCTGAGCTCCGTCGCCGCCGGCATCGCCGACTCGACCGGCGTCCTCACCGCCGCGGTCCACGTCCATGGCCCGGCCTATCGCTTCCCGAATGGCCGCGAGCAGGAGATTGGCGAGATCGTGCTTGCAGGCGCAACCAGAGCCTCTGAACGCCTCCGCCGAGCGAGTTGACGGCCGCGGGCCGTCGAACACAGCTCTCCATCGGGCGTCGGTGGCCGGGAGGAGGCCGGACGCCCGCGGGGGTCCGGTGTGGCCGGCCGGCCCTACCGATGGCGACCGGCCCGGGACGCTAGAGCTGGCGGAGTCGCGGAGGCCGCTGACGACCCACCGGGTCAGCTATCCGCCTCGCTGGTAGCCTCCGTCGAAAGTCACATTGACGACGGACTTCGGTTTCTCGGACTCAGCCATGACCGCCTCGACGGTCGTGAGGCCATTGAGCACCAGCCGCTGCAGAGCGGCTTCTGGATCGATCGGGTTCTTCCAATACGTGGAAGCGGTGGATTGGTTCTGTCAACCAGTCGTCGACGGTCGACGTTCGCCCGGCGCGACGAGTAAGGAACTGAACGATGAAGATCGCGACGACTGCCGTCACCGAACTCACTACCCCGTCACCAGGTGCCTGGAGCCGTGAGCTGCTCGATCTCCCGGGGTCACGTTATCGATTCGTGCGCGTTGCGGTGGTGGCTCGCGTCGTTCCGGAGCCCCCGTCAGGCAGGCCGGCCTAGCGGCAGTGCCAGCCGCCGTCGACGATCAGGTCCACGCCGTTGACGGCCGTGTTCTCGAGCAGGAACACGACCGCGTCGACGATCTCGTCCATCCGGGCGAGGCGGCCCATCGGGGTCTCCGACGTGTACTTCTCGATCGCGGCCGGCTTGCCTGACCAGTAGGGGCTGTCGCCGACGACGCCGGGGTGGATCGAGTTGACCCTGATCGGCTTTAGCTCCTCGACGAGCGTTCGGGTCAGGCCGACAACGCCGCCGTTAACGGTGGTGACCGTGGTCGAGCCCGGGTAGGGCCGCTCCTTCGCCATCCCGCCGAACAGCACGATCGACGACTCCGGCGATAGCCGCGATCGCAGAGCCGCGACGACGGATGCATAACCAACCAGCTTCAGCGTCACGAGGTGGAGCGCCTTCTCGATGTCGTACTCCGCGATCGAGTTCTGGTCGCGGTCGATCGCGACGAGCGCCAGGCGCGAGACCGGCCCGACGTCGGCCAGCGCCGGCGCGATCGAGTGCGGCTCGGCCAGGTCGAACGTCACGCCGCGCGTCTGACCGCCGACCTCGGCAACCGCGTCCGCAACTGTGTCGGAACGACCGTGGAGCACGACCTCGCGACCCGCGTCAGCGTAATGCCGGACGAGCTCCAGCCCGATCCCCCGCGTCCCGCCGACCACGACGACCGCGCCGTCATTCGACATCGTTGTCCTCCTCGAACTTCGTCCAGGTCGGCGCCCAGCGATAGGCGTGCCGCACCGGCGGTTGGGGCGCCTGGGTCTCGATCCAACGGACCTGCTCGGTCCCGTTGTTGTAGAAGCCGTGAACGCCGCCGACGGCCGAGAACACGACGTCACCCGCACGGATCATGTGGACGTCGCCGTCGAGCTCGGCCTCGATCTCGCCCTTGAGGAAGAAGTACGCCTCCTCGAACGGGTGATCGTGCTGCTGGGCGGAGCCGCCCGGCTCGTAGTCGACCGTGAACATCGTCAGCAGGTCCGCCCCGAACACCTTGTCGACGAGCATCTTCACGCTGATCCCGGAATACACGGTGAGCGCGACGTCCATACCGACCGGCTTGCGGCCGCGGGCCGGGTCCGTGAGCCGGAGGGCCTCCGCCTGGGGCGGCGTTCCCTTGTAGTGGCCGACGTAGCGAACGTCCGGCGAGCCGAACCGGGGCCGGGTCGCACGCGCGACGAGCGCGGCCGCGTCGAACGCGCCGCGGTTGAAGAACGTGTCCTTGCGGTCGGCGTCGGGCGGCAGCCGCTGGGGCGTGTTGACGGACAGGAACCGGACCTCGTCCTCGCCGCCGTTCGCCAGCGCGTGCCAGGTGCCCAGTGGGATGAAGCAATAGTCGCCGGCGACGAGGCGGTGGGCCGAGTCGCCGATCTCCATGACCAGCTCACCCGCCAGGACGTACAGCGCTTCCTCGAACGAGTGAATGTGCCGCCGCAGCCAGCCGCCGGGCCGGAATGCTCCAACCGCCAGCTCCGTGTGAACCGCCCCCTGTTCCGGCCCGACCAGGACCGTCCGGGCAAGCCCGGCCGACCGCGCCGACGAGGGGATCGGCTTGTCGGCGAAGGACCAGTCGACGTGAGCGAGGTGATACACGGATGCGTACTCCGCTAGCTGCCTGTCAGGGTCTCTGCGTCAGTCGAGCCGCGCGCAAGGCCATTGAACGACGTGTCAAGTGATGCTGCAACGCCAACGCTGCGCCGAGCAAACGCGGGCCGGCCCAACCCCTACTCGGCGGCCGCCCGTGGTCGACCCGCCGACGCGGCCGGCGAGTCGGGTGCATGGAGCGTACCGGCGCCCGACTGGCGGCCCACGACGAACCAGATCGCGTGGACCGGCTCCTTGCCCTCGTTCACGAGCCGGTGCGGGACGGTCGACGAGATCGAGATCGAATCGCCCGGGCCGAGGTGATAGTCTTCGAACCCGATTGTGACCATCAGACGGCCGTTGAGCACGAAGCCCCACTCGTGACCGCCGTGGCGCTGGAACTCGTGCTCCGGGCTCGACGCGCCCCCCACCTCGTAGGTCACGTACAGGAACTCGATCTCCGGGTCGGACGCCGTCGTCAGCCGCTCCCAGACGACTCCCGACGCGAGACGGATTCGCTTCCGCTCGTCAGCGCGTTGGACGGGGCCAGGCCGTTCCGTCCCGACGACGTTCATCCCGCGCTCCGCGAGCCTCGGGTCGGGCGAGGGGGCCGGCCGCTCGGCGTCGAGGAACAGGAGGTCGTCGATCGAGACGCCCAGCTCCGTGGCAATGGCGTACAGGGAGCTCACCGACGGACGGGCCCGCCCGGTCTCGATCTGCGAGATCAGGCTGGGCGAGACGCCGAGTCGGTCGGCCAGGTGCCGGAGGCTGTAGCCATGAGCCTGGCGGGCGTCGCGCAGCCGCTGGCCGATCGGAGGATGGGGGCGTGCCGAACGGCGCTGGTTCGAGGCTGCCACGGGCGCTCCTACGGTCCGACGGGTGGGCCGCCGCCTGGGCGGCGCGACGATGGTAGCAGGGACCGGCCGACGTTCAGCCGCGTTGAACACCGCGCCGGAGGCGCCCGGGTGCAGCGCGTGACGGCGCTCACAGGCCGAGCACCGTCCGCCGCATCTCGTCCGAGGCCAGCAGCTCCCCGGCCGGGCCCTCCATCGTCACCCGGCCCTCGGTCAGCAGGTAGGCCCGCGACGCGATCGCCAGCGATCGGTCGACGTTCTGCTCGACCAGCAGGACGCTGACTCCGGAAGCGTGGATGGCGCCGATCGCGTCGAACACGCCATCGAGGACGATCGGAGCGAGGCCGAGCGAGGGCTCGTCGAGGAGGAGAACCTTCGGCCGGGCCATGAGTGCCCGCCCGATCGCGACCATCTGCTGCTCGCCGCCGCTCAGCGATCCCGCGAGCTGGCTCGAGCGCTCGGCGAGTCGCGGAAACAGCTCGTGCACCCAGGCCAGGGCGTCGGCGCGCTGCGGCCGGGCGGATCGCCGATACGCTCCGAGCTCGAGGTTCTCCCGGACTGTCATCCGGGGGAACAGCCGTCGTCCCTCGGGCACGATCGCGATGCCGTGGTCGCAGAAGCGGTGTCCGGCGAGCGACGCCAGATCGGTCCCGGCCATCTCGACGCTGCCCGCCAGGGCTCGATGGAGCCCGGCGATCACGTTCACGAGCGTCGACTTGCCGGCGCCGTTCGGCCCGACGACGGCCACGATCTCGCCGTCGCCGACGCGCAGGTCGATCGAGTGAAGGGCCCGAGCCTCGCCGTAGGCCGCCTCGACGCCGCGGACCTCAAGCATCGGCGAGCCGCCCGAGGTAGGCGCGCACGACAGCCGGGTCGCGCATGACGGCGGCCGGCTCGCCGGCGGCGAGGAGCCGGCCCTGGTCGAGGACGACGATCCGGGTCGCCAGCTGGTTCACGACGCGCAGCAGGTGCTCGACGATGACGATCGTGACGCCCGACGCGTGGATCCGGCGGACGACCTCGACGGCCTGGTCGATCTCGGCCGGGTTCAGCCCGGCGAGCGCCTCGTCGAGCAGCAGGATCCGGGGCTCGGTCGCGAGGGCCCTGGCCATCTCGAGCAGCTGTCGCTCGTGGAGGTTGATCCCGGACGGCCGATGGCTGGCGCGCCCAGCGAGGCCGACGACCTCGAGGTGGCGGTCGGCACGGTCGCGCGCCGCCTCGATCGACATCGCCCGGCGGCCGAACATGACCGCCATCGCGACGTTGTCACGCACGGTCATCGACCCGAACGGGCGCGGGATCTGGTAGGTCCGGGCGATCCCCAGATGGGCGACCTCGTGGGCGCTCAACGCCGCGGTCGGCCGGCCGGCCACCTGGACCGAACCCGACGTCGGGCGGAGGGCTCCCGACAGGATGCCGATCAGCGTCGTCTTGCCCGATCCGTTCGGGCCAACCAGCCCGACCAGCTCGCCGGCGTCGATGCGGAGCGAGACGCCGTCGAGGGCCCGGAGCCCGCCGTAGCGCTTGACCACGTCGGCGCACTCCAGGACGGGGCCTGACGAGCCCGCGTCGGGAGGCGCCGGCAGCGGCTCGGTCGTCAGGGGCGGGCGTTGTGTCGCGGGCTCTGCTGCCGTCCCGCGATCCGTAGGCCGCCCCACCCGGGCGCGGACGGACCGGGCCAGGCTCGCCGGAACCGGGACGAAGGCGACGATGGCGGCGGCGATCAGTGCGCCGGCCAGCCAGTCGACCAGCCCGTCCCCGAACCCGACGATCGCGAGGGCAACGAACGGCACCACGAATGCGGCGGCGACCGGGGCTGCGCGGGCCCGGAGGCGGGCGACCAGTCCGTCGGGCGCCAGCACCACGAGCGCGGCAAGGATCGAGCCCAGGATCACCAGGCTCCAGCCCTGGAAGCCGGCCGATGCCAACCGATCCTGGAGGGTCACGATGATGACCGCTCCCAGCAGCGGGCCCAGCCAGCTGGTCCGTCCGCCGAGAACGCACATGACGATGACGAACAAGGGGATCGTCAGGCCGAAGACGGACTCGACCGTCACGAACCCGATCTGGAGCGCGAAGAGGCTGCCGGCGAGCCCACCGATCAAGCCCGACAGGCCGATCGCGACCATCTTCGCGCGGAACGTCGGGATACCGAGACCCTCCGCGACGTCCTCGGCATCGTGGATCGCGAACAGCGCCCAGCCCGTCCGGCTGTGCTGGACCAGGAAGGCGGTCGCCAGCGCTCCCATGGCGACGGTGAGGCTCAGGAGGTAGAGCAGCTCCTGGAAGCCGCCGATTGGGTCCGGGGCATCGGGCGCCGGGACCGTGATCCCCTGCCCGCCGTCGATCGCCGGGAGAATCCGGGCGAGCGACCCCAGGATGAACGGCACCGCGAGCGTGAGCAGCGCGAAGATCTCGCCGCGAAGCGAACGCAGCCGGAATGCGAGCGCCCCGATGCCAAGCGCGAGCAACGCGGCGAGCAGGCCGCCCAGCGGCAGCGTCGCGAGGAACGGCCAGTCCTGGCGCCCCACGAGCACGGCCGTCGTGTACGCACCGACACCGACGAGGGCGGCCTGGCCGAACGAGAAGTAGCCGCTGTACCCCGAGAGGATGTTCCAGCTCGTGGCCTGGGCGGTCCAGAACCAGATCGTCGAGAGAAACACCAGGTAGAAGACCGGGAAGCCGAACGCATCGCGCAGGAACGGCAGCGCGGCCAGTGCGAGGTACGCGAGGCCGAACCCGAGCAGGCCGCGGCGGATCATGCCGGCCGCCTCGCGAAGACGCCATCCGGACGCAGGAGCAAGGCCAGGATCACGGCGCTGAAGATCACGAGCGGCGCCGCGGCCGGCGAAAGCGTCACCGAGACGAGGCCGGATACCGCGCCCACGACGAGGCCGGCGAGGAGCGTCCCGACTGCGTCCCCGATGCCACCGAGGATGACGACGGCGAACACGATCCCGACCCACTCGAACGGCGCGGTCGGGATGACCGCGTTGCCGAGCGCGAAGAGCATCCCGGCCGTCGCTGCGGTGGCACCCGACAGCCCAGCGAGCAGCGTGCCCAGCCGGACATGGTCGATGCCGAAGGCGGCAGCGATCGCCCGGTCCTGGGCGAACGCCCGGAGCGCCCGGCCCGGATACGTCCGCGTCAGCCCGAGGTGGGCGGCCCCGACGACGAGCACGGCCGCGACGAAGGCGAGGAGCGTCGGGACGGGAAAGGCCAGCGGGCCGATCGTGACGGCCTCGGTCGCGTACGGGTTCACGTCTGAGTCCATGCGCTGGAAGTCGGCGCTCCAGACGTTGCTCGTGAGCTGGACGATGATGATCAGCAGGCCGAAGCTGACGATGAGGGAGTTGAACTCCGTCAGGCCGAGCCGATCGAAGGCGAGCTGCATCAGCGCCCCGACCGCGAACAGGACCGGGGCGGACACGACGAGCGTGAGGATCGGGTCGATCCCCAACCCGGTCGCGAGCTGGAATGTCAGGTAGGCGCCCAGCAGGATCAGCCCGAAGTGGGCGAGGTTGATGACTCGCAGCATCCCCCAGGTCAGCGACATGCCGACCGCCATCACCGCGAACAGGCCGCCGGTGAGCGCGCCCGCGACGGCCGCCTGCAGGTAGATCACCCAACCCCGCCCGGGAACGGGTCGCCCGCCTTCCGGTGGAAGGCGGGCGACGTCATGGCGCTGGTTCCGGCTCGGGTCGTCAGGATGGCGGGCCCTGGAGCTCGGCGGCCGCGCGGTCCGTCGGCCAGACGACGACCCATTCGTCGCCCTGAATCTGCTTGATCAGCTGGTCCGGCGGCCAGAAGTTGTTGTTCGCCGGGTCGAACGTGAGGTGCCCGAGGAACGTCGTGTCCGCCCCGGACGCATGGAGCGCGTCGCAGATCGCCTCATGGTCGAGCGAACCGGCGGCGGTGACGCCCGCGACGAGGATCTCCCAGGCCGTCCACGAGGCCGTCGCCTGCGTCTCCCAGGTCGTGTACGGCAGTCCTTCCGCGGTCGCGTTCGCCTCGTATGTCTCGACGATCGCCTGGACGTCCGGCCCGGCCGCCTCGAGGAGCGGCTCGTTGGCCTCGAACAGGGAGATCGAGAGCGTGCGCTGCGCCGCCTCGCCGACTCCGAGCAGCGGCCCGGGTGCCGGGAACAGGCTGAACAGGTTCGGCGGCGAGTAGTCGAGCTGCTCGAAGGCCTGGATGAGGTTGACCGTGTCGACGCCGATCGCGCTGTTGAACACGAAGTCGGGGTTCGCGTCGCGGACCTGGGCCGCGATCGGCGCCCATTCCGTGGTCGTCGGCGGGTACGGGATCTCGGCAACCACGTCGAGGCCGCGAGCCTTGGCGACGTTGGCGACGCTCGGGTCGTTCGGATCGTCGGCGATGCCGTTCGCGACGAAGTCCGTGGAGCCGTTCTGGTTGGCGACGACCGCGATCGTCTTGGGCGGCGTGTCGAGGCTCTCGAGGGCATCGAGAACCAGGCCGGGGACATACTCGTTTGGGGTCGTCCCGATCGACCACGCCGGGAACTGGCATTCGTACGTCAGGAGTGGCGCGATCACGGCGGTGTGCTGCGGCATCACGTATCCGAAGCGCTCCGCGACGGCCATCGCCGGCAGGATGTTGGGCGTGCCGTACGGGCCCATGATCAGGTCGACCTGGTCCTGCGAGATGAGTCGCTCGTAGGACTGGGTGACCTTCGCGCCGTCCGACTCGTCGTCGAGGAGCGTCCACTCGACGGGCCGGCCGAGAAGGCCGCCGCGCTTGGTATTCAACTCCTCGACGAACTGCTCGCCGACGAGCCGATGGATGACGCCAGTCGCGCCGAACGCGCCGGTCAGCGACAGCGTCGAGCCGACGACGATCGGCTCGCCCGACGGTGGCGCGACCGCCGGGGCCGATGCCGCTCCGGAGGCAGTCGGGCTGCCGGGCGGAGTGGCGGCCGGTTCCGAGGGCGGGGCCGCCGATGGCGACGCTGCGGGCGAGCAGGCGGCGAGCAGCACGGTCATCATCACCGCGCCGAGCCGCCTGGTGGACACGAGCTTCACCTGTCACCTCCTCCGATGAACAGCGAGCACCGAGTCTTTGGGGCTCCGGACCGTCGTCCCGTGGAGAGCGGAAGTTCAGACCGGCGTTCGCCGCACGACGCTCTGGACGCTTGTCCGCGACGTGTGCAACGATGTTGAACAAACGTAGAGCAGGCCTGAATGTAGTGTCAAGGTAAGCGCGACGCCTATGGCCGCGTTACCCTGAGCCACCCTGGCCTTCCGCCCGGTCCCACATCGGCCGGGGTCGCGAGCAACGAGCCGGACAGCACGGAGCGGATCGTTGAGGTCATTCGCATCACCCGGGTCGATGAACGTCGACTGGGAGGAACGCTGGAACGTCGATCGCCTTCGGACCTATCGCCTTGGGCGAGCCCGGGACGCCCTCGCCGCCTCTGACGTCGGGGCACTCCTCTGCTTCGACTTCAACAACATCCGCTACGTGACCAGCACCCACATCGGGGAGTGGGCCCGCGACAAGATGACCCGCTACGCGCTGCTGACCCGTGGCGGAGACCCGCACATCTGGGACTTCGGCTCGGCAGCCCGCCACCACCGGCTCAACTGCCCGTGGCTGCGTGAGGAAAACATCCACGCCGGGATGATCGGTCTGCGGGGTGCGGTCGCCCCGGACGCGGGCTTGTTCCGGAGCGCCGCCCGCGAGATCGCCGCGATCCTCAAGGCCGAGGGCGTCGCCGACCTGCCGATCGGCGTCGACGTCGTCGAGCCGCCGATGCTCGCGGCCCTCGAGGCCGAGGGCGTCGCGGTCCGCGACGGGCAGCAGATCATGCTGAACGCCCGCGAGGTGAAGTCGATCGACGAGATCATCCTGCTGAACACGGCGTGCGCGATGGTCGACGGCGCGTATCAGTACATCGCGGAGCACCTCAAGCCAGGCGTCCGCGAAAGCGAACTCGTGGCCGACGTCACAAAGGTCCTGTTCGACCTCGGCTCGGAGCACGTCGACAACATCAACGCCGTATCGGGCGAGCGCTGCTCACCGCATCCGCATGTCTTCAGCGATCGGATCATCCGCCCCGGCGACCAGGCGTTCTTCGACATCATCCAGACCTTCGTCGGCTACAAGACCTGCTACTACCGGACGTTCACGGTCGGCACCGCCAGCGACGCCCAGCGCGACGCCTACAAGAAGGCCCGCGAGTGGATCGACGCGTCGATCGAGCTGATGCGCCCGGGCGTCGGCACGGACGAGGTCGCGAAGGTCTGGCCGAAGGCCGAGGAGTTCGGCTTCTCGAGCGAGATGGAGTGCTTCGGGCTGCAATTCGGCCACAGCGTCGGCCTGTTCCTCCACGAGCGCCCGATCATCAGCCGGCTGAACTCGCTCGACCACCCGGTCGAGATCAAGGAGGGCATGGTCATCGCGCTCGAAACGTACTGCCCGGCGAAGGATGGCTACTCCGCCGCCCGGATCGAGGAGGAGGTCGTCGTCACGGCCGACGGCCCGCAGGTCATCACCCGCTTCCCGTCCCAGGAGCTGTTTGTGGCGAACGCGTACTGATGGCGACAGCAGTCGCGCCCGACACGGACACCCGCATCGCGCTCTACCGCACGATGCAGGAGTGCCGCCTCTTCGAGGCTCGCGCCCAGGAGCTGTTCTTCGAAGGGCTGGTCCGCGGGACGACCCATCTCGGCGTCGGGCAGGAGGCGGTCGCCGCCGGGTTCGCGGCGGCGATGAACGAGGACGACTACACGTTCGCGACGTACCGCGGCCACAACCACGCGTTGTCGCGCGGGGCCCCGATGGGCCCGCTCTACGCGGAGCTGTTCGGCCGGGCGAACGGGCTGATGGGCGGCAAGGGCGGCTCGATGCACATCACCGACGTGAGCCACCACATGATGGGTTCGTACGCGATCGTCGGCGCACACCTGCCGATTGCGCTCGGAGCGGCGTGGAGCGCCCAGTACCGCAAGTCCGGCCAGGTGTCGGTGTGCTTCTTCGGCGACGGGACGATGAACATCGGGGCGTTCCACGAGGCGCTGAACATGGCGGTCGTCTGGAAGGCGCCCGTCGTGTTCGTCTGCGAGAACAACCAGTACATGGAGTACACGCCGATCGGCGCGGTGACCGCGGTCGAGCGCCCGGCCGCGGACCGGGCGGCGGCGTACGGGCTGGAGCCGATCGTCGTCGACGGCAACGACGTCGAGGCGGTGTTCGAGGTGGCGTCGCGCGTGATCGCGCGGGCCCGTGCCGGCGAGGGACCCTCGCTCGTCGAGGCAGTCACGTATCGCCACGGCGGCCACTCCCGGGCGGATCCCGGCAAGTACCGGCCGGACGAGGAGGTCGAGGCGTGGAAGGCGCGCGACCCGATCCCGGCCCAACGGTCGCGCCTGCTGGCCGCGGGCGTCGACGAGAAGGCGCTTGACGCGATCGACGAGGAGGTCAAGGCGAAGGTCGCCGAGGCGGAAGCGTTCGCCCGGGGCGGACCGGAACCATCCCCGGAGGTCATCGAGTCGCAGGTCTGGGCCAATGGCGGCTCGTCGTGGAGGTCGGATCGCTAGATGCCCGAGACGACCTATCGGCAGGCAGTCGCGATGGGCATCGCCCAGGAGATGGAGCGCGATCCCTCGGTCGTCCTCGTCGGGGAGGACGTCGGTGCCGCCGGCGGCGTGTTCAAGCTCACCGAGGGCCTGTTCGACAAATTCGGGCCGGAACGGGTCGTCGACACGCCGATCAGCGAGCAGGCGATCGTCGGCGCCGCGATGGGCGCAGCGATGACCGGCCTCCGGCCCGTGGCGGAGCTGATGTTCAGCGACTTCTTCGCCGTGACCTGGGACATGGTCGCAAACCAGATCGCGAAGACCCGCTACATGACCGACGGCCAGGTCTCGATCCCGCTCGTGCTCCGGACCGCGAACGGCGCGGGGCTACGGTTCGGCGCGCAGCACTCGCAGAGCATCGAGAACTGGGCGATGGCGATCCCCGGCCTGAAGGTCGTCGCGCCCTCGACCCCGGCCGATGTCGTCGGACTGATGGCGGCCGCGATTCGCGACCCCGACCCGGTCGTGTTCTGCGAGCACAAGGGGTTGTTCGCGACCAAGGGCGAGGTGCCCGACGGCGAGCAGTTCGTGCCTCTTGGTCAGGCCGCGGTACTCCGCGAAGGCTCGGACGTGACGATCCTCGCGGTCGCGGCGATGGTCCCCCGCGCCGTCGAGGCGGCGGAGCGACTCCAGGCCGACCACGGCATCGACGCCGAGGTGATCGACCTGAGAACGCTCGTCCCGCTCGACGTCGCCTCGATCCTGAAGTCCGTCGAGAAGACGAGCCGCGTCTTCACAGTCGAGGAGAACCCACGTCTCTGCGGCTGGGGCGCCGAGGTCGCCTCGATCGTCGCCGACGAGGGCTTCTACTCCCTCGACGCCCCGATCGTTCGGATTACCACTCCCCACGTCCCGCTGCCGAGCGCCGCCGCCCTCGAGGACGCCGCGATTCCCACGGTCGACCGCATCGTCGACACCGTCCAGCGCCGGCTCGAGGAGGCGAAGTGACGCTCGTCGGTGTCGTCGGGACCGGCCGGATGGGCTCCGCGATGACCAAGGCGCTCCGCGAAGCCGGCCATGAGGTCACGCTCTTCAATCGAACCCCCCAACGCGCGACGGCGCTTGCGAACCTGCTTGGTTGCGAGGTCTGCGCCTCGCCCGCGGAGGTCGCCGCCAAGGCCGCCATCGTCCTGACGATGCTCGCCGACGACGCCGCGGTCCTCGAGAGCTGGCGCGGCCCGAGAGGCCTGATCGCGGGCGCCCGCCCAGGGACGGTCCTCGTCGACCTGAGCACGGTGACGCCGAACACGATTCGCGACCTCGAAGCCGACACCCGCGCGAAGGGCGCCGGCATCCTCGACTCGCCCGTCTCGGGCAGCGTGACGCTCGCGGAATCCGGTCAGCTGACGCTGATGGTCGGCGGGACGGCGGAGGACCTCGACAAGGCCCGCCCCGCGCTGGAGCCGCTCGCGAAGACGATCGTCCACGTCGGCCCGCTCGGCACGGGCGCCGCGATGAAGCTCGCCGTGAACACCGTGATCTTCGGCCTGAACGGGGCGGTCGCAGAGGGGCTGACGCTCGCAGAGGCTGCCGGCGTCGACCGCCAGATGGCCTACGACGTCATCGCCGCCAGCGCCGTCGGCGCCCCGTACGTCCAGTACAAGCGCGCCGCGTTCCTCGACCCCGAGGGAACGCCAACCGCGTTCTCCCTCGACCTGGCGGCCAAGGATCTCGGCCTCATCGAGAACCTCGCCGAGCGCGTCGGGCTCGGCATGCCCCAGTCGACGGTCAACCTCGAGGTCATCCGTCGAGCGTCAGCGGACCTCGGCGGCGAATCGGACTTCTCCAGGGTCGCAGATCACCTGCGAAGGAAGACACACGCCGGAGTGGGAGGGGCGTAGCAACCGGAGACACGACCAGGCAGGATCAGGGGCAGAGCAACGAGAAGGGAGTGAATCGTGGCCGAACGGAAGCTGATCAAGGGCGGCATCGTCCTCACCCAGGACCCGACGCTGGGCGAGCTGCCGAGCGCCGACATCCTCATCGAGGACGACAAGATCGTCGAGGTTGGTCGGAACCTGAGCGCCGCCGATGCCCAGGTGATCGATGCGACCGGCGACGTCGTGATCCCGGGCTTCATCGACACCCACCGCCACACGTGGGAGACGTCCATCCGGACGTCCGCTCCGGACTACGCGCTGATCACCTACTTCGGCTCGATCCTCGACAAGTTCGCCCCCCACTACCGCCCCGACGACGTCTACGCCGGCAACCTCTGGGGCGCGCTCGAGTGCATCAACGCGGGGATCACGACGCTCGTCGACTGGTCGCACATCATCAACACGCCCGACCACGCCGACGCCGGGATCCAGGGCCTCCAGGAGTCGAAGCTGCGATCGGTCTACGCCTACGGCTTCGGCAACACCTCGCTCGTCGACTGGTGGTTCGGACCTGACTACCAGGGCAGCGTCCTGACCTCGGACGGCCCGGACGCGCGACGGATCCGCAAGCAGTACTTCAGCTCCGACGACCAGCTCATCACGATGTCGCTCGCGACTCGTGGCCCCAACTTCTGCAAGCCCGAAGTCGTCCAGCACGACTGGGCGCTCGCGGACGAGCTGGGGCTGAACATCACCGTCCACGTCGCGATGGACCGCTTCGGCTACACGAAGATGCAGGTCATCGGGCTCCGCGACATGAACCTGCTCCGCCCGAACACGACCTACATCCACGCCTCGCACTTCACCGACGAGGAATGGGCGCTCGTCCGCGATTCGGGCGGCAACGTCTCGTTCGCGCCGCAGATCGAGGTCCAGATGGGCCACGGCTGGGCGCCGGCGGTCACCGCGCTCGAGCACGGCATCCCGATCGGCCTGTCGTCGGACGTCGCGACCACCGCGTCGGCGGACCAGTTCACGCAGATGCACTCGATCCTCGGCACGGAGCGCGGTCGCAAGCACCAGGAGGCGTGGGACGCCGACCTCGACGGCCTCGAGGCGTCACCCGGGCTCATCACGTCGCGCCAGGTGCTCGAGTGGGCGACGCTCGGCGGCGCGAAGGTCGCCGGCATCGAGGACCGGACCGGCTCGATCACGCCCGGCAAGAAGGCCGACATCGTCATCATCGATGGTCAGGCGGTGAACGTCGCCCCGATCATCGATCCCGTCGGGGCGGTCGTCTGCGCGGCCGACATCTCGAACGTCAAGACCGTGATGATCGACGGCGAGATCCTCAAGCAGGACTTCAAGCTGGTCGCGTCGCTCACCGAGCCGCGCAAGGCGGTCGAGGCGTCGAAGGACTACCTGCTCTCGAAGTTCGGCGAGCCCGATCCGGGCTGGCTCCCGGTCGGCGCCACCGCGTAGCGCTCAGCTCGCGCCCCGGCCGGCCGGGCGCCGGCACGAGCCGCTTCCGAGCATCGACCTGCGCAGCCCCGGGCCGGCGTGTACCCCCAGCGCCGGCCCGGGCGCAGCGCTCGCGCTCGGAAGGGTTGTTCTCAGTGGGGCGTCAGCTGGCCTGTGCCTCGAAGAGGGCGGCCGCCGGCCGCATCGCCGCGATCTTCCGAAGCGGTCGCGTCGACGGCCGGAGCACGGGCGCTGCTTCCGTTGCGGGCAGACGCCGGACCGGATCTCCGACGACCTCGGGAAGGCGGATCGTGAACGCCGTTCCGTTCCCGGGGTGTGATTCGACGGAAACGTCGCCACCGGCACGGGCAGCGAACCCGCTGACCATGGACAGCCCGAGGCCCGACCCCTCGCCGGCCGGCTTCGTGGTGTAGAACGGCTCGAAGATGAGCTCGAGGGCTTCGGCCGGAATGCCCGTGCCGGAGTCCCGGACGACGATCTCGACCATCGACTCGCCATCGGCGCCGCCGACCGTCGCCTCGCGTACCGCAATCGAGAGTCGGCCGCCGTCGGGCATCGCGTCGCGGGCATTGACCGCAAGGTTGATCAGCGCCTGCTCGAGCTGGCTCGCCTCGATCCGGGCGACCATCGGCCGCTCGGCCAGGTCCAGCTCGACCTCCACGGGTGAGCCGAGCAGCTGGCGGAGCAGCGGCGCGAGATCGCTGACCGTGTCGCGGATGTCGACGGGGCACGGCGCCTCGTCGGAGCGGCGCCCGACGGCCAGCAGGCGTCGGGTCAACGTCCGGGATCGCTCGACGACTGCGAGGATCTCCGCGGCGTCGCTCCGGACCTGTGGATCCGCCGCGGTCGCCCGGATCAGCTCGGCGTAGCCGCCAGCGACCGTGAGCGTGTTGTTGAAGTCATGGGCGAGGCCGCTCGCCAGCAGCCCGATCGCTTCCATCTTCTGGGCCTGGAGGAGCTGGGCCTCGAGCTGGACGCGCTCGGTCACGTCGACCAGCTGACCGGCGACGCCGATCGGACGGCCCCGACGGTCGCGCAGCGGCGCCGCGTAGATGTCGATCCAGCGCTCCTCGCCGTCCTTCGTCAGCCGCCGCACGCGCTCGCCGGACGTCACGTCGCCGCCCAGCGTCCGCTCGATCCGGGCGCGCGACGGGGCGCGCTCCTCGGCCGGCGTCATCTCGATCGGCATCGGGGCACCCAGGACTTCCTCGGCCGTCCAGCCGAAGACCTTCTCGCTGGCCGGGTTCCAGATCGTGACGTTGCGGTCCATGTCGAAGGCCTGCGTCGCGACCGGCGACGACTGGATGAGCGCGGACAGGATCTCCGAGGTTCGATCGAGCTCCGCTTCGGCGCGGTCGCGGGCCGTGATCTCGCCTTCCGCAAGGGCGAGCGCAGCAAAGAGCCGGCGGTTCGCCCGCCACTGGAGCGCAAGGCCGAAGACGACGATCGTGGCAAAGCCGAACACCGGCACGAGCGGCGGCATCTCGACGAACAGGGCGCGGGCAGGACCGACGACGACGGCGGCTGCGACCCCGGCGACCGCGGCGAAGCCGGCCGCCACGAGCGCGCCGATCATCTGGCGGCCGCGGAGCTGGGGCTGGACGAGGCCAACGCCGACGATCGGCAGGACGACCGCGAACGCGAGTCCCACGGATGCGAAGCAGGCAGCGAGGATCGCCTCGACGT
Organism: Candidatus Limnocylindrales bacterium; assembly: GCA_036274475.1. Classification (GTDB taxonomy): domain Bacteria; phylum Chloroflexota; class Limnocylindria; order Limnocylindrales; family CSP1-4; genus CF-46. Next base: position 50,957 of record DASUFO010000054.1, read on the forward strand.
TCAGGCCGAACGCGGCGGCGCGCATGAACAGCGGCCGGGTCCGACCGAGGAGGACGAAGGCGCCAACGATCGCGGGAACGACGACGGTCGTCAGGAGCTCGCCTGCCGATGGCGTCCGATCGGCGATCGTGGCGCCGAGGCCGGCGACGATGGCGGCCACGGGCGCAAGCCAGAGGATTGCCCGGATGACCGGGCCGTCAGTCTGGGCAGTGGCAGTCGGAGGACGGAGACCTGCTGCGCCCGGGCCAGGGCGCTCTTCGGACTGGGACATGAAGAACGAGGATCCCCCACGGTGGTCAGGTGTCGCGCTTCAGTAAAGCGGTTTACTTGCACGAACAGTACGGGATTTTGATACTAGCTGTCTAGTATCGTTAAGGTGAACGATTCTTTGTCGGGTACGAGACAGTGACGATGTCGAGCGGTGAACAGCTGAACTCCGGGGCGAGGGGCCGGCCCCGGGACGCCGAAGCGGATACGCGGATCATCCAGGCGTGCGTCGAGCTGCTCATGGAGGTCGGCGCGGAAGGCACGACGATGAGCGCGGTTATCGAACGGTCAGGCGTCGCCCGGGCGACCGTCTATCGACGCTGGCCGAACCGCGAGTCGCTGCTCATCGCGGCGCTGCGCGAGCTCAAGGGCCGCGGCCCCGTGCCATTCAGCGGCGATCTGGAGACGGACATCGCGCGGAGCGCCGAACAGGCACGCCAGATCCTCGGCGAGGAACGGTTTCGCTCGATCCTGCCGCTGCTCGCCCGGGACCTCGTCGAGCGGCCCGGCCGGCGGCGTCGGGCGGAGGGCTCGGCGACGTTCCACCGGGTCGCCCCGAACTACGCCCGCCTCGCCGAGACGTACGACCGTCTGGCCGAGGAGTCGGGGATGCGCGACGACGTCGACGGGGAGCTGGTCGCGGACGTGATCATCGGCGCCCAGCTGGCGCGGCTCCTGGCGACCGGCCGGCCGCCGTCGAAGGCGATGACCGATCAGCTCGTCGAGCTGGTGCTGGCGGGGCTCCGGGCCTCCTAGCGCAGCGGTGGCTCGCACCCCACGATTCCGAGCCCAGACCTGCCGTGTGTCGCCTCTCGGTGCGCTACTCCCCCAGCGTGGGCCCGGAGCCCACAGGCGTGCGCGAAGCGCAGCTCGCGGTCGCCTTTCGGGCGGAATCGTGGGTGGCAGCCACCGCCCGAGCGGCGGCGCGCGGAGGCCCCGATCAGGCCGATCGGTGGCGGTAGAACGGGACGTTCTCAGGCGGTAGCGGTTGGACGCCCGCGATCAGGTCGGCGGCCTTTTCGGCGAGCATCATGACCGGCGCATAGATGTTGCCGTTCGTGACGTACGGCATCGCGCTCGCGTCGACCACGCGCAGCCCGGCGACGCCGTGAACGCCCATCGTCAGTGGGTCAACGACCGCCAGCGAGTCGGTGCCCATGCGCGCGGTGCAGCTGGGGTGGAGCGCGGTCTCCGCGTCGCGGGCGACCCAGTCGAGGATGTCCTGGTCCATCTCGACCGATGGCCCGGGTGACGTTTCGCCGCCGTCGAACTCGGCGAATGCATTCTGGCCGAGGATGTGGCGGGCGACCCGGATCGCCTCGACCCATTCCCGTCGGTCCTGGTCCGTCGAGAGGTAGTTGAAGCGGAGAAGCGGCTTCTCGTGTGGGTCGGCGGAGCGGAGCCGAACGGTGCCGCGGGCGTCGGAGTACATCGGCCCGACGTGGACCTGGTAGCCGTGACCGGCCGTCCCGGCCGAGCCGTCGTACCGAATCGAGATCGGCAGGAAGTGGAACATGAGGTTCGGGTAGTCGACGGCGTCGTTGCTCCGGACGAAGCCGCCGCCCTCGAAGTGGTTCGACGCGCCCGGTCCGCTCCGGAGGAACAGCCACTGGGCGCCGACGAACGGCCGACGCCATTTCTGCGTCGCCGCCGGCTGCATCGAGACGGGCTTGGTGCAGGCGTGCTGGATGTAGACCTCGAGATGGTCCTGGAGGTTCTCGCCGACGCCGGGCAGATCCTGGGCGACGTTGATGCCGTGCTCGCGGAGGTGGTCGGCTGGGCCGACGCCGCTGAGCATGAGGAGCTGCGGCGTGTTGATCGCGCCTCCGGCGAGGATCACTTCCTCGGCATCGATGCGCTGCGCAGATCGGCCCTTCGCGACTTCGACGGCCAACGCTCGGCCGCCGTGGACGACGACGCGGTTGACGAAGGTGCTCGTCCGAACCTCGAGGTTCGGCCGGCTCCTGACCGGCCTGAGGTACGCCTGCGACGCCGACCACCGCCGGCCGTGCTTGATGTTCCGGTCGAACGCCGCGACGCCTTCCTGCTTGTAGCCGTTGACGTCGGCGGTCGGGGGATAGCCGGCCTGCTCCGCGGCCGCGAACCAGGCCCGGAACAACGGACTCGTGGCCGGCCCGCGCTCTAGCGTCAACGGGCCGCCGTGACCGCGCCACGGATCGTCGGCCGTGGCCGCGGTGCAGTCCTCCATCCGCTTGAAGTACGGCAGACAGTGAGCGTACGACCATGTCTCCATCCCGGGATCCCCGGCCCAGCGCTCAAAGTCGAGCGGATTCCCGCGCTGGAAGATCATCCCGTTGATGCTGCTGCTGCCGCCGAGCACCTTGCCCCGAGCGTGGGCGATCCGGCGTCCGCCCATGAACGGTTCCGGCTCGGACTCGTAGCGCCAGTCGTAGAAGCGGCTGCCGATCGGAAACGTGAGGGCCGCGGGCATGTGGATGAACGGGTCGAGGCGCCAATCGGGCCGGCCGGCTTCCAGCACCAGTACCCGGCGATTCGGGTCGGCCGAGAGACGATTTGCGAGGACGCAGCCAGCCGATCCCCCGCCGACGATGACGACGTCCCATCGTCCCCGATCCGCTGCCATGGACCCGGATGCTAGCGTCCCGCGCCGGTCTCGGACGGACACGGTGCGTACGATGGCCGGCCGGCCACGGCCCGTGTACCGCCCGAACGTATCGGCGGGCGCGAAATCGGACGGCGTAAGGCGGCGACGTACCGACGCCGGCAGGAATGAGGAAACGCCGCCGGTGCAGGTGGGCAGTCGCCCGATGGCGGCGCGCCCGCTCGCTGCGAGTCTCGACACCAGAGAAACGCCGAGCGATCAGGGCCCGCGACGAACCGGCACACGACCGATTGGGCGGCCACGACGAGCGGCGAGGAGGTGTTCGATGTCTTCAGCAACTGTCGCCGCGCGGCCAGGGTTCGCGATGCCCCGGATTCCGCTGTGGTTCGTCGGTCTGGCGCTGTTCGTTGCCGTCGCCATCGGCGCGATCGCCGGCTCGGCGATGGCCCGATCCGCGGCCCCGGCGCCCGCCGCCGCGACGCCGATCGTCCGGCACCACAACATCTTCCCGGCAGCGAAGGCTCCGACGATGAGCGACTACCGCGCGGTCGTTGCGAACCTCGCCGCGGCCGAGGAGCGCCATGACTTCGCCGCCCAGTACCGGTTCCGGCAGGAGCTCGACAAGGTCCTGACGCCCGCGATGATCGGCTCGATCTACGAGAAGCACGCCCAGCTCCTGTCCGCGCTCGGAAACGCGGGCCAGGATTCGCACGGTGCGCTGCTCGCTCGCGAGATTCGCGAGCTGTGCGGAGCCTCCGCGGTCAAGGCGCGGCTCGCCTTCTGCAACTAGCAGATCCCGCGACTCCGTCGCGTAACGGCCGGCCGAGCCTCCCTCGGCCGGCCGTTCGATTCAGCGACCGGTGACCCGCCGGACCTCCGCACTGATCGCGGGCACGACCTGGTGGAGGTCGCCGATCACGGCATAGTCGGCGACGGACATGATCGGAGCCTCGGCGTCCGTGTTGATCGCGAGGATTCGCTTCGCGGCCCTCGCGCCGACGATGTGCTGGATCGCGCCGCTGATGCCACAGGCGATGTACAGGTCCGGCGCGATCCGCATGCCGGTCTGGCCGATCTGCATCGAATGCGGCCGCCAGCCCTGGCTCGTCACGACGCGCGACACGCCGACCGCGGCGCCGAGCAGCCCGGCCAGCTCTTCGAGCTCGGCAAACGCTTCGGAGCTACCGACGCCGCGTCCGCCACCGACAACGACCCGCGCATCGGCCAGCGACACGCCGCTGCGATCGGGCTCGAGCCGGCGGGCGACCGCGACGCGCAGGTCGTTCTCCGTGAGATCCGGCGAGAACGTTTCGACCGCCGGAGCGGCGCCGGGGGCCGGGTCGGCGGCGGCGACTGCGTGGGGCGCGATCGTCAGGAGCTTCGTCGGCGCATCGAGCGTGGCCTCTTCGAGCAGCGAGCCGGCCCAGCGCTGACGCACGAGCCGCAGCGGGTCGCCGCCGAGAACCTCCGTGACGTTCGCCGCCATCGGCAGATCGAGCTTCGCCCCGACGTGGGCCATGACCTCGTTGCCTCGGTCGCTGCCGGCCGCGAGGATCGTCGACGCGGATCGCGCCGCCGCAAGCTGAACGACCGCGGCCGCCCGGGCTGCCGGCGCGAACGCCGCCAACCGCGGATCGTCGACGACGTGGACGACCCCGATACCGCGACCGGACAGCCCGCCGGCCAGCTCCGTCGACCAGCGACCGATCACGACGGCTTCGACCGGTTCGCGAAGCGAGCCAGCCACCGTCAACGCCTCGAGCGAGAGCCGGTCCGGACGGCCCTCGGCATGCTCGACGAGGACGAGGATGCTCATCGGCCGAGCACCCCCAGCTTCTGGAACAGCTCGACGATCGCCGGCGCGGCGCCCGGACCCTGACCGATGACCTCGACCTGGCTCTCGGTGCCCTCGGGCAACCGCAGCCGGTCCTTCGCCGGCCCGCCCGCCCGGCGCGTGGGGACGATCGTCCGAATCTCCTTCTTCCGGGCCCGCAACCGCCCCGGCACGGACGGGTAGCGCGGCAGGTTCAGGCCCTCCTTCACGCCGAGGACCGCGGGCATCGCCAGGTCGAACACCTCCCAGCCGCCACCGGCCGCCTCGCGCCGCGCCTCGACCTGGCCGCCTGCGGCCGTGATCCCCTTGATCCCGCTCACGACCGGGCGGCCGAGCGCCGTTGCGACGCGAATCCCGACCTGGAAGTCGCCGGTGTCGGCCGCCTCGTTGCCGAAGAGGATCAGGTCGAAGGCGCCAGCCTCCGTCTCCAGGGTCCGGATCGCGTCCGTGATCGCGCCGGCCGTCGCGTACGCGTCCCAGTCGGAGCCGTCGGTCTGGAGCAGCACGGCGTTGTCGATGCCGATCGCCATCGCGTCGCGGAGCTGCTCGCTCGCGACGTCGGGCCCCAGCGTCAGGACGGTCGCCGACCCGCCCTGGGCCTCGACGATGCGGACCGCCTCCTCGACGGCGCACTCCTCGTGAGGGCTGATCGTGAATCCGAGGAACCGGGTGTCGATGTCCTGCGAGTCGGCGGTCAGGACGATCGTTCCGCCGGTCGCGGGCACGCGCTTGACGCAGACGAGAATGTTCACAGGTCGGTCAGCTGCGGATCCGCGCGTTCTCCGGGTCGAAGAGCGGCCGGCTGCCGGCGACCGCGACGGTCACCGGGTACAGCTCGCCGAAGTACTCGACCGCGAGCTGGTTGCCCTCGACTGCCTGGTCCGGCGGGAGATACGCCATCAGCAGGTGCTTCCCGACCGACGGCCCGGAGCCGGCCGACGTCACGTACGATCGGCGGCCCTTCGCGTCGGTGAGGGGCGCGCCGTCGCGGGTCACGATCGGCTCTCGGCCGAGCATGTAGCGCTTGGCGCCGGACTTCGAGGTGGGGTCGTCGACGGTGAGCGTGCACAGGAGGGCCGCCGGGGCGGATTCGCGCTGGCGAAGGTAGGCCGCGCGGCCGACGAAGTCGGTGTCCTTGACGGTCGGCCGGGCCATGCCGGCCTCGACGAGGTTGAAGTCGAGCTCCAGCTCGGCACCGTGGGCGCGATAGCCCTTCTCGAGGCGCGCGGTGACGGCGTATGTGCCGATCCCCACCGGCGCGAGCCGATGCGCTGTGCCCGCCTCCCAGAGCGCGTCCCAGACGCGGAGGCCCTGCTCGATCGGGACGTAGATCTCCCAGCCCAGCTCACCGACGTAGCTGATCCGCGACGCGAGCGTCCGGACGCCGTCGATGTCGACGGTCCTGGATGTGAGGAACGGGAATCCGGTATGGCTGACGTCATCCGAGGTCACGGCGCTCAGGACGTCGCGCGCCCGCGGCCCCCACAGCCCGAACGTCGTCCACTGGTTCGTGGCGTCGTGGAGCTGCGCGGAGCCGTCGGCAGGCAGTGCGTCCGTGAAGATCTTCTTGTCGCGCATGCCCATGCCGCCGCCAGTCACGACCCGGAACAGGTCGCGCCCGAGCCGCATGATCGTGAGGTCGGCGAGGATCCCGCCGCTGCCGTTCAGCAGCGGCGTGTAGACCGTCCGCCCGACCGGCACGTCCACCCGGTTCACGCAGAGCCGCTCGAGGTAGTCGCAGGCGCCGGGCCCGGTGACGTCGAAGATCACGAAGGCCGACAGGTCCACCAGCCCGACCCGGTCGCGCATCGCCAGGTGCTCGGCGTTGATGATCGGCGACCACCAGCGCGACTCCCACTCCTCGGTCCGCGGCATGACCGCGTCGCCGAACTCCTCGATGAGCGGCTTGTTCGCGTTGTACCAGTAGGGCCGCTCCCAGCCCGCTGCCTCGAAGAACTCCGCCCCGAGCGCCTTCTGCCGTTCGTACGCCGGCGAAAGCTTGATCGGCCGGTTGGAGGCCCACTGCTCCTGCGGGTGAACGATCCCGTAGGTCTTGTTGTAGCCCTCGGTCGTCCGGGCGGCGATGTGCTGAGCCGTCTTGTGGTGGTCGTAGAAGCGGGCGATGTCGCTGCCGTGGGGGTCGATCTCGGGCTCGCCGGTCGTCATCCACTCGGCGATCGTCTTCGCGATCCCGGGCGCTTCCTTGATCCAGATCGCGGCGGCGCTCCAGAGGCCCTTGACCTCCGGCGTCTCGCCGATGATCGGGTTGCCGTCCGGCGTCAGCGAGAGCAGGCCGTTGATCGCGAGCTTCACGCCGACCGACTCATCGCCGACGATCTCCGGGAACAGCTCCAGGGCGTCCTCGAGTTGTGGGTCGAAGTCCTCCTGGGTGAACGGCAGCATCGTGGGGGAGAGGGCGCTCGCCTCGATCGAGGGGATGTCGTCGGGCACCATGAGGATCGCCCGGTGGGCGTACGAGCCGATCTCGAAGCCCGTCCCGTGCTGGCGCTCGTACATGTTCGTGTCCATGTCGCGGACGATCGGGTAGCCGACTTCCCTGGTCGTGTTCTCGAACATCGGCACCGGGCCGATGTCGATCATCTGGTGGACGGCCGGCGTCAGCGGGATCGACGCCCCGGCCATCTTCGCGATCCGCGGGCTCCAGACGCCGCACGCGATGACGACCGTTTCGGCTTCGACCGTGCCGTCGGTCGTGTGGATGCGCCGGACGTGGCCGTCCTCGACGTCGATGCCGGTGACCTCAACGCTGCCGGCGACCGTGAGGGCGCCCATCTCCTGGGCCTTCTGCCGCATCAGCGTCCCGGCCTGGAGGCTGTCGACGATTCCCACCTCGGGCGTGTAGAAGCCGCCGAGGATCACGCTCTCGTCGATGAACGGGACCATCTCCTTGACCTCTTGCGGGGTCAGGAGCCGCGTTCCGTCGATGCCCCAGGAGTGGCTGGAGGCAATCCGGCGGTTGAGCTCGGCCATCCGCTCCGGTGTCCGTGCGACCTCGATGCCGCCGGTCTCGTCGTAGACCCCGAGCTCGCGGTACTGGTTCGCGCTCTCGAGCGTGAACGCCGTCATCTCCTTCGAGTGGTCCGTCAGGAAGATGAAGTTGCTCGCGTGGCCGGTCGAGCCGCCGGGATTCGGGAGCATGCCTTTCTCGAGCAGGACGATGTCGCGCCAGCCGAGGCGCGCGAGGTGGTAGACCATGCTGCTGCCGACGATGCCGGCGCCGATGACCACGACTCGGGCGCGGTCGGGAACAGTCATCCGCGGGATCCCTCCTGGCCGGGCCGACATCGAAGCGAGATTCGGCGCGGTAGGCCGAAGAGTATCGCGCGCGGTCATCGCCGCCGCCACCCCGGAGCGATCTCCGTGGCTGTTGTTACGCGTGGTGTAACAACGGACCGATGGCGGCCCCGGATTCGCCCGAAATCGGGCGTTCGCCGGTCGTTTGTTCCGGCTGCAGCACCAAGCGTCGGCTGGCCGATGCCTCGGCGGTCACTTGGTACGCCTGGCGTAACAAGCGGCGAAGGAAGCCCTCGGATGCGGCCGAATCGACTCCTTCCGCCGTCGTTTGGTCCGCCTGCCGTGACAACCGGAGGGTGAGCGGGCGTTGCTCCGCCCGTTGGTCCGCCTGGCGTGACAAACGCCGAGCCACCCTACGCGGGGGGCGCCTCTTGATGGATCGAGGTGACCTCGCCCCCAGGCGGCGGTCGGCGCCGACGACCGGGCAGCGGGACGAGCGTTGACGCCGCCACCCGGCGCGGCGATCCTCGCTGCCTCCGCACCGAGAGGGACCCGTGCCGAGCCTCTTCATCGACGGCGAATGGACCTCGTCTGCGTCCGGCGCCACCCAGGACGTCGTCAATCCGAGCGATGCGACGGTCGTCGGACAGGTCGACATCGCCGACGACGGCGACGTTCGGCGGGCGATTCAGGCCGCTCGCCGCGCGTTCGACGAGACGGACTGGCCGCGCCGCGCCGCCGCCGAACGGGTCGCGCTTCTGAACCGGATCGCCGACCTCCTCGAGCGAGATCGCGACGCGATCGCCAGGGCGGAGACGCTCAACACCGGCAAGGCCCTGCGGGAGACCTGCTGGGACGTCGACGACGTGGTCAAGGTGTTCCGCTACTACGCGGAGCTCGCCGGGGAGTCGTCGGAGCGGCCTGTACCCACACCTGGGCGCGATGCCGTTGCGAAAGTCGTCTACGACCCGATCGGCGTCTGCGGGCTCATCGGCCCGTGGAACTACCCGCTCCTCCAGATCAGCTGGAAAGTCGCGCCGGCGCTCGCGGCCGGCGACACGATGATCGTCAAGCCGGCATCGCTCACGCCGCTGACGACGATCCACCTGACGAAGCTCATCGAGGAAGCCGGGGTCCCGAAGGGCGTCGTCAACCTCGTGCTCGGGCCGGGTGGCCGCGTCGGCGAGGCGCTGGCAGCCAGCCCGGACGTCGATATGGTCAGCCTCACCGGCGGCATCGACGCGGGCCGGGCGATCCTCCGCGCGGCCACCGGCAACATCAAGCGGGTCGCGCTCGAGATGGGCGGCAAGAGCCCGAACATCGTCTTCTCGGACGCCGACTTCGACGCGGCCGTCGACAACGCGCTGACCGGGGCGTTCGTTCACAGCGGACAGAGCTGCTCGGCGGGGAGCCGGGTCCTCGTCCACGACGACATCTACGACCGCTTCGTCGCGGAGCTGGGTCGGCGCGCGGACCGGATCCGGCTGGGCCACGGCCTGGATCCGGCGACCGAAACCGGGGCGATGATCAGCGCGGACCACCGGGCGAAGGTCGAGCGCTACATCGCCGGCGCACTCGCCGAGGGCGCCCGGCTCGTCGCCGGCGGCCGGCGGCCGAGTGAGCCGGAGCTCCAGGCGGGGTTCTACATCCGCCCGACCGTCTTCGCCGACTGCACGCCGGACATGACGATCGTGCGCGAGGAAGTCTTCGGGCCGGTCGTAACGGTCGAGCGCTTCTCGACGGAGGACGAGGCGATCCGGCTCGGCAACGACACGACGTACGGCCTGGCGGGCGCAGTCTGGTCGAGGGACCTCGAGCGCGCCCGGCGCGTGGCGTCAAGGCTCCGCCACGGCACGATCTGGATCAACGACTACAACGTCTATCTGCCCCAGGCGGAGTGGGGCGGCTTCCGCCAGTCCGGCCAGGGCCGCGAGCTTGGTCCGACCGGCCTCGACGAGTACCGCGAGGCGAAGCACGTCTGGGAGAACACGACTCCCGCCGTCAGCAATTGGTTCGAGTCGTGAAAGAGGCTGCTTGGCTGGTGTAACTTCCCCGCACGGACGCCTCGCCAAGGAGTCGTGAGTGGCAGCCACCGCCGAGCAGCCGGTCGACCGTCAGCCCGCCTTGATGCCCGCCTCGGACGCCGCCCCACGCAGCGGTGGCGCGATCTCGATCAAGGGTCTGTGGAAGATCTTCGGGCCTGCCGAGCACCGGCTCATCGGCACACCGGACGCCGAGCTGTCCAACCCGGAGCTTCGCGCCAAGCTCGGCTCGACGGCCGCGTGCCACGACGTTTCCTTCGATATCCGACGGGGCGAAGTCTTCGTGGTGATGGGCTTGTCGGGCAGCGGCAAGTCGACGCTCGTCCGCTGCATGACCCGCCTCATCGAACCGACGGCCGGCGAGATCGTCATCGACGGCGAAGACATCCGGCGGGCGGACGCGAAGCGCCTCCGGGAGCTCCGGCGCCGAAAGTTCTCCATGGTGTTCCAGCACTTCGGTCTCCTACCGCACCGTCGGGTTCTCGAGAATGTCGCCTACGGACTCGAGATCCGGGGTGAAGCCAAGAAGGCCCGTCACCAGCGGGCCGCGGAGATGCTGTCGCTCGTGGGGCTCGACGGCCACGCCGACAGCTACCCCGAGCAGCTCTCGGGCGGCATGCAGCAGCGCGTCGGCCTGGCTCGCGCACTTGCCGTCGACCCCGAGGTGATGTTCTTCGACGAGCCGTTCAGCGCGCTCGATCCCCTGATCCGCCGCGACATGCAGAACGAGGTGATTCGCCTCCACAAGGAGGTCGGCAAGACGATGGTGTTTATCACCCACGATCTCGCCGAGGCGTTGAAGCTGGGGGACCACGTCGTGATCATGCGCGAGGGCCGGATCGTTCAGGCCGGCAGGCCCGACGAGCTGGTTGGCGCGCCGGTCGACGATTACGTTCGCGACTTCGTTCAGGACGTCCCGCGCGCCCAGGTGCTGTCGCTTCGCTGGGTCATGCGCGAGCCGCGCGAGGACGATCCACTCGATGGCCCGGAATTCCCGCCCACCACGATCATTCGCTCGGCGGTCCACGCGGCCACGAGCACCGACAAGCCGATCCGCGTCGTCGAGGACGGTCGCCTCGTGGGAGTCGTCGATCGGGCCGACATCCTGGCGTCGATCGCGGGACCGGAGGGCGACGCCGAGACGACGAGCGCGCTCGCCGCGGAGGCGATGGCGAACGAGCTACCGGGTCAGGGCACCGAGGGCTGACGGATGACCGCTGCCGGCCTTGCTGCCCAGCGCATCGTCCCGACGGTTCCGCGCAGCGCGTGGGCGTTGCTCCTCGCCGCCTCGACTGCGGTCCTGTACCTGGCGTTCCGTGGCCAGTGGACGCTGCCCCACAACAACGACGCGGAGCTCTTCTCGTCGATCAACGCCCTCCGCGAGACCGTCGAGGACAACCGCGACTCGATTCCGCTGATCACACCGATTCGCGAGTTCGTCGACGCGCTCGTGGAGGTCTTCCTGACCGTCTTCCGGTCGTTCAGCTGGCCGGGACTCGTCGCATTTGCCGGGGCGTTGGGGCTGGCGATCGGGGGCTGGCGGCTGGGCCTGCTGGGTGCCGTCGGCGTCGCGGCATTCGGCGTGCTGGGTCTGTGGGAGTCGAGCGTCGACACCCTCGCGCTGACGCTGGCTTCGGTGCTGCTCGCGCTCGTCATCGGGATCCCGCTCGGCATCCTGGCCGGGCGCAGCAACCGTGTCCTGCGCTGGATCTCGCCGGTGCTCGACGTCATGCAGATCATGCCGACGTTCGCCTACCTCGCGCCGCTGGCACTGCTCTTCCTGATCGGTCCGGCGACCGCGGCGATCGCGACGATGATCTACGCGATCCCGCCCGCCATCAGGATCACCGCCTACGGAATCCGGGGCGTCTCGCCGACGAGCGTCGAGGCGGCGAACGCGATGGGCTCGACACGGTCTCAGGTGCTGCGGAAGGTCCAGCTGCCGATGGCCTTTCCGACGATCGTTCTCGGGATCAACCAGACGATGATGATGGCCCTCTCGATGGTCGTGATCACGGTCCTCGTCGATGCCCCCGGCCTCGGCAAGGACATCATTCGGGCCCTGCAGCAGGTCGACGTCGGTGCGGCATTCGACGCCGGGATCGCGATCGTCATCATCGCGGTGATCATCGACCGGCTGATGTCCGCGCTCGGCGACCGCGTCAGCACCCGGGTCGCTCCGGGAGCGGCCGCGTCGAGGCGCCGCCGGCAGCAGCTCTTTCTCGCGGTCGCCATCGCCATCGGCGGCGTGATCGTCGGCCGGCTCATCCTGAGCGACCCCGAATTCCCCGACGCGATCGCGTTCTCCTTCCAGGGCTTCATCAACGACATCACGAACTGGCTCCGGACCAACGCGACGCACGTGACCGAGGCCATCAAGAACGTCGTCACGTTCGGGTTGATCAACCCGATCGAGGAGGTCCTGACGAGCGCCCCGTGGTGGCTCGTCCTCTACGCGGTCGTCGGGATTGCGATCCTGGTCGGCGGCGCCGGCCCGGCGATCACCGCGGCTGTCTGCCTCGTCCTGATCATCGCGCTCTCGCTCTGGGAGCACAGCATGGAGACGCTCACGACGGTCCTCGTGGCGACCGCGATGACGCTGGGGTTCGGGCTGCTTCTGGGCGTCGCATCCGCGAGGAACAAGCGCTTCTCGGCTGGGCTGAGGCCGCTCCTCGACACCGCCCAGACCATGCCCGCGTTCGTCTATCTGATCCCCGCGGTCGCGCTGTTCGGCCCAACCCGGTTCACGGGCGTCGTGGCGGCGCTCATCTACGCGATCCCGCCGGTCATCCGGCTCACTGAAGCCGGCATCAAGGCTGTCCCGCCGACGATCGTGGAAGCCGCGACATCGGCCGGCTCGACGCCCCGCCAGCTGCTCCTGAAAGTCCAGCTGCCGATGGCTCGACCGGCCCTCCTGGTCGCCGCCAACCAGGGCATCGTCATGGTCCTCGCGATGGTCGTCGTCGGCGGTCTCGTCGGCGCCGGCGGTCTCGGGTACGACGTCGTCGCGGGGTTCGCTCGGCGTGACTTCTTCGGGGAGGGATTCGCGGCCGGCATCGCCATCGTGCTGCTGGGCGTGATGCTCGACCGGATCACGCAGGGAGCCGGCCGGCGGCAGCGGGCCAACCCCCGATCCGCGGCCAGTTCGATGGTTCGATCAGCGTAGAGTTCACGTCCTCGCGACGAGGGTTCATCATGGCGTCATCCCTCCCCGGCGGCACCGGAGAGGACCAGGAGGAGGAATCAGGAATCGGCATGAAGACCTCAATTCGGCGCGTTGCCGCAAGCATTGCGATCGCGGGCCTCGTGATCGCGGCGTGCTCGTCCGGGGGAGGCGGGTCACCGGCCGGCGGCGGCGGCCAAGCAGGAACGGTCAACATCGCGGTCAACCCGTGGGTCGGCTACGAGGCGGACGCCGCCGTCGTCGCCTATCTCCTCGAGAAGGAGCTTGGCTACAACGTCGAGAAGAAGGACCTCAAGGAGGACGTCTCCTGGCAAGGCTTCCCGACCGGCGAAGTCGACGTCATCCTCGAGGACTGGGGCCACCCGGAGCTCCAGAAGAAGTACGTCGACGAGGACAAGGTCGCCCAGATCGCGGGCACCACGGGCAACGTCGGCATCATCGGCTGGTACGTTCCCGGCTGGATGGCCGAGGAGTATCCCGACATCACCGACTACAAGAACCTCAACAAGTACGCCGACCTGTTCAAGACGTCGGAGACCGGCGACCTCGGCCAGTTCCTCGGCAGCGATCCGTCCTACGTCCAGTACGACGAGGCACTCGTCACGAACCTCGACCTGAACTACAAGGTGATCTTCTCCGGCGGCGAGGCGGCAACGATCACCGCCCTCCAGCAGGCGGTTGCCAACAAGACGCCGCTCCTCGCCTATTGGTGGGATCCGCAGTGGCTGAACTCACAGGTCGAGCTCGTGCGGGTGAAGCTGCCGCCATACGAACCGGGCTGCGACGCGGACCTCGAGAAGGTCGCCTGCGACTACCCGGAGACGCCGCTCCAGAAGGTCGTCAGCACGAAGTTCGCGACCGAAGGCGGCAAGGCATACGAGCTGATCAAGAACTTCAACTGGACCAACGAGGACCAGAACGTCGTCTCGGACTACATCACGAACAAGGACATGACCCCCGAAGCCGCCGGCGAGAAATGGGTCAAGGAGAACGAAGACAAGTGGAAGGCCTGGATTCCGAAGTAGGGTCCAGCCCCCACAAGGGACGACTTCAGGCCGGCCGCACGCTGCCGGCCTGAAGCATTTGATCGATTCGGGAACAGCGCGTCGGCATGACCACGAGACGGGACGTGAGCGCCTACCGCCCGTTGGGGGGTCGTCAACACTCTTGACGCACTGTCTCGCCGGCGTTGAAATGCCGAAGGCCGGGTGGGGACCCGGTTCCGGGCAACGTCACCCGAGCCGCCAGCGACCTTCGCGATCACCGTAAGGAGGAGTCAGATCGCGCCGGGCTGGCCGCCGCGGGGAGTCTGCGAGATCACAGCCACCCGTCTAGCTGGAGAACCGCATTCATGACGAAACACACATTCGCCCGTCCGCTGACGGTCATTGCCGCGCTCGTGTTCGTCGTCGCCGCGTGCGGCGGCGGGGCGACCCCGTCACCGTCTGCCTCGGCGCCCGCGTCCGCGGCCCCGCCGGCCTCGGCGCCCGCGTCCGCGCCCGGCTCGGCACCCGCCTCGGCCGCAGCCGGTCCGTCGCAGGAGCTCATCGATGCCGCCAAGGCCGAGGGGAACCTGACGACGATCGCCCTGCCCCACGACTGGTGCAACTACGAGGAGGCCCTTCAGTCCTTCAAGGACAAGTACGGGATCGCCATCAACGAGCTCAACCCGCTGGGCAGCTCGGGCGACGAGATCGAGGCCATCAAGGCCAACCAGAACAACCCGGGCCCGCAGGCGCCGGACGTCGTCGACGTGGGCTTCTCGTTCGGCGAGGACAACAAGGACCTCTTCCAGCCGTACAAGGTCGCGACGTGGGACTCGATCCCCGAGGCCGCGAAGTCGGCTGATGGCATCTGGTACGGCGATTACTACGGCGTGATGTCGTTCACGACCAACAAGGCGATCGTCGCCAATCCGCCGAAGGACTGGGCCGATCTGCTCAAGCCGGAGTACAAGGGCCAGGTCTCGATGGACGGCGACCCCCGGACCTCGAACCAGGCGATCCAGGCGGTCTACGCCTCGGCCCTCGCGAACGGCGGGTCGCTCGACAACGCGCAGCCGGGCCTCGACTTCTGGAAGAAGGTCGTCGACGCCGGCAACTTCGTCCCGGTCGACGCCAACCCGGGCACGATCGTGCAGGGCGCGACACCGATCGCCCTGCGCTGGTCGTACAACGGCCTCGCCCAGCGCGACGAGACGGCCGGCAACCCGGAGATCGACGTGACGGTCCCGGCGAGCGGTCGGTTCGGCGGGGTCTACGTCCAGGCCATCAGCAAGTACGCGCCCCATCCCAATGCGGCCAAGCTCTGGATGGAGCACCTGTACTCCGATGAAGGCCAGCTGATGTGGCTCAAGGGCTACTGCAACCCGATCCGCTACGACGACATGGTCGAGCGAGGCGTCGTTCCTGCCGATCTCGCGGCGAAGCTGCCGGACTCGACGGGCGCGGTGTTCCCCACCCCGGATCAGCTGAAGGCAGCGACTGACCTGATCACGAAGGGTTGGGACAGCACCGTCGGCGTCGACGTCGTCGAGCCGCCTCAGTGAGTTCCACTGGGTAACACGTAGGCTTCGATGGCCACGACGATGGAGCGGGGCGCGTCACGTACGCGCCCCGCTCGTCGCCTGCCCACGGCCTGGCTCGGCCTCGTTCCGTTCTTTGCCTTCACGTTCCTGTTCATCATCGCCCCCGTCCTGTACCTGGTCGCCGGCAGCTTCCTGAACAACGAAGGCCAGACGACCCTCCAGAACTACGTCGACCTGACTTCAGAAAACACCCAGCGGTCGTTCCTGCTGAGCATCGAGATCAGCGTGGTGACCGCGATCGCCGGCGGAATCGGCGGGTTCCTGCTCGCCTATGCCGTCATCGCCGGCGGCCTTCCGCGCGTCCTCCGGACGGCCATGATGACGTTCTGCGGCGTCGCGTCCAACTTCGCCGGAGTTCCCCTCGCCCTCGCGTTCCTCTTCACGATCGGGCAGCTCGGAATCATCACGGTCCTGCTGAAGAACTTCGGCATCGACCCGTACGCGTCGGGCTTCACGATCTACAGCAAGGTCGGCCTCGAGATCGTCTATCTCTACTTCCAGCTGCCGTTGATGGTCCTGATCATCGCGCCGGCGATCGACGGCTTGAAACCCGAGTGGCGCGAGGCCGCGGAGAACATGGGCGCCAGCTCCTACGACTACTGGCGTCGCGTCGCGCTGCCGATCCTCATGCCGACGATCCTCGGCTCGATGATCCTGCTGTTCGGCAACGCATTCGGTGCGTACGCCACCGCGTACCAGCTGACGTCCGGCACCCTGCCGATCGTGCCCGTCATCATCGGCGCCCAGATCCGCGGCGACGTGCTCCATAACCCGGGCCTGGGCTACGCCATGGCGATGGGCATGGTCGTCGTCATGGCTGTCTCGATCGGGCTCTACACGCTCCTCCAGCGGCGCGCCGAGCGGTGGCGCCGATGAAGCGGCGGCGGACGACGGTCGCGTGGTGGCTGGTCTTCCTGCTCGGCCTGCTCTACTTCTTCATCCCGCTGTACGCGACGCTTGACTTCTCGATGCGGGCCAAGCCGCCGTTCGCTGCGTACACGAACTCGTTCGCCGATCCCAGGTTCCTCGAGAGCCTGCTGTACTCCTTCGTCGTCGGGATCCTGACCGTCGTCGCAAGCCTCGCCCTGATCGTCCCCACCGCCTACTGGGTCCACCTGAAGGTGCCCCGTGCCCGCCCGATCGTGGAGTTCGTGACGCTCCTGCCGTTCGTGATTCCGGCGATCGTCCTCGTCTTCGGGCTCATCCGGATCTACAAGGAGCCACCGCTGCCCCTCACCCACACCGACCTCGGGAGCAACGCCCTGCTGGTCTTCGCGTACGTGGTGCTCTCGCTGCCGTACATGTATCGGGCGGTCGACGTGGGGCTTCGCGCGATCGACATCCGGACGTTGACCGAGGCCGCCCAGAGCATGGGCGCAGGCTGGGCCACGATCCTGCTCCGGATCATCCTCCCGAACATCCGGGTCGCGCTCCTCAGCGGCGCGTTCCTCACGGTCGCCATCGTGATCGGCGAGTTCACGATCGCGTCGTATCTCGCCCGCCCGGCGTTCGGGCCGTATCTCTCGCTCCTCGGCAACTCGAAGGCGTACGAACCTGCCGCGGTCGCCGTGATCAGCTTTGCCCTGACCTGGCTGGCGATGCTCATCATCGCCGCGATCGGGCGGAGCTCCCGCACTCGTGTCGAGATTGGAGGAGCCCACTGATGACGGAGTCGGCTGCGTTCCTGGAGCTGGCCCACGTCAGGAAGACGTTCGGCGCCTTCGCGGCTGTCCACGACTTCGAGCTTGCGGCGCATCGCGGCGAGTTCGTGTCGTTCCTCGGCCCGTCGGGCTGTGGCAAGACGACGACGCTCCGAATGATCGCCGGCTTCGAGTTTCCTGATGAGGGGTCGATCAGCCTCGATGGCAAGGAGATCACCCGTCTCCCGGCGAACCGCCGCAACGTCGGCATGGTGTTCCAGTCCTATGCCCTGTTCCCGAACATGACCGTCGCCAGCAACGTCGGGTTCGGGATGCGGATCAAGAAGCGCCCGAAGGACGCTATCAAGAAGCGGGTGACCGAGCTGCTCCAGCTCATCAACATGCCCGAGAAGGCCGACAAGTATCCGTACCAGCTGTCGGGCGGCCAGCAGCAGCGCGTCGCGCTCGCCCGGGCGCTGGCGATCGAGCCGGAGGTCCTGCTGCTCGACGAGCCCCGGTCGGCGCTCGACGCGAAGATCCGGGTCGCGCTCCGCAAGGAGATCCGGTCGATCCAGCGCCAGCTGGGGATCACGACGGTGTACGTGACCCACGATCAGGAGGAAGCGCTCTCGCTCTCGGATCGGGTCGTGGTCATGAGCGAGGGTCGAATCGAGCAGATCGGGACGCCGGCCGAGATCTACAACACCCCGGCAACGCCGTTCGTGGCGTCGTTCGTCGGGACGCTGAACCTGCTCGCGGCGCGGGTCGTCGACGCCGGCGCCGGCCGCCTCACGGTCGAAGGACAGGAGGTCCGCGCGGCGCGACCGGTGACCGAGGCACCAAACCGCGGCACGGTGACGCTCGCGCTGCGGCCGGAGGGTATCGAGCTGGGCGAGGGCGGTGGCGAAAATCGATTGCGCGGGACGGTCGAGGACGTCAGCTTCCTCGGGTCGATCGTCCGGGTCCGGCTGTCGCTCGGCGGCGACGCGATGGTGTCGTTCGACACGTTCAACGATCCGGGGCTCGCGCCGCCCGGCATCGGCGAAGCGGTGACCGTTTCGTTCGAACCGCAGGCCAGCCTGGTGGTCGGGTCGGGACCAGCGCCCGAGGTCGACGTCGTCGCCGAGGTGTGACCGAGGGTCCGTCGCCCGGGCCGCGCCTCTCTCCGGTGCTCGAGAGAATCGACTTCGTCGTCTTCGACAAGGACGGCACGCTGATCGATTTCCACGCGATGTGGGGCGGCTGGACGCTGGAGCTGGGGCGCCGGTTGGACGGGGCGACAAGGCGGCCGGTGTCCGGCGACGTGTTCGCGGCGATCGGGTTCGACCCGTCCGTTGGCGGTGGGCGCGTGCTGGCGGGAGCGCCGCTGGCCGTCGCGACGATGGGTGAGATCCGGGAGATCGTGGCGGCGATCGTGCGACGCTGGTGTCCGAGCGTCGCGGCGGCTCGCCGAGCGGTGGAGGGCGCGTGGTTCGAGCCGGACCCGGTTGCGCTGGCTCGTCCCGTAACCGACCTGGCGCCGCTGTTTGCCGCGCTGCGGGCGTCCGGGCGCTCCATCGCGGTCGCAACGACCGACGATCGCGGGCCGACCGAGGCCACGCTGCGTGCGCTCGGCGTCCGCGATGACGTGGCCGCGATCGCGTGCGGCGACGACGGCGTCGGCGTGAAACCCGACCCGTCCATGCTGCTCGCCCTCTGTGCCACCGTCGGGATCCCGCCGTCGGCCACGGCGATCGTGGGCGACACGCCGGCCGACCTCTCGATGGGCCGTGCGGCCGGCGCGGGCCGGGTGATCGGGGTGCTCAGTGGGGTCGGCTCCCGCGAGGAGCTGGCGCCGCTCGCAGACGCGGTCCTGGGCTCGATCGAGGAGTTGAGCCGCTAGATATTCGCGAGATCGATGGGCCACGCACAAGGCAGGGCGTCAAGGCCCTCGTACGGAGCGATGTCAGCGTGGGGCACGCGAAGCACGAGCGAGCTGCGGCGGGATTCGCGGTCTTCTGGTCCCGAAACGGCCGGTTCTATCGATGTGGCGGATATCTCAAACGAGATCGGCCAACGGCCTCAACCGAGCGCAGCCTCGATCTCGTGCGCTTACCGGCGGCTGCCGAAGATCCGGAGCAGGAACAGGAAGATGTTGATGAAATCGACGTAGAGGTGGACCGCACCGAAGATCGACGCCTTCTCCATCCCGAGCACGGCCGCGTAGTCGCCGTAGCTGATCTTCTGGACGTCATACGCGGTGTACACGGTGAAGATGATCACCCCGATCACGGCGATGATGAACCCGAAGCCGCTGCTGCCGAGCCACCAGTTCACGAGTGACGCGACGAGGATCCCGATCATGCCCATGAACAGGAACCCGCCGATCGAGTTCAGGTTGCGCTTCGTCGTCGCGCCGTAGATCGCGGCGCCGCCGAACATCGCGGACGCGCCGAGGAACGACGTCACGACCGACTGAACCTCGTACAGCGACGAGACCACACCGACCGTCACGCCGAGCGCGGCCGCATAGACGAAGAAGAGCAGCAGCCCCACGAGCGGCTGCACCTTCGGAATCGCCAGCTGGACGCCGATGCCCAGGGCGAACGTCGCGAGCGTGATGAAGAGCCAACTTCGATAGGCCCAGTTGAGGAACGACTCGCTGCCGACGACCGGGATCGCGACGACGGCCGTGATGAGCACGGCCGCCATCATCCAGCCGAACGACTGCGTAAGGAACCGATTCGCCAGCTCGGGCGCCGGCCGGACCCCGATCTGCGACGGGAGACCCTGCGACTGCATCAGTCACTACTCCTTGTGGTTGCCGCTCGGCCGCGGCGTTCGACTCGTGACGGGGTGGCGGACCGGGACTCCGCCTGCTCGGCGGCCCTCGCCAGGACCCAGAGCAGATCGGCGAGCCGGTTGAGGTACGGTAGCAAATGAGGTCCCGGAATCAATCCCTCGCGACCCAACGCGACTGCCCTTCGCTCCGC
>DASUFO010000055.1:0-9493 GCA_036274475.1 Candidatus Limnocylindrales bacterium
CGGTAGTGGGTGTGGAACATCTCGGTCGTCTCGCCGAACGCGTAGCCGGCCTTGAGTGCCCGCTTGTTCGCCTCGGCGATGACCGGCCGCTTGCTGAACTTGTCGTCGATCCAGCGGGCCGTGGGGTCCGTCTCGCGGCCATAGAGCCAGAGCATGATCCCGAGCGCGAAGAAGTTCTTCGTGAGGTCCTTCTGCTTCGACGTCATGTCGAGGCCCTCGAGGGACCGCTCGTTCAGCGTCGAGATCGGGATTTCGAAGACGGTGTACTGCTTCAGCGTGCCGTCGCTGAGCGGGTTCGCGGCGTAGCCGGCCTTGTTCAGGTTCTGCTGCGTGAACGCGTCGCTGTTCACGATCAGCGCGCCGCCGGCAGGCAGGTCCATTACGTTGGTCTTCAGCGCCGCCGGGTTCATCGCGACGAGGACATCGGGCGCGTCGCCGGGCGTGTGGATGTCGTTGGACGAGAAGCTCAGCTGGAACCCGGAGACGCCCGGAAGGCTCCCTGCGGGGGCGCGGATCTCAGCCGGGAAGTCCGGGAACGTGCTGATGTCATTACCGTAGACGGCGGCGGTTCGGGTGAACTGGGTGCCGGTGAGCTGCATGCCGTCGCCGGAATCGCCGGCGAACCGGATCGTGACCCGGTCCAGCTCCTGGATCTGCGGGTCCTGCGCGCGGGTCTCGGTGGTCATTCGGTGGTTATCCGCCCTCCGGCTTGTGCATCCGCTGATGAGGTCGTGGTGGCAGGTTGAGGAGCTCCTCGGGGAACGCCTCGGCGAGGTATTTGAGGACATCCTGGGGGCGGATGACGCCCATGAGGTGGTCATCGTCATCGAGGAGCGGGACATTCCGATAGCGACCGGTCTGCATGAGCTCGATCGCGTCGCGGACCGTCTCCTCGGCATGGAGGTGGTGCCAGCTCGTCGTCATCATCGTCTCGACCGGCTGCGCCAGGTCGACGTCACCACCGACGATGCGGGCGAAGATGTCGCGCTCTGTCAGGACGCCGACGAGCGTTCGATCCGGCTGCGTCACGAAGACCGAATCGCCGGTCCCCGTTCGCTGGATCGCGGCAACGCACTGCCCGAGACTCGTGCCCGGCGGGACCGTGACGGGATCGTGGCGGCCGACGACCAGGAGCCGCTCGTCGAGGATGGACGGGACGCGCTCGACGACCGCGCGTTCTGTGACTTCACTCACGCTGGGAAGTGTAGTCCGTCGCTCGGATCGGGCCGGGTAGGACTGACCCGAGCCGCAACGGCCTCAGCCGGCCCGGGGAGGCCGAACCCGAAACCTGACGCGGCCGGGCTAGTTGGACTGCTAGCCTAGGCCAATGGATCGGCGGTATGCGTTCGGGATCGTCCTTGTCCTGATCTCGGCGTGCGCGTTCGGATCGGGCGGCTTGTTCGCCCAGCCGGTCTATGACACGGGCCTCGGATGGCAATCGCTGTCAGCCTGGCGATTCGGGTTCGGGGCGCTCTGCGCGTGGCTGTGGTGCCTCACCTGGACAGACCGCCGACGCGGCCTTCGACTGCTGAGCCGGCGCGCCGTCGTCGTGGCCGTCGCGCTCGGGATCCTCTACACCGGGAACTCGGGGACGTACTACGCGGGACTCGAGACGGTTCCGGTCTCGCTCGCGGCGCTGATCGTCTACATCTATCCCGCTGTCGTCGCCGTGATGTCGCTGCGGTTCGGACGCCGGCTCGAGGGCCGGCGGGCCTGGTTCGCGCTGGCGCTCGCGCTTGTCGGCGTCGCACTCGCGGTCGGCGGCATCCCGGACGGCGCGCTGCCGCCGATCAGCGGGCTCGTGCTGATCGTCGTGTCGCCGTTGATCTACGCGGTCTGGATCGTCCTGTCGGCGCGGCTCGCCGGCGAGCGCCGGGAAACGGTGGGCGACGACGTGGACGGCGGGGCGGATGCGGCCGCAGCCACGGCCCTGATGATGACCGGCACCGCGGTGACGTACTGGCTGACCGGATTCGCGACGGGCGTGCCGCTCCTTCCGTCCGAGATTCCGCCCGCGGCCTGGCCCGGGCTCCTCGGCGTTGGGGTGGTCGCGACGTTCATCGCGATTCAGGCGTTCTATGCCGGGACGCGCCGGGTCGGCGCGGCCCAGGCCGCGCTCGTCAGCACGATCGAGCCGTTCTGGACGATTGCCCTCGCGGCCCTCCTGTTCGGCGAATCGCTGGCGCCGGTCCAGATCCTCGGCGGCGCGCTGATCATCCTCGGCGTGCTGATTGCCCAGGCTCCGGCCGAGGCGTTCAGCTCGATCCGGCCGGGCATCCGGCTCGCCGACGAGTGACGCGCTAGCGCCGAGCGCGCACCGCGTCGACGACCGCGCGAGCGCCGTCGATCAGAAAATTCAGGTCCGACCCGATTCCGATGAACCGGTAGCCCAGGTCGAGGTAGCGCGGCAGGTCTTCGGGCGACCGGAGAAGGATCGCCGCAGCCTTGCCGTGTCGCTCCGTGGCGGCCGTCACGCGCCGGAGCGCGTCGTCGAACGCCGGTTCGTCGAACCGGCCGGGGATGCCCATTGCATGCGACAGGTCGGCCGGTCCGACGAACAGCACGTCGACGCCGTCGAGCCCGGCGATGGCGTCGGCGTTCTCGACCGCGAGCGGCGATTCGACCTGGAAGACGCCGACGATCGACGCGTTGAGCGCGGCGACGCCCGCGTGCGCGACCTCGCCGAGGCCGGCCCCGCGCGTCGCGAGGGCGAGGCCGCGAATCCCCTCCGGCGGATAGCGCAGGAACGGCAGGGTCTCCTCGACCTCGGCAACGGTCTCGAGCCGCGGGACCATGATGCCGGCCGCCCCGGCATCGAGCGCCCGGCCGATCCGCAGCCGCTCCGCCGACTGGGGCCTGACGATCGCACTCGTGCGGTCGCCGATCGCGTGGAGCTGGCCGATCAGCTCCGATTCCGTGCCTGCGCCATGTTCGAGATCGACGATCAGCCAGTCGAAGCCGGCCCTCGCGAGGATCTCGGCGTGGATCGCCGAGCCGCCGCTGACGAACGATCCGTAGAGCGTCTCGCCGGCGAGGATCCGGGCGCGGAGCGTTCCGGGCGGCGGGGGCTGAAGGGCCACGTGCGTACCTCGGGCAACGTCGAGTAGGCGGACATGATGCCCGGACCACTGTCGCCGTGAGGCGAGGATTGAACGCTACTGCCCATGGCTCCATCTGTAGTCTCGGAATTGCGCCCCCAACGGGCGGAACGAGTGAGGAACGATGGACCGGGCGATCGTCGAGCAGGCCGCACGCGGCGACCGAGACGCGTTCGGCGTCCTGGCGCGTGTCCATGGCGACCGGCTCTACGCGATCGCGCTGCGGATCCTGAACGACACGGGCCGCGCCGAGGATGCCGTCCAGCAGACGCTGGTGCAGGCCTGGCGCGAGCTGCCGCGCCTCCGCGCGGTCGATGCGTTCGACTCCTGGCTCCATCGAATCCTCGTCAACGCGTGCTACGAAGAAGGTCGTCGCACCCGCGAGTGGTCGTCGCACATCCGGGTGTTGCCGATCGACGGACCGGCGGGTCCCGACGAGACTCGCCGACTCGCCGACCGCGACGAGATCGATCGTGGCTTTCGCCGGCTGCCTCCGGAGCAGCGGGCGATTCTCGTGCTTCACCACTACCTGGGGCTTGCCCCGTCCGAGATCGCCTCGACGCTTGGCATCCCGGTCGGGACGGCCCGATCCCGTTTGCATTACGCCCATCGGGCAATGCGCGCCGCTCTTGAGGCCGAGGAACGGTCCGTTGAGCCGGCCGAGGAGGTCGCACGATGACCCGTCAGACCGACCTCGAGCTGGCCCTTGATCGCTACTTGGCCGATCGGGGCGATCGCCTTCCGGATCGCGTCCTGGAGGACGCGCTGACCGAGGTCGATCACACGGCGCAGCGTCGCCCGTCGTTCCCGTGGAGGTTCCCTTCGATGTCGACCCCGCTGCGGCTCGGCCTGGTGGCCGTGGCCGTGATTGTCGCCGCTGTTGGCGGCATGTACCTGCTCGGCAACCGATCGAATACAAACGTGGCGGCGACGCCCTCGCCCACGCCGACGGCGCAGCCATCGACGGCTCCGTCTTCACAGGCTCCTGAAGCGAGCGGGCCAGCCATGGCCCAGCACGAGTCACCGATCTATGGCTACACCATCGGGGCTCCGGCCGCGTACCAGTTCATTCCGGCGACGGTCGAGTGGCCGGCGGGCGAGGACCTCGGGCCGGAAACCGAGTGGACCGACCGGTTCCGGGCCGGCACGGGCACGGCCTTCGTCGGGATTGCGTCCCAGCCGCTGCCCGAAGGCACGACCGGTGACCAGTGGCTCGACACGTACGCGGCGACCGTCGAAACGCGGGAGTGCGGTGGCCCGGTCGGTGATTGGACAGACGTGACGTTCCGGGACGTTCCCGGTCGCAAGCTCTCGTTCGACTGTGGCGGCTTTGCCGGCGTGGACTACGCGTGGACCCTCGGCGACCGCGGCTGGGTCATTTCCGGTGACGCGGCCGTCGTAGAGATGATGCTCCCGACGCTGAACATCCCCTGACGGCGTCCAGGACGTGAAGACGCCCGGCTCGGCCCACTGAGGCCGAGTCGGGCGCCAACGCGTCTATTTGTCGAGGATCCGATCGGCCTTGCGGTCGATCTTCTTCTCCTCGGCCGCGGTGATCGTGCCCTTCTTCTCCTGCTGGGCGGCGCGCGCTTTCGCGTTCCGGGCGTGGGACTTGTCGGGCATGGGGTACTTGCGCTCGTCGGGCAGGCCGAACTTGGAGTCTGGCAGGGAGTCGCGCTTCTTCTCGGATAGCTCAGGCATCGGGAAACCTCCTGCGCCGTTCTCGGCGCCAGCCGAGCGTCCGCCTGCCGGCGGGTCCGACGCGCCGCCGAGCGCCCGACAGGGGTTGCAACGATGTGCCGACGGCGATGAACGTTTGCCGGGACCGCGGCTCCATACTCGGTGAAGCGGCCAGGCGGGCCGCGACGAGGGTGGGCCGATGGAGCAACGGACACTGGTGGTCCGGGCGGCGGCTGGCGACGACGAGGCGTTTGCCTCGTTGGCCGCGAGCCACATCGACGGCTGCTATGCCCTCGCCTACCGCATCCTGCGCGATCCCCATCGCGCCCAGGACGCGAGCCAGCAGGCGCTCCTCGGAGCGTGGCGCGATCTGCCGACGCTCCACGACCCGGAGCGGTTCGACGCCTGGCTCCACCGCCTGGTCGTCCATGCCTGTTACTCGGAGTCGCGCGGCACCCGGCGCTGGAACACGCGACTTCGGGTTCTCCCGCTGACCAACGTCGAGCCTGACCCGGCGAGCTCAGTCGTCGATCGTCAGGCCCTCGAGGACGCCTTCGGCCGCCTGTCTCCGGAGCATCGGGCCGTCGTCGTCATGCACCACCACCTCGGGTATCCGCTCACGGAGATCGCGGCAACCCTGGGGATCCCCACCGGGACCGCGCGGTCCCGCCTCCACTACGCGGTCCGTCAGCTGCGGATCGC
Source organism: Candidatus Limnocylindrales bacterium (assembly GCA_036274475.1). GTDB lineage: Bacteria > Chloroflexota > Limnocylindria > Limnocylindrales > CSP1-4 > CF-46. The sequence continues at coordinate 5,481 of DASUFO010000055.1, forward strand.
GCTCGACGCGAACACGACGGCCGGCGTCACGGCCGAGGAGCGACCCGCATGAACCGATCGGACGAGGCGCTCTTCGACCCCCGCGTCGCCGACTGGCTCGAGGACGACCCGCACAACGCGCCGCAACAGGCGCTGGAGGTCATCCTCGCCGCCTTCCCTTCGATCAAGCAGCGGCGCGCCAGGCGCATGCCGTGGAGGTCCCCTTTCATGTCAATTCCCAAGCTCGCCTTCGCGGTGGCGGCCGTTGCCGTCGTCGTCGGCGGCAGCCTTCTCCTGCTCGGGCCATGGTCCCGAAATGACGGCGTTGGGCCGCCGGCTCTGACGGCGTCACCGAGCGCCCCGGGAAGCGGCACGGCGACGGCCGCATCCACGCCCGTGACCGGCCTGCCCGGGACCCTCGCGCTCCGGGTCGACAACGGTGACGCCAAGAACCTGCTTCTGATGCGGCCCGACGGATCAGGACGCATTCAGCTGACGAACGATTCGAAGCTGGACAGCGGCCCGGCCCTCTCGGCCGACGGAACCCGACTGATCTTCGAGCGCACGGATCCGGCCGCAGGAAACGCCGAGATCTGGGTCGTCGACGCCGACGGCACGAACGCGATGCCAATCACGCAGACGTCGCAGTTCGAGGATTGGCCGGCGTGGTCGCCTGATGGCTCGAAAGCCCTCTTCACCCGTGGCTACAACGAGAATGGCCGGACCTACGCTGAAATCGTCGTCCGGGCGGTGACTCGGGACGCGCAGTTCCAACCACCGGAGGCCGACACCGTCGTGATTCGCCGCGACGGCGTCGAGGGCACGTCCATCGATTTCAAGCCAGCGTGGTCGCCGGATGGCTCGAAGATCGCGTTCACCTCGAACATGGACGGCACGTACCGGCTCTACACGATCAACCCGGACGGGTCGGACATCGTCAAGGTCTCGGATGCTCGAGCCGAAGGCCGGCCGGCGTGGTCACCCGATTCGTCCGCGTTCGCCTACCAGGCCGCACGGGGCGACGGCTGCCTCTGGCTCATCAATGTCGACGGCACGAACTCGCGGGCGATCGCCGGCGATCACTGCACGAACGGTCCGGTCGCGTGGTCGCCCGACGGAACGACGATTGCGTGGGCCGGTGCCTGGGAGCCGGCGCCGATCTGGGCGGTCAACGTCGACGGTACGAACCTGCGCCCGCTGACGGCGGAGGCCGTCTACGGCGATGTGAGCTGGGGACCGGCCGTGCCGTAGTCGAGCGCCCCGCGTTCGACCACCCCAAGATCGAACCAACGAACTCGATCCTGGCTCAAGTAGCGTAGGCACCCACGTCGGGTGCACCGCGGAGGGTCGAGGGTGCAGTCAGCCCTCGTCGAGCGAGCGAGAGCCGGAGACGAGGAGGCGTTCGCCAGCCTGGCACGCGCGGCCGGCGATCGCCTCCTCGCGATCGCGTTCAGGATCCTGCGCGATCTCGGCCTGGCCGAGGACGCCGTCCAGCAGACGCTCGTATCCGCCTGGACGGACCTCCCGAACCTCCGCGATGTCGAGCGCTTCGACGCCTGGATCAACCGGCTCGTCGTTCACGCCTGCTATCGCGAGCTGCGGCGTGGACGGCAACGGGTTTCCACCGTCCGAGCGCTACCGCTCGAACTGCCCGATCGGCGGGACGACGCGATTTCCGTCGTCCAGCGGGATCAGCTCGACCGCGGCTTCCGGCGACTGCCGCCGGACCAGCGGGCGGTCTTCGTCTTCCACCACTACCTCGGCCTCACGTTGCCGGAGGTCGCCGAACAGCTCGGCGTGCCGCTCGGCACGGTCAAATCGCGGCTCCATTACGCCACCAACTCACTGCGGGCCGGCCTCGAGGCCGACCTGCGGTCTCCGAACGAGTCCTCGCGGGAGCAGCTGGCATGAGCACGACCTACACCGACTTCGATCGGATCGCCGAAGCGTGGCTGGCCGAAGGGCCGGCTCAGCTCTCGGACCGCGTGCTCGACGCCGCGCTTGGCGAGGTCCACCTGGCACACCAGCGGCGGCGACGCCTGTCGGTGCCGCGGAGGAATTCCACGATGAACAAGTTTGCAGCGCTGGGCGCCGCGGCAGTCGTCGTGCTCGGCGTCGTGGGCGTGGTCTCGCTCACACGACGTGACGCGACCGTCCCCGGGACGACCCCAACGCCAATCGCGACTCCGAGCGCGCCCTCGAGCGCCTCACCAACGGCAGACGCATTCAGTCTCGCCTTCGGCGACCCGACGACGTGGCATGGCTTCACCTCTGAACGCTACCTGTACTCGCTGCGGTTCCCGGCAGATTGGTCATCCGAGCGCGCCACGGCCGACTGGAATATCGGCGAACACCAGGACATCACCTCGGCGGGAGTCGACAGATTCATCAGCCCGACAGGCTCGATCCGGATGAGCGCCTGGTCCGTGCCCGTTCCCGCCGGGAAGACTGCCTACGGCTGGATCAAGGACTACTGCACGCCGCCGCCGGGTGATCCGGGCTGGTGCGACGAAGGCCGGGCGATCTTCGAGGACACGCTGGTCGACGGTCATCGCGCACGTGCCGGAGGCACCGGCGAGGAGTGGCTCGCATTCGTGCCGATCGACGACAAGGTGTTCGTGTTCGCCGTCTGGCAGGCGACCGAGGAGCCGCTCTTCCGCGCCTGGCTCGACACGATCCATATCCCGTCCATCGATCCCGACACGTTCGTCATGTTCCAGTCAGACCAGTACGCCATCAAGGTCGGACACCCGCCCGGGTGGGCGATCGAGCGCGCGGACCACACGTGGTCGATGTCCGAGGCGGCCGCAGGGGCAACCAGCGGTCAGGACGCATTCATCGACCCGGAAGGAGACGTGCGCGTAAGCGCTTGGTCTGTTCCGTTCGATCCCGCGACCTACATCGGCAGCCAGGCCGACATCGAGACGTGGGTCACGGCCTACTGTCAGGCCGCGGGGAGAAGCGACTGCGACACGATTCACGACCGAGCGGTGCCGCTCTGCGTCGAGCACGCCGACTGTCATCCGGCGCTGCTCGTGCCGTTTGCGGACTCCGTCCAAGCCTTCTTCTGCTGCGGCGTCCATCCCGCCGATCGGATGACCATCGTCGCGGTCTGGCAGCCCGATGACGACGCCAGCGTCCAGCAGTACGGGGGTGGCCGGAAGCTGCTCCAATCGTTCCTTGCGACGATGAACGTCTGGCCCGGCAAGGCGCGCTGAGGCTCAGCCCGGGCCACCGAGAACCTGGCGGGCGGTCGCGTGCTGCACCGGCGGTCCCGCGCGGGGCCGTGGCGGCGACCGGTCAGTCCGGGAACGCCTCCGGGCCGCGCTCCGTGAGCTCGGCGACGTGGGCGTGATGGTCTTCGCTCGGTAGCCACGTGAACGGATAGTTGGGGTCATCCAGGTCCATCGCGGCCTGGGTGACCTTCAGCGGGTGGAACGTGTCGACCATGACCGCCAGCTCCTCGGTCGCGTCCTTGCCGATCGACGCCTCGACGGTGCCCGGGTGCGGCCCGTGGGCGATCCCCGCCGGATGCAGTGTGAACGAGGCGATCTCGACGCCGCGCCGGCTCATGAAGTTGCCGGCGACGTAGTAGATGACCTCGTCGCTGTTGATGTTCGAGTGGTTGTACGGCGCCGGAATGGCCAGCGGGTGGTAATCGAACTTGCGCGGCACGAACGAGCACACGACGAAGTTCCGGGCGGCGAACGTCTGGTGGACGGGCGGGGGCTGGTGGACGCGCCCGGTGATCGGCTCGAAATCGCCGATGTTGAATGCGAACGGCCAGAGGTAGCCGTCCCAGCCCACGACGTCGAACGGGTGGTAGTCGATGACGTAGTCCTGGTAGCCGTCGCGGACGCGCACCGTGAGCAGGAACTCGCCCTGCTCGCGGATCGTCTTCAGCTCGGTCGGGGGATGGATGTCGCGGTGGTAGTACGGCGCGTGCTCCATCAGCTGGCCGTACGCGTTGCGGTAGCGCTTCGGGATCTCGATCAGCCCCGGCGTCTCGAACACGAGCAGCCGGTGCTCGCCCT
>DASUFO010000056.1:0-37334 GCA_036274475.1 Candidatus Limnocylindrales bacterium
CGCCGGCGATCTCGTTCGAGGTGTCGACGACGACGACGCGCTTGCCGAGGTCGTCGGCGAGGACGCGGGCGGCCTCGCGGAGCATCGCGTCGACCGTGTCGGCGACGTCGCTGTGGACGGCGACGCGCTCGCGATCCTGGATCTCGACGATGACGTCGAACGTCGGCGGCGCCTTGCGCTCGAGGACGCTCTTCTGGGTACGCCGACGTCGCGCCTCCTCGTCGCCGAGGGTCACGCTCTGGATCCCGCCGATGAGGTCGGACAGGGTCGGGTTGAGCATGAGGTTGTCGAGGTTGTTGCCGTGGGCCGTGCCGATGAGCTGGACGCCGCGCTCGGCGATCGTCCGGGCGGCAGCGGCCTCCAACTCGGTGCCGATCTCGTCGATGACGATGACCTGGGGCATGTGGTTCTCGACCGCCTCGATCATCACCTCGTGCTGCAGCGAAGGCGTTCGGACCTGCATCCGACGGGCCTTGCCGATCGCCGGGTGGGGGATATCACCGTCGCCGGCGATCTCGTTCGAGGTGTCGACGACGACGACGCGCTTGCCGAGGTCGTCGGCGAGGACGCGGGCGGCCTCGCGGAGCATCGTCGTCTTGCCGATGCCGGGCCGGCCCATGATGAGGATCGACTTTCCGGTCTCCACGAAGTCGCCGATGATCTCGATCGTGCCGTACACGGCCCGGCCGATCCGGCACGTCAGCCCGACGATCTTGCCGGTCCGGTTGCGGATCGCGGAGATCCGGTGGAGGGTCCGCTCGATCCCCGCCCGATTGTCGTCACCGAACGTCCCGATGTGCTCGACGACGTGGGCGATGTCGGTCTCGGTGATCTCCCGGTCGAGCAGCGTCACCTCGGCGTCCGGAAAGCGGGCCTCCGGTCGCCGACCGAGGTCGAGGACGACCTCGATCACGTCCTCCTGGTTCGGGAGGGCGTGGACCGCTTCGACGATCTCGGGAGGCAGCGCCGAGAGCAGCGCGTCGAGATCGTCGATCGACTCCCGGCGACGATTGTCAGGACCCACGTCTGCCCTCCTTAGCGAACCGCCGGCACGAGGGCCGGCTCCGCGACACGGACGACGGTTTCCTTCATGAGCAGCGTGACACTCGCGATCGTATCGAACCCCGCTTCTTCGAGTCGTCGATCGATCGGCGACTCGTACGTCCGGACCGGGGTGATGACGCCCTGGTCCGTTCGGTGGCCGGAGCCGCGGCCGGTTCGGTCGGCGATGACACCCAGCGCGTACTCCGTCAGGTCGCTCACGTCAACCTCCGGCCGGGCAATGACCTTGAGGTAGTGCGGCTGGTCTTCCTTCGCCACGCCGACCTGGACGAACGCGTCGAGCTGGGTGCCGTCCTTGCCGCCGCCGGGCGTCTCCTGGACGAAGGCCTCGACGTCGGCGAAGCGGAGGATCGGTGCGAGGCTGCTCCGCGGGACGCGCCAGTTCGCGCCCTGGCGCTCCCAGTCCGCCAGCCGGATCGCCTCGAGTCGCTGGATCGGCTGCGGCGTCGCCGTTCCGTAGAGGCGGAACAGGGCGACCGCGTCGACCGCGGCAGCCGGCCGGATGCGGCAGTCGCGGGCATGCTCTTCGGTCCATGGCTTCGGCAGCGGCTTGTCCGGGTTGCGGTACTGGACGGTCTCCTCGCCGTACCGCATGAAGCCGGCCTGCATGAACAGCTCGACGTTGCCGTCCTGGTCGGCGCACGCGACGTGGAGTCGCACGGCGCCCCGCTTTGACGACTCGCGGACGAGCTGCTGAACGAGCCGGAAGCGGATGTCACCGGCGGTCGACGAACCGATCGCGTCGAGCTCCACGATTGTCCATTCGTCGCGGAAGGAGTCGCGCTCGACGCGGATCAGGCCGGCCAGCCGGCCGTCTTCCTCGTACACGAACATCACGTCGTGGGGCCGGAACGCGCCAAGCGGCAGTCGGAACAGGCTGAACACCCCGATCGGTGGGCCGCTGACCGGCAACCCCAGCGAGCGAGTTCCAGCCTCGTCGTCCTGGCACAGCCGGCTGAGCTCGCCGAGGGCCGCCAAGTCCGTGAACCGGGCCGTCCGGACCTTGCCGCCCAGCTTCGTCGAGCGGATCTCCGTCACGCGCCCGCCCTCGATCGTCGCGTTGGGTGGCGCCGCCGGCCGGCGCCTTCGCCGGGTTCATCGTGCTCCGCTGCCATCGTCGCGACGAGGCGGTGGAAGCGGGTCTCACCGGCGAGCTCCGGATGGAATGCCGTCGCGATCACGTTCCGCTCGCGGACGGCCACGACCCGCCCGTCGTCGAGCCGGGCGAGGACGTCGACGTCGGGGCCGGTCCTGTCAATTACGGGCGCCCGAATGAACACACCGTGGACCGGCTGGTCGCCGAGGACCGGAACGTGGAGGTCGGCCTCGAACGAGTCCAGCTGACGCCCGAACGCATTCCGCTCGACGGTGACGTCCAGCAGCGGCAGGACCGGCTCGTCGCCGTCGGCGATGTCCCGGCTCAGGACGATCATCCCGGCGCACGTTCCGAAGATCGGAGCGCCGCTGTCGGCGAGCTCGAGGATCGGCTTTCGGAGTTCCCAGCGCTCGATCAGCTTGCGCATCGTGGTCGACTCGCCGCCCGGGATGATGAGTCCGGCGACATCGTCGAGATCCTTGGGGAGGCGCACGGCTACACCGTCGACGCCGATCGATTGCAGCGTCGACAGATGCTCGCGGAACGCCCCTTGCAGGGCCAGGACACCGATCTTCATCTCGGTCGCCCTCGACCGGCTGGCGTGGTGGGCGCCTACCAGCCCCTCACGGCGAGGCGCTCTTCGTCGGGGATCGCCTCGAGCTGGATTCCGCGCATCGGCGATCCGAGGCCCTTCGAGACCTCGGCGATGATCGAGGGGTTGTCGAAGTGCGTCGTGGCCTGGACGATCGCATTCGCCATCCGGGCCGGATCCTCGCTCTTGAAGATTCCCGACCCGACGAACACGCCCTCCGAGCCGAGCTGCATCACGAGCGCGGCATCGGCCGGCGTGGAGATCCCGCCGGCGACGAAGTTCACGACGGGCAGCTTGCCGTTCGCGGCGACGTCCTTGACGAGCTCGTACGGCGCGTCCAGCTCCTTGGCGGCGACGAACAGCTCGTCCTCGCGCATCGCCTGGAGGCGACGGATCTCGGCGAGCACGTCGCGCAGCTGGCGGACGGCCTCGACGACGTTGCCCGTGCCGGCCTCGCCCTTCGTCCGGATCATCGCGGCGCCCTCGTTGATCCTTCGCAGCGCTTCGCCCAGGTTCCGGCAGCCGCAGACGAACGGGACCTTGAACGCGTGCTTGTCGATGTGGTTCTTCTCGTCGGCCGGGGTCAGCACCTCGGACTCGTCGATGTAGTCGACGCCGAGGGCCTCGAGGACCTGGGCCTCGACGAAGTGGCCGATCCGGGCCTTCGCCATCACCGGGATCGTGACGGCGTTCATGATCCCCTCGATCATTGCCGGGTCGCTCATGCGGGCGACGCCGCCCGCGGCGCGAATGTCGGCGGGGACGCGCTCGAGGGCCATGACGGCAACGGCGCCGGCGTCCTCGGCGATCTTGGCATGGTCGGGTGTGACGACGTCCATGATGACGCCGCCCTTGAGCATCTGGGCGAGTCCCTTCTTGGTCGCCCAGGTCGACGTTTCGACGGTCATCTGCGTAGTGGCTCCGGGCTTGGCGCTCGGCCTGTCCGCCCTGCTTGCCCCGGGGTCGTCGCCCGTTCGAGCCGGCGGAGCCGCCGATCGCGACTTGGATTATCGCACGGAGCCAATCGAGGTTCGGCCGAGCGGCTCTTCATCCGCCGGTGGCGGCCGAGAAACCACGATTCAGGGCATAACGGCGACCCTGCACTCGAAGGCTCGTCGCCGAGTGGTGCCTGGGATGCCACGATTTCGGCCGGTCGGCCCGCGGCCACGTTGCCAACCGTCGAGATGGTGTCTGGCATGCCACGTTCAGGCCGTTAGCCCGCTCACGCCCGGGCTTCAGGCCCGATTCGTGGCATCGGAATCACCATTCAGCGGGCGACGGTCCTCACGACGCCCGACATCAGCTTCGTCGCCCGCCGCGCCGCGCCCGGCGACAACCGGCTCAATGCCTCGACCAGCTCGAGGACGTCCTCGTCAGGCAGTCCGCCGAGCAGATGAACGAGCCGCAGGAACGTCTCGTCCGACACCTCGCCAAGCAGGCGCATCCCGCGCTCGAGCTCGCGCGGCTCGAGCTTCGGAATCAATCCGACGGCACGGTCGAAGAGCCGCACGAAGCCCGCGAATGCCGTCAGCCAATCCCGCAGCCGGAGCAACTCGAGGTCATTCGGGTGGTCCTTGGCCGCCTCGACGGCCTCTCGGGTGGTCTTCTCGATGACTTCGACGATCGGGTCGCCTTCGCGCGACTTCCGCTCGGCGATCACGCTCGTGAACCACTGCCAGTGGTCGCCCACCGCGACATAGGCCGTGCCAGCGGGACCCCGCCTTCCGACGCGACGCGGCTCCGGCACCTTCTCGACGATGCCCCAGGTCTCGGCGTCGGCGAGGGCAAGGCTCGCCGCGCGGTGCGACAGCCCCAGCGCCTCGCGAACCTCGCGCTCCGTCAGCGGCACGCCGCGAACCATGAGGTAAGCGTGCACTCGCCCGATGGCCGGCGCCACACCCCATGAGGCGCTCATATCTCCCCACGCGTCGGCGAACTGGAGGCGCAACGACTCGGCCGGCTCCACGTCGCGCGACTCGCGAGAAACGTGCGATTTGACAGTAGCGTGTTGTTGCGTCATAACTTGCTAACAAATAGTAGCACGGAGGCGACCTCCGATGGCGACTCCAACTCTATTAGTCGGCGCGAACGGAGCTCCGGCCGAATCGCCTCGCGGCGCGAGCAGATCGGTCGGGGCAGGCGTGGCCGCTGTGGTAGCGATCGCCGTTCGGGGGCTGGTCGAACGCCGCGGGCCCGGAAGCGCTGAGGCACCATCGCTCTCAGGCCACGCGCAACGACCGCCATGACAGACCGAGGGCGCGTGACTGCGTTCGTCAGCGCCGGAGCGGTGATCGCATTCGCGGCCGCGATCCTCGTGCTCGCCCGATCGCAGGATGGCCTCGAGCCGCCGCAGGCTGCGAGCCGCGGCCTCGTGTCGGTCGCGCTGCTCGCCGTGCCCGGCCTCATCGGCGCAATCGGCGCGTGGGCGCGGCGTCCGACCGTCGTCATCGCCGCCGGAGTCCTCTGCCTGCTCCAGTCCGTCGTGGCATTCAGCGGCGTGACCCTCGTCTATCTCCTGCCCGCGATCGGGTTCCTGCGTGGGGCGACCGAGCAGGGCAGCTCGGCGTCGCCGCGGCGACCATGGCTCCTCCTCCTCGGGGCAATCCTTGCTGTCCCGATCGCTGCCGCCGTCGTCCTGTTCACAGGGATCTTCGGGGTCCTGTTGCTCGCGATCGCGGCTGGCATCCTTGGGAGCCGGCCGAGGAACAGCTCCGCGCCCGGCGTCACGACGAGATCGGCAGCGCGCGGCTTGGCAATCGTGCTGCTCGTCATCGGCGCGTGGCTGGCGACGTTCGCGTGGACGGAGACGGAGTGCTGGATCGGCCGGAGCGGTCCCGACGGCACCATTTCGTGGGAGGAGATCCCGCCGACGAATTCGTTCTCGCTCGATGATGGGGCGACGGTCGGTACTTGTTCCTCGGGCGTCCCGACTGAGATGGCCATCGCGGTCGCATCGTTGTTGCTCGCGGCGGCGATCGGGGTGGCGGTGGCACCCGATGGGTCAGGCGCCCGGGATCAGGAAAGCGGAGCCGTGGCCTGACGTCACTCGGTCGGCTGCTCGTAGGCCATCGCGGCATTGACCGCGACGAACAAGGGATCGGCCGGGTCGATCGCGACGGTGCACGACGCGATCTCGCGGTCGCCCGTTGTGACGTGGAAGGTGTAGACGATCTCCTGGCCATCGACCGCGGTCGGGCACTCGCCGGTGAACGGGTGGCCGCGGATCGCGAGGTAGTCGGCCTGCTCGACCTCGGTCCGGAGCGCGTCGATGACATCGGGCGGGACGGTTCCAACGATTCGATCCTCGGGGATGACTTCGTGGATGCGCCCATCGGCCTCGATGTTCAGGAGCCGATTGCAACCGCCCGCTGGACAGTCGCCGCCGCGCGTCTCGATGCTGACCAGCGGAAACGCAAAGGGGGTTGACGCGACGATCGACGGTCGCGGCGTGTCGAAGCGGGCAGGCGATGGCGAGGGCGAGGGCGGGCTGCCACAGGCAGCGAGGAGAGGGAGAAGCAGGAGGAGGGCAGCGGCGCGGTGGGCGACCGGTCGGGCTGGCATTCCGCCGATGACGCCCGACCGGCCGACGGGGTTCCCCGCTTGGTCAGCCCTGGGTGACCGAGGCGAGGGCGGCATGCACCGCGATGAACAGCGGTGATTCCTGATCCACGGCAACGGCGCAGGAGTCGATGCGCTCGGAGCCGCCGCCGGCGGTGAACGTGTAGATGAACTGCTGGCCATCGAACGCGATCGGGCATGTGTCCGTGAACGGCTTGCTCTTGATCGCCTCGAAGTCGGCCTGATCGATCTCCACGACGAGGGCGTCGACGATGTCGGCCGGGACGGTCCCCAGGTCCTTCGCATCCGGCTTGAGCTGCCGGGCCTTGCCGTTCGAGTCGATCGTGATCGTCGAGTCGCAGGAGCCCTGGATGCAGTGACCACCGACGGTCTCGATCGTGAGGAGCGGGCCATCGGCCGCGACCGAAGGTGGCGCCGCCGTCGCCGGCGGGGCCGCGGACGCGGGCGGCGGCGAGGCCGACGCGGGCGTCGAGGCGGAGCTACACGCGGCGGCCAGGAGGCCGACGACGAGCAGGGACGAAAGGAGCGGGAAACGAAGGTGGTTAGGCATGCCCGCCCCGACGCCGGTCCCGACGATGAGGTTCCGACCTATGATCGGATCGATGGCCGTCCTCCGGAGCCGGCTCGACCCGGCGAGCGACGAGACCCGCGCCAACCACGACGCGATGTGCGCGCTCGTCGCGGACCTGCGAGCGCGCCAAGCGGAGGTCAGCGAACGAGGCGCAGGCGGCGACGAGCGATCGATCGCGCGCCACCGCGAGCGCGGCAAGCTGCCCGTCCGGGAGCGAATCGATCGGTTGCTCGACCCGGGCTCGGCGTTCCTCGAGCTGAGCCCGCTCGCCGCGAACGGCCTGTACGACGACGACGCGCCCAGCGCCGGGATCGTCACCGGCATCGGGACCGTTGAGGGCACCCGCGTCGTCGTGATCGGCAACGACGCGACGGTCAAGGGCGGCACCTACTACCCGATCACGGTCAAGAAGCACCTCCGCGCCCAGGAGATCGCGCTCGAGAATCGGCTGCCCTGCGTCTACCTCGTCGACAGCGGCGGCGCGTTCCTGCCCCTTCAGGCCGACGTCTTCCCGGACCGCGACCACTTCGGCCGGATCTTCTACAACCAGGCCCGGATGTCTTCGTTGGGGATTCCGCAGATCGCCCTCGTCATGGGTTCATCCACCGCTGGCGGCGCCTACGTCCCGGCGATGAGCGACGAGACAGTCATCGTGAAGGGGATCGGGACGATCTTCCTCGGCGGTCCGCCACTCGTGAAGGCGGCGACCGGCGAGGAGGTCTCAGCCGAGGATCTTGGCGGCGGCGACCTCCACACGAAGACGTCGGGCGTCGCGGATCATCTCGCGCTCGACGACGAGCACGCCCTCGCGCTTGGCCGATCGATCGTCCGCAACCTCAACCGACGACCGCCCGTGCCGCCCTGGGATCGAGCCGAACCCGAGGCGCCGGCCGTCGACCCCGAAGGGATCTACGGCGCCGTGTCGGCCGACCCGCGCCGCCCGGTCGAGGTTCGCGAGATCATCGCGAGGCTCGTCGACGGCAGCCGCTTCCACGACTTCAAGCCGCGCTACGGGGAGACGCTCGTGACGGGCTTCGCCCACATTGAGGGTTACCCGGTCGGGATCATCGCGAACGACGGGATCCTGTTCAGCGCCTCGGCGCTCAAGGGCGCCCACTTCATCGAGCTCGCCGCGCAGCGAAAGATCCCGCTGGTCTTCCTCCAGAACATCACCGGCTTCATGGTCGGCCGCGAGTACGAGGCCGGCGGCATCGCGAAGGACGGCGCGAAAATGGTGACGGCGGTCGCCTGCGCCGAGGTCCCGAAGTTCACCGTGATCATCGGCGGCAGCTTCGGTGCCGGCAACTACGCGATGGCCGGGCGCGCCTACCAGCCGCGCTTCCTCTGGACCTGGCCGAACGCCCGGATCTCGGTGATGGGCGGCCAGCAGGCTGCACGCGTCCTCTCGACGGTCGGTGGGCCGTTCAAGAACGACAGGGAGCGCGACGCCTTCGAGGCGCCGATCCTCGAGACGTACGAGCGCGAGGGCTCGCCGTACTTCGCGACGGCGCGGTTGTGGGACGACGGGGTGATCGACCCGCTCGAGACGCGACGCGTCCTCGCGCTCGGGCTGGAGGCGTCGCTCCACGCACCGATCCCCGAGACCCGCTTCGGCGTCTTCCGGATGTAGCGCTCGGGCGGCTGTTCCTCGTCGTTATGCTGGCGGCACGTTCGGCGCTGTCCGGCGCCGGGAGGAAGGGAGACGGGACATGACCGGATTCGGAGTGCTCCTCATCATCCTCGGGCTCGGCTCGCTGCTGCTGCCGATGTTCAACCTCCAGTTCCGGCTGATGGAGATCGTCGATCCCTATCAGCCCTTCGCCGGGATCATCGTGGCGGCGATCGGCGCGGTCCTCGTGTACCTCGGCTTGCAGCGGACGCGTGCCGCGGCAACGGCTGCGATGGCGCCGGCGGCTCCGGCAGCGGCTCCGGCGGCGGCTTCGGCCGGCGACGCCGCGACCGCACCGCCGGCCACCCCGCCATCGGGCGAGCCGCCCGTAGACCCGACCTGAAGATTCCTCGCCCAGACCGCAGCCCCGGAGCCCGAGCCGCCCAGCTCGGGCTCCGTTCGTACCCGGCGTTCGGTTAGGATCGGCGGCCGATGGACGGTCGCGTGCTCCAGGTGAACATCTCCCCCGGCGGCGTCCCGAAGCTGCCGGTCGAGGCGGCATGGGTCGGCGAGCAGGGACTCCAGGGCGATGCGCACACCCACCGTTACGTCCACGGCGGTCCGCATCGCGCGGTCGCACTCCTCGGGATCGAGGCGATCGAACGTGTCCAGGCCGACGGCCACCCGATCGAGCCGGGCTCGGTCGGCGAGAACCTCACGACCATGGGAATCGAGCTGTCGAGGCTGCCGATCGGGACGCGTCTCGCGGTCGGGGATGCGCTCGTCCTCGAGATCAGTGGGGCGGCCGGGCCGTGCGACGTCATCAAGGGCGCATTCCGGGATGGCAAATCGGGTCGCATCTCGATCCTCACTCATCCCGACGATTCCCGGATGTATGCCCGCGTCATCAGCCAGGGCGAGGTCCGCACGGGTGACTCGATCACCGTGACGCCGCCGCCCGGCGACTCGCAGGCGACCGTCTTCCAGCTCCTCGACCTGCTCGACGACGTCGACCGGCTCGCGTGGATGGGGCTGTGGCACTCCGCGGCGACGGCGGGCTACGACGTTCGACTCCTCGATCACGGCGACCTCTCGGCCGCGGCGTCCCCGGACCTGCCCGGTTCGATCTTCAACCGGGCGATCGGCCTCCGGCTCGTGCCGATCGCGACCCACGAGGTCATGCACCTCTTCCGATCGGCCGGGACGAGCGGCTGGCTGATCGATGGGGGCGAGGCGGCGATCGCGGGAGGCGCCGTCCTCGATGGGCGGGTCAGCGTCCACGTCGGCGACATCGACGCGATCGCGCCGGCCACGGTGGAGGGACTGACGATCCGCGCCGTCGACGCCGCGGATTCCACCGCCTGGATCGAAGCCTTCATCGACTGGTTCGACATCCCGCCCGTCCTTGACGATGCGTGGCGGGCCCTCCAGCCGGCTCTCGCTGCTCGCCGCGGGTACACCCAGCTCGTCGGGGAGCTCGACGGCGAGATCGTCGCGATCGCCGCCATGCAGACGCACCGGAAAGTCGGTTGGCTGGGAGCCGGCGGCGTTCGGCCCGATCGGCGCGGCCGCGGCATTCAGCGGGCGTTGGTCGCGCATCGGGCGGCCCTCGCCGCCGAGGCCGGCTGCACGCGGGTCATGGCGACGGCGGACGCCGGCTCGATCTCGGCCCGGAACCTCGACGCCGCTGGGCTGCCGGAGATCTGGCGGCGACGGCACTACCGCTGGGATCCCAAGGGCCGATCGTGAGCGAGCTCCTCCGGATCGAGCGAACGGGTCCCTCGAGTGCCGTCGCGCGGCTCACGTTCACCCGGCCGGAGGTCCATAACGCGTTCAACGCCTCGCTGATCGCGGAGCTGCGGACGGTGTTCGCCGGCCTCGCCCGCGAAGGGCCGACGGAGCTCCGAGCGGTCGTGCTTGCCGGCGACGGACCGTCGTTCTGTGCCGGCGCCGATATCGACTGGATGCGAGCGGCGATGGCCCTCGACGTCGAGGGCAACGAGCAGGACGCGATGGCAATGGCCGAGATGTACGAGACGATCGATACCTGCCCCGTGCCCGTCATCGCCCGCGTCCAGGGCGCGGCACTCGGCGGCGGCATGGGCCTCTGTGCCGTGTCAGACGTCGTGATCGCCGAGGCCGGCGCTCGCTTCGGGTTCACCGAGACGCGCCTGGGCATCCTGCCGGCGGTGATCTCACCGTTCGTGATCGCGAAGATCGGCGAGTCGCACGCCCGGTCGCTGTTTCCGAGCGGCCGGCGGTTCGACGCATTCCGGGCCCAGCGGATCGGGCTGGTCCACGAGGTCGTCGAGGGCGAGGCCGCGCTGGACGGGGCGGTCGACACGGCGGTTGGGGACGTGCTGGCAGCGGGACCGACCGCGGCGCGAGCGGCCAAGGCGATCGTCCGCGAGGTCCGAGGGCTCGGCCACGGGGCGTCGAAGTGGCACACCGCCCGGGTCATCGCCCGCCAGCGGGTGAGCGACGAGGCACAGGAAGGCTTCCGGGCCTTCACCGAGAAGCGCGCTCCGGCATGGCAGCCGCCCCGGGACGACTGATCGTGGCGCGCCGCGCTGTCCTGCCTTGGGTCTTGGGGCTGGCGCTCGCCGTCGGTGGCTGCGGCGGACTCGCTCCCGGGGGGAACATCGCGCCGCTCATCGATGTCGATGGCGTCGGCACCGCAGAGGTCGCGGCGTTCGAGGTGGCGGGTCGCCCGGCCCCGAACGGCGGCGGCGACATCGACCCGGCGTCGCTCGACTTCATCGGTCGCTGGACCGGTGCCAGGGTCGTCCTCGCGACGGAAGACGGCCAGTTGCTCGTCGTCTGGAACGGTGGGCCTGCGGCGTGCTGGGCCCTGGCCTCGATTCACTTCACCGGCCGAGGTCCGCGGATCGACGCGAGCGTCGGCGAACGGTCGGTCCCACAGCCCGGGGGTTGCGCCGGCGATCGCCGGCTCCGCGCGGTCTTCGTGCCGATGACCGCCGCGCCCGTCGCCGGCAAGACGACGACCTACCCCGTCGAGCCCTAGGGAGGGCGGTCGCTCAGACGCCGGTGGGAGGCGCCGTGATCGTTGCGGACGGATCCGGGTCCGGCTGGACGTCGGGCAACCCGGGGATCTCGCGCAGCTCTCGGAGCGGTGACGCGGCGATGAAGGCGACCGCGACTGCGCCACCGATCGCACTGACGGCGATCGTCTCGCGGAGGCCGACCGTCGTCCCGAGAATGCCGCCGAGGACCGCCCCGAGCGGGATCGTCCCCCAGGCGATCCAGCGCCCGGTCGCATTCACTCGGCCGAGCAGATGGTCCGGCGTCACGGCTTGCCGAAGGCTCAGCCCGTTGACGTTGATGACCATGACCGCCGGCCCCGAGATGAGGCCAGAGAGGGCGATGAACGGGATCGGGGCCTCGGGAGGTGCGGCTGCGATGAGCAGCGTCGCGACCGTGAACGTCCCGCAGGCCGCCATGAGCGCTCGCCCGATCCCCAGCCGGCGGCCGATCCACTGGGCGGTCGCAGCCCCGACAACGGTCCCGATGCCGCCGATCGCCGACGTCACCCCGATCGCGAGCGGCGACAGGCCGAGATCGCGGACGGCGAACACGAGGTAGATCGAGTAGCCGACCTGGCCCGCGAAGTTGAGCGTCGTGATCGCGGCTGCCGAGACGCGGAGGTAGACGTTCCCGGCGAAGTAGCGCAGGCCTTCGACGATCTCGTCGCGAAAGCTCTGACGGTGAGCCTCGGCACCGGCGGCCGGCGCCCTGACGGCGGCCCGCGCCCTGACGGCCGCCCTCGGGATCCGCGCAAGGAAGCCCGCCGACGCCAGGAAGCTCGCGGCATCGAGCAGGATCGTCATCGGAACGGTGATCGCTCCGATGAGAAGCCCGGCGAGACCCGGACCGACGACCTGGGCGGCCGAGCGGCTCACCTCGAGGCGCGAATTGCCTTCGGCGAGCCGATCGCGTGAGACGAGCTCCGGGAGGAACGCCTGGTAGCCGACGTCGAAAAACACGGTCAGCGTCCCGGCGACGAAGCCCACGACGTAGAGCTGCCACATCGCGAGCACGCCGGCGATGTAGGCGGCGGGGACCGCGGAAAGGACGAGCGCCCGGCCGATGTCAGCCGCGATCAGGATGCGCTGACGCGGCAGCCGGTCGACCCAGACGCCGGCCGGCAGCGTGAAGAGGAGGAACGGCAGGAAGTCGATCGCGCCGAGAATGCCGACTTCGAGCGGGCTTGCATCCAGCGTGAGGATCGCCACGAGCGGCATCGCCAGCAGCGTGACCTGCGTGCCGAGCTGGCTGATGGTCTGGGCCGTCCACAGACGCCCGAACCCGGGTTCCCGGATCAGCGCGGCCCAGCCCGTTGCGCCGCTCCCGACCGCGGCGGTCCCGTGCCTCGGCTCAGTCTCGGGGACGGGCTGCGGGTCGCCGGCTGCGTCGTCGGACATGGGCGGACCAGTGTACGTGCGACAATCGCGTCACCCATGCCGGATGAAGTCAGCGCCAGCGAGGCCGCGAGGCGGATCGGGACGACGACCCGGACGGTTCAGCGCTGGATCGCAGCCGGCCAGCTGGCCGGGCGGCGTGTCGGCGGGCGGTGGCGTGTCGCGAATGACGCGATTGTCGCGTTAGTCGCTCCGGAGCCGCCGAGCATAACCGTTGTGCCGGCCCCCGCGCCGCCGATTCAGACCGTCTTCATCGCGAACCGGGGCGAGATCGCCGCCCGCATCGTTCGGACCGCGGATCGCCTCGGCGTCAGATCCATCGCGCCGCCGACGGACGGTTCGGGTGCGGTCGATCTCCTCTCGATCGACGCGGTCGTGGCGGCCGCCCGCGCCGCGGGCGCCGATGCGGTCCACCCGGGCTTCGGCTTTCTCGCCGAAAACGCCGCGTTCGCGGAGGCAGTCATCGCGGCCGGCATGCGATGGGTAGGTCCGCCACCTGCGGCGATCCGGGCGATGGGCGACAAGGCCGCCGCGCGACGGCTCGCGGCACGACTCGGCGTCCCGATCGTCCCGGGCTACGACGGCGATCGCCAGGATGACCGGACCCTCGCCCGCCACGCCGCGAAGATCGGCTTCCCGGTGCTCGTCAAACCGGCTGCCGGCGGCGGCGGCAAGGGGATGCATGTCGTCCGCGCGCCTGAAGGCCTGCGCGACGCCCTGACGACGGCCCGCCGCGAGGCCGCCTCATCGTTCGGCGACGACCGGCTCATCCTCGAGAAGCTCGTCGAGGGACCGCGCCATGTCGAGGTCCAGGTCCTGTTCGACCGCTACGGCACCGGGGTCCACCTCGGGGAGCGCGATTGCTCGCTCCAGCGACGCCACCAGAAGATCCTCGAGGAGACGCCCTCGCCCGCGGTGCGTCCGGCGACACGAAAGCGCCTCACCGACGCAGCGCTGCGCATCGCAAGCGCCGTCGGCTACGAGAGTGCCGGAACGTGTGAGTTCCTCTTGACCGAACGGGGCTCGTTCTACTTCCTCGAGATGAACACACGACTCCAGGTCGAGCATCCGGTCACGGAGCTCGTGACCGGGCGCGACCTCGTCGCCGACCAGCTAAGGATCGCGGCCGGCGAGCCGCTCGGCTTCGGGCAGCGCGACGTCACCTGGACGGGGCACGCCGTCGAGGTCCGGCTGTACGCCGAGGATCCAGAGGCCGGGTTCCTCCCGGCGACCGGCCGCATCCAGCGGCTGCGCTGGCCGTCCGGCGAAGGAGTTCGCGTCGACGCCGGCGTCGACGAGGGCGACGACGTGGGCGGCCGGTTCGACCCGATGCTGGCGAAGATCATCGCCGGCGGCCCAGACCGCGACGAGGCGTTCGCCCGGCTCCGGGCCGCGCTCGACGAAACGACCGTCCTCGGGATCACGACGAACCTCCGCTTCCTGCGCTGGCTCGTCCGCGAACCGGCCGTGACGCGTGGTCAGGCCCGGATCGACACGCTCGATCGGATCTGGCCGCCCGCGGACTGGACGACCCGGGCGGCAATCCCCGAGGACGCGTGGCGCGCCGCCGCGGCCGCGCTCGGCGGTGGCGGGTGGCGATTGAACGGGCCCTCGAGGATCCGGCTCTCGGCCGAGGGCCAGGAGCGAACGGTGCCGGTCGTCGATCGCCCGGAGCCCGTCACGGCGGTCGTCGCGGGCGACGTCGCCCACCTCGATCTCGACGGTCGGTCGGTCTCGTTCCGGATCGCGCCGCCGCCGGACGTCGACCGGGCGGCTCGCGCGGCGGCAGCTCACGCCGGGTCCACGGGCAGCGTCGAAGCCGTCGCCCCGATGCCCGGCGCGGTCGTCAGGGTCCACGTCGCCGCCGGCCAGCCAGTCGAGGCCGGCGATGCGCTCGTCACGCTCGAGGCGATGAAGATGGAGCACGTCGTCGTGGCCCCTGCGAGCGGGATCGTCGCGGAGCTCGCCGTCCGGGCCGGACAACAGGTCGCTCGCGGCGAGGCGCTGGCCGTCGTCGAGGGGTGAGCCGCCATCTCGGACGCGCTACGCTTCGAGAGAGCCAGGAGGTTCGATGGGCAAGCACGACAAGAAGCACGGCAAGGACGACGCGCGGATCGATCGGCCGGCCGACCCGACCCCGAGCGGCGGCGGTGGCCATCACCCGGCGAAGGCCCACGGCAAGCCGGCGACGGTCGACACGTCGCTGCCGGGAACCCGCGACGAGCTCGTCGCGCTCCACGCTGCCGCCCGTCGGCGCCGTGCGGCGGCGGCCCATGGCAGCCCTGAGCACCGAGCGGCCGTCGACGAGATCGGCCGAATCGAGGTCCGGATCGCGGACGTCGAGCGGTCGATGACGCCGCCGCGCGGCTAGGCCGCCGGCACGCCTCCCTAGAACACATGGCCGATCGCGTCCGGATCTATGAAGTCGGCCCTCGGGACGGGCTGCAGAACGAGGCGACCCCGGTCCCGACCGCAGACAAACGCCGTTATATCGAACTGCTCGTCGACGCCGGCCTTCAGGAGATCGAGGCGACGTCATTCGTCGCGCCGTCGGCGATTCCGGCGCTCGCCGACGCGGACGACCTGCTCCCGACGCTCCCCCAGCGACCGGCGCTTCGCTACCCGGTGCTCGTTCCCAACGAGCGCGGCCTTCGGCGCGCCGAAGCCGCCGGCGCGGACGCGATCGCCGTCTTCACCGCGGCGTCCGATGCGTTCACGACGAAGAACATCCGGATGACGGTCGAGGAATCGCTCGCCGCGTTCGCGCCGGTCCTCGCGCGCGCGAGCGAACTTGGCTGGTGGCGACGGGGCTACGTGTCCACGGCGTTTGGCTGCCCGTACACGGGAGCGGTCGACCCGGATCGAGCCGTCGAGGTCGCGCTGCGGCTGATCGACCTCGGCGTCGACGAGGTCTGCTTCGGCGACACGATCGGGGTCGGCGTGCCGGCCAAGGTCGAGATGCTGACCGCGCGCGCGATCGGAGCCGGCATCCCGGTCGGGAGCATTGCCTATCACTTCCACGACACACGCGGAACTGCCCTCGCGAACGTCGCCGCCGGGCTTCGGGCGGGTGTTCGCTGCTTCGACGCTGCGACCGGTGGGACCGGCGGCTGCCCGTACGCTCCCGGTGCGGCCGGCAATCTGGCGACGGAGGATCTCGTCTACCTGCTCGAGGCATCCGGCATCGAGCATGGGCTTGACCTCGAGAAGGTCCTCGTCGCGGCGCGCTACATCGCTGGCGCGCTCGGCAAGCCGCTCGCGACCAAGGTTGGTCAGGCAGGTGGCTGGGACCCCGCAACCGGTCAGCCCGTCGGTCGCTGATCCCTTCGAGAGCAGCGAATCCCCAAACCTGTACCATCCGGCACGAGATGGACGGTGTTGTGCTCGTGCTGAATCAGAATTACGAGCCGCTCAACGTCTGCAACCTGCCGCGAGCCTTCCGGCTCGTGTTCGGCGACAAGGCCGAAGTGATCGAGTACGACCACCAGGTGATTCGGACGCCGCGGACCGAGTACCGCGCGCCCTCCGTCATCCGGCTCCAGTACCAGATCCGCCGGCCGCGGCCGCGGGTCAAGCTGTCGCGCCGGGAGATCTTTGCCCGCGACCGCCACACCTGCCAGTACTGCGGCCGCCAGACCCACGACCTCACGCTCGACCATGTCGTGCCCCGCCATCGCGGCGGCGGACACTCCTGGGAGAACCTCGTCACCGCCTGCAAGCAGTGCAACCATCGCAAGGGCGGCAAGACGATCGAGGAGGCGCGCTATCGCCTCCAACGAACGCCGTTCGAACCGCGCAGCGACGTCTACTCGCTGTTCACGCCGTATCTCGCGGACGAGCGGAACGAGGCGTGGCGTACGTACCTGTTCCTCGGTCGAAACTGAGCGTGTCGCGCGCGGCCGCCACCGCTCGAGGCGGCCGATGAATAGTGTCGCGATCACCGGCGCAGCGATCGGCGACGCGGTGCCCGCGGCCGTCATCCGGTTGCTCGAAGTGCTCTGGGCGAGCGGCCACGCCGCGTACGTCGTGGGTGGCTCGCTCCGCGATACGGTGCTGGGCCGCCGGGCCGAGGACTGGGACCTGGCGACCGACGCACTCCCGGAAGAGACGCTCGGCGTCTTTCCCGACGCGGCCTACGAGAACAAGTTCGGGACGGTCGCCGTGCGCCGCGACCACGTCGAATACGAGATCACGACTTTCCGGACCGACCACGAGTACGCCGACTTTCGGCGGCCGCACCGCGTCGAGTTCGGCGTCTCGCTCGCCGCCGACCTCGCGCGCCGCGACTTCACGGTCAACGCCATGGCCTGGGGGGCACAGCCGGGCGACGCCCCCGCGCTCCACGATCCCTTCGGCGGCGCGGCGGACGTGACGGCTCGTCTGCTGCGCGCGGTGGGCGAGCCGCGGCTTCGCTTCGAGGAGGACGCGCTCCGGATGCTGCGCGCGGTCCGCCTTGCGACGACGCTTGACTTCTCGATCGAGGCAGCGACGCTCGCCGCGATCTCGGCGTCCGCGCCGCTCGCGGCGCACCTCTCCGGCGAGCGGGTCGCGACCGAGCTCGGCAAGATCCTGGCCGCGGATCGACCGTCCGTCGGGTTCCGGCTGCTCGCCGAGACCGGGCTGCTCGAGGCGGTCCTGCCGGAGCTCGCGGCCCAGGCCGGCGTCCCCCAGAACAAGATCCCGGGCGAGGACCTGTGGGATCACACGCTGCGAACGGTCGACGCGGCCGCGAACAACCCGATCGTCCGGCTCGCGGCGCTGCTCCACGACGTCGGCAAGCCGGCGACCCAGGCCGACGGCCACTTCTACGGCCACGAGACCGAGGGCGCGGAGCAGGCCCGTGCGCTGCTGGAACGGCTTCACGAGCCACGGATCGTCACCGAGCGCGTGACGCACCTCGTCCGTCAGCACATGTTCCGCTACGAGCCCGGCTGGACCGATTCGGCGGTGCGCCGATTCATCGGCAAGGTGGGGCGCGAGGCGATCGACGAGCTCTTCGCGCTGCGCGCGGCCGACAACGAGGGCAGCGGCGTCGACCGCGACGCGGACGGCCTCTCCGAGCTGCGCGCGCGAGTCGCCGCGGAGCTCGCCGAAGGGCCGGTCCTCGATCGGTCGGCGTTGGCGATTGACGGCGACGACCTGATCGCCGAGCTGGGGATGGCACCGGGGCCGGCGCTGGGCAAGCTCCTCGACGCGCTGCTCCAGCGGGTCATCGACGATCCGAGCCTGAACGACGCGCCGACGCTGCTACTCCTGGCGCGCGACCTCGCTGCCGCGGATCGGGCCGAGCGATGATCGAACAGCTGCTCGAGGCGGAGCGGATGCTCTCGGTGGGTCTCGTCGACCACGCGGAGCGCCTGTACCGGAGCGTCGCGGATCGCGATCCCGGCAGCTCGATCGCGGTCGTCGGCCTGGCCCGGGTCGCGCTGGAACGCGGCGACGACCGGACCGCCTACCTCGAGGCCCAGCGGGCGCTCACGATCGACCCCGAGAACGACGCGGCGCGGCGCATGGTGTCGCGTCTCGAGGAGGTCATGACCGGCCGCGGCGAGGCGCCGCCGACGCCCGTGGGGTCGTCGGCTCCGACCGCCCCGACCACCCCGTCCGCCCCGGAACCGGACGCCAGTCGACCGCAGACTGCAAGCCACCAACCGGATTCGAAGCCCCGGAAGCGTCGAGGCATGGTGGATCGTCTGCTCGGGAGGCGGCGATGAGAGTGCTGGTAACCGGCGGCGCGGGATACGTCGGCTCCGTTTCGGTCGCGGCGCTCGTCGAAGCCGGGCATGACGTCGTGGTTCTCGACGACCTCTCGACGGGCCACCGTGCCGCCGTCGCGGCGGGGGCGCACCTGGAGGTCGGGACGTACGGCGACCGTGAGGCCGTGGCGCGGCTCCTCGAGCATCACCGGATCGAGACGATCCTCCACTGCGCGGCCCGCTCGCTCGTGGGCGAGTCCGGCGTGAACCCCGCCCGCTACTACACGGACAACGTCGCCGGCGGCGTCGCCCTGCTCGAGGCCACCCGCGCGACCGGCGTCAACCGCCTCGTCTTCAGCTCGAGCGCGGCGGTCTACGGCATCCCCGAGACCACGCCGATCCCCGAGGACGCTCCGCCGCTGCCGATCAACACGTACGGCGAGACGAAGCGGACGTTCGAGGCGGCGATGGCAGCCTACGGCCGGGCATACGGGCTTCGGTCGGTCAGTCTCCGCTACTTCAACGTCGCCGGCGCGACCGAGGCGCTCGGCGAGGATCACGATCCCGAGACCCACCTCGTTCCGAACATCCTGGCCGCGGCCGCGGGCACCGGCGAGCCGCTGACGCTGTTCGGCGATGACTACCCGACGCCGGACGGGACGTGCATCCGTGACTACATCGACGTGGCAGACCTGGCGGACGCCCACATCCGGGCGCTCGAGGCGACCGATCCCGGCGACTCCCGGACAGACGCTCCGCTCGTGTGCAACCTGGGCAGCGGCAGCGGATTCAGCGTCCGGGAAGTGATCGACGCCGCCGAGCGGGTCACCGGCCTTCCGATCCCCTACACGGTCGGCCCGCGCCGGGAGGGCGATCCCGCCGTGCTCGTGGCGGCCATCGGGCGTGCGGCGTCCGTCCTCGGCTGGCGACCGCAGCGGTCGACGCTCGACGCGATGATCGGGTCGGCCTGGGGATGGCGGAAGCAGAACCCGACCGGGTATCGGGACTGAGCGTCAGCGCGGCTCGATCGGCGCGTTTGCCGGCGCCAGGCGCTCCGGGGGATGGGGATGTGCGTCGTGGGGGTACTCGCCCGACCCGGCCCAGCGATCGCTCACCGCCGACACGAGCCACGCGCCGATCAGCATCGTCACGAGCAGGCTGAGCACCGCGAGCTGATAGGCGGCGACGCCCAGCGCGTCGAGGAACAGGAACACGATGACCCCGAACAGGAGCTGGCCGACCACCTGCGAGCCCTTCCCGACGAGGCCATAGAGGCCGAAGAACTCGCCGACCTTTGCCGGCGGCGACAAGCGCATCATCAGGACACGATCGGCGACCTGGACCCCGCCCAGGCCGCTGCCCAGGATCGCGCCGGCGAACAGGAACAGTGACAGGCCCACGGTCCCGTTCCCGAGCCCGAGCGAGATCCCGCCGATCACAAGGCCGATCGCCCACGACCCGAGCACGATCATCAGCGTCCGCTTCGGGCCGAGCCGATCGGCGAGCGCACCCCACGCGAAGCTGGCGAGGACGGCGACGATCGCCAGCGACAGGAGGATCAGGTTCGCAACGGTGTTCGAGAGGCCCATCGCCCGCGTCGCCACGATCGACATGACGACGATGATCGTGTTCACCGCGTCGGAGTAGAAGAAGCGACCCACGAGGAACCGGCCGAGGCCCGGGACCGATCGCGCGTCCTGGATCGTCGTCCACAGCTGGCTCAGCGAGGCGATCGCCTCGCGAATGCCCGGCTCGGGCGTTCCCGCCGGCGGCTGCGGCTCGCGGACGACGAGAAACAGCGGAATGGCGAACAGCCCGTAGAGCAGCGCCGCGACGAAGAAGACGCTTTCGATGGGCAGGTCGAGCAGGAAGATCGTGATCCCGATGAAGATCGTCCCGCAGTAGCCGATCGCCACGCCAATCCCGGACAGCTGGCCACGTGTGGCCGGGTAGCTGACCGTCTTGAGCGTCGCGTCGTAATAGATCAGCGCGCCCTGGTAGGCGAAGTTCGCGAGCGAGAACAGGAGCAGCCCGACGACGGGCGCGCTCACGCCGATGACCGCGGTCGGGATGATGCAGAGCAGCGTGAAGAACAGCAGGTACGGCAGTCGCCGGCCGCCGGCCCGGTCGCTGAGCATCCCGAGAATCGGCGACACGATCGCGTTGGCACCGACACTCAGGAGGATCGCGACGGTGAACGCGATCTGGCCGGTCGCCTCACCGAACCGGGCGTCGTCGGTCAGCCACAGGCCCATCGCGTACGACACGACCGCGTAGCTGAAGATCGTGTTCGCGAAGTCGTAGAGCGACCAGCCGATCGGGACGACCGATCGTCCCGACGGCGTGAGCCCGGCAAGACCACGCGGGCTTCCGGCGGTCTCGCTCGGGACGGCGGGCGCGGTCACCGCTCGATGATAAGTACGCGCAACGGCCGCCGCGCGGCCTCGTTGTAGGATCGATCGATGACCGCGATCGAGCAGGGCCCGATGGCCCGCGACGCCCAATCCGCCGCGCAGACGTGGCGGCCGCAGCGCTTCACCGAGTCGGGCGGCGACGTCAACGACCCGCTCATCGAGCCGCTCTGGACCGGACTCCGGGTTCTCGCCCACGTCGACGCGGACGCGGGCGCGACGTTCCGTGACATCGACGGGGATCTCGTCGAGGAATTCCCGGACGTCGCCGAGGAGCTGAAGGCGGCGCTGCTCGCCGACCGGCTGATCCTCGATGGCTATCTCACCCATCAGGCGCTCCAGGAGCCTGCCGCGATCGCCCGGCGGGCGGCTGCGGCGAAAGAGGCCGAGAGCCCGTCGATGCGCCAGATGTGGTTCGGGAACATGTTCCGCCGCAACCGCCGCGACAAGCCGAAGGTCGAGCAGACGGAACGTACGGCACCGGTCGTCGACGGCGACGTCGCGTTCGTCATCGTCGACATCCTCTGGCTCGACGACCAGCCACTGCTGGACGTCCCGCTGCTGGAACGCAAGCGCGTGATGGAGTCGGCAGTAGCCGAGTCGCGGCTCGTTCGCCGCGGGACCTACGTCCGGCCGCCGGTCGACGCGTGGCTGGGATCGTGGCGCTCGTTCGGTTTCAGCCGGATGTCGTACAAGGCCGCGAACTCGCGCTACCTGCCCGGTCAGGCAAACCCGCAGTGGACCGTGGCGGACGTGCCCGCGCGCTAGAAGCGCGACTCCCGCGCGAAGCGCGACTGCGTTCGCCGCGAATCGGAGAAGCTGAGAAGGCGGGCGCGAGCACTGAAAACGAGCGCACCTGAGGGTGCGTGAGCGCGGAGCGGAGGGCCCGACGCACCCAGCGTCGTCCAGTCGCGACAGCCCCGGATGGCAGCAGCGCTTACTCGGTGGTACGGTGGCTGGGTGCCCTCAACGCTGACGCCTGCGGTGCGTGACGAGATAGCGCGCCTCGGCAAGGCTGACATCATGGTCGGCATCCCGAGCTTCAAGAACGCTGCGACGATCGGCTACGTCGTCCGCGCATCGCAGGCCGGTCTCGTTCAGTACTTCCCTGACCTTCGGCCGGTCCTCGTCAACAGCGACGCCGGTTCGCCCGACGGCACGCAGCGCGTCGTCATCGAGACCGAGCCGCCCGACTACATCGAGCAGATCCTGCTCGTCCGGCCGACGAACCGTCTCGCGCGCGTGAGCCTTACGTATCCCGAGATCGATGGCGTCGGCGGCAAGGGCGCGGCGCTCCGGACGATCTTCGAGATCGCGGCGGCGCTCGAGGTCCAGGCGCTCGTCGTCGTCGACAGCGACCTGCGTTCGATCATCCCCGAGTGGATCGAGCTGCTCGCCGGCCCGATCGTGAAGGGCGGCTATGACTACGTCGCCCCGCTCTACGCCCGCTACAAGTACGACGGCACGATCACCAACACCGTCACGTACCCGCTGACGCGAGCCCTGTACGGCAACCGCATCCGCCAGCCGATCGGTGGCGACTTCGGCGTCAGCGGCGACCTCGTCCGCCACTACCTCGAGCTCGAGGACTGGACCGACGACATCAGCAAGTTCGGGATCGACATCTGGATGACGACGTCGGCCCTGACGGGCGGATTCGCCGTCTGCCAGGCACGCCTCGGCGCGAAGGTCCATGACCCCAAGGACCCCGGAGCCGACCTCGGGCCGATGTTCCGCCAGGTCGTCGGGACGATTCTCCGCCTCGCCGCCACGCATCCCGACCACTGGATGGACATCCGCGGTTCGCATGACGTCCCCGCCTACGGCTTCGAACGGATCATCGACCCGCCGCCGCTGGAGGTGAACACGATCCGCCTGCTGTCCGAGTTCCACCAGGGCTCGTTGACGCTGGCGGACACGTGGCGTCGGATGTTCACTCCTGACAACGCGGACACGGTTCTGGTCCTCGCCAAGGAGGCCGGCAAGCTCGTCGACGCGGCCCGGGCGAAGCTCGGTATCGGCGGATCCGATGGCTCCTCGTCGCAGGCGACCACCGCGGAGATGGCCGCCGCGCTCGCGGCGTTCCATTTCCCCGACGACCTCTGGGCGCGCCTCATCTTCGACCTCGTGATCTGCGCCCGCTCGGAGGACCCGCCGATCGAGTCGCTCGTCGCGGCGCTCGTGCCGATCTACTTCGGCCGTGTCGGAAGCTTCGTGATCGAGAACCGCGACATCACGACCGACCAGGCCGAGGAGCGCGTCGAGCGCCAGGCGCGCCAGTTCGAGCTCCTGAAGCCGTACCTCGTCGACCGCTGGAAGGCGAGCACGGCCGCGGCTGCGCCGGCAGCGGTCGAGGCCTGAACGCGTGACCGCGAAGGCGCCGCTCCCCGCGCGAATCCTCATCCCGGTCGCAAACCCGGCGACCGCGGAGGAGCTCATCCGGCTGGGCGCGGACTTGCTCGACCCGCGCGCCGGCGAGCTGACCGCGCTCGGCATCGTCGAGGTGCCCGAGGGGATGCCGCTCAGCGAGGGGGCGACGCGGGCCCGTCACGCGCGGCGCCTCCTGCAGCGAGTCCTCGACTTCGCGCCAGAAGGGACAGCCATCCATCCGATCGTCCGGATCGGTCGCCATGCCGCCGAGGGAATCGTGGAAGCGTCCGCCGAGCAGGAGGCGGACTTGATCATCTTCGGCTGGGGCGGGAAGTCGCCGGCTGGCCGGGACGGCAGTGGACCGGCGGTGTTCTCGCCGACGATCGACGAGGTCGTCCGCGACTCGCCGGCCGACATCGCGGTCGTCAAGCAGCGCGGCTCCAAGGACATCCGCCGGATCATCGTCCCGGTCCGCGGCGGTCCCCATGCCGAGCTCGCGGTCCGGTATGCCGACGCGATCGCCCGGCGCCACGAGGCCCACGTCGCCGTCCTTCACTTCGTGCCGCCCGGCATCACGCTGGCCGTCCGCGCTCAGGCGGAGCATGCGCTTGCCCAGTTCCTCCGCCAGCACGTCAAGGGCGGCGCGAAGCTCGAGGGCGTCGTGCGCGAGGCGGCAAACGTCCGGAACGCGATTCTCCGCGAGGCCGAGCGGGCGGACCTCGTCGTCATGGGCGCCTCCGCCCAGCCGGCCGGCACCGACGGCGACGCGTATCTCTTCGGGGCGCTGCCGGAGGCGATCGCCGCTCGGGCGAAACCGTCGGTCGTCGTCGTCAAGACCCGCGAGACGATCGGCCGCCAGACATTCGAGCAATTGGCGTCACGAGCCGAGACCCTCGCGGCCGCCGACCGCGCCGCCGAGGAAGCCCGCGCCGTCCCGGCCCGCGTCGAGCGCTGGTTCGGCGAAGCGAACTTCCACCACGCCGAGTTCGCCGACCTGCGGCGGCTCGTCCAGCTCAAGGAGAAGCAGGGCCTGACCGTCTCGCTCGTCCTGCCGACGCTCGACGAGGAAGAGACGGTCGGACCGATCGTCCGGCGCGCGATCCGCGAGCTGATGGGCCGCGTCCCCCTCATCGACGAGATCCTCGTCATCGACTCGCAGTCGACCGACCGAACCCGCGAGATCGCCGAGGCCGAGGGCGCCCGCGTCGTTCAGCATCCCGACGTCCTCGCCCGGTACGGCTCGTTCCGGGGCAAGGGCGAGGCGCTCTGGAAGTCCGTCTTCGAGACCACCGGCGACATCATTGTCTGGGCCGATACCGACGTCCGGAACTGGCACCCGCGGATGGTCTACGGCACCGTCGGACCGCTGCTCCACGAACCGCGGCTGCAATACGTGAAGGGGTACTACCAGCGCCCCATCGTCCAGGACGGCGTCATGAAGGAGGGCGGCGGCGGCCGGGTCACGGAGCTGGTCGCGCGGCCGCTCATCAACCTGTTCTACCCGGAGCTGTCGGGGCTGATCCAGCCGCTGGCCGGGGAGTACGCGGGGCGGCGGGCGCTGCTCGAGACGATCCCGTTCTTCACCGGCTACGCGGTCGAGATCGGGCACCTGATCGACGCCGCGGAGCGGGTCGGGATCGAGGGGCTCGGCCAGGTCGACCTCGAGCGGCGGGTTCATCGCAACCAGGAGCTCGAAGGCCTGTCGCGAATGTCGTTCGTGATCCTCCAGGCGGTGATGAAGCGGATGGAGGAGCGGCGCAAGGTCCGGCTGTTCGCGGAAATGGGCTCGACCATGAAGCTGCCACGGTCCGGGCGCGGGCGGCTCGCGCTCGAGGTCATCGAGCTCGCGGACCAGGAGCGGCCGCCGATGATCCGGATCCCGGAGTACCTGGAGCGGCGACGGGCCGTGACGATGTCCGAGAACGGCAGCAACACGGCGGCCGAGCTCGAGCCGATCGGGCGCTAGGCGCCGGTCTTCCGACCCGAATCCGTGCCCGCCTCGCCGATCACCGTCCTCTTCGCGCCGGATTCGTTCAAGGGATCACTCAGCTCGGTCGAGGTTGCGCGGGCGTTGGCGGGCGGCTGGGCGCGCGCCCGACCCGGTGACGACCTCCTGCTCTCGCCGCTTGCCGACGGCGGCGAAGGCACGCTCGCCGCGATCGCCGAAGCCGGTGGCTGGGAGTGGCAACGGGCGCCCGCCCACGATCCGATCGGGCGGTCGATCGACGCGCCGTGGCTTCGATCGCTCGATGGCCGACGCGCCGTAGTGGAGCTTGCGGCCGCGTCGGGGCTCTCGCGCCTGACGGCAGCCGAGCGCGACCCGCTCGGCGCCTCGACGTACGGCACGGGCGAGCTCGTCCGTGCCGCGATCGACGCCGGCGTCGAGTCGATCGCGATCGGGATCGGCGGGTCGGCGACGAATGACGGCGGCCGGGGCATGCTCGAGGCGATCGGCGGCGGCCCAGGGATCGACGAAGCCCTGGCGGCGATCGAGCTGGTCGTGGCGTGCGACGTCGCGAACCCGCTCCTGGGTCCGAGCGGCGCCGCCGCGACCTACGGGCCGCAGAAGGGCGCGTCGCCCGAGCAGGTCACGGAACTCGACGCGCGTCTCGCCGAATGGGCCGACGAGCTCGAACGCGAGACGGGCCGGCGCGAGCGCGACACCCCCGGCGCCGGAGCGGCAGGCGGCGTCGGATTCGGGCTGTTGAGCATCCAGGATCGGTTCCGGTCGTTCGCGCTTCGGCCAGGCGTCGAGCTCGTCATGGAGGCCACGGACTTCGCCGGCAAGCTCGCCGAAGCCGATCTCGTCGTCACCGGCGAGGGCCGGATCGACGCCCAGACGGCATTCGGCAAGACCGCGCTCGGGGTCGCGCGCCGTGCCCAGGCCGCCGGCGTGCCGTGCATCGCCGTTGGTGGCGGCGTGACTACGGAGGGCATCGATGCGCTCGCCTCGCTGGGGTGCGTCGTCGTGCCCGTTACGGAGCGGCCACAGTCCGTCGAGGAGGCGATTGCCGCCGGCGCCGCCCCGGTCGAGCGCTGCGGCGAGCGGATCGCCCGCCTCGCGTCGATACTGACCGAACGATGACCGCCGTCGCCGCCACCCGCCCGAAGGCGAAGCCCAAATCGAAAGCCCGGAAGCGTCGCAAGCCGGATCCGATCGTGGCCTGGAAGCGGCGGATCGACCGCTATCGGCCGGGCCTGATGGAGTTCACGCTCGACGAGCTCGCCGCGGTCTATGGCCGCCCGGAGTACATCCGCCGCCTCGACCCCACGAGTGAGCTCATCCTCACGATCCTCACCCAGAACACCGCCGACACGAACGCCGAGGTGGCGTTCGAGCGCCTCCGCGATGCCTACCCATCAGGCCTGCCGCCGGAGGTGCACCAGCCGGGTGAGGGCTGGGGCGGCCGTGGACTGAAGGAAGGTGCGCCGCCGGATTGGGCTCGCGTCGAGTTCGCTCCGATCGAAGAGCTCATGGACGTCATCCGTCCGGCTGGCATCGCCACGCAGAAGGCGCCCCGGATCCAGGCCTCACTCCGGAAGATTCGCGAGGAGCGCGGCGACTACTCGCTCGAGTTCCTCGGCGAGATGACCGCCCGCGACGCGCGCGATTGGCTGACGGGGATCAACGGCATCGCGAAGAAGACCGCGTCAGTCGTGCTCCTGTTCTGCTTCGGGCTGCCGCTCGTACCGATCGACCGCCACGTGGAGCGGGTCATGAAGCGGGTCGGGCTGCTGCCGCCGAAGGCGATCGATGACCTGTCCCACGAGATCGCGCTCGCGCTGATCGAGCCGGACCGGTCGTACGAGGCCCACGTGAACCTGATTCGTCACGGCCGGCTCGTGTGCCATGCCCGCAACCCGGCCCACGAGCTGTGCCCGCTCCGCGACCGCTGCCGCTTCTTCGACAAGAAGGCACCGTAGGGAGCGGCAACTCGATCCCTATACTCGGGCCATGCTGAGCGGCGGTCCGGCAGGCTACGGCGATGCGGCGCCTCGGCTGCTCCTCGTCGACGACGATCCAAACCAGCTCGTGGCGCTCGCCGACCAGCTCCGCGCCGACGGCTACCAGGTCCAGACCGCGCGAGACGGCGATGAGGCGCTGCGGCGGCTCCGGACCGCGTGGCCGGACCTCCTGATCATCGACATGATGATGCCGCGGATGGACGGTCTGACCCTCGCCCGCGAGATCAAGGCACAGGCCGACCTGCCGATCATCGTCCTGTCGGCGATCGATGCCGGCGACTCCAAGGCCGATCTCCTTGAAGAGGTCGCCGAGGACTACGTCACGAAGCCCTACCACTATCCGGAGCTTCGGGCCCGGATCAATCGGGTCCTTCGGCGGCTCGGCGACAAGGTGCCTCGCCAGAGCCTCGTGCTCGGGCCGGCGCTGACGCTCGACCTCCATCGACGCGAGGCGACCGTCGGCGGCGAGACCGTCCAGCTGACACCGACCGAGTCGCGCCTCCTCTACGCCCTCGCCGCGAATCTCGGCAAGACCGTCACGACCGAAACGTTGCTGGCCCGCGGCTGGGCCGAGACCGAGGACGCCGACCCGTCCTATGTCTGGGTCACGATGCGGCGGCTCCGTCAGAAGGTCGAGGTCGACGCGAACCGTCCGGTCCATGTCCAGACGGTCCGCGGCGTCGGCTACCGGCTGGTGTCCCTCGGCGAGGTTGTCGATGGCTGAAGGTACGCCCGCCGAGGAAGCCGCAGCGGGACATCCGGCGACACGGACGCCGATCGCCGACCGGCTCGCGGCCCTCGAGGAGGCCGAGCTGGAGCGAGCCCAGCGTGAAGAGGCGGACCTCGATGCACTTCTCGACCGAACGGAGAACGAGTCGAGCGGCGGGCTGGGGTTCGGACTCCGTCTGTCGTTCCGGTCACGGCTGACGCTGGGGCTGATGGCCGCGGCCGTACTGCCGCTCGCTGCGTTCGGCGTGGTTGCCCTGGTCGCCGAGGACCTGGTCGTCAACGACGTCGACACGCTCGGCCGGGTGCTGCTGCTCGCGATCGTCATCGCGGCGTTGATCGGAATCCTTCTCGCGTATCTGCTGTCGGCCGATCTCATCGGTCCGCTTCGGGCGATCGCCGCCGCCGTCGACCGCGTCTCCGCGGGCGACCTCTCGACGCCGATCGAGGTGCCCGGTGAGGACGAGCTCGCCCGACTCGCTGATAGCCACAACCGGCTGGCGGCGACGCTCGAACGACGCAACCGGGAACTCGGCCAGATCCTCGAGGCCATCGAGCGGGCCTCGCCACGCGACGGAGCGGAGTTCGTGGCCGGCCGCGCCGCGACGGACGCCCGCGCGGCCTTCGGCATGATCGACTGCTCCATCCTGCTCGTCGACCCGCGCGACATCCCGCTCGAGGAACGAATCCCAGGCGAGGCGCTGCCGGTCCGGGCGATCCTCCAGACCGGCGAGGAGGAGCTCGGTGTCCTCGTCGGGCACCTGCCGGCGACGCGCACCTGGGAGCGCGCCGATCAGGACCTGCTCGAGCTCTTCGCGAGCGAGATCGGCGTCGCGATCCGGAACGCCCAGTTGTTCGCCCGGGTCGAGGCCCAGAACACCCAGCTGCTCGAGCTGGATGCGGCGAAGGACGACTTCCTGCGCGGCGTCAGCCACAACCTCCAGACGCCGTTGACGAGCATCCGGGTCTACGCCCACCAGCTTCAGACCGACCGACCCGATCAACGGCTCGACATCATCGCCGAGCAGTCCGAACGGCTGTCGCGGATGGTCCGCCAGCTCCTCACGGTGACCCGGCTCGAGTCCGGCGCGCTTCATCCGCGAATCGAGGTGCTGTCGCTCGCGCCGCGCATCAGGCGGACGTGGGAGGCGCTCGCCCAGTCGCAGGTCGAGCTGACCGTCAACGACGCCTCCCAGGGCTGGCTCGCGGTCGCGGACATCGACCAGCTCGACCAGGTGCTGTGGGCGCTGCTCGACAACGCCGTGAAGTACGGTGCGGGCTCGCCGATCGCGGTCGACATCGACGTGGAGGAAGCCAGTTCGCGGCTGCGGCTGACGATCGCCGATGGCGGACCGGGCGTCGCCGAGGCGGACCGCGCCCGACTGTTCGGGCGATTCGTCCGGGGCCAGGAGACGGCTGTTGACGATGGCAGCGGCCTCGGACTCTACGTGTCTCGTGAGCTCTGCCGGGCGATGGGCGGCGACCTCGTCCTCGAGCCGACCGTGGCCGGTCGAGGTGCGGCGTTCAGCGTCTATCTCCCTGGCGAGCCGCCCGAAGACGCCTAGCGGCCCGAATCGAAAACGCCGGGCGGGTCGCCCGGCGTTCGGTGCTTCGTCGGAGGGGTCAGGCCGGCGTCGGCTCGGCGGTGAAGGCCGGCGCCTTGGGCTTGCGCGGCCAGATCACGCCGCGCGGGTCGCCGGCGATGAGGAACGCCGCGGTCGCCCCCAGGATCGGCCCGAGCACGGGCGAGATCCCGAAGTAGTGGGCGAGCATCGCGCCCGCGTACCAGCCGCAGTAGAACCAGAGGAATGCGGAGAGGGCGCGCTTCTTCATGCAGGCACCGTACGTCGGGCCGAGCTCCGACCGCCATAGCCTCTTCGACTGCGACGACCCCTGACACCGGGTGGTGCGTGTCGTCCACGCGACGTCTCCGCGCAAGGTGGGATGTAAGGTGCGCCGGGCAAGATCCCCCGTACTTTCGTCCTAGCCCGTCACGAAACCACGCCGCCGGGGTAGCCAAAGAGATGCCAACAAAGATGTTCCGTCGCGTCCGTCACCGCGAGCGGTCCAAGGCCCAGGGCCTCGTCGAGTTCGCCCTCGTGTTGCCGATCCTGATCCTGATGCTGCTCATCGTGATCGACTTCGGCCGGCTGTTCATGAGCTACGTCACCTTGAACAATGCTGTCCGGGTCGCCGCCAACTTCGGCTCGGTCGCGCCGGGAGCCTTCACTGGTACGCCGAATGTCACGGAGTACAACGCGACCCTTGCGCGTGAGACGGGAGTCCTCGGGTGTGACCTCCAACCCGACGCCGGGGGCTTCGAGCCGCCGATTCCGACGATCGTCGGGTCGGGGTTGAGCGCCGTCAGCTCCGTGGCCATGACGTGCGACTTCACCCTGATGACGCCGTTTCTCACGGACTTCTTCGGCGGCCCGGTCGCCATGTCGGCAAGTGCCGATTTCCCTGTTCGGACCGGCGCCATCGGCGATATCGGTGGAGGGACCATTCCTCCGCCGGGGTCGCCCAGCGCAGCCTTCGACTTCACGGCGGTCACAGGAGGCACGATCAATGGCAGCGGAAACATCGCCGGAACCGCGCCGGTCAGCGTCGGCGCGATCAACAAATCGCAGAACGGCGATACGTATGAATGGGACTGGGGCGACTTTTCGCCGCATGATTTCTCGTTCACGCCGGCGAACCATACGTACCCGACGGCGGGCACCTTCACGGTGATCTTGAAGGTAACTAACACGATCGGATCGTCCACCGCGAGCCGACTGGTGACCGTTTCGGCTGTGGCACCGAACCCTGTCGCCGCCTTCTACGGTGTACCCCAGGGAACAGCGCCAGCCGCCCAGGGCGGCGGACCGACCGGCACGCCGATCAAGGGGTCTGACCCGATCGTGGTCGATTTCACGAACACGTCGACGGACGCCACGGACTTCAGCTGGAACTTCGGCGACGGATCGCCGGTATCGACCCAGTCCGCGCCGTCGCATACGTTCAACGGCCTGGGGATCTACACGGTCACTCTTACGGTGACGGCGCCGACAGGCGGCACGCCGCAGACACGGACCGACTACATCACCGTCGGATGTCTCGTCCCGAACTTCGCGGGTACGTCGACGGCCAACGCATCGTCGACTTGGGCTGGCGCGAACTTCACCGGACAGATCAGGTTCCGTCAGTCCGGCGACAACGGCAACGGCAACCCGAACCCGCCGAGTCCACCCTCGAACATCGTCTCGCAGTCTCTGCCCGGCGGTCAGCTCATTGACCCGAAGAAGCAGGGAAGCAACTACATCTGCCCTGACACCATCCTGGTGGACTACCAGTGATCCGCAAGGGACGTAGCCGCACCCACGCTCAGGCGATCGTCGAGTTCGCCCTTGTCCTACCGATCTTCCTCCTCATCCTCTTCGGGATCATTGACGCCGGTCGACTGATCGTCACCTACAACACCCTCGCGAACTCTGCGAGGAGCGCGGCACGGGTCGCGATCGTCAACCAGTCGACAGCCGGCACGGACACATGTGACACCCTCTCGGCGACGGCCTGGCCCGTCGGGTGTGGCGTCGTCGCGGGTTCGGCCGCAGGGGTCGAGGAAGCCGACATCCTGCTGACGTATCTAAACCCGACCGATACAGGGCCCTGCGTGACGCTGAAGATCGGCTGCATTGTCCAGGTCGATGTGAGCGGCCACTTCGAGGCGCTCACCCCGTTCATCGGTCAGCTCATCGGGCCAATCGACCTCACGTCGACAACCAAGATGCCAATCGAAAACGTGTGCTCCAATCCGCCGCCAGCACCGCTGGTCCAATGCTGAGGGATCGATCCATGAACAAGAAGAACGCGCGCCGACAGGGCGGCCAGATCCTGGTCATCTTCGCAGTCGGCCTCGTCGCGCTGCTGGGCGGCGTCGCGATCGTGGTCGACGGCGGGAATGCGCTCGCTCAGCAGCGGGCAACGCAGAACGGCGCGGACGCCGTCGCCGAGGCAGGCACGGTCATCGTCGCCCAATACCTGATGAACGGAAGCTCCACGACGGGGACGACCGGGACCTGCGACCCCTCGCTGACGCCGCCAGACCCATGGGACCTCGAGGTGTGCAAGGCGGTCTACGGCGCGGCGGCGAACAACAATGTGACGATCACCGCCGTGAACTACACGGACTTCACCGGCGCCGTGCTCGGGCCTGTTGGATCCGGCTACCCGGTGGAAGCCCAGGGCGTTCAGGCTCTCACCGATCGCGCGTTCGGCACGTACTTCGCCCGTGCCCTTGGAATCTCGAGCTTCACCGCATCCACCCAGGCCACCGCCATTACCGGTGAGGTGACGAAGCTCTGCATCGAGGGCATGCCGTGCGGGCTCTTCCCGATCACCGTTCCGTACATCACCTCCGACTGCGACAACACCGGCAAGGTGCTCATCCCGGGAACCGGCGAATGGCCCTATCTCGGAGAGAACCAGACCACGCCAGCGAACGAAGCGATCGTCCCGATCTGCAAGAACCAGAACAACGATCTTGGCGGCGGGTCGGCCGGCTCCGTGGGTTGGATCGACCTGTCGTCAGCCATTGGCGCCGAGACCGACGGCACCTGCACGAACCAGTTCAAGGACGCGATCGTCGATCCGTGCATCGTCAGCCTTCCGTTCCAGACCTGGGTTCAGACGTTCGCCGGCGGCGTCGGCCAGGGCGGGCCGGAGGTCCAGAACGCGCTGAACACCTTCCACAACGACCTCGTCCAGATCCCGCTGTTCGACGGAACGTGCAAGTCGCAGCCAGCCGGCACCGGACTACTGGACTGCCCCCCGGGCGACGTCGGCGTCGGTAGCAACACCTGGTACCACATCCCGATGTTTGCGAGCTTCAAGGTCGATTTCTTCTACCTGAACGGCAACGACAAGAAGCAATGCGACCAGGCGCCCGGTCAGCCGTTCGTAAGCGGCAATGGCTCGAATGGCTGCTTCAAGGGCTGGTGGGTCGCGGCACTGCCCGGACCCGGCGAGGTCGGGACAGGTGACGTCGACCCCGACATCAACAACCAGCTAGGCGTGAAGCTCATCAGGTAACTCCGCGAGGTCTCGGGGCCGACAGGAGCCGCGTCCGGCAGGACGCGGCTCCTTCGATTCGTGGCGGCTCGCGGATCGGCGACCGGACCTTCAGCGTGACCCGTCACCCCCTTCGGGCTATGCAGCAGCGCACCGATTCAAGGGATCGTGAAAGGTGCCCGGCCGAGCATGCCGGCACTTCCTCCCGCCATGGGGTCATCGATGTCCGGTCTCGTCGCAGGGTTGCGCAGGCACTTCCGCACAAGGACACGCGGCCAGAGCTTCGTCGAGTTCGCCCTCATCCTGCCGGTGTTCCTGCTGTTCCTCGCCGCGACGCTGGACCTCGGGCGGGTCTTCTACGCAAACATCACCCTCAACAACGCGGCCCGAGAGGGTGCGTTCCAGGCTGCCAAGACGCCGGAGCTGTTCGACGCCGGCCAGCCGTGCGACCAGGCAACGAACCGCGTTGTCTGTCGCGTCCAGAACGAGACAGTCGGGTCGATGATCGCGATCCAGCCGGACGACATCGACATGACGTGCAACCCGGGCACGTGCCCGGAAGCAGCCGGGGCGACGGTCACCGTCCGCGTCCGAGGCGAGTTCCGCCTCATTACGCCGATCCTGTCATTCGTGTTCGGCGGCCAGACGCTCCAGCTCGCGTCCGCGGCCACCGCCCAGATCGAATACCTCCCGAACATCAATCTCATCACGCCGCCGCCCGGGCCGACGGCGCGATTCATCGCGACCAGCCCGACGTCGATCCTGCCCGGCGGCTCCGTGTCGTTCGACTCGAGCGCATCGCTCGGCGACCCGACGGGCTTCCAGTGGGACTTCGACGGCGATGCGTTCGTCGACTCGACTGAAGCGAACCCGACCTGGACGTATCCCAACGTGACGGTGACCACGAAGTACACGGTCACGCTGACCGTCATCAACATGACCAACAGCGACGTCGAGGTGAAGGTTGGTTACGTCACGGTGACGCCGGACGGATCGGATCCCGATCCAAGCGAGTCCGAGAGCGCCCAGCCGCTTCCGACGTGCGTCCATCCGCCGAATGTCGTTGGCAAGACGCTGACCGACGCCCAGGCGCTGCTCCAGCAGGCCGGCTTCCTCAATACGGTCACGATCGTGACCAGTGGTCCGAAGAACAAGGTCCAGGGCCAGAACCCCGACCAGACGGAGTGCAAGCCCCTCGGCACGACCATCGAGCTTGTCTACCGAGGCACCACGTGAGAACCACCATGAAGCGCTCTCGGGACGGCGGGCAGGCCCTCGTCGAATTCGCCCTGGCGGTGATCCCGTTCCTCATCCTCCTGATGGCCGTCATCGACCTCGGTCGGGGCATCTACATGCTGAACGGCACGTCGGAGGCTGCCCGGGACATCACCCGCGTCACGATCGTTCACCTCTTCGACGGCGCCGGAAACCTGGGCATGAGCCCCGAGACGACCGATGTCATCGACACCCAGACCGGCCTCATCCCGGGCCTCACGATCGACCCGGCCACGGACATCGTCTGCGTCGACGCGTACGACGTCGTCCAGAACCGGCACGTCAGCGGGGACGCCAACGACTGCAATGTCGGCGAAGACTTCATCCGCGTTCACGTCGAGGCGTCGTTCGAGCCTGTCACGCCACTCGTGAGCGCATTCGGGGCGCACACCTTCGAGTCCATCAGCCGGATGCAGATCCCCGGCATGCAGCCATGACCAAGGAGACACGCACCATGCGTCGCGACGAACTCGCTCGCCGCGGTGAGCGCGGCCAGATCCTGATCATGTTCGTGCTCGCGATCTTCGTTGTCGTCGGCGTCGTCGGTCTCGTGATCGACGGCGGCGGGGCGTATGCCCAGCGACGAGGCGAGCAGAGCGTCGTCGACCTCGCGGCGATGGCCGGCGGGACGGCGTTCCTCAACGTTCCCGGCGACTACGCCACGAAGAACGCCCTCGCCGAGGCGGCGGCCCGCCAAATCGCGACCGACAACGGCTATACGCACGGCGTGAACGGCACCTCGATCGACGTGTCGCTCACGAACCTTTCGTACGCCACCTACATCACGGTCGATCTGACTGGAAAGCACGGAAACACGTTCGCGGGACTCCTCGGGATGCCGACCTGGGACGTGTCCGTTACGGCGACCGTCCTCGTCAGCGACCAGCCGAACGGCGCGATCGGCGTGATGCCGCTGCTGTTCAACGAGGAAGCGTTCCCCGGCGCCGTGTGCGACGAGGAAGCGACCGGCTGCACGCCGGAGGTCTATCAGCTGCCGGGCAACGGCAACGAGGACGTGCCCCAGGATGCGACCCAGTTCAACTGGACCGTGTTCTGCGCCGGCGACTCCGGCAACGACTGCAACGCCTCGAGCAACGACGTAGGGCAGATCATGGACGGCGGCGGCAACGCCACAACCGTCTACGTTAGCGACACGATCGCCCCGCTCAACGCCGGCACCCACACGACGCTGCTCGACTCGAACCCAAAGTCCGGCTCGCCGTCGCTGTCTGAACACATCGGCGAGACCTTCCCGGTGCCGATCGTGAACGACGACGGCCTCATGGTTGGCTTCGGCTACTTCCGGCTCCTCGGCGTCGAGGGTGCCCCGCAGAAGGTCATCCGCGGCTACTTCGTCTCGCCGGTCAACGCGGCGGTCTTCGTCGTCGATCCGAAGGGCGGCAATCCGACGCTCGACACGGGAGTCCGAAAGCTGGCGCTCGTGAATTAGGATGCATCGAAGCTCGTTGGGTTCGACGAGGCTGCCTGGGAGCTATTCCTGAGGCGCCGAAACCGTCCGTCGGGTCCAGCCGAACTCATTGAGCCGCGTCCCTTCGGGGGCGCGGCTCATCTTTCTGGCGAACTCGTCAGCGAATCCCGGTGTCGAACGGGATATCGACCGTCGCGACGCCATCATTGACGACGACCGGGATCGGCGGCGAGCCGTGCATGATCCCTTCGACCGGCTGCGGCTCGATCGTGTACGGGCCGGGCGGCAGCGGTACCGAGTAGAAGCCGTCGGCGTCGGTCATCGTTCGCGCCGCCTCGACGCCGCCTGCGGTCAGGAACACGAGCGTCGCACCAGCCACCGGTCGGTCGGCGCACGCCGGGTCGTTCGGCCGAGCGACCGGACACGTCGGACCGGCCATGGCGTGCCCCTGGATCCCGGTACCGCCGGGCAGGATCCCGCCGCCGCCGGTTGAGCCGCCACCGGCGCCGGCGCCCATTCCGGCACCCGGTACGCCGGACGGAACGGGCGATCCCTGCTCATCGAGCAGCGTCACGGCGCCGTCGCTCGAGACGGCGAACGTCCACGAGTGGCGGTCGATGCAGCCGGATGGGCAGTCGCCCCAACCCACCTCGAATCGGACGGTGAATCCGTCGCCGGTGGGCGAGCCCTCCCAGTAACAGCAGGCGCCGATGACGTTCGGGTCCTTGGTCGGAATGCCGGCGAGCTCCGGGTGAACGTCCATCACGCGGGCGGCCGCGTCCTCTGGCGAGCTGATCAACGTTGGTCCGGGCGTCGGCGGACTGGATGGCGGAGGGGACGAGGCCGCTCCGGCGCAGGCCGCGAGCACCGGGAGGACGAATAGGAGGAACGTGGCGAGGCGTCGTGTCATGGCCGAGCGACGATGATCGCACGAGCGGAGTTCCCCTCCCCCGAATCAGCGAGCCGGCCGCGGGATCCGCGACCGGCTCAAGCGTCCGTGGCGGTCATCGACTGCGGGTCAGATCCGTGAGCCTCCCGACCAGTCGTCTCGGAGCGTGTCCCGGGAGTCGGCGCCGACAGTGACCGCGAGGATTCCGAAGACCACGAGGCCGACGACGACGATCGTGAGGAGTGCGATGAAGTCCATCGTTTGTTCCTTTCGGTGTGCCAGTTGCGTTGTTCGTGGGACCATCCTGACAGCAGAGTGGCATTCTGCTAAGGTCCGGTTCGATGGCCAGATCGAGGACCAGTTCAGCGAGCGAGCTGCTCGTCGAGCTGCGACGCGACGATCCAGCGCCGCTCCACCGCCAGCTCGAGCTCGAGCTTCGCGGCGCCATTCGATCCGGTCGACTCGCGGCCGGCGCCGCACTGCCCTCGTCGCGCGCACTCGCGGACCAGCTCGGCCTGTCGCGTGGTGTCGTCGTTGAGGCCTACGAGCAGCTCGTCGCCGAGGGCTATCTG
>DASUFO010000057.1:0-97855 GCA_036274475.1 Candidatus Limnocylindrales bacterium
ATCGCACTCGCGCTCTTCACGGGCCGATCCGCGTGGACCGCGTTCCGCCGCCGTCCCGTCGAGATCCTCGTCGTTGGGGCGACGTTCTCGGCCATCCCCTTCACGTTGCTCGCGTTCGCGACGCTCACGCTTCCGGCGTCCCTCGCGTCGCTCCTGATGGCGACCACGCCGCTGTTCACCGCGATGGTCTCCGCCGCGTGGCTGCGGCAACGCGTGACCACCGGCGTGGCAATTGGGCTTGGTCTCGGGTTCGGGGCGGTGGTCTTCCTCCTCGGCGGCTCGCATGTCGAGCTGGGGCCGGCGACGATCGTTGCGGCCGGAGCGGGTCTCGGGGCCGCGTTCAGCTACGCGATCGCCGGCACGTACGTCAGGCGCCGCCTCGGCGACGTCGCGCCACTCGACCTCGCGACCGGCCAGCTCGTGGCCGCGGCGCTCATCCTCCTGCCTCTCGCGTTCGCGACTGGCGTCCCGGCGGCGCCCTCGCCGGCCGCGCTGGGTTCGATCGTCGCGATGGGCGTCGTCTCGACTGCGATCGCGTGGCCCGTGTACTTCCGGATCGCGGCGCGGACATCCGCGACCGCCGCCAGCAGCTCGACGTTCGTCGTCCCGATGTTCGGCATCTTCTGGGGCGGCCTGATCCTCGGGGAACCCATCGGGACGGAGCTGCTCGCAGGCTTCGGCCTCGTGCTTGCGAGCCTCGTCCTCGTGCTGCGGTTGCCGGTCCCCCGGCCCGCGGCGATCCTGCCCCGGATCGGAGGACTGGCCTCTCGGTCGGCGGCCGCGGTCGGAGCGGCCCTTCGCTGAGCCGGCGCTCGCCATAGTCGCCGGCGACGCTACGATGGCCGGGGGCCACCTCCAGCGCGGAACCGAGCCAGATGAGCGACGAACCGGCCTCGAAGCCGCAGATCCGCCTCCCGCCCCCGGGCGCGGCGTTCCTCCTATCGCAGCTCGGCTTCGAATCGGCCCGGCGGTGGGCGGAGCGGATCGCCCCGCTCGGCATCGAGCCCCGGCAGGGCCTCGTCCTGCGCGTCCTCAACAACGTCGGGCCGACGACCCAGGCCGATCTCGCCCGCCGAATCCGCGTGCCGGCGAGCAAGGTCGTCGGTCTCGTCGACGAGCTCGAGGCCGCCGGCCTGGCCGAACGCCGATCGGTGCAGGGCGACCGACGGGTCCGGGCGATCCATCTGACGGACCTCGGGGCACAAACGCTCGGCGAGCTTGCCAAGGCGTCCGCGGCGCACGAGAAGGAGCTCACGGCCGGCCTCTCCGCCGCCGAGCGCCGCCAGCTGGTCGAGTTGCTCGAAGGCGTCGCCGACGAGCTGGGCCTGACGCGCGGGATTCACCCCGGCGTGGGGGCTGGTCGGCGCCGCTAGCGCGACGACAGCCGCCGGCGCGACGTCAGCCGCGTGCGGGAACGCTCCGCGTCAGCCATGCCCGCAGGCCGAGCCGGACATTCGCGCCGTACTGCCAGTCGACGACGTTGACGGCCACGCCCGGCTCGTCATCGAACTTCAGGATCACGCTGCCCATCGGAGCCGAGTTCCGAAGAAAGTCCGGCGGGCAATCGAACGTGTCGCCACAGACGAGCGACCGCCAGACATCGGCCCCGGCGACGTCCGGCGTCTCGTCCGGCAGGATGCGCAGCGCGGCACGGACGATCCTGTGGCAGTCGGAGGCGGCCACGTCGTGACAGTCGATGGCGGTCGGCAACGGGCGCGCAATGTTCAACGGGAACAGCTGCGGCTCGCGGATGACGACAGGCGGCGTCGGCGGTCGGGGGGTGGAAGCAGGGGCGTGCGCGGGGTCCGTGGCCGCGGTCCCGTCGACGATCGCGGTGAGACCCGTCGCCGCCTCCGGCGGCGATCCGGACGCGGGGCTGTCGAGGCGCGCGATCGCGGCGACGGTCACGATGATCCCGAGGGTTCCGATCACCAGGCCCGGTCGGCGGCCCCGGGCCGATCTGGAGACCTGGACGATGGGCACCTCGTAGGTCATGCCACCAGCCTACTCGTCGCGTCGACCGACCCCGTCGCCCGGACCGGCGTCGGCTTCGGCATATGCTTCGTCGGTGACCCGCTACCGGATTGACCGCCCGGCGGACCTCTCGGCGCCGATCCTCGTCGCGGCCTTCGACAGCTGGATCGACGCAGGCGACGCGTCGTCGAGCGCGGCCGCGCACCTGGCCGAGGGCGGCACCACGGTCGTCGACTTCGACGGCGACGCGCTGTTCGACTACCGGGCTCGCCGGCCGACGCTCCAGATCGTCGATGGCCGGCTCGCCGACCTGACCTGGCCCGGGCTGTCGTTACGGCACCGGGTCGTGGGGGGACGTCACCTGCTCGTGCTGACCGGTGCCGAACCGGACTTCCGATGGCGCGAGTTCGCGGCCGACGTCGTCGATCTCGTCCGGGAGCTCGACGTCAGCCTGTGGATCAGCCTGGGGGCGATCCCGGCCGCCGTCCCGCACACGCGGTCCGTCCACGTTCTCGGTTCGACCTCGCGGCCGGGGCTGCTGCTCGGCGAGGTGCTGCCCGGGCCGTCCGGGACGCTGCGCGTGCCGTCGGCTGCGATCTCGGTGCTCGAGGCCGCGGTCAGCGCGTCGGGCATTCCCGCGTGCGGCTACTACGCCCAGGTCCCGCACTACATCTCGGGGCCGTATCCGGCCGCGGCGGTCGCGCTGCTCGAGGCGATTGGGCGGCATGTCGAGACGGACCTCGTCGATCCGGCTCTCGTCGAGGAGTCGCAGCAGCTCAGGGAGCGCCTCGATGCGGCGACCGCGCTGGAGGACACGACCCGGCAGTACGTGGAGCGACTCGAGGCGATGGTCGACGAGGAGCGGCTGCCGTCGGGCGACGACCTGATCTCCGAGATCGAGCAGTTCCTCCGGGACCGCGGCAGCGAGGGTCGCGAGCGGACGTGAGGCTGGCCGTCCCGTAGGATCAGGCCGTGGGCCCAGACGCGACGATCCAGGCAATCTCGCTGTTCGTCGCACTCGTCGCGGCGGCCGGGCTCATCGGGCTCGCGGTGCATCGCCTCGCGATCCCGTACAGCGTCGCGCTCGTCGTGCTCGGCCTGGTTGCCGGCGCACTCCTGCCGATCACCGTCGAGGTACCGCCGGAGCTCGTCCTGCTGGTCCTCCTGCCGGGCCTCGTGTTCGAGGGAGCGCTGCGGATCCATGCGACGGACTTCCGCCGGATGTTCGGTGGCGTGGCGCTGCTTGCGGCACCCGGTGTCCTCGTCAGCGCGGCCGTCGTCGGGATCGTGCTGTCGGTCGCGACGAGCCTGCCCCTCGAGCTGGGGTTCGTCGTCGGCGCGATGGTCGCCGCGACGGATCCGGTAGCCGTGGTCTCGACGTTCAAGCAACTCGGTTCCCCGCGCCGCCTGGCGACGCTGATCGAGAGCGAGAGCCTCTTCAACGACGGAACCGCGATTGTCGTCTTCCTCGTCGCCGTTCAGGCCGCGCTCGGCGAGGTCACGCTCGATCGGGCCGTCGTCTCGATCGTCGTCACCGTCGCGGTCAGCACCCTG
The DNA here is from genome assembly GCA_036274475.1 of Candidatus Limnocylindrales bacterium. Taxonomy (GTDB): domain Bacteria; phylum Chloroflexota; class Limnocylindria; order Limnocylindrales; family CSP1-4; genus CF-46. The sequence goes on from DASUFO010000057.1 coordinate 3,529, forward strand.
ATCGGGCTCGTCGTTGGGCTCGTCGCATCGCGTCTCATGACCGCCGTCGACGACCACCTGATCGCGCTGACGTTGTCGGTCGCCGTAGCCTACGGGACGTACCTCGTGGCCGATCGGCTCGGCCATTCCGGCGTCATTGCGACCGTCGTCGCCGGCCTCGTGATCGGCGACCACGTTCGGCGATCGGGGGTCTCGACCGCGACGCTGGACGCGCTCGACGCGGTCTGGGAGTTCGCGGCCTTCCTGATGACGGCGCTCGTGTTCCTCCTGATCGGCCTCGCGATCAGCTTCTCGAACGTCGTGTCCGTGGCCCCGGCGATCGCCTGGGGAATCGTCGCGATCCTCGTCGGCCGGGCGATCGTCGTCTACCTGCTCCTCGGCGGGACGTCGCGGATCGTCGTCGGGCGGCAGCTGCCGGCTGCTTGGCTGCACGTCCTGTTCTGGGCTGGATTGCGCGGCGCGGTGGCGATCGCGATGGCCCTCTCGCTGCCGGCCTCCATCCCCCAGCGCGCGTTGCTCCAGGAGATCACGTTCGGCATCGTGCTGTTCACGCTGCTCGTCCAGGGTTCGACGATCGAATGGCTGATCGAACGCCTGGGCGCGGGTCGGGCCTCGCTCGCCGACGAGGAGCCGTCAGCCGCGGTCCAGCCCAGGTGATTCGGCTCGGAGCGGCACATCCGGGCCTTGGGAGCCATCACGCGCCGGGCGGGCAGGTCTCGCGCCTCAGTCCTCGCCGGCCTCCATGTCGGCAAGTAGCGCTGCGATCTCGCGGGCGTTGGTAGTGCCGTAGTTCGCATAGCAGTTGTTGAACATCAGGTGGACTTCGCGGGCCTGGCCCGCGGCCTCCTTGATCTTCGGCAGCCACTCCGCGAGCTCGTCGACCGAATACAGGTAGCGGAACCGCTCCGCCGGGGTGATGCCCTTCTTCTCCCACGTGTCGGCGTTGCGCCCGTGGAACCGGACGAGGGCCAGGTCCGACGACGTCACGAGCAGTTCCGGCGGCACCGAGCTCTTGAAGCCCTGCGGCTCGTCGACCATGACGAACGGGATGTTCCGCTCGGCAAGAAAGCGTGACGTCCGCTCGATGTTCTTCTCGTTGAGCCACGAGCCGTTCCGGAACTCGACGGCGACCTTCCACCCGTCAAGCCGCTCGACGGCGTCGTCGATCAGCGCCCGGTTCTCATTCGATGGGAACACCCATTTCGGGTACTGGAGCAGGATCGACCCGAGCTGGCCCTTCTCGGCCAATGGGGCGAGCCCATCCCGAAACATCCGCCAGACCTCGCCCTGGACCTCGTCCGGCATGTCCTTGGCGTAGATCCGGCTCTTGGCCTGCTGCTCTTCGGGGAGCGCCTCGCGGATCGCCTTCGGCAGGCGCTTCGTCTCCGTTCCCTGCCCGGTCATGAGCGCGTGGGCCTTGATGTCGAACGTGAAGTCCGGCGGCGTGCGATCCACCCAGAGCTGGGACGTCCGCTCCGCCGGCAGGGCGTAGTAGGTCGCGTCGACCTCGACCACGGGAAAGGTCGAGGCGTAGTACTGGAGCCGCGCTTCCGCGTTGTCCGCGCCGGACGGGTAGAAGACGCCGGCCGCCGTCATCGTGGGATCGGTCCAGGAGGCGGTTCCGACGAGGACGCGGCCGCCACCATCGACCGCGAAGGGCTCCGCCGCAACCGTCTCGAGCGCGGCGACCCGCCGCGAGGCCGCGTCGGAACCGGGGTCGTTGTAGGGCATCATCGAGCCAGACTACCTCCATTTGAGTACATGACACATGCTGTCATGAACAGGCGTACGCTGTGGGGATGCGCGCCAGCCGCCTCGTGAACGTCCTGCTCCTGCTCCAGACCCGCAGCCGGATGACGGCGGCGGAGCTCGCGGAGGAGCTCGAGGTCTCCGTCCGGACGATCTATCGCGACGTCGAGGCACTCTCGGAGGCCGGCGTCCCGATCTACGCCGAACGCGGCCCCCACGGCGGCGTCCGGCTCGTCGACGGGTACCGGACCCGGCTGACCGGGCTCACGGCCGACGAGGCCGAGGCGGTGTTCCTCTCGGGACTGCCGGGACCGGCCGCGGAGCTGGGTCTCGGGACGGTCGTCGCGGCGGCCCGCCTCAAGGTGATGGCCGCGCTGCCACCGGAGCTCCGTGCCCGGGCCAGCCGCGTGTCGGAGCGGTTTCACCTGGACGCGCCGGGCTGGTTCCAGGCCTCTGAAGCGCTGCCCCACCTCGAGGTCCTCGCGGCCGCCGTCTGGGAGAACCGATCGATCGTGATGCGCTACCGCCGCGGCGAACGCGGCGGCGTCGTCGAACGGCAGGTGGACCCGATCGGGCTCGTGCTCAAGGGCGGCGTCTGGTACCTTGTCGGCCGCACGGACGGCGAGTTCCGGACGTACCGGGTCTCGCGAGTCGAGCAGGTCGACCTGATCACCGATCAATTCGAGCGGCCCGACGGCTTCGACCTCGCCGACTACTGGGAGCGCTCCACCGAGGCGTACGAGCGAAGCATCGAGCGCTTCCCGATGACGATCCGCCTCGCGCCCGAGCGCCTCGATGCGTTCGCCGGCGTGGTCAGTACCCGCGTCATGGCCGGGGCGACCCGAACCCCGGATCCCGATTACCCCGACCTCGTTCGGCTCCGCGTCTCCTTCGACTGGATGGACGAGGCCGTCGGCGCCGTGCTCCGGATGGGCTCCGGCGCCGAGGTCCTGGAGCCGGACTGGCTCCGGCATTCGATCCTGGAAGCGGCCCAAGCGATCGTCGACCGCTACAGCGTGGGCTCCGTCGCCGCGCCGCCCGGATGAGGGCGGCCACCGAACGTCGGCGTGGGTGCCCAGAGGTCGCGGATCCAGGTCCGGCCGCGGCGAGAATGAGCTCCGTAGCCGGCCGCCGCACGGGCCCGCTGGGCCTCTGCGATCTGCCGCTCGCGATCCGCCTTCATCACTCGTAGCAACTCTTCGGCGAGCATGCCTGCCCCTTTCCCCGTGTCCGTGTCGTCCGTCACCAGCACCGCAACCATATCGCTGAAAACTGCCAAGACTTGTCAGGAACTAACGCCTGAGGCGCCTTGACGGGCATCGCAAGGTGTTTGCAGCATCAGCATTGACTCGCGCAGGTGCGTTCCGATCGCTGGAAGCCCGACGATGGCGCGCAGCCCCACGAGGGGGATCGGGAGGTAACCCACCAGTGACATTCAGACGAGACGCTCGTCTCGACCCAAGTCAGGTCACCGACGTCCGCGGTCGTTCGTACGGCGGCGGGCGCGGTATCGCCGTGGGCGGCGGCGGCATCGGCCTCGTGATCGCGGTCGTCTACCTGTTGCTCGGCGGCGATCCCGGCGCGCTCCTCTCGCCAGGTGCCGGGCCGGTGACCGGGCCGATCGGTTCGCAGGCGACCCAGGAGTGCAAGGCGGGGAGTCAGGCCAACGAGCGCGCCGACTGCCGAATCGTGGGCTTCGTGAACAGCATCCAGGCCTACTGGACCGATGCTTACGCGCAGGACGGCGGGCGCTACACCCCGGCCCAGACGATCATCTACCAGGACGCGGTCGGGACGGGCTGCGGCTCGGCGACGTCGGCGGTCGGGCCGTTCTATTGCCCGCCCGACACGACGGTGTACCTCGACCTGGGCTTCTTCGACGAGCTGCAGTCACGCTTCGGCGCGCAGGGCGGGCCGCTGGCCGAGGGCTACGTCGTCGCCCACGAGTACGGCCACCACATCCAGGATCTCGAGGGCGTGCTGTCCGCGGGAGGCGGCGGGACGGGTGCCGAGAGCCGCAGTGTCAGGACGGAGCTCATGGCCGACTGCCTAGCCGGCGTCTGGGTCAACCACGCGTCGTCGACAGGCTTTCTCGAGCCACCGACCGACGATCAGGTCGGCCAGGCACTGAGCGCCGCCGCCGCCGTCGGCGACGACCGGATCCAGGAACGGACCCAGGGTCAGGTCGACCCCGAAGGCTGGACCCACGGCTCGGCCGAGCAGCGCCAGCACTGGTTCACGGTCGGCATGACGTCCGGCCGGGCGGGCGACTGCGACACGTTCAACAACCCGATCTGAGCGGGCGGCCGGGCGAGGCCCGGCCCAACGGCTTTGGGCGCTAGGCCGTGGCCGGCGTCGCTGCGGCGACCCGACGTCGCTCGGGGCCCTCGTCGCCCGCGCCGTCGCGGACCCGGAGGACACAGGCGACGACGAGCGCAATCCACGCGACGTACGCGCCGTAGAGCAGCGCGGCCAGGACGAGATCCCGCTCCTGGAACAGGATGACGCGCTGCTGGAAGGGCTCCATGAGGCCGGCGACGATGCCGACTGACGCGAGAACCGCGAGCCACTTCGCGGCGCGGACGCCGCCACGGGTCTCGCGGACGGCGATGGCGGCGAGGATCGCGACGGCCGTGAGGAGGACGAGCGGCGGCGAAACGGCCGAGCCGCTGGCCCACGCGTCGGCCGCAACGGTCAGGCGGGAGCCCAACCCGCCGATCTCGTGCGGCAGGCCGCGATTGATGCCGATCGTCGTGAGCGCAAGGCCGAAGGCGATCGCGATCGTCGCGATCGTCGCGTGGCGGGTATGTCGCATCGAGCTCTCCCCAGAGACGAAGACGGTGAATCGAGGTGGTGACGCGATCGTCGCCGGGGAGAGAAGGCGGGGCATCGGGCGGATGTCGACGGTCAGGGCTGGACATCCGTCGCGTGGCCGCGCGGGCCGTCGCCACGCGGCCCGTCGCCTGCCCGAATCAGTCGAGGACGACCTCGATGAGCGGGCTGAATTCGACCATCGTCTCGATGTCGGTCCGGCCCCATCGCGCCGCGACGTGGGGGATGATCTCGCGTCGCTCCGCCTCGTCGGTGATCACGCGCGCCGTTGCCGGCAGATCGCGCTCCGCGCCCGGCTGCTTGACGTGGACCGTGAGCCGCGGGTCGGTCTCGAGGTTGTAGATCCAGGCGCGCGTCCGACGCGACGGCATCCCACTGACGTAGAGCCGGCCGTTGATGGGGTGGATCGCGATCTCGATCCGGCGGGGCTTGCCGGTGTGCCGGCCGGTGGTGGTGATGTCGATCGGCCTCCGGCCGTCGAGTCCGGGAAGCGTTGCGGCGGTCATGCCAGGGTCGTCCTCAGGTTGTCAGTTGCAAGATGCAACTGAGTCTACACCGAGGCGCCGCCGCGGCGGGGCAATGCGACGCTCAGACCTTCTTGCCCTGGGCCCGCATCTCCGCTTTGTAGGCCCGCTTGCCCGCCTGGTACGTCGCCAGCTTCTCCGCGGAGTCGACGTCACCCAGCGTCATGTGGTGTGGCGCGAACTGTTCCCAACCTGGCGGGGTCACGCCGAGCTGCTTGCCGAGGATCGAGACGATCGTGCCCGCCTTCATCGGCCCGAAGCCCGGCAGCTCGAGGAGTCGGGCGTTGAGTTCCGCCCCGTCCTTCGCCTCGGACCACACCCGACCTGCGTCGCCGTCGTAGCGCTCGACCAGGAACGCGCAGAGATCCTGTGTGCGACGAGCCATGTTGCCCGGGAAGCGATGCAGCGCCGGTGGTGTCCGGAACGCCTTGTCGAGCGCCTCCGGGTCCATCGCCGCGATGGCCGCCGCGTCGAGCGCGCCGATCCGGCGCTTGAGCTCCAGCGGTCCCGAGAACGCCTTCTGGAGCGGAACCTGCTGGTCGAGCTCGAACCCGATCAGGAGCGCGAGCGGCTCCTGGACGAGCAGGCGATCTGCTTCGTCGTTGCCCGTGTAGGGCAGCTTGTCGATGGCCGGCATGGCCCGATCATAGCGTCGGCGGCTGTTAGCATCGGCCGACATGTCCGAGACCGTTGTCATCCGCGGTGCGGGGTTGCTCGACGTCGACGCGGGCGAGGTGCTCGGGGATCGGCAGATCCTCATCGCCGATGGGCGCATCCAGGCGATTCAGCGAGCGGGCGAACCGACGCCCGACGGCGCCGCGGCACTCGACCTGACCGGCATGACCGTCCTGCCCGGCCTCATCGACTGCCACAGCCACCTCATCGGCGAGCTCGAGTACGCGGGGATCCCGGCGACCACGACGAGCGCCGCCGAGGAGGCGATGACTGGCGTCGCGAACGCGCGGGCGACGATCGAGGCCGGGTTTACGAGCGTCCGCGACGTCGGGACATTCCGGGCGTTCGTCGACGTGGCGCTCCGGAACGCGATCGATCGCGGCTGGGTCATCGGCCCACGGATGCAGTGCGCGGGCGCATACGTCACCTCACCGGGCGGCGCCGGCGACGTGACCGGGCTCGCCCTGGACATCATGCTGCCGGCCGATCTCCGGTTCGGCGTCGTCCGCTCGCCCGCCGAGGCCCGCCAGAAGGTTCGCGAGCTCGTCGCCCGCGGCGCCGACCTGATCAAGGTGCTCGCCACGGGGGCGGTCCTGACGCGGGGCACAAAGGTCGGGGTTGTCGAGCTGGACGAGGCGACGATTCGCGCCGTCGTCGAAGAGGCAAACGCTCACGGGGTGTTCGTCGCAGCCCACGCCCACGGGAGCGAGGGCATCAAGGTCGCGATCCGGGCCGGCGTCCGCTCGATCGAGCACGGATCGCTCGTCGACGACGAGGCGATCGCAATGCTCGCCGACACCGGCACGTACTGGGTCGCCGACCTGTACTGCGGCGACTGGATCGAGGAGGCCGGAACGCGCGAGAGGTGGCCCGACGAGACGCTCGAGAAGAACCGGCTGACGACCGATGCGCAACGTGAGGGATTCCGGAAGGCGGTCGCGGCGGGTGTCCGGTTGCCGTTCGGGACCGACAGCGGCGTCTATCCCCACGGGCTGAATGCCCGGCAGCTGCCCTACCTGGTTCGGTACGGGATGACGACGGCGGAGGCGCTGCGCTCGGCGACCGTCGTCGCGGCCGAGCTCATGGGCTGGGGCGACCGCGTCGGCCGGCTCGCGCCGGGGTCCGTCGCGGACCTCATCGGCGTCGTCGGCGATCCGCTCGCGGACGTCGCGATCCTGTCCGACGTCCCGATCGTGATGAAAGCCGGCATGGTCGTCAAGGATGCTCGTGCGACGAGCCTGCCCGGGTGACCGGGAAGCGGCCGGTCAGGCCCGGCCGCCGGTCGCCGTGGACCGGCTCGTCGCCGGCCCATCGACGCGGCTCGCGAGCGCCGTCCCGACGCTGATCAGCCCGCGACCGACCGAGGCCAGGCCGCGTGCGACCGGGCCGGGCTGGCGCGGCGAGCGGCTGTTGAGCATCCGCTCCGTGTAGAGGGACTCGATCTCGCGATCGAGCTCCTGCTGATGGATCCGGGCCCCGTCGAAGACTGCGTTCATCTCGATCTCCTTGGTGGGTTGGTCGGTGCTATTCGAGGACGATTCGGACGCCGTTGCCGTCGCCGTCTTCGTCGACGGCGAGGATCGGCCCGGTCAGGCCTTCGTCGAAGGCCTGACGGATGCGGGCCGTGGTATCGGGCGAGAGGCCGGGGATCCTGTCGAGGCCCATCCGGCCGATCGCGAGCGGGACTCGGAGGTTGACGACCTTGCGGCCGTCCTCGGCAACCTCGATCCGCAGCGTGCGTGGCCGGCCGCCCGTTCCGCGACCCGACGCGGTCATGCCGTCGGGCCTCGCGTTGGCCGCGTCCTCGTCCGAGCGGTCGCCGGTGACACCGGCCGCCTGCAGGGCGTCGATCACCGGTGCCGCTTCCTCGGCGCTGAGAACGCCACTGGCCACGAGCTGCAGGACCTCGTCGAGCGCGTCAGACATCGGCCGGACCGTCCAGGGCGGCCAGCTGCCGGGTTGCCTCGTCGATGTCGATCTCGCCGCGCTCGAGCGCCCGAAGGATCTCGAGACGTGACGTCTCCGTGGACTCGTCGACCGGCTCGTCCCGCATCGGGGGCGCCGGGGGCTCGGGCGCCGCGGGTGGCGCAGGCGGGGCGGGCGGGCGCGGGACCGACTCGACCGGGCCGTTGCCACTCGGGCCGACCACGCGCAGGTCACCCGACACCGAACGGAACTGGACCACCGTCGAGCCCTCGCCAACGATCAGCGAGCGCTGTCCGGGCCGGCCCTCCGACGAATGCGGAAGGTCGCTCTTGAGGTCGCCCGTCAGCGTCTGGGCGGCAATCCGGATTCCGTTGCGCGTCGTCACGATCGCATCACCACTCACGGTCTGGATCGCGTGCGGGCCGTCGCCCAGCTCGCTCGTCAACTTCAGGTCGCCGCTCGTCGAGCCGTAGGCGAAGCGATCCACCCGGCCGCCTTCGACGATCGTGTCGCCCGAGACGGTCTTGATCGCGAGGGTCGTCGGTGCGTCGAGGCGGATCGCGACGTCGCCCGAGACGGTCTCTGTCTGGATCTCGCCCGCGACATCGACGAGCAGCACGTCACCAGATGCCGTACGGACCTGGACCGGGCCGTGGAGGTTGGCCGCCTGGATGTCACCGGACGCCGTCTGGATCGCCACGGCCGCCCGCTCCGGCACCTCGATCGCGAGCCTCGTGGCCTTCGTCTTCCGGCCGGAGACGTCCAGGCCGAAGCGGTTCGGCTGCCGGATCGAGAGACCGTCGGCGGTCCGCTCGACCTCGACGCTGTCGGGGAGCGGAGCGCCGTTCGCGTTCCGGACCCGGACGGCGTCGCCCGCGACGGCGGTCACTTCGACGTCCCAGCTGGCGACGCGGACCGTCAGCGAACCAGTCTCGCCGATGCGGTGCTCGATGGCGGGCGCGGTGTCCGTGGGGCTCATCAGATCCTCCCAAGGGCGCGGATGGCGGCGGCGGCCTCTTCCGCACCGATCTCGTGGCGGGCAAGTCGCTCGAGGATGTCCTTGCGGGTCGGCGTCGGGGCTGCCTCGCCGGCGCCGCCGTCGGCCGGCGCATCGTCCGCAGCATCGTCGTCACCGCGCGGCCCGAAGCCGAGCGACCGGACGAGCTGCTCGACGCGCGAGCGGACCGTCGGATACGAGATCCCCAGCTCCCGCTCCATGTCGCGGAGGTTGCCCCGCGACCGCAGGAAGCTCTCCAGCAGCGCGAGCTGCTCGCGCGACAGCCGGCCGAACCGGCCGACGCTGAAGTCGCCCTCGAGCGTCGTTCCGCAGCTTCCGCAATGGAGGCGGGTGACCGCCAGCTCGTTCGAGCAGACGGGGCAGGTGGAGATCACGTCGTGTGGCACTGGTTTCCTCGTGGCATGAGGTCGATGGCGACAATATGCTAACTGTCTTTCGATTTGTCAAGGTCTGTTTTCACTTTATTGGTGTTCCGTTCGATAGTGTGATGGAGGAACGGGACGGTTCGGCTGGTTGGACCGCGATCGCCCGCGGCTGGCGCGGCGCTCTACCATTGAGTGGCTCGCAGGGGACTCGATGACCGCCGACCCGGACGCCGTCACTCCCAGCTCCAAGACCGACGCCGGGGCGCCGCCCGCAGGCCGCGACGACCTCGCGCGCGCGGCACGTGGCCGCCAGGCGAAGCTCCTGCCGCCGGCAGATCCCGCTGGAACCCTCGCCCGTCCCTCCCTCGAGGAGCGGCTGCTCGACGGCACCCGGCGGCGGCTCACGATCGTCGTCGGCGGGGCGGGCTTCGGGAAGTCGACGCTCGCGGCGCGACTCGCATCCGTTCGACCGACGGCCTGGTACACGCTTGACTCGACCGACCGGACCATCGGCGGGCTGGCTGCCGGCGTGGCCGCTTCGCTTCGACTCCAGCTCCCGGCGATCCCGGTTGACCTTGCCGGCGAAGTGGAGAGCTCGATCGAACCGACCGATGACGCGGCCGTCATGGCCCAGGCGTCGGCGGCGGCCGCGGCCGTCACGGACGCCCTCCAGTCGGCGCTGGACGGCGATCTCGTCCTCGTCCTCGACGACCTCCACGTCCTCGCGGGGGCTGCCGGCTCGATCCGGTTCGTCGAGGCGCTCGTCCGGTTGGCGCCGGCCGGCCTCCACATCGTCGTGACCTCGCGTGCCGAGGTGCCGTTCGCGATCGAGCGGCTGCGCGGCCAGGGCCAGGTCGTCGACGTCGGCGGCCCGGCGCTCGCGTTCTCGGAGGACGAGATCCACGAGCTGCTTCATGCGCTGCTCGGCGACGACCGAGATCATGCCGACCTGCACGACATTGCGGCGGAGCGAATCCACAAGGCGACCGGAGGCTGGCCGGCGGCGGTTCGGCTTGCGCTCGAGGCGTATCGGACGGCGCCGGGCGGCGACCGGGAAGCCGCGCTCGATCGGCTCCAGCGCCCCGAGGGACCGATCTTCTCGTACCTCGCCGAGGAGGTGGTCGCGAAGTCCAGCGACGACACCCGGGCGCTCGTCCGGCACGCGGTCCACTTCGATCGGTTCTCGGCGGCGCTGCTCGGCGCGATCGGCGTTCCGAACCCGGCGACGACGCTCGACGAGCTCGCGAGGCGGGCACTCTTCCTGCAGCCGCTGCCCGGGGAGAAGGGCTGGTACGCGCTCCACGGGCTGATCCGCGAGTACACCCTTGCCCGCCTTCCGCTCGAGGCGTCCGAGGTCCGGGCGCTCCACCGGGACGCGGCGGCGTGGTTCGAGCGCGAGGGCCGGCTCGAGGCGGCGCTTTCGTCGCTCGTCGCCGCGGGCGACACCGACGCGCTCGCCGCATTCCTGTCCGAGCACGGCGGTGCGCTCGTCCTGCGCGGGGCGACCCGCCAGGTGGTCGAGTCGACTGCCGCCCTGCCGATCGGCGAGCGGAACGCGCGGATCGAGCGGGCCCTCGGCGAGGCGTGCCTGGCCCGCGGCGAGTGGCGGGAGGCGTTGGCGGCGTTCGGCCGGGCGGTCGGCGAGGACGGCCGGCTGGACGCGGCGACGGCCTGGCGGATGGGGGTCGTCCACGGCGTCCGCGGGGCGTACGGCGAGGCACTCGCGATCTACGACCGGGCCGAGGTCGACGGGACGCAGCCGGCGGAGGAAGCGCTGCTTGCGGCCTGGATCGCGTCGGCCCATGCCCATCGCGGCGATGTCTCGGCGAGTCGCGAGGCGGCCGAGAAGGCCGTTGCGCTGGCGATCGCCTGCGACGACCCGCGGGCGCTGGCCGCGGCCCACACGGCGATGGGCCAGCTCCACGAGCTCACCAACGACCCCGGCCGGGCCGCGTCCGACTACGCTTCCGCCCTCACGGCCGCCGAGCGGGCCGGTGACTTCCTCCAGGTCGCCCGCATCCGAAATGCCCGCGGGGCACTGGAGCTGGAGCGCGGCCGCTTCGACGACGCACTCGCAATCCTCGATGACGCCGTCCGCCACGCCGACACCGTCGGATTCGCCGCGTTCCACGCGCGAGCCCTCGTCAACCGCGGCCGGGCGAAGCAGGGCATCGGCCGGTTCGAGGAGGCGATGGCCGACTTCACGGCCGCCCGGGCGGTCTACGAGCGAATCGGGTCGCCGTCGGTCGCGCTCGCACTGACGCGCGAAGGGTCGATGCACGCGCTGCGGGGCGACGGCTTCCTCGCCCGCGCGGCGTTCGAGAACGCGGTCCGCGCCGCGAGCAATGCGAACGATTCGCAGGCGCTCGCGCCGGCGCTGATCGGGCTGGCCCAGACGATCGTCTTCGACGAGCCGGATCGCGCCCGTGACCTCGCGGCCCAGGCCGCGACGATCGGTCGGGACGTCGCGCCGGTGACGATCCTGCTCGGGACGGCGCGTGTCGCGCTGTCCGTCGGCGATCGCGAGGGGGCGGAGCGCGATGCCCGGGACGCGGTCGACGTCGCGCGGGCTCGTCGCGACGATCCCGGCATGGCCGCGGCTCTCGAGCTCGTCGCGCTGACCGCGCTCGACCACGACGAGGCGCTGCGGCTCGTCGACGAGGCGGCCGGCATCTGGCAGCGCTCCCCCGCTCCCTACGGGATGGCGCGCAACCGGCTGGTGTTCGCGCGGATCGCGGGGGGCGAGGCGGGGCGAGAGGCCGCGGCCGATGCGGAGCGGATCTTCCGCTCGATGGGCGCCCGCGGGCCGGCCGCCGACGCGGCCGAGATCGTCGAGGCGATCTCCGCGGCCGAGCGGCCCACGTTGCGAATCCAGTCGCTCGGTCGGTTCCGGCTCGTGCGCGAGGGCGAGCCCGTGCCGACGACCGCGTGGCAGTCGAAGAAGGCCCGTGATCTGCTGAAGATCCTCGTCGCGCGGCGCGGCCGGGCGACGACCCGCGACACGTTCTTCGAGCTGCTCTGGCCGGACGACGACCCGGAGCCGCTCGGCAACCGGCTGTCGGTTGCGCTCGCGACGGTCCGTGGCGTGCTCGATCCCGACAAACAGTTCCCGCCCGAATACTTCGTACCGGCCGACAAGGGCTCGATCGCGCTCGACCTCGACCACATCGAGCTGGATGTCGAGGCGTTCCTCGAGGAGGCTGCGGCAGCATCACGGCTCGCGCGAGCGGGCGATGCGGCGGGGGCGCGGTCGAAGCTCGAGGCGGCCGAGGCGTTGTATGGCGGCGACTTCCTCGAGGAGGACCCGTACGAGGACTGGGCGGTGGGCCTCAGGGAGGAGGCCCAGGCGACGTACATCTCGATCGCCCGGTCGCTGGCCGAGGCCGCCGCGACGGATGGCGATGCCGACGGCGCGACCCGCTACTACCTTCGGATCCTGGAGCGCGACGCGTACGACGAGGGCGCGCACCTCGGGCTCGTCGCGGCGCTCGTCGCCGCGGGCAGGCACGGCGAGGCGCGGCGCCGCTACGCGTTCTACGCGACCAAGATGGAGGAGATCGCGGTCGAGGCGGCGCCGTTCCCGGGCTCGACGAGTAGTGGCCCATCTGCGCCGACCCCTCGCGGCAGCTTCGCGGCCGCTCCGGGCTGAGAGCCGGCCGCGCGCCATTGCGGCTCCATCAATCGTTTCCGCTCGCACCGGCATATCCACTGGCCGCGCGCGTAAGGGCTTGACAACCGTCGCTTAGCAGCTACTGTACGTTCAACAAATGTTGAATGGTAGGAGCGGGATGAACGATCAGGCGACGTTGAGGGCCATGGCGGAGGGCCGCGAGGCCCCGTTCCAGCCGGTCACGGAGCGCGTGATCTCGGACGTCGAGACGCTCAAGGCGCTCTCGGACCCGGTCCGTCTCCGGATCCTCGAGACGATGGTCACCTCCGCCGACGAGGCGTGGACGGTAAAGCGGCTCGCGACCGCCCTCAACACGAACTCGACGAAGCTCTACCACCACATCAACATCCTCGAGGAGCGGGAGCTCATCGTGGTCGCCGGCACACGCGTCGTGTCCGGCATCATCGAGACGAGCTACCGGATCGCCCAGCTCAGCCTGCGCCTCGACCGCGCGCTGCTGTCGGGCGCCGGCGACGAGGTGCGGGACTCCGTGCACAACGTCCTCGCCGTCATCTTCGACTCCGTCCGCGACGAGATCGAGCGTGGACTCGCGAGCGGCCTGGTCAAGTCGAGCGACGACCCCCTGAGCGAGCTCCTGATCCGCGGCCTGACGATGCTCCCGGCCGAACGCGCCGCCGAGCTCCGGGGCCGCCTCCGCGCCCTGCTTGAAGAGTTCGACGTCGCCGGCCCGGACCAGGCCGAGCCGGGCGCCCTTCCCTTTGGCTATCTGATCGCCGTCTACCCCTTCCCCGAGCCCAGCACGACCTACCCGGAGGCTTCCGATGACTGACCAGCCGATGCCCGCGGCGATGTCCGCCCGCGATGTCCTCCGAATCCCGGCCTACCGCCGGATCTGGCTCGGCCAGCTCGTCTCCGACGCCGGCGACGGCCTGACGAACCTCGCCCTGTTGCTGCTCGTCAACCACCTGACGGGCTCGACCGCGGCGATCGCCGCGATGGCGATCTGCCTTGCCGTCCCACCGCTCACGATCGGGTTGTTTGCCGGGGCGTATGTCGACCGGGCGAATCGCCGCCGGATCATGCTCGCCTCGGATCTTCTTCGCGCGGGCACGGTGCTCGGCTTCACGCTCGTGGGCAGCGCCGACATGCTATGGCTCCTGTTCATCCTCGCCTTCACCCAGGCCAGCGTCGGCACGTTCTTCACGCCGGCCCGCGCGGCAGTCGTCCCGAAGCTCGTCCCGGGCGAGGGCCTCCTCGCGGCGAACTCCGTCGCCCAGGCGACGCGGGTCGTCTCCGGCATCGTCGGCGCAGGCCTCGCCGGTCTGCTCATCGGGCTCGCGGGCGTGTTCTGGCCGGCCTTCGTCCTCGACTCACTCTCGTTCGTCGCCTCGTTCGTGCTGATCCTCGGGGTGCCAGCCGCGGCCGGAGCGATCGATCCCATCCCGGCAGCCGGCGGAACCGGCGCCCCCGCTGAACCGCAGGGCATCGGCGCGAGTCTCCGCGTCGGCCTCGCCCGCGTCGCCAGCTCTCGCCTGCTCTCGACGACGATCCTATCACTCGCGGTCGTCATGCTCGGCCTCGGGGCGGTCAACGTCCTGTTCGTGCCGCTGCTCGCGAGCGACCTCCAGGTGAACCCCGCCTGGTTCGGGGCCCTCGACCTTGCCCAGAGCGCCTCGATGATCCTCGCCGCCGGCATGATCGGCGTGATCGCGGCCCGCTTCCGCTCCACGACGATCGTTACCGTCGGCCTCGTCGGCGTGGCCGTCCTCATCAGCCTGACGGGTGCCGTGACCGCGATCTGGCAGGTACTCGTCCTGATGTTCCTCATCGGCTGGTTCGTCTCGCCGCTCCAGGCGGCCGTGATCACGATGCTCCAGCTGAACGTCGAGGACGCCGAGCGGGGCCGGATCATGTCGGTCCTGAACGCTGCGATGTCGGGCACGACCGTCGTGTCCATGGCCTTCGCCGGGATTGCGGGCGACGTCGTCGGTGTCCGGAACGTGTTCTTCCTCGCCGGCGCGGTCGTCGCCGTCGGCGCGGTGATCTCGCTCATCGGCTTCCGCGGCACGAACCCGCGCTCGGCCGCCGACGCGGGCCGCCTCCCGGCCCTGCCGACGGCCGTCGCGGACTAGCGCCGCCGGCGCGGCCGAACGGCCGGTCGGCGATCGATGAGGGTTCTCCCACCCCTCGTGGTTCGCCGGCCGGCCGGGCCGCCGCGGCACGTCATCCGTCCAGTCTCCGCTCGGTCGTTCGCCGGGCGGATCTTGCCGACGGGCGCCGACTGGCTCGGCGGGCCACGGAGCCTACTGTCTGGTCCAACGGCGGCCAGCCCGGCCACCCGCAAGCCAACCGAAAGGAGGCGTACGTGTTCGCATCGGCACAGTTGATCACCAACAGCGACGAGCGAAGGGGCGCCTTCCCGGCGTTCTGGCTCCTGCTGATGCTCCTGCTCTCGATCCTCGGGATCGTCGCCCAGGCGTCGTTCGCGTAACCGATCGAAGAGCCACGAGCAACCGGGTTCCAATGGCCCCGGCCGGCCCGCGATGCGGCGGGGCGGACCGGGGCCTCCGATTCTGCCAGCCGATGGTCCTACGTCACTTGTCGGACGGAGTCGTAGTGACTACGTCCCGGGATGTTCCCGGCTGGCGTTGATGGGCCGCGGACGGTCGCGCGTCGATCATCCGGCCATGGACAGCCACAACGCTCCGACCCAGCCGCAGCCGGCGATCCGGGCGTTCCGCATCTGCGTCGACCGGCCAGACCGCTACCAGACCATCCTCGGCGTCGTCCGCCGGGCGGCCAACGACCCGGCGATCGTCGAACGCTCCGCGCGCCGTGTCCAGGTCGTCCACCGCCCGGCCTCGATCATTGGGTAGCCGCTGGGGCGCGGGCTCAACCGCCCGCGCCGTCGACACGCGCCCCCTCCTTCGGTTGCTGCGGCTGGCCGCGGACCCCCGGTCGGAGCTCGAGCGCGCGCTCGACGCCGCCTACCGGCCGGTCGAAACCCTCCCGATGACCTCCCGCCACTTGGTCGCCTTCATGTCGAGGTTCCCGATCACCGAGCGGTAGTAGCGGTTCGACCCGTCCGTCGGGTCCATGAGCGCGTGGTAGCCACTCGTTCGGGATGACGGGAACGAAATGTCCCACCGCCCGTCGCGAGCGGGATCGCTCCAGAAGATGTCGCGCATCGTCCGATCGGTCCTGAACAGGCCGTAGAGGATGTACGACGTGCTGTCGATACCCTCGGCGAAAACCGCCTGGGCGCCGGCCCGCAGGAACCCCGCCCCGTAGTTGTCGACCCGCTGCTTCGCGGTCGACTGCGACGGGTAGCCGGAACCCCACTCGTTGTTGCCGGACGCGTAGCACAGCCGGTTCAGGATGACGACGGCGTTCTTCGCGAGCTGGATGTCGCGGTCGATGTAGTACTCGCCGTAATAGGTGTGGGATGAGCTGCCGTCGGAGCTGTTGAGGCCCATCCCGTCCTTCGTCTTCGCGTTGAACGCGCCGTAGGGGCTGGGATACCCGTTGCCGTGGCCGAGGTAGATGAGGATGTTTGCGCCCTGGGCGGCGTTCCTGACCTTCGACCAGGTTGCGTGGGGGCTGTAGAGCTCCACCACGGTCGCTCCGTACGAGCGGGCCTGGGAGGCGAGCTTCTTCGCGTTCGTGATGTAGTTCGAGGTGGCTCCGCCGGCGGGCCCGACGACGATCACGACCTTCATGTCGGACGTGGCGGCGGCAGCAGGGGCGGCGGCGATGCCGGTCGCGAGGATCGCGGCGATCGTCAGGCTGAGGACGAGCCGCAAGGATCGATGGCCAGACGCCCTCTGGGCGCCCTCTTGGGGAACCGGCAACGCTCTTGCCTCCTCTCTCCCGGAACACCGCGCATGGGTCGCGGTGACGGTGGTAGGGGCCGCCGGCGGCAGCGTGGGCCTGGGTCGTGGCCGGGCGCGCACGGACGCGCTCGAACCGAATGAACGCGGGGATGGGGGGCGACCGACGTCGGGGCGAGGGTGAGCTCGGGCCGGCGAGGCCGGGGGCGGACCGGGTGACCGATCCTGGGCGTGCCGAGTGCTGGGGGCACCCGACGGGACGACAGTTTCTGCCGTGGGGGGCGGCGGTCTTCTGTTTGTCCTGTCTGTCGTGGCCTGGGGGTTGGGCGGAGTATGCCACCGCGGGGTGCCGGTTGGCTCGTCCAATTGGACCACTTTGCGCGGTTCGATGGTCCGGCGCGCCGCGTCACCACCCGCCAGGTTGGCGGGCGATCCGTGCAGCTGTTCGGTGTGAGCGAACAGGATTCGCCTGAATCGGGCCGAAACGGCCTGAGTTCGGCGCGGCTGTTCGGCGTCGCCGAACAAGCGGGGGGATGAACGTGCAGAACCGCGTGTGCGAGGCGATTTCGCGCGATTCCTGTTCGGTGTCACCGAACATCTGCGGGGCTACGCCGGGAGGGCTCAGTCCGAGCGTGCGATCGCGGCGCTCGACGCCGACGTGACGCTCGCGAGGTCGGATGGCGCCAGCTCGACCTGGAGGCCACGTCGTCCCGCGCTCACGAACACCGTCTCGAAGCTGTCCGCCGAATCGTCGAGGACGGTCGGCAGACGGCGCGTCTGGCCGATCGGGCTGATGCCACCGAGGACGTAGCCCGTCGCCCGCTCCGCGACGGCCGGATCGGCCATCGTCGCCCGCCGCCGGCCGAGCGCAGTGGCGAGCTTCTTGAGATCCAGCTCGGCTGCGACCGGCACGATCGCGACGGCGAGCCGTCCGTCGACGTCCGCGATGAGCGTCTTGAAGATCCGCCGCGGGTCGACCCCGAGAGCCGATGCCGCTTCAAGCCCGTAGGCGCGCTGCCCGTCGCGGGATGGCGAGGCGGTCTCGTAGTCGTGAACCGCGTGCGCAACGCCGGCCCGCCGCAGCTCGGCGATCGCGCGGGTGCTCACCGCTCCGGCGAGGAACGGCTCAGGTGAACGTCCAGCTCGAGAACTCGGCGGACAGCGCCTGGCGGTGCGTCTCGCCATCGACGTGCTGGGGATAGCTCAGCCGGATGCCGCCGGCCGCGTCGACCATGAAGCCGTACGTGATGTAGTCGAAACCGACGACGGACTTCGTCTCCTCGTTCACCCCGTTCAGCGCGAGCGTCGCCTGCCAGTACGTGACCTCGCCGCCGGTCGGCGGGTTCCGTTTCGGGTGGTCCTTGAACGTCGTCGGGAAGCGCTCCTGCTCGGGGTCGGTCCAGTAGAACGGCTTCTCGTCGTCGTTCGGGTGGGGGTCCGTGTACGGCGAGGACGCGCCGTTGAGCGGCTTGTTCGTCTCGATCACCTGGGTGAACTTCAGGCCGTCCGGGAACTCGTCAGAGCTGAAACCGCCGTTGATCTCGGCGACGATCCGCACACCGCGGTTCGTCTGGGCGAACGTCCCGACGTCGGTCTTGACGTCCTTCGGGGCCTGGTCGAACTCGCCCTCCTTTTCCTCGGGGCTCTTGTCGGGCTGGCCGCCGACCGCACCGAGGATCGAGCGACCGTCGGTTCCGAACGCCCCGACGTCGAGCCGGGGCATCGGCGCGCCGACTTCCGACGGGCGCGGTGTCGCCGACGACGCGGCGCGCTCGCCCGAGAGGAGGCTCGTCACCGCAGCGTTGCCGGCGAGCCGCTGGAGATTGAGCACGACGGATTCATCGAGATGGTCGGCGGCCGGCGGCTCGTTCGACCGGGCGCTGCCCGCGTCGACGCGAGCGCCGAACTGACGCTGCGTTCGGGCGCCACCCAGGAGCCGCTCGTCGAAGGTTCGCATCTGTGCGCATCATCGCGGCGCTGGGCCCTTCGGGCAAGGTCGTTGCCCGACCGTGCTGCCCGAATGGGCAAGCCTCCCCACCGACGTGCGGCGAGGCGGCCGTCGTCAAACGTCGACGGCGAGCCTCCGACGGGCGCCGATGGCAACGGCGGGGCTGGCGCCTGACGATGTCGGCACGGCTCTCGACAGCCCACCGTTCAGGAGACTCCATCCTCATGACCTCGCCCGTCACGCTGCCGCTGCTTCCGGTCCCGGTCCGCCTGAGCCAGCACGAGATCGTCCTCGCCCGGCTCTCGGCCGCTCATCACCGGGGCGACCACGCGTCACCACTCGTCGCCTGTTACCAGTGCCTCCACGGCGAGGCCGCCTCGCCGGTCGCGCTTCGCAAGGCGGCCTGATCGGCGGCAACCGCCCGCCCACTTCCTACCCCGCGGACCCCGGTTCCCCCGCCGGCGCGTTCGCGGGATCGCGCCGGTCCCGACCCGCCCCCCTGCGGTCGCTCGGGCCGGCGCGTACGCGTATCCAAAGCGGTCGCTGGGCCGAATCGGCTATGCTCGTTCGCGCTACAACGACTTGGCGGGCCGGCGGCCCGCTCGAACGAGCTAGAACAGCCCACTTGACCCGACGCCTGCGCCCTCGCCCCGTGTCGGGCCCGCAGGAGACCGCTTGACCTTCGATACGCTCGGCCTGTCGGCCGACCTGCTCCAGACCGTCACCGAAGAGGGGTACGTCACCCCCACCCCCGTCCAGGACCAGGCGATCCCGCTCGTCCTCGCCGGCCGCGATGTCCTTGCCGCAGCCCAGACCGGCACGGGCAAGACCGCCGCGTTCACGTTGCCGATCCTCGACCGTCTTCGGCAGCACGCCAACACGTCCTTCTCGCCGGCACGCCACCCGGTCCGCGTCCTCATCCTCGTCCCGACCCGGGAGCTCGCGATGCAGGTCGACGAGAGCGTCCGGACGTACGGCCGAACGGTGCCGTTGCGCTCGACGGTCGTCTACGGCGGCGTTCCGATGGAGCCGCAGATCAAGGCCCTCCGGAGCGGCATCGAGATCCTCGTCGCGACGCCGGGACGGCTGCTCGACCTCGTCGGCCAGCGTGTTGCGAACCTCGGCCAGGTCGAGATCCTCGTCCTCGACGAGGCAGACCGGATGCTCGACATGGGCTTCCTGCCCGACATCCAGCGGATCATCGCGCTGCTTCCGGCGCGCCGTCAGAACCTGATGTTCTCGGCGACGTTCTCGGACGACATCCGGCGGCTCTCGCGGACGATCCTGCGCGACCCGGCCGAAGTCCAGGTCGCGCCGCGGAACGTCGCCGCGGAGGCCGTCCGCCAGCTCGTCTACCCCGTCGATCGCGACCGGAAGGAGGAGCTGCTGGCGCACCTGATCCGAACCCAGGACCTGCGCCAGGTTCTGGTCTTCACCCGGACGAAGCTTGCGGCGTCGCGGCTCGCGTCCTGGCTCGACCGGAACGGAATCGACGCCGTGGCGATCCACTCCGACCGGACGCAGCCGGAGCGGACGCGGGCGCTCGAGGGCTTCAAGTCGGGCGAGATCCGGGTCCTGGTCGCCACCGACGTCGCGGCGCGCGGCCTCGACATCGAGGATCTGCCGCACGTCGTGAACTTCGAGCTGCCGTGGAATCCGCAGGACTACATCCACCGAATCGGCCGGACCGGCCGGGCCGGTCAGACGGGCGACGCGATCAGCCTCGTCTGCATCGACGAGACGGATCTGCTGCGCGGCGTTCAGCGGTTGCTCCGCAGGGCGATTCCGTGGACGGTCGAGGACGGCTTCGTGCCCGATCGGAACACGGAGCCGCGGCCACTCCGCGGGGGACCCGATCGAATGGCCGGCGCCGGACGGGGCACGGGGCGCGGGGTGTCACATGCGCCCCGGACGCATCACCACGCGCACCGCAAGCCGGTGCGGCGCTCAGCGGGGGCCGCGCGGGGCTGATCACACCCGGATCAGCAGCTCCTGGGTCCCGGCTCACCGCTCGCCGGAACTCCCGCCGGGCGTAACGGACCGGATCTGCCTGCTCGACGCCGCCTTCTCCCGCGGCCCGCGGGCGCGGGCGGGGGCCGCGGATCGCGGGTCGCGGGCCGCAGGCCGCGTCAGACGGGCGGCGCGCTCGCAGCCGTCGGGGCAGCGACCTCGACCGGGACCGGCTTGGGATGCATGGCTTCCTCCGCGGCGGCCCCCGTGAGCACCATCTCGGCGCCCGGGAAGAAGAACCCCAGCATCATGTCGGCCGCCACGCGATCGACCGTGTAGCGATTGACGAGCAGCCGCGGGGCCGCGGCCTCGCCCGCATCATCCCGGTCGATCAGCGTGATCCGGGTGTCCCGGAGGAACACGAAGTCGCCGGTCGGTCGGGCGAGCGCCCGGCCCGGGTCGAAGCCGGGCATCGTCGGCATCTCACCGACGACGCGGTACGGTCCGGCGTCGATCTCGATCGTGTGCCACTGGGCGTGGACCGGGCCACCTTCGGCCTCCTCGGCGCAGACCAGGAGGATGTCGTCGATCGACAGGCGGATGTCGCCGCCGCTCCGCTCGCCGGACCCGTCCAGCGGCAGCCAGCGTGATCGCTCGATGAGCAGGTCGCCGGCGCCGTCGAGGGCTTCGCGGAGCGGTCCCGTCCGCGCGACGACGCCTGTCGCGACTCCCCCGGCGGTGTAGATCTCGACTCTGATCGGCATCCCCGTTTGCCTCTGAGCGTCAGTCGAGGATGCGCCGCGTTAGGGCCGAGACAATGATCCATTGGTACGGGTGTCCATCCGACCTTCGTCCGGGTGCCGAGCGTCAGGTGTGCCGCGGCGCAACGCGGACCGATCGGACCGACGGCGTCCGGGTCGGGATCAGGCCGACGCGCCGGCACTGGACGGCGAACCGCGCCGCGTCGCGCGGAGCGCAGGCCCGATGGTCGTTGTTGAAGTAGGCAAACACGTCCTCGTCGGGTTGCCAGTTGTCCGCGATTCGACGGGCCCACGTCGCGAGCGCGGCGCGCCCGTAGCACGGCCGCGGCCGGGCTCGGCCCTCGTGAAAGCGGACGAACGTCCAGTCGGTCGTCCGCCAGATCGGCGTCCGCGGGCCGCGGCGGTCGGCGAGGCAGAGCGCGGCCCCGCGCTCTTCGAGGATCGACCGGACCTCGTCCGTGAACCAGCTCGGGTGGCGGAACTCGACGGCGACACGGATGCCGTCCGGGAACGCGTCGAGCGCGGCCCGCAGCCGTCCGATGTCAGCCCGGAACTGCGGCGGTAGCTGCACGAGCGCGGGACCCAGCTTCTCCCCCAGCCCGCCGGCTCGTTCCGTGAACCGGGCGACGGGCTCGACGGGGTCGGCCAGGCGCTTGATGTGGGTCAGGAACCGGCTGACCTTGACGGCCATGACGAAGTCGTCGGGCGTTCGGTCGGCCCAGTCCTCGAACGTGCGCCGCTCCGGCAGGCGGTAGAACGCGTTGTTCGATTCGACCGTTGCGAACCTGGCGGCATACGCCTCGAGCCAGAGTCGAACCGGGAGCTTCGACGGGTAGAAGCGCCCCCGCCAGTCGCGGTACTGCCAGCCGGATGTCCCGATCCAGACAGGCACGAGCGCCGAGCCGCGGCCTCAGTCGCGCCGAGGGTGACGGTCCTTTGCCTCGACGGCTCGGAGCAGCTCGGCCTTCGACATCGACGACCGGCCCGCAATCCGCTTGTCCCGCGCCTCCTCGTAGAGCTGGTCGTACGTCCGGCCGCCGGACCCGCGATGCGACCGCAGCCCGCCGCGCCGGCCCGACGAGATGTCCTCGACGGACGTCCGGCTGACCTCGCGGGCTTCGCCGGCCCGGGCTCGTTCCTTGTTCACGGTTCGGGCGGCGATCTCTTCCGCCTTGTCTTCGCTGGCGCCGCGGTCGAGCAGACCGTCCTTGATGTGCTCGTACTGGCGTTCGCGCTTGTCGCTCCAGGCTCGCTGCGGCATCTCGCGCCTCCATCTCGGTTGATCGCTGCAGCGTGCCGTCGCGGCGCGTGCGGCGGTGCTGTCGTGATGGCCGTGAGCGTGTCAGCCGCCTCGCGCCTCCCGAAATGGCGAGGCGGCGAGCCGGATCCGTTCCGAGTCGCCGCCTGGCAGAGGGTTGCCGCGAGTTCAGGCCACGGCGGGGCTGCCTGCCTGCACGGCCGCGATCGGCTCCGGCGTGCCCGCCGGCTCGTCGTCGCTCGGGCGCGTCGCCCGGGCCGGCAGCCAGATGGCCGCCACGATCGCGCCGCCGATTGCCACCGCCGCGCCGATCAGCGACGCCGTCGCCATGCCGTCGACGAACGCCGACCGCGCGGCTGCGACGAGCGCCTCACCGGCGACGCCACCGACCTGATCGGCGACCGCAAGTGCACCGCCGATCGAGTCGCGGACGACCGCCGCGACATCGGCCGGGAGGCCCGCGGCCACGCCCGACATCTCGTTCGCGAACGTCGCCGAGAAGATCGAACCGAGAACGGCGACGCCGAGCGCGCCCCCGATCTCGCGGGTCGTGTCGTTGACCGCCGATCCGACGCCCGCCTGGGCCTTCGGCAAGGCGCCCATGATGGCGTCGGTCGCCGGCGTCATGGCGAGGCCCATCCCGAACCCGGCGATCGCGAGGACCGCCTGGATCAGCAGGTCGGAGCTCGAGACGTCGACCGTCGAGAGCAGGAGGAGCGAACCAGCGGTCACGACGAGGCCAGCCGCGGTCGCCACCTTCGCACCGGCGATCCGGGTCAGCAGCGGGCCGAGCGGCGCGGACAGGATGATCCCGATCGCGAGCGGGATGAACCGGACGCCGGTGTCGAACGCCGACAGCCCGAGGACGCCCTGCATGTATTGGGTCAGGAAGAACAACACGCCCATCAGCGAGAACATCACGAGGGTGACCGACAGGCTGGCCGCGGTGAACCGCATGTTGCGGAAGAGGCGGATGTCGAGCATCGGCTCGGCGACGCGCCGCTCCCAGGCGACGAACGCAGTCAGCAGGATCGCGGCGGCCGCGAGCGCCCCAACGATCAGCGGATCGGTCCAGCCCTGCGACGGGACCTCGATGATGCCGTAGACGAGGGCGACGAGACCGCCGACGGACAGCGCCGCGCCGACCGGGTCGAGGCCGGGCGTCCGGTCGGCCTTCGACTCCGGCACGATCGCAAGAACCGCGGCAATACCGACGAGCACGACGGGGACGTTGACGAGGAAGATCGATGACCAGGCGAAGCTCTCGACGAGCCAGCCACCGAGAATCGGGCCGATCACGATGCCGATGGCAGACACCGCGGACCAGACGGCGATCGCCTTCGGTCGCTCGTGATCCGGGAAGACGTTCGTGATGATCGACAGCGTGGCCGGCATCGTGAGTGCGGCGCCGATGCCCATGAACGCGCGGGCGAGGATGAGCTGATCGGCGGTCGTGACGAACGCCGACGCGACACTGCCGACGCCGAAGATCGCGAGGCCGCTCAGCAGCGCGGGACGGCGGCCGTAGCGATCGGAGAGGGCGCCCGCGACGAGCAGCAACCCGGCGAAGACGAGGACGTAGGCGTCGACCATCCACTGGAGCTGGCTGGTGGTCGCGCTCAGCTCCCGGGCGAGCGTTGGCAGGGCGACGTTCATGACCGTGTTGTCGAGCGTCGCGGTGAAGAGGCTGAGGATGAGCACGCCGAGGATCCACCAACGGCGGGCGTGGATCTGGGCCTGGGACATTGGACCGGTTCTCCTGGGCAGTGGGTCGTGGTACGGTGGTCGGTGACTCGTACAGTGTTCGAGTCGCCAGTTCCCGTACCCTACTCGTACACTGTTCGAGAGTCAAGAACACTGTGCGAGACAAGTGTCCCGAATGGAGATCCGACAAATGACGGTCGCCCCGTGAGCGGACCCGATTCGTCCCGTCCCGCCGGCTGGCGCAGGGAGAAGGCAGCGCCGGTCCAGGAACCGCTGACGCTTGACCGGATCGTTGCGGCGGCGATCGACCTCGTCGATCGGGAGGGCCTTGACGCGCTCTCGATGCGCCGGCTCGGGACGGAGCTGAACGTCGGAGCTACGACGCTCTACTGGCATGTCAAGAACAAGGACGAGTTGCTTGATCTCGCGATCGACCATATCCTCGGCGCGATCCCCGCACCAGACCCGGCGCTGTCGTGGCGAGAGCAGCTCCGTCGGCTCGCGGTCGACACCCGTCGAGTGCTGATCAGGCACCGGAACCTGATCATGGTCCTGGCAACGCGGCCGACGACCGGCCCGAACGCGATCGCGTCGATCGACAGATTGTTCGGCGTCGTCCGCCGGGCCGGCTTCGAGGGACGCGCGCTCGTTCTCGCCGCGCTCGCGCTGCTCAACTACGCGAGCGGCTACTCGGTCCTCGAGGCTGCGGGCCTGTCGGTATTCGGGTCTGACGTCGACGAGGCGACCGTCCGGCAGCGCCTGCGCGAGAACTCCGAGCAGGTGATGGCGTTCATCGAGACGCTGCCTGACGGTCAGTTCCCCGATCTACAGCTGGTCGCACGGAACCTCCTCGAGACCGACGACGACGCGCGCTTCGCGTACGGGCTCGAGCGGCTGCTCGACGGCCTCGAAGCCGATCTCGCCACGACGCGGGCTCCTGCCTGATCGCCCGGCGCGGGCTCAGCTCGGATTCCGGCAACGAAGGCAGTCAGGCTCCGGCGCGAACACGACCGAGAGCAACCGCTCGACGATCGCGCCTGGGTCGGCCCGGCTCTGGTTCGTCAGCACGGCCACGGTCGTCCCCTCCCCCGGCAGGTGGCGGACCGCGGCCCGGAACCCGAGGAGGCGGCCGCTGTGGCCGACGGTCGGGCGGCCGTCGATCGAGAACGCCTGGACGCCGAGGCCGTACGGGACGCGCGGCCGGTAGCCGGCCGTCGCGGTGACGCCGCCGAGCATCTCGGCGGTCAGGTCGGGCCCGAGCACCTTGCCGGTGTAGAGCAGCCGGGCCCACTCGGCGACATCGGCCGAGGTCGCGGCAATCGAACCGGCTCCCGCTGCCGCCGTAACGACCGAGGTGAACGGCACGATCGGCGTCCCGTCGGAGAGATCGATCGGCGTCGCCGAGCGCGACGAGCCGATGAGCTGATAGCCGTGGGCGGTTGGCGCGCGCGGCTCCTCGGCCGCCTGGTACCAGGTCGCGTCGAGTCCGAGCGGCGCGAAGAAGCGTTCGTTCAGCGCGATTCCGAGCTTCTCGTTCGTCACGCGCTCCGCGATCAGCCCGAGATAGAGATAGTTGGTGTTCGAGTAGTGCCACCCGGTCCCTGGCGCGAAATAGGGCTTGGCGACGAATCGGAGCGTCCGCCTCGTCGACCACGTCGCGCCGCGATCGGACTGCAGCGCCTTGTCGATCGACGCATGGAGAAAGTAGTCGTCGAGGCCGCTCGTATGGTCCAGGAGCATTCGTACGGTGATCCGCTGATCGAGACCGCGCTCCGGGATGTACGTCGCCGCCGGCGCGTCGAGGTCGATCGCCCCGTCACCGGCGAGGGCGAGGATCAAGGCGGCGGTATAGGTCTTGCTCACGCTGCCAAGCGCGAAGGCGGTGTCATTCGCGACGGGCACCTTGTTCCCGACGTCGGCGAGCCCGCTGTGACCGGTCCAGATCGTCCCGTCGCGGAGGATGACCGTCGCCGAGACACCCGGGATTCCGAGTCGCTGGCGGGCTGCGTCCAGCTCCGCCTGGAGCCGGTCGCCGATCGCGGCGGTCGTGACGCGCGGCCGGGCGAGCGGTGGACGGTCCGCAGGCGGCGGCACGGGCGTCGGAGCGGGAGTCGCGGCGGGCACGGGCGGGGTGGACGCGTCGGCCGAAGCCGGCGCGGCCGAGCGGGCGGACGGGACCGCCGACGCCGAGACGCCCGGAGCCTCTGTCGAACCCGCAGCGACGCCGGGAACGAGCGTCCGCGACACCGCGGCAGTGGCCGCGATCGCCGCCCAACTCCCGAGCGCCAGGCAGAGAACGATCGCGAGCGCTCGGCTGGCGGAACGGCGATCCGGGTGACGGCCCATGATGGAGGGACGATACCGCCTGCGCGTCGAGCGCCCGGCGAACGCGCTCCCTCGAGGTTCCGCCCATGATCCAGCGTCTCGGCTTCCTCGGCGTCCGCACTGCGACCGCGGCGGACTTCGACGCGACGGTCGCCCTCTACCGTGACGTGCTCGGCCTGCCGCCGATCCTCGAGCGCGCCGACGCCGTCTGGTTCGAGGCATCCGATCGGACGCAGATCCACGTCTACGGGCCGGGCGAGGACGACCACGACTTCTTCACGAGCGGGCCGGTCGTCGGGCTCGTGGTGGCCGACTTCTTCGCCGCACGCGAGGCGATGGTCGCCGCCGGCATCGAGTTCATCGGGGAGCCCCAGGAGGCCGGACCGGCGCGCTGGAACCACTACGTCGGCCCGGACGGGAACGTGTACGAGATCATGGGCACGGTCGCCACGGGTGGCTGACGAGGCGCTGACCGGGGCCGGCCTGCTGCGGTCTGTCGGGTTGCTCGCCGACGGTCCCGCCGTCTGGGGGCGACCGTTTGCCGCCGCCGGGCCGGGCGTGTTCGTCATCGAACTGCCGTCACCGCCGGCGACGGCGCCGATCGAGCTGACGCGCGTCGGCAAGTGGATCGAGCGCGTGCCGACGCTGCATCTTGACGGCCGCGCAGCGGCCTCCCGCCCCGTTGCCGCCCGGATCGCCTCGTTCTGGATCCCCTCGACGACCGTTCTCTACGTCGGCAGCAGCACGACGAGCGTTGCTGGACGGGTGGCCGCGATCGAGGCGACGGTGCTCGGCGAGCGCCGGCCGTACGCCGGCGGGCACTGGCTCAAGCTGCTGACCGGGCTGGAGCGGGCGCGGATCTGGTGGGCGAGGACCGACGCGACCGAAGAGTACGAGGACGCGCTCTTCGGGTCGTTCGCGGACGCGGTGCCGCCGGACGATCGGGCCCGGCTCCCGGATCAGGCCGTGATCCTGCCGTTCGCAAACCTGCGCTCGACTGCTGGCGACCGCAAGGCGCACGGGCTCACCGGCTACCTCGTCCCGGAGGATGCAGCGCCGCGCCGGCCGGCGGCGACGCATGTCCGGGAATTGCCGCCCGGCGACGCGGATGGCGCCAGCGGCTTGCCACCGGCGAAGGCTGCCGGCGGGACCACCCGGCGCGCGCCGCGACCGAAGCCGCCGGCACCACGGACTCCTCCGCCGGCTCGCCCTTCCGCGCCTGCTTCGCCCGCGGAGGCGGAGGGGACCTACCTGTCAGCCGAAGGAATCGCTCGACTGCAGGACGAGTTGAATGAGCTGACGACGGTTCGCCGCCCCGAGGTCATCGCCCGGATCAAGAGCGCGAAGGAGCTCGGCGACCTCAAGGAGAACGCCGACTACACCGCGGCGCGCGAGGAGCAGTCGTTCCTCGAGGGCCGGATCGCCCAGATCGAGGGGCTCCTTCGGACCGCGGTCGTGATCGAGGCGCAGGGCGCGGACGGCCGCGTGCATATCGGGTCGAGCGTGTCGGTCGAGGAGGTCGCCGGCGAGGGCGAGGTCGTCGCGTACCGGATCGTGGGCTCGGCTGAGGCGGATCCGGCGGCGGGCCGGATCTCGAACGTCTCGCCGGTAGGGCGGGCCCTCATGGGCCGCGCCGTGGGTGAGACGGTGACCGTGACGACGCCCCGCGGCGACATCATGTACCGGATCGTCGCGATCGAGTAGCCAGACGCCCCGGCGGTCCCGCCGGGGCGTCGTGGATCTGCCAACGGGTCAGCGCATCACTGCTGCGATGCCGCGAAGAAGATCCCGAAGAGCTGGTCGCCGTACGCGTCGACGGCGTGGTCGATGCCGCGACCGTCGGCGCCGTTCTTCTCGAAGCCCGGCGCGGTCTTGCCACCCCTCGTCACGCCGATCGTCTTGTCGGACCGGATGACGAAGCCTGACGGAATGCCGGCTGCCTCGGCCTGATCGAGCGCCCAGGCGAGCTGGTCGGACGTGAGCGTGATGCCGGTCTCGTCCGGCAGGATCGCGGTGAAGACGAACTCGACCGTCAGGTTGAACCAGTTGTCGGAATGCTGAGCACCGGTGTTGCCCTGGGCCGAGCGGCTCGCGTTGTAGCACTCGTGGGCGAACGCCGACGAGGCACCGACGGCGAGGGCCAAGAGGCTGACGAGCGAGGCGGTGGCGAGGCGACGACGCATGACGAATCCTCCTGAGACTGCGGTGGCATGACGGGCGCGGGGGGCAGGAGTTTGGACCGGGCGGGGAGAGAGTCCCGGTCCAAGGCTCGATCGTCCGCCAGCCGCGTCCCCGGTCGCCATCGGCAGCCGTCGCGGCGGGCTGTGACGTTCGTCAATGGTACGGCCGCGGCCGGAGTCGCGCGCGGAGCCGTCGCGGCCGCGGCCGGAGTCGCGCGCGCGGAGCCGTCGCGGCCGCGGCTGGGCTGCCAGCATGAATCCCGGCTCCAAGCGTGAGCCGCGATCCCGTTCGGCGGGGCGGCTGGGTCACGAACCCAGCGGAACGGCCAAGGAAGGCGTGGAGCGGCACGTCGAGGCGGATTTCCGGGCTGGCAACCCAGCCGGCTCGGAGGGAAGCGCTGCTAGGCCCGCCGGCCGCGCACCATGCCCCAGGCGAGGACGGCGATCCCGCCGCCGATCAGCACCAGTGGCAGGTAGTTCGCGTTGCGCAGGAACGGGTCACCGGAGAGGCCGATGAAGCCCTCGAAGAACAGCCCGAACGCAACGAACAGCCCCAGCCCAACGCCGAGCGCCCGGAGGCCCTCACGTCGCAGCGCGGGGACGTCCCGCACGAGGCCATACAACGTGAGGCCCAGCCCGGACGCCGCCGGCCCGACGAGCGCCCACGCATACGCCCACGTGGCCCAGAGGCCAGTCGCGTTCTGGAAAGCGAGGACCAGCCCGGTCACGGTCGTGATCGTGCCGGCGACGGCCAGCCCCGCTCCCTCGCGGACGGGCGCGCCGAGGCCAACGACGAGCAGGACCACGCCCGGGACGATGACGAACAGCGGCCAGCCGTAGCGTCCCAGGTCGAAGCCGAGATACCGATCCGCGAGCAGCACGAGGCCCACGACGATGAGGACTGCGCCGAGGATCAGCCCGCCCCGGTTCGGTGACGTGGCGACTGCCGGACTCGACCATGGCGCCGACGGCGACGCGCCCGGGCCAGGCCCCTGCGAGGGATCTGGGCCGGGCTCGTCGGTCATGGTGGGTATCAGTCCCGGGCGGGCTCGGCCAGCTTGTGCTCGACCGCCCAGAGGGCCGCCTGCGTCCGCGACGCGAGGCCGAGCTTGCCGAGGATGTTCGAGACGTAGGTCCGGGCCGTCCGCTCGGTGATGAACAGCGCGGTCCCGATCTCCTTGTTGCTCATGCCCTGGCCGAGCAGCCGGAGGACGTCCTTCTCGCGATCGGTCAGTGGCTCGACCGGCTCGTCCTCGCCGGCCTTCTTCGCCCGCATCCGCTGGGCGAGCAGCCGGGCGACGGCCGGATCGAGGTGGACCTCGCCGGCGTAGGCGGCGCGGACCGCGGTCGCGACCTCCTCGGCCTCGGCGTCCTTGAGGACATAGCCCGAGGCACCGGCCTCGAGGGCGGCGGTGACCTTCTCTTCCTCGATGAAGCTCGTCATCGTGACGATCTCGGTGTCGGGCCGCTCGGCCTTGATCCGGCCGATCGCGGTGACGCCGTCCATGTTCGGCATCAGCAGGTCCATGAGGACGACGTCGGGCTGCAGCCGGCGGGCCATCGCCACGCCCTCGCTGCCGTCCGACGCCTCGCCGACGACCTCGATGTCGTCCTGGAGGTCGAAGAACACGCGCAGGCCCATCCGGACGACCGAGTGATCGTCGACGATGAGCACGCGAATGCGAGAGGTGTCGTCCACCTGGGCTCCTGCGGGGATTGCCGGGCGAGCCGGCCGTGAAACAGCGCGTGAGGTCGAGGTCGAGTCTAGCAAGGTGGGACCTCCGGGTGGTCGAACTGGTGGGCGGTGGGCGGGAATCAGTGCAGGATCATGCCGCGGGCACGCGAGCTGCCGAGATGACGGCATCGATCAGCTCGTGGGGACGGAACGTCTTGCGAATGTAGGCGTCGGCGCCGGCGAACGTGGGCAGCGGGGCCGCGTCGTCGTGCCAGTTGAGGACAACGATCCGGATTCCGGGGACGAGGGCACGGAGGCGGTTGACGAACCCGTCGGCGCACTCGTCGGGGAGCCGGGAATCGATGACGGCGACCTCCGGCGCGAACGCCTCGGCAATCGCTTCAGCAGAGGTCGTGGTGCCGGCACTGCCCACGACGGCGCAGCGGCCACCGATCGGCAGAAGTCTGGTGATGCTCTCCCTGATCCGATCGTCCGGGTCGACGACAAGGACCCGGAGAGGGATCGGCCCTGCGGCCGCGGGTTCCGTCATGGAGGCGAGTGTCGGGCAGCCGACACGGAATCGTGTACGGACGTGAAGCCGGATTCGCCTACGTCATTCGTCCGATGACGGCGGGGCCGGCGTCGGGCTAGTCGCTCGCGCCTGGTCGATCGCCGCGTCCGGCAGGAACACCTCGATCGTGGTCCCCGAACCGGGCTTCGACGCCACCGACATCGTCGCCCCGATCTTCTCCGCCCGGGCCCGCATCCCGGCGAGCCCGAGGTGGCCGTCGGGGACGCTCGACTGGTCGAAGCCCTTCCCGTCGTCGGCGATCCGGAGGCGGAGCCCGCCCCGGACCCGGTCGATCGAGAGCGTCACCTGGCGCGCCGCGGCGTGCTTCACGACGTTGTGGAGGGCCTCCTGGCTGATCCGGTAGAGGACCTCCTCGACGTTCAGCGGCAGCCGCTCCTGGAGATCGCTCGTGACGACGATCGGCAGGCCGATGCGACCCTGGAGTGCCGCCGTGTGGGTCTTGAGCGCCGGCAACAGGCCGTCCTGCTCGAGGTTGCCGGGCCGGAGCTCGAAGATCAGGGCCCGCATCTCCGCGAGCGCCTCGCGCTGGAGCTCGCGCAGCGAGGCGAGCTGCTCCTTGGCCTTGTCCGCGTCGCGATCGACGAGGAGCTCCGTCGTCCGGGTCACGAGCGTCATCGAGAACAGCGCCTGGGTCACCGAATCGTGGAGCTCACGGGCGAGGTGCGACCGCTCCTGGCTCGAGGCGAGCTCGCCGGCCTGGCGCCGGAGGTCCTGCTCCAGGCGCTCGCGTTCGCTGATGTCGCGCGTCGAGCCGTGGATACCGCTGAACGCGCCGTCGACGGTCGTCCCGAGCGAGCTGACCTCGACCGGGACGAGCCGGCCGTCCTTGTGGACCAGGTTGAGCCGGGCGACCTGCATCCGGTCGGGTTCGGCCATGAGCAGGGCCCAGCGGTCGAGCGCCTCGGGCAGCGAGCCTTCGTCGACGATCGTCGAGAAATGGCCGCCGGTCAGCTCGACCTGGTTGTAGCCGACCATCGCCTCGATCGTCTCGGAGAGGTACGTGAAGTTGCCCTCGGCGTCGGTGGCGAAGACGACGTCCGGAGAGTTCTCGACGAGGAACCGGTAGCGCTCCTCGCTCTCGCGCAGCTCCCGCTCGAGGCGGTCCCGCTCGGTGACGTCACGAGCGGCGCCCTGGATGCCGGCGAAACTGCCATCGCGCCACACGCCGACCGAGTTGACCTCGAACGCGACGACGCCGCCGTCGTGGTGCCGAAGGTCCATTCGCGTCGTCAGCTCGAGATCGGGGTTCGCGGCGAGCATCGCGAAGCGTTCGCCGGGGACCTCGTCCGCGCGGTACTGGATGAGGTCGACGAAGCTCGTCCCCACGAGCGCCTCGGGTTCGAACCCGAGCGACCGCCGGACGCCGTCCGACACGTAGCTGAACCGGCCGTCGGGGTTGACCGAGAAGATGATGTCGGGCGAGTTCGAGACGAGGAACCGGAACCGCGACTCCGACTCGCGCAGCTCGCGTTCAAGGCGGTCGCGCTCGCTCATGTCGCGAACCGAGCCATTCGCGCCCCCGAACTGGCCGTTCTCGTCGCGGGTCGCGAACGCGATGAACTCGGCCGGGATCGAGCTGCCGTCGCGATGGAGGAGGTTGACCCGGCCGCGCAGCTCGCGGTCCTCGGGCGCATCGCCCAGGCCGGCGGTCCAGTCGATCTCCGCCACCTCGCGCGCCGACTCGTGGACGAGCGCGCCGAAGTGCTTGCCGAGCAGGTCTTCCGGCTTCCAGCCGGTGAGCCGCTCGCACGTGTCGGACACGAACGTGAACCGCGCATCGGCGTCGATCGACCAGACGAGGTCGGGCGAGTTCTGGACCAGGTGTCGGTAGCGGCCTTCGGACTCGCCGAGCAGCTCGTAGAGGTTCGAGTTCGTGAGCGCGATCGCGGCCTGGTCGGCGAGGCCCTGGAGCAGGTCGAGCTCGTCCGGGGCGATCTCGCGCGGCGTCCGGTACGAGATCGCGAGCGTGCCGATGACCTCGCCGGCCGGGGCCCGGAGCGGCGCCGCCGCCATGCCCCGCAGGCCGAGCTTCTCCGCGGCCAGGACATCGTCCGGCTCGTGCGGGATCCGCGGGTCGATGAGGTAGTCGTAGGTCCAGATCGGCCGGACCTCCTCCGCGGCCAGGCCGTTGATCCCGCCGCCGAGCGGGAACCGCATCCGGAGGAGCCAGCCCGCGGTCTCGTCGTCCATCCCGCCGGCGACGACGACCGGCACGAGGAACGTCCCCTCCTCGGCCATCCGGGTCAGGTGGGCGCCATCGGACCCGAGCAGCCGGCGCGATTCCTCGACAACCCGGTTGAGGATCTCGGCCGGATCGCGGAGCGAGGTGATCCGGGCCGAGATGTCACGGAGCGACCGCTCGCGCTCCGCCCGCGACTCCAACGCGGCCTGGGACCGTTCCAGCTCGTCGATGAGGCGGGCGTTCGTCACCGCGATCGCGGCCTGGTCGGCCAGGACGCCCAGGAGGTCCGCGTCCGCGGCCGCGAACTGGCTGGTCCTCCCGGAGAAGACGGTCAGCGTGCCGAGGGCACCCCGCTCCGAGACGAGCGGCGCGATCGCGAGCGACCGGAGCCCGACGGCCCGTGCCTTCTCGTCCTGTTCCTTCGTGTGCTCGAAGCGGGGATCGTCGAGGTAGTCGGTCGTGAACAGGGTCGCCCGCTCGGCGAGCGAGCGGCGGACGACGTCCTCCCCGACGAACGTGTCGCGCCAGCGGAGCCGCCGCTCTTCGTCGATTCCGGAGTCGTAGCCCCACTCGATTCGGCCGGTGACCGGGTCGAGCAGGTCGATGATCGCGCCGTCGGAGTCGAGGAGGCGGGCGGCCTCGTCCACGACGTGCTGGAGGAGATCGCCCGGCTCGCGGATCGCGGTGATCCGGGCCGCGATCTCGCGGAGCGACTGCTCCGTCTCGGCGCGCCGGGCGATCTCCTCGCGCGACCGGCCCAGCTCCTCGATGAGCCGGGCGTTCTGGATCGCGATCGCGGCCTGGTAGGCGAGCGAGCGGATGACCGCGGCGTCGTCGTCGTCGAACGCGGCCGGCTCGGTCGAGTAGACCTCGAGCGCGCCGAGCGGGCCGGCCTCGCCGCTGACCGGGGCGATGATCATCGACCGGAAGCCGGTGACCGTGAAGAACCGGTCGTTGATGCTCGACTCGGGAAAGTGAGTCTGCGGTTCGTCGCTCGCGACGACGACGCGGCCCTCGGCGACGGCGATGCCGCTCGCGCCGATGCCAACCGGGATCGTCAGCTCGCCCAGCTCGTCGGGAGTGAACTGCGCTCCGATCCCGGAGTCGTAGGCCCAGCGCAGGACGTTCTCGGTCGGGTCGATGAGGTCGAGGATCGAGCCGTCGCCCCCGACGAGGCGCTTGGCGGCGTCGACGACCTGTTGCAGCAAGGGCCCGGGCTCGCGGATCGCGGTGATCCGGGCGGCGATCTCGAGCAGCGACTGCTGCGCCTCCGCCCGGCGGGCGAGCTTCGCGCTCGAGACGTCGAGCTCCTCGATCAGGCGGGCGGTCGAGATCGCAATCGAGGCCTGGTTCGCGATGGCCTCGATCAGCCGTGCGTCCTGCTCGTTCCAGGCTTCGAGGCGACGGGTGTACAGCGTCAGCGCGCCGAACACCCGGCCGCCGTCGAGGAGCGGTGCCGACATCACCGAGTTGATCCCGATCTCCTTGACGTAGTGATCCGACGAGCTGGCGTGGATGAACCCCGGGTCGTTCAGGTAGTCGCCAGTCCAGGCGACGCGCGCCTGGAGAACGGCGAGGCCGGAGATCCCCTGTTCGATCTTCTCGTCGGGGTTGTCGGGCCACTCCCACGAGCCGTACGGCGTCGTCGTCGCGGAGTGGTAGGCCCAGCGCAGGAGCCCCGATTCGGGCTCGATCAGGTCGATCCTCGACTCGTCGGCGGCCAGGAGCCGGGCCGCCTCGTCGACGGTCCGCTGGAGGACGTCCTTGGCGCCCTTCGTCGCGGAGATCCGGGCGGCGATCTCGCGCAGGCTCTGCTCCTCCTCGGCCCGCCGGCGGAGCTCCGTCCGGGAGCGATTCAGCTCCGCGATGAGCCGGGCGTTCTGGATCGTGATCGCAGCCTGGTCGGCGAGCGCCTGGAGCAATTCCGCGCTGGTCTCGTCGTAGGCCCCGATCCGGTTGCTGCTGACGGAGATCGCCCCGAGCGAGCCGTGCTCGCCGCGCATCGGCGCCGCGATGACCGACCGATAGCCTGTCGTGCTGACGAGCTCGTCCGATCCGCGGATGTGCGCGAAGCGCTCGTCGGTGAGGTAGTCGTCCGTGATGAACGGCTGGCCCTGCTGGACCGCGATCCCCGCGACACCCTCGCCGACGCGGAACGTCAGATCGCGGCCCTCGTCGCGGGTCCGGTTCGAGAGCTCGCCCGAGGCATACGCCCAGGTCAGGACGTCGCCATCGAGGAGGTCGATCCGGGCGGCGGCCGAACCCAGCAGCCGGCGGGCCTCGTCGACGGTCTGCTGCAGGACGGCGTCCGGGTCGCGGATCGCCGAGATGTTCGCCGCGATCTGGCGGAGACTCTGCTCCGCATCGGCCCGGCTCGAGATCTCCTCGCGCGAGCGGCCCAGCTCCTCGATCAACCGCGCGTTCTGGATCGCGACGACGGCCTGATCGGCGAACGCCTCCATGAGCGCCGCGTCCTCGTCGTCGTACGCGTCACGGCGGGTCGTCGCGACCTTGATCACGCCGAGCAGGCCGGCATCGGTGAACAGCGGCGCCGCCACGACCGAGTGCAGGCCCGTGCCGCCCGCGAACGCATCGGAGCCCTTCTCGTGCTGGATCCGGTCGTCGGTCACGTAGTCGCCCGTCACGACCGCCCGGCGGCGCGCGATCGCGAGGCCGTTGATGCCGACCTCGCCCGACGCCCCCTCCATCGTCGGCGAGGGCATGTTGAACACGCCGTCGTCCGACGCGTAGGCGAACTTCAGCAGGCCGGTCTCCGGCTCCACGAGATCCAGCTGGGCGCACTCGCCGTCGATCAGGTCGCGCGAGGCGTCGACCACCTGCCGGAGGAGGTCCGCGGAGTCCCGGATCGCCGTGATTCGGGCGGCGATCTCGCGGAGGGCCTGCTCCGCGCGGGCGCGCCGCCGGACCTCCTCGCGTGACGACGCGATCGCCTCGATCAGCCGCGCATTCTGGATCGCGATCGCCGCCTGATGAGCGAGCGCCTCGACGAGCGCCACCTCTTCGGGCTCGAACGCGCCGGTCTCGGGCCAGCCGACCTGGAGGACGCCGAGCAGGCCGGACTCGCCGCTGAGCGGCGTGACGATCAGCGAGCGCACGCCGTCGCGCCGAACGGCCTCGTCGAGACCGGGGTCGTGCTCGAAGCCCTGGTCGTCGAAGTAGTCCGTGCTGACGACGGTCTGGCCGGTCTGGATCGCCTTGCCCGACGCGCCGTAGCGGAACGGCGCGCCCTCCTCGTCGACGGCGGCGCCGCCGATGATGTCGCCCGCACCCGGGACGTGGGTGAACC
Organism: Candidatus Limnocylindrales bacterium; assembly: GCA_036274475.1. Classification (GTDB taxonomy): domain Bacteria; phylum Chloroflexota; class Limnocylindria; order Limnocylindrales; family CSP1-4; genus CF-46. Next base: position 39,961 of record DASUFO010000057.1, read on the forward strand.
CGACCCGGCCGGCGGCCGGCATGATGAGATCGATCCGGACCCGCTCGGCGCGGAGCAGGCGGGCGGCCTCGTCGACGACGTGCTGGAGCAGATCGCTGGGATCGCGGATCGCGGTGATCCGCGCCGCGATCTCGCGCAGGGCCCGCTCCGCGTCGGCCTGGCGGCTGAAGCGCTCGCGCGATCGGTCCAGCTCCTCGATCAACCGCGCATTCGTCATCGCGATCGCCGCCTGTCCGGCCAGCGCCTCGATGAGGCGGGCATCGTCTTCGCCGAACGCGTCGGGCTCGCCGCTGTAGACGGTCAGCGTCCCGAGCGGCCCCCGGTCGCCGATGAGCGGCACGGCGACGACCGAGCGAATCTGGTAGCGGCGGACGTGGGCATCCGGCGCGGACGCGTGCTCGAACCGCTCGTCCTTCAGGTAGTCGCCGGTGAAGATCGGGCGCATCTCGCGGACGGCCTTGCCGGAGATCCCCTCGCCCGCCTTCGCCTCGCCGCTGCCGGCGATCGGCCCGAGACCCGGCCGACGGCCCGTCCGGGCGTCGTAGGCCCAGTAGAGCCCGCCGCTCGCCTCGTCGAGGATGTCGATCCGGGCGCCGTCGGCGTTGAGCAGCCGGGCGGCCTCGTCGACGGACCGCTGGAGCACCTCCTCGGGATGACGCAGCCCGATGATCTGGCCGCCGATCTCGCGCAGCGCCCGCTCTGCCTCCGCTCGCCGCTCGACGTCGGCGCGTGACCGGCCGAGCTGGTCGATGAGATCGGCGTTGGCCATCGCCGCGGCGGCGTGGTCGGCGAGCGCCCGGACGAGGGCGATCTCGCGTTCGGCGAACGCGTGCGGGCGGCTCGAGAACGTGCCCATCGCCCCGAACGTCCGGTCGCCGCTGATGAGCGGCGCGACGAGGAACGAGCGGATGGCGAGGTCGCGAACGAGCCGGTCGGCGTCGGGGAAGTGGACGAACGAGGGGTCGGCCGGATAGTCGCCCGTGACCTGGACCTCGCCCTCCGCGACCGCGGTCCCGAACATGCCGACGCCGATGTCGACCCGGAGCGAGCGGACCCACGCCCGGCGGCGGTCGTCGGTGATGCCGGCGTCGGTCGCAAACCGCAGGATCCCGGTGTCCGGATCGAGCGTGTAGGCGATCGCGCCGTCGGTCTGGAGGAGGCGGGCAGCCTCGTCGACCGCCCGATGGAGGATTGCGGCCGGACCGGTCAGGAACTTGGTCGGGACGAAGTGAGTCGCGGGCGATCCCGCCGGTGGCGCGGTCTTCGTCGCGCGGCGCGATCGCTTGGCGGGACCGGAAGTCCCGCTTTCCACGGCTTTGGCCCGTTTCGGGGCCGTTTCGCGCGTAGATCCGGACCCGGCGTCCCGCCTGGGCGCCGAGGAAGGCGTTGGACCGACCTTGGCGGTCGAATTCGGGACTGAGAGTCCAGCCTTACCGCTCTTCCCACCGTTGGAGCGGTTCGTCGGCGCCGAACGCGGCGCAGCGCCGTTCGATCCCGCGCGGGCGGGCGCCTTCGAAGCGCCAGCGGCGGTCTCGTCGACCGCTTCCGTGACGGGCGCCGACGATCGGCGCGGACGGGTCGTTGCCACGCCCGGAGGATACCCCGCGCCTTCGGCGAACCGGCATCGACGGGCGTCCACAACGGAACGCCCGCGGCGATCGGGACACCGGTCCCATGACGCCGGGGCGACGCCCGGCCTACGGTCGGAACCTGAGGTCTCGGTCACGTTGGCCCGGTCGACATGGTCAATTGTCCATGAGGCTCCTCAACAAACGCGCGTCGGTAGCTCGTCCCTCCGACCCACCGAACAGTCGATCCCTGCCGACGGCCGACGGCCCGCCCGGGGAGCGACGATCCCGGCAGACGCCGCTCGACGGCGATGCCCTCATCAAACGACAGCCCCGTTTCAGAGAGGTTCATTCAGCAATGGCAGTTCGAAACGCCGAGCGCACCCTCAGCCCCGTCGACGTCGCCCTGCGCATCGCCATCGTCGGCCTGGCGCTGGCGACCGGTTACATCCACTCGACGCTGGGCGGCGTGCTGTTCACGCTCAACGCCCTCGGGTATCTCGTCGCCGCCGTCGCGATGGTCATCCCGCTCTCGCTCGCGGTCCGCTATCGCTGGTTCATCCGCCTGGGCCTCATGGGCTACGCGGCCACCACGATCATCGGCTGGGCGATCCAGGGCCCGTACTACTCGACCGCCTTCATCGCGAAGGGCATCGAGGTCGCGCTGATCGTCCTGCTCGCGGTCGACTTCGCCCGGATGGACGGCAACCCGGTCACGGTCATCAAGAACGAGATCGCGGATCTGCAGTCGAAGTTCGGTCGCCGCGCGGCGCCGAAGTCGTCGAACGCATAACCTTCCGAACCGCAGTCATTCCCCGTCGCATCACGGAGAGCCACCTGATCATGAAGCGCTTCATCCTGAGCCTGGGCTTCGTCGTCCTGGCCGCCGTCTCGGTCGCGTGCTCCTCGAGCTCGGGGCCGCCGGCCTCGGCCGGCCCCGTCGACCCGAACGCTCCGGTCGTCGTCGCTCAGAACAACGCCTTCGCGCCAACGACGTTCGACGTCACGGCCGACAAGGCGCTCACCCTGACGCTCGACAACAAGGACGGCGTGCCCCACAACGTCGCGATCTTCACCGACAGCAGCGCCTCGACCTCGATCTCGGTCGGTGAGATCGTCACGAACGCGAAGGCGACACAGCAGGTGCCGGCGCTCAAGCCCGGGTCGTACTTCTTCCGGTGCGACGTGCACCACGACATGACGGGGACGATCACCGCGAGCTGACCGAATCGAACCCGAACGAGCGGCCCCGTGGCATCAGCCACGGGGCCGCTCTTCTTCCTGCCATCCTCCGGCCGTTCGGCACTGCCCGCGCCCGCCGAACCTCCGGCAGACTAGACGCACCACCGCGACCCGCACGAAGGAATGCCCGCCTCCGATGCTTGAGATCAAGGACCTCGCGAAGCGCTATGGCGACGTGGTCGCGCTCGACGGCGCTTCGTTCACCGCCGCGCCCGGGCGGATCGTCGGCTTCCTCGGCCCGAACGGCGCTGGCAAGACCACGACGATGCGCTGCATCTTCGGCCTCGCCCGACCCGATCGGGGCGAGACGCTCTGGAAGGACAAGCCCATCGACCGGGCCGCTCGCCTCCGGTTCGGCTACATGCCTGAGCAACGCGGCCTCTACCCTCGGATGCGGGTCGGCGAGCAATTGAGCTATTTCGCCCAGCACCACGGAATGGCGGCGCGCGACGCGAACGCGGCGACATCACGCTGGCTGGAGCGGCTCGGCCTGGGCGATCGCGAGAAGGACAAGCTCGAGGCGCTGTCGCACGGCAACCAGCAGCGCGTCCAGCTGGGCGCCGCGCTCGTCCACGATCCGGAGCTGCTCGTCCTCGACGAGCCGTTCTCCGGCCTCGACCCGATCGGCATCGCGACGATGACCGAGATCCTCCGCGACCGGGCGGCTGCGGGCGTCGGTGTCGTCTTCTCGTCCCACCAGCTCGATCTCGTCGAGGACGTCTGCGAGGACGTCGTGATCATCGCCCGCGGCAGGATCGTCGCCGCGGGCGCGATCGACGATCTGCGAGCGGCATCCGGGCGGCGCCATCTCGAGGTCGAGGTCGAGGGCGCGGGCGCGTCGTGGCTCGACGGCCGCGATGGCGCGACGCTCGTCGACCAGAAGGGCGACCTCGTCCGGCTCCTCGTCCCGGTCGACGCCGACCTGAGCGGGCTCCTCGCCGCAGCCTCCGCGGCCGGTCCCGTCAGGCGCTTCGCGTTCCAGCCGCCGGCCCTGTCGGAGCTGTTCATGGAGGCGGTCCAGTCATGAGCCGGACTCGCTCGATCTACCTCGTCGCGCGCCGCGAGATCCTCGAACGGGGCCGCAGCCGGGCGTTCCTCATCTCGCTCGCCCTGACCGTCGTCTTCCTGGCCGCGGGCATCTTCCTGCCGACGCTGATCGGGGGCAGCGACGCGCAGAACCTCGGGGTCGTCGGGACCCCACCGGCCGGCTTCGAGGAAGGGCTCCAGGCGGCCGCCACGCAGACCGACACGACGGTCACCATCGAGCCGATTCCCGACATCGCGACCGGCGAGGCGAAGCTCAGCGACGGCAGCCTCGATGCGCTCCTCGTCATTCCCGCGGGCGGCGGGGACCCCGAATACGTCATCAAGGAGGGCGATCCCGGCACGCTCGGGCAGCTCGTCAGTGCCGTCTACACGAACGTCCGAACCCTGGAAGTCCTGACCGAGGCGGGCGTCGATCTGGGCCAGGTCCAGGCTGCCCAGCAGCCGCCGACGATTCGCTCGCTCGAGCCGTCCGATCCCACGCGGGACACGGCGTTCATCTTCGCGAACGTCGGCGTGATCCTGCTGTTCATCGCGATTTTCACGTTCGGGACGTGGGTCCTGACGGGCGTCGTCGAGGAGAAGCAGAGCCGCGTGGTCGAGGTCGTGCTCTCGACCGTCGTGCCCCGCGACCTGCTGATCGGCAAGGTCCTGGGGATCGGGCTGCTGGGCCTCGTCCAGCTCGTGATCATCGTCGTCATCGGGCTGAGCCTGGGGACGATCACCGGTCGGTTCGCGCTGCCCGCCACGACAGGTTCCGCGGTCGCGATGCTGCTGCTCTGGTTCGCGATCGGCTACGTCTTCTACTCGACGGCCCTTGCCGTCCTCGGCGCGCTCGCGTCGAGGATGGAAGAGGCCTCGAACGCGTCGTCGCCCGTGAGCATCCTGGCCTCCCTCTCGTACGTGTTCGCGCTGCTCGTCGCGGTCCAGGATCCGGACGGGATCGCCGCCCGGATCGCGACGTTCGTGCCGCCCGTCTCGCCGATGATCGTCCCGCTGCGGGCGGCGCTCGGCGCGATCGAGCCATGGGAGATCGGGCTGGCGATCATCGTCAACCTGATCGTGATCGCGCTGCTGCTCGAGTTCGGCGGCCGGGTCTATTCGGGGGCCGTGCTCCAGACGGCCGGCCGGATGAAGCTGCGTGACGCCTGGCGGGCCTCGAACCAGTAGCGGCCCCTCACCCGGGCGGCAGGTCCTCGAACAGCGCCGGCGTCCCGCCGGCGTGCCAGAACACGACCGGCCCGCGCAGCCCGCCGTCCCGGGCGCGGCTAACCAGTCCCGCGAGCGCCTTCGCCGTGTACACCGGGTCGACGAAGATCCCCTCCGTTCGAGCCAGCAGGCCCGCGGCCGCATCGGCGTCCGCGGTCCGGGTCCCGTAGCCCGCTCCGCGCTCCGCGTCTGACAGCTCGATCCCGGCCGGGTCGATCTCGGTCCCGGTCAGCGGGGTGAGGTCGGCCAGCAGCCCCGCGATCTTCGGGGCCAGCTCCGCGGACGGCGCCGCGACCGCGATCCCGATGACTCGCGCGTCCGATCCGGCGAGCCGCGCCGCCGCGAGCAGTCCGGCGTGGGTGCCGCCGGTCGCCGACGGCAGCACGATCGCGACGGGCTCCACTGCCGTCGCGACCGCCTGGTCGAACAGCTCGAGGCCCGCGAGGACCTGGCCAGCTGCGCCGATCGCGCCGCTCCCCCCGACGCCGATCACGTGCGGTCGCCGGCCCGCCCGCCGCAGGTCCGTCGTCACCCGCTGAACGAGCGCCTCGCGATCGGCGCGCTGGTCGGTCGCTGCCACATGAACGGTCGCGCCCAGCATCTCGTCGAGGCGCTGGTTCGCTCCCGGCTCGTCGGGCGAGGGACCGCTGAGCACGAGGTGGACGTCCAGGCCGGCGAGCGCGCCGGCGGCCGCCGTGAGGCGGCAGTGGTTCGACCAGCGTCGGCCGGACGTGATCAGCGTGTCGGCGTCCTCGGCGAGCGCGGCCCCGACGAGGAACTCGAGATTCCGCAGCTTGTTGCCGCCGAAGGCGAGCGGCAGGAGGTCCTCGCGCTTGATCCAGATGTCGGCGCCGCCGCCGAGCGCCTCCGAGAAGCGGGGCAGCCGATGGAACGGCGACGGCGCATCGAACAGACGGAATCGGGGCAACGCCTCGATCGCGGGAGGCGTGACGGCGGTCGGCACAGCCGAATCGTAGCCCGGTGCTACGCTCCGGGGACTGCCCATGCGCGATGAGACGTCGATCGCCGCTCAGCTGCCCGCGTCCGTCTCGCGGCGTTCGTTCCTTGCGTGGTCTGCCGCGGTGACCTCGGCCGCCACGCTCGCCGCCTGCATCAACGAGCCGGCCCCGACACGGGCCCTCGCCAGCGCGACAGCCGGACCCACGCCGAGTCCGACGCCGGGATCGGCAACGTCCGCAGCCACGCCGACACCGGAGCCCGGATCGGCCTCCCCTGCCCCGTCGACCGCCGGCCCCAACCGCCGGACGCTGTATCGCGATGCCGCGATCGCCGACGGCCGAAGCGACGAGCTGCGACTCGGCGTCAGCGTCCTCGTCGACGGCTCGACGATCCGCTGGATCCGCCCGACGGACGACGAGGGCGACCCGGGCCCACGCGATGGCCTGGAAGTCGTCGACGCCAGCGGCGCGACGATCGTCCCCGGCATGGTCGACTGCCACAGCCACGTGACGCTGCCGGGCGGGGCCCACTGGATCGATCGGATCGACGACGCCCCGTCCGTTCTCGCGGATGTCGCGGAGCGCAATGGCCGGCTCCTGACGAGCGCCGGTGTTCGCTGGGCCCGCGACGTCGGCGCGCCGTTCGTCGTGGATCTGGTCGATGGCCGCACACGCGGGCTCAGCCTCGGTGTCCGCGATCGCTGGGCAAGCCGGCCGGACTTCCCGTACATCCGGGCCGCGGGTACGTGGCTCGACAAGCGCGGGACGCTGCCGCCCGCCGCGCATACCGTGGTCGCCGACGACGCGGACGAGCTGCTCGCCAATGCGCTGGGCCAGCTCGACGACGGTGCCGATTTCCTCAAGCTCTACCTCGACGGGCCGGACCCGGCGACGTCGCCCTGGTCCGCGGCAGAGATCCAGCGTGTCACGGACGCCGCTCACGGACGAGGCGCGAAGGTCACCGCGCACAGCGGGCGGATCTCCGGTGCCCGCGCCGGCGTCGACGGCGGCGTCGACTCGATCGAACACGGCTTCGAGCTCGACGCGGACGTCGCCGCGGAGATGGCCCGGCGCCGCACGGCCCTCGTTTCGACGCTCGCGGTGATGCGGTCGTGGCTGACGTTCGGCCGGACGACCTCGCTCCCCCGCTTCGCGACCGATGACGGGCGGCGGACGATCGAGGCGCGCCAGGAACGTGCGATCGCGAGCGTTCAGCTCGCGCGGAAGGCCGGTGTCGCGATTGCCGCAGGCACGGACTTCGGGGGCGGCTCGCTCCGGGCGAACCAGCTCGCGTGGGAGGTCGAGTCGCTCGTCGCCGCCGGCCTGGAGCCGTGGGAGGCCCTGGGCGCGGCGACGTGGCGCGGCGGCGAGCTGCTCGGCGAGCCCGCCGCCGGCGTCATCGTCGAGGGTGGGCCCGCTGACTTCTTCCTGGTCCATGGCGACCCGCTGTCCGAACCGGCAGCGCTGTGGCGCGTCTGGCGGGTCGCCTGGACGAGCTGATCGACGCTGGCGCCACGGCTCGAGAAAGACCTGATCGATGATTCGCCTGACATTCGGCGAGATCCGCAGGGAGCATGGCGAGGCCGGTCGCGGCGGCGCCGCAACACTCGATTCGGGCGTGCCTATCCTTGGCTGATGGCAACTCGCGTCACGCCCGCCGACCGATTGACTTCGACCGGCCAGAACAGCGACATGGAGCGCTCGATCGCCGTCTCGTCCGACACGGTCGGCTCAGTCGGGCTCTATTCGTCGGTCGTCACGACAGCACCCGGCGGCAAGACCCGGATCCACCATCACGGCGACTGCGAGACCTCGATCTACATCGTCTCGGGCGTCGCCCGGTACACGTGGGGACCGACGGGCCTCGAGTCTGCGATGGACGCCGGCGCCGGCGACTTCATCTACATCCCGGCCGGCGAGATCCACGTCGAGGAGAACGCGTCTGACTCCGAGCCGCTCGTCGTCGTGCTGACGCGAAACTGCGCGGACTCAGTCGTCCATTACCTCGACGGCGGACCCGACGGATCGGACGACGTCCCCGCTCCGTGCTGACGCCCTGGCAGCACGTCCCTTTCCAATCGCTCCTGGCCGAGCATGGGCTCGCCGGGCTCCCTGAGCGCGAGTTCCCGACCGACGGCTGGTCAGGGGCACGGTTCTCGCTGATCGAGCGCGGACGCGACCGGTTCGTGATCAAACGAACCTCGCCCGCTATTGACTGGATCGCTGCGGCGACCGAGGACCACTTCGTTCGCGAGGCCTGGCTTGCGGCTACCTGGTTTGGCGGCTCATCTGAGCTGGCATACATCGGTGCGGGCGACGACGGTGACGTGGCGGCCATCCTGCTGCCGGACCTGTCGGTCGAGTTGATCGCCTGGGATCGCCCCGAGCACGAGACCGCGCTGCCCGTCAACGCACTGGATCGCGTGCTGCGGGCGCTCGCCAACCTCCACGCGGTCCCGTGGCCCGGACTTCTCGAGGAGGATCGTCCGTTCCCGTGGACGCCGCTACCTGAACGACTCCTCCTGACCTCGCGTCAGATGTGCGCCCGGCACATCGCGAGCGGGATCCCGGCTGGTGTCACATCCGCGGAACGGCTGCTCGCCGGTTGGGACGCGTTCGACCGACGCGCACCGCGACTCGCGCGCTCGCTCGTGGACGACTTGTCCGCGGATGTCACCCCGCTGGTCCGCGCACTGTCACGCCTGCCGTCCGTCGGGCTGCACGGCGATCTGAAGCTGGCCAACGTCGCGCTCGGTCCGGGCGATCGGGTCCGGTTCATCGACTGGTCGATGACGATCGTGGCGCCGGTCGCGGTCGAGCTCGGCTGGTTCCTCGTGTCGAACAGCGGCTCATTGCCCGAGCGGCCGGACCGGGTTCTCGAGCGCTACCGCCGCGCTGCCTCGTCGGTGCCGGAGCACGAGGTGATCCCCGGGGCAGATCGGGAGGCGCGCGTGATCGGCGACTGGCAGCTCCAGATCGACCTGGCGATGATCGTCGGGCTGCTGCTGCGCGGCTTCCGCAAGGGCCTCGACGCCGAGGCGGGGGTCACGCTCGCGTCCGGCGAATCGGCCGTCGACGACCTCGCCTGGTGGTGCGACCAGGCAGTCGCGGCGAGCGCTCGCCTTACGTAGCCTCCACCCGGTCGTGTTCCCGTCGGAGGAACAAGCGACCGGCGGACCGCCCCGAAGCGACGCTCCGCCGCCACGTGTTCCCCGCGGCGTGACAAACGGCGGCTGGAGGCAACGAATCTCGCCGTGCGCGGCCCGCCGTCGGTCGCTTGTGCCGCGAGGACGAACAAGGCGGCAACGCCGGGCAGCGATCAGGCCGGCGCGGCCAGGTCCCGGCGCGGGAACTCGACCAGCGACCAGACGACGCCGATCGCCGCGACGATCGCCGGCAACGCGAAGTTCAGCAGTGGTGCCTCGCCCTCGAGGATCTGCTTCGGCTGGTAGTAGTGGAACAGCGAGTAGGGCTGGAGCGGCTCGGCGTCCGGCCAGAACGTCCCCAGGACTTCGAGGAAGTACATCACGACGACGATGGCGGCCGTGATGCCGAGGGCCGGCGTCAGCCGGTCGAACGACACTGACGCGGCGAGCCCGATCGAACCGAACGCAGCGAACAGCAGGAACCCGTTCAGCCAGACGAGCGGCAACCGCTCGACCGCGAGCTCGTCGAGCACGCCCGCGATCGCCGACCCGACGACGGCTCCCAGCAGCGTGGCCGCGACGCCGGCCGCAACGAAGGAAAGCGTCGCAAGCAGCAACGTCACGTAGGCGGTGCGCCGCGAGATCGGCCGCGCGAGCAGCACTTCGAGAGTGCCCCGCTGGCGCTCGCCGGCGATCGCCGCCGTCGCGAACCCGACCGCGAACACGGAGTTGAGGATCAGCGAGATCGGATGGATCGCGCCGAGCGAGATCGAGCCCGAGAGCGAGAAGATGTCGCCGCCGCCGAACTGGGTCAGCTGCTCCGGCACGATCCCGGAATCGATGATGTCGCGGAACGTCTGGCCGAACGCGCCGTAGACGATCGGCAGCAGCGCACCCCAGACCGCCAGCGCGACGCACACGATGAGGATCTTCAGGCGCTGCGCCCGCCACGTCTGGACAAACAGCGCGCGGTTCATGCGGGTACCGCCTCGGGCGCCGCATCCGTCTCATCGCCTTCGTCGTGGTACAGCTCGAGGAACGCCTCCTCGAGGTGGGCCGGCTCGATCGTCAGGTCGATGACCCGGACCTCGCGCAGCGCCGCGAGGAACGGCTCGACCTCGCCCTCGAGATGGCAGGTGATCCGGCCGTCCGGGGCGACCGCGACCGCACTCACACCCGCGACCCCCTCGAGGTGGGGCGGTGGACCGTCCACCCGCATCTCGACGTTCCGCTTCCGGCGCGCGAGGAGCGCCTCGACGTCCTCGAGCGCGACGAGGCGCCCCCGTCGGACGATCGCGACCCGGTCGCAGACCCGCTCCACCTCGGACAGGACATGCGACGAGAAGAAGATCGTCCGGCCCGCCTTCTGGAGGTCCTCGAGGATCGTGTAGAACGCCCGCTGCATCAGCGGATCGAGGCCTTCGGTCGGTTCGTCGAGGATCGCCAGCTCGGGATCGTGCTGGAGCGCCTGGATGATGCCGATCTTCTGGCGCATGCCGCGCGAGTAGTCGCGGACGAGTCGCTTGAGCGTCGAGCCGGACATCTCGAGCCGGTCGCACAGCTCCGCCCGCCGCGCCGCCGGCCGCCCCGTGAGTTCGCCGAGGTAGTCGAGCAGGTCCTCGCCGGACATCGTGTCGTACAGCGCAATCCCGCCGGGGAGATAGCCAGTCCGACGCCGGATCTCGACGGAGTCCCTCGCGATGTCGAGGCCCATCACGGATGCCGAGCCACCGCTCGCGTGGAGATAGCCCAGGAGCAGTCGGATCGTCGTCGACTTGCCCGCCCCGTTCGGGCCGAGGAACCCGAAGATCTCGCCCTCGCGAACCTCGATCGAGAGGTCCTCGAGCGCGCGGACGACCGGCGCCGGATGGATCCACGGCGGGTGGACCGGCGGCCCGCCGCCATAGCGCTTCGTGAGCCCGGATGTGACGATGGCGGCCATCGGCGCAGGCTACTCCGGCCGACGGACCGGCGCCCGGCCGGTCCGTCGAACGTCCCTACCGGCCAGGCTCAGCGGGTGATGACGAACTCGTCGATCGCGACCGGCCGGCCGCTGCCGACCACGGTGATCGTGATCGTGTGCGTCCCGACCCGCCGCCAGGAGGTGTCGAAGATCGTCACGCGCGGCTTGAACCGGCTTCGCCGAAGGTCGACCGTGCCCACCGTCTTGCCGTCGACCGCGATCCGGGCCTTGCCCCGTGTCGGTCCGACGGGCCCGACCCACGCGACCGATTTCGCGTACAGCGTGTACGTCGCGGTCGCGCCGCTGCGCTCAGCGTACAGAACCGTCTGATCGGCGTAACCGTTGTGGCGCGCTTCCAGCCACCGGCCGGTATAGGCGATGCCGAGGTTCGTCTCAGTGATGTGACGCGTCACCGTTCGGCTCGTCGTGACCGCGCCAACCGGCGGCGGTGTCGGGGCGGGTGCCACCGCCATCGTGTCAGCGGCGGCCAGATCCTCCGACACGTTGTTGTAGATCTTCATGACCTTCGCCACGAAGTACTTCGAGTAGCTGGACCAGTTCGCCTGGTTGCGCTCGCCGGAGCCGGTCAGCCACCAATGGGCGACGTTCGGCCACGTGTCGAGCCAGATGTAGAGCGCCGTCACCTTGCCGCGGGCGACCTTCTCCTGGTTGACCGGCGTCCACGGGGCGGTTGAGCTGCCGACATACAGCTTGGCCCAGGTCGGCCAGTTCGACGGCATGATCTGGTACTTGCCGTACGCTCCGGTGGTCGAGTTCCGGGCCGTGTAGTTCCCGCCCGACTCCACCTGGCCGAGGGCGTACAGGAAGCGGTTGATCCCGGGCGGCGGCGTCGACGAGGACGCCGCAAACGGAATCACCGAGAGGACGATCGCCGCGACCGCGAGGGCGACGAAGACCGCTCGACGGCGGCCAGCCACGTCTGGCAATGGTGCTCCTTCCTGCCCGAACGGCACGGTGAGCGCGCCGAACGATGGAATGAACGCAGGGTCGGAGAGCCAGTCAGCCGGGAAGGGTGAGCGCGTGGCCGGACAGGGCTCTCCGGCAGCGTCTTCGGTTCTGCCGCTTTGATCAGCCTCCGGATCGGAGCGGCACCTGGGGTTCGTTCAGGATACGCAGGCTGTCCAGCCCGACCCGCCTCGCCCCGATGTCTGACCCGACTGGGAACCCGCGTTCCGGCCCGAACGGCGCTGGCAGCGATCCTCGGCGGGAACGTGCGACGCAGCGTCCACGATCCGTCGCGAGGCGTGGTCAACGGCCAGACTCGGCGTGAAATCCGGACCCTCAGTCGGCTCCCATGGCACGGAGGTCGTCAGCCGAGGTCGCCGAGGAATGCGGCGGCTCGGTCGAGGGCGTCGTCGAGGACGCTCTTCAGCGAGTGGCCAAGCTTCGGATACGTGTGGAGCTCCGCGTCACGGAGGAGCGGCACGGCCGCGCGCAACAACTCGATCCGGGCGAACGGATCGGCCTCGCCCGAGAGGAGCAGGACCGGGCAGCGGATGCTCGGCCAGTGCGCCGTTCGGGCCTGTGCCTGCTCTGGCCGGCCCGGTGGATGGAGCGGGTAGCTGAAGCAGACGATGCCGGCGTATTCCGTGCCGTCGGCGGCCGCTGCGAGGGTCGCGACCCGGCCGCCGTACGACTGACCACCGACCGTGATGAGCGGACCGCCTCGAGACGGGCGGTCGGGAACGATCTCGCGGAACCTCGGGACGACGTCCTCGGCCGTTCGCACCGGAAGGTCGATCGCCCGGGCGTCGATCCCGCGTCGCTTGAGTCCCTCGACGTGGGGGCGCATGCTGGCGGACGAGCCGCTTGCGCCGTGCGCAACATAGAAGCGGACGGTCATCCCCGGAGCCTAGCGTTCGCTTCGAGCGAGCGTCGGTCTGGTCCGAACGGATGCCTCGGATGGCTCGCAGGAGCCATGGCCGGTGCGCTCACGCACCGCGACCATGCGATTCCACGCAGCCCATGGAGGACGCGCCGCTGCCGAGCCGCACGATCCGTCGCGTCGGGGTCATCACGGCCCTGGCCGCCCTCGCCTTCGGGGCCATCGCGCCGGCCTCGGTCGCAAGCGCGGCCGACCGGACGAAGCCGCCGGTCGTGGGCTTTCCGCTCGACGTCACGTTCTATGGCCGGGGCTGGGGCCACGGCGTGGGGATGTCGCAGCACGGCGCACGCGGCCGGGCGCTTGCAGGCCAGGCCGCGCCGGAGATCCTCGCCCACTACTTCGCCGGCACGGCGCTGGGGTCGATTGATCCCGCGACCCCGGTCCGGGTGCTGCTGCTCGATGCCCTCGCGGCGAAGGCTGGCGCGCCGCTGACCGCTCACGGTCGCGGCGGCGACTGGTCGATCGAGGGTCTCGCGAAGACGTTCCCCGCGAATGCGAAGCTGACTGCGGCACCGGTGAGCGCAGGGTCGACGAACTGGAACCTGAGCGTCGTCTCGTCGGCCGGCGCGAAGCTCCTCGCGATGACGGTCAGCGGCGGCTTCACGATGCTGCCCGGGTCGGCGTCCACGACGCTCCAGCTGGACTCCAAGCCGTCGTCCTACGACACGTACCGCGGCCGGCTGCGGGTCAAGCTCACCACGACCGCCCGGGTGATCAACGACATCGGGCTCGATGCCTATCTTCGGGGCGTCGTCCCGATCGAGATGCCGTCGAGCTGGCCCGCGGAGGCGCTCCGTGCCCAGTCGATCGCCGCCCGCTCGTACGCGGTGTACCGGCTGCATCCGGGCTCGGGCTCGTTCGACCTCTACGACGACACCCGGTCCCAGGTGTATCGCGGGGCCGAAGGCGAGAAGGCGACGACCGACACCGCGATCGTCGACACCGCCGGCAAGATCCTCAAGAGTGGCTCGTCGGTCGCGAACGCGATGTTCCACTCGACCGGCGGCGGCGCCACCGAGAACAACGAGTTCGTGTTTGTCTCGGCCACGGGCAAGATCGTCTCGAGCCCGGTTTCGTACCTGCGGGGATCGCCCGATCGGGCCGCCGACGGCACGGCGTACGACGCCGGGGCGCCCTACGCGACTTGGCAGACCGGGACCTACACGAAGGCCGAGATCGACGCGATCTTCAATGCCGATTCCCGGACGGCTGCCGGGTCATCGCTGAAGCTCGACCTCTCGCGGCGGGGGGTGTCGGGACGGCTGATCAGCGTGACGCTGACCGGGACGCTCGGTTCGAAGACCGTGTCGGGCGACGTGTTCCGGGCGGTCTTCAATGCGAACCGGCCCGACGGAGCGGAGATGCGGAGCACGCTCGTCGACACGCGGCCGATTCCCTGATCCGGTCGCCCGAACGAAACCTGACGCCGCCTGACTCAGGCGCGCGTATCGTTCGAGCCATGACGATCGCCGCGGTGCCGCGGTGCTGGTGGTCCGGCGCCGAAAGCGCGCAGCCCGACCCGCTCATGGTCGCGTACCACGACGACGACTGGGGCGTACCGGTCGAGGGCGACACCCAGCTCTTCGAGCGGCTCGCGCTCGAGTCGTTCCAGGCCGGGCTGTCGTGGTCGACGATCCTCCACAAGCGGGCCTCGTTCAACGCCGCCTTCGACGGCTTCGAGCCGACCGTCGTGGCCGCGTATGGCCCCGACGACATCGAGCGGCTGATGGCCGATGCGGGGATCGTCCGGAATCTCGCCAAGGTCCAGGCGACGATCGGCAATGCGCGGGCTCTGCTCGACACGAACCGCGAGTTCGGTTCGTTTGCGGCCTACCTCGCGTCGATCGTGCCGGGGCCGCCGGAGCCCCTGCCGCCCGATGCCGGGCCGGGTTCCATCCCGGCGTCGACGCCGATCTCGGACGCCCTGTCGAAGGACCTGAAGCGGCGAGGCTTCAAGTTCGTCGGGACGACGATCGTCTATGCGTTCATGCAGAGCGTCGGCCTCGTCGACGACCACCTTCCCAGCTGTTTTCGGTACCGCGGCGGGGCCGTGACACGCTAGCTGTCACGAGGGGCCGCCAATCTTCGCGCCATGATCACATTCGAATGCGCCTGGTGCGAAGGCGAGATGGTGCTCGAGAGCCTCGACGCGGACCGCGTCGAGTGCCCGGATTGCGCCATCAGCGTCGAGATCGCACCGGACGTCACAACAAACCCGCTCCTCGTCGCGGCCTGAGGGCGGTCACCCGCCGTCCCGGATCCGCAACGCGACCGATAGAAGCGCTTCGGCGGCACGGTCGCGTCGCTGACGCTCGGACCGCGACCGTCGTCGCATGGACAACCTGTTCATGCAGCCGGTCACGCTGATCGTTCTCGCGGCGGGGATCATCGCGGCTGCGTACGAGCTGCGCACGTCGCTCGAACCGGTGAACTGCCCGGAGTGCCCGCACTGTCGGGAGGCCGCCTACGAGCGAGCCCGTCAGCAACGCGAGCTCCAGGAGCAGTACGCGCGCCGGAACGGGATCGACGGCGACGACGACGACCGGACGATCGGCTGACCCATTGATCGGCTGATCGAGACGCCGGCGATCGCCGGCGTCAGGTTTCGGTCGGGTTCGGAGCGATCGGCGCCGCGGCTGCATGGCGCGGATCCGCTGCCTTGAACTTCGGCGCCACGGCGGGCAGAGGCTTGCCGTTCTCCGCGAGCCAGCATGCTGCTGCCTGACCCTCGCCGACGTCGAACAGTGGCGGCTCTTCGACCCTGCAGCGATCGAACGCGTACGGGCAACGCGGGTGGAACCGGCAACCGGACGGGATGTGGGCTGCGTCGGGCGTCTCGCCGACGAGGATCGTTCGGCGGGCCCGTTCGCCCGCGGTCGGCGGCGTCGGCGTCGGCGAAACGGACACGAGTGCTTGCGTGTAGGGGTTGTGCGGGCTGTTGATGACGCCCGTCGCCGGGCCGATCTCCATGATCTTCCCGAGGTACATGACGGCGATCCGATCGGCGATCACCCACGCGAGCGACAGGTCGTGGGTGATGAACAGGTACGTGAGTCCGCGCTCCGCGCGGAGGTCGAGCATGAGTCGGAGGAGCTCGGTCCGGATCGAGACGTCGAGCATCGAGACGGGCTCGTCGGCGACGATGATCTCGGGATCCATCACGAGGGCCCCGGCGATGACGACCCGCTGGCGCTGGCCGCCGGATAGCTCGTGCGGGTACCGGGCGGCGTAGTCGGAACCGGGTCGCAGACCAGCGGCCTCGAGCGCCGCGATCACCTTCGCCTCACGCTCCTCGACCGACCCGATCCTGTTGACGGTCAGCGGCTCCGAGACGAACTCGAAGATCGTGTGCTTGGGGTTCAGCGTTTCGTACGGGTCCTGGAAGATCATCTGGACCCGGCGCCGATACGCCCGAAGCTCCTTGTTGCTCCAGAGGTTCGACACGTCCTGACCGTCGAGCGTGACGACGCCACTCGTCTGCCGGGTGAGCTTCACGAGCACGCGACCCGTCGTCGTCTTGCCGCTGCCGGACTCGCCCACCAACCCCAGCACCTCGCCGCGGACGAGATGCAGGTCGATTCCGTCGACGGCGCGGACGAATCCGTGCTGTCGCCGAAGGAGCTTGTCGAGCGTCCCGACGCGGATGGGAAAGTGGACTTCCACGTTCGACATCTCGACGATGCGATCCGCCCCGACGCCGCGGTTCGCCCCGACGCCGCGGTTCGCCCCGTCGCCGCGGTTCGCCCCGTCTCCGCGGTTCGCCCCGTCGCCGCGGTTCGCCCCGTCGCCGATCGGCTCGGTCACGCCTCGGCCACCTCCGACTCGAGCGGTGGCTCGTCTGCGAGCGGCTCCACGAGCGGTGCCGTCGCCCCGATCGCATCGGCTCTCGGCGTCGTCACCGGGACGCCATCACTGCCGGCCGGATAGAGGTGGCAAGCGACGCGGACGCCGTCGAACGTGACCTCGGGCGGAACGACCTCCGTGCAGACGGCCATCGCGAACTCGCAGCGCGGCGCGAAGCGGCAGCCGGGCGGCGGATGCCGCAGGTCCGGCGGTGCGCCCGGGATCACCTCGAGCGTCCGCCGGTCGGCGTGGATGTTGGGAAACGCGGAGAGGAGCTTCTGGGTGTAGGGATGACGCGGCCGGCGGAACACCTCGCCCACCGCGCCCTCCTCCGCGACGCGGCCGGCGTACATCACGAGGACGCGGTCGCACGTCTCGGCGATCACCGAGAGGTCATGGGTGATCAGGATCAGCGACAACCCGAGCTCCGACCGAAGGTGCTCCAGCAGCTCGAGGATCTGAGCCTGGACCATCACATCGAGCGCGGTCGTCGGCTCGTCACCGATGACGACGGCCGGCCGAAGGGCGAGCGCCATTGCGATCATCGCCCGCTGACGCATGCCGCCCGACAGCTCGTGGGGATAGGCCGCACCGCGCTTCTTCGGAATCCCGACGAGCTCGAGCAGCTCGCCGGCCCGGCGCCGCGCCTCCTTTTCGGATACCTCGAGCCGCTCGACGAGCGGTTCGGCGATCTGGTCGCGGATCCGGTGGACCGGGTTGAGCGCGTTCATGGCGCCCTGGAAGACGATCGCGATCTCGCGCCAGCGGTAACGCCGGAGCGCGTTGTCGGACTTCTGGACCAGGTCGATCCCCCACAGCTTGATCGAGCCGTCCACGATCGAGGCGTTGGCCGGCAACAGCCGGACCAGGGACAGGGCGGTCGTCGTCTTGCCGCAGCCCGATTCGCCGGCGATCCCCAGCGCCTCGCCCTGGTCGAGCCGGAAGCTCACACCATCCACCGCGTGGACCGTCCCGGACTCCATCGCGAAGTGGGTCTTGAGGTTCTCCACGACGAGCAGCGGCGCGTTCGGATCGGCCTGCTTGGGGAGCTGGTGGCCGGCAAGCGACGACGTCATCGGCGCGACCGGCGCTTCGGGTTGAGGATGTCGTCGAGCGCGCCACCGACGAGCGTGAACGCCAGCACGACGAGAATGATGCAGAGCCCGGGCGGGCCGAAGTACCACCACACGCCGAGTCCCGGCGCTCCGACCGCACGCGCCGCTTCGAGCAGCTGTCCCCATGACGGCTGGAACGGGTCGCCGAGTCCCACGAACGAGAGCGTCGTCTCGAGCAGGACCGCGGTGGCGAACGTCAGCACGGCGTTCGCGACGATCAGGTTGATGACGTTCGGCAGGATGTGCCGGCGCATGATGTGCCCGTTGCTCGCGCCGACGACCCGGGCCCGGTCGACGAACGCGCGCTCCCGGAGCGAAAGGGTCTGCGATCGGACGATCCGGGCCGTGGACGACCAGCTCGTGATCCCGATCACGATGACGATCACGATCAGCGTCATCCGGATCCCGAAGACTTCGGTCGTCGCGGAGCCCACGAGCTCGCGGATGATCGGCGTCAGGATCAGGGCGAGGACGAACGTCGGGATCACCAGGAAGAAGTCGGTGATCCGCATCAGGCCCGAATCCGTGAAGCCGCCGACGAACCCGGACACGATCCCGACGACGACGCCGAGGAGCACCGTGATGAACGTCGCCAGGAAGCCGATCGCGAGCGAGATCCTGGCGCCATGGACCGTCAGGTTGAGCATGTCGCGGCCCAACTCGTCGGTGCCGAGCACGTGTTGCAGCGAGGGCGGCTCGAGGCGCCCGCCGGTCGCGGTGACCGCGGTCTGGAGCGGCCCGACGAAGAGGTTCGGCGCGACGGCGAGGGCCGTGAAGATCCCGAGGATCACGACGCCGAACAGGCCTTCGGGCCGGCGGACCAGCCGCTTCGTCGTCCCCACGACGCCCATCGCCCGGCCGCCCCGGGGCGTGTCATTCTGGATCGCGACGGCGGTCACTCAGCGGACCCTGGGATCGAGCGTGGCGTACACGAGATCGGCCGCGAGGTTGGCCAGCACGACGGAGACACCCAGCAGCAGGAACGTCCCCTGGAGCACCGGGTAGTCGCGCGCGGTGAGCGCCTCGACGACGAGTGTCCCGAGCCCCGGCCAGTTGAAGACGACCTCGAGCGTGATGGCACCCGCCACGATGTAGCCGAGGTTGATCGCGATCAGCGAGA
Organism: Candidatus Limnocylindrales bacterium; assembly: GCA_036274475.1. GTDB lineage: Bacteria > Chloroflexota > Limnocylindria > Limnocylindrales > CSP1-4 > CF-46. The sequence goes on from DASUFO010000057.1 coordinate 59,076, forward strand.
CGGTCGGCAGCAGCGCGTTCGGGAGCGCGTGGTGGCGCAGGATCCGGCTTTCTCTGAGGCCCATGCCGCGGGCCGTCGTGACGTATTCCTCGGACAGCGTCTCGACGATCGACGAGCGCATGACGATCGCGTACTGACCGATGAGGCCGAGCGTCACGGCAATCAGCGGCAGCGCCAGGTGCGAGCCGAAGTCGAGCGCGCGGTCCCAGATGCTGTCATACGTCGCCCCGGAGGTCAGCATCCCGAACGAGGGGAACCAGCCCAGCGCGACCGAGAAGATGACGAGGAACATCATCCCGAGCAGGAAGTACGGCGTCGCGTAGAGGATCAGCGAGACGCCGTTGCCGACATAGTCGACGGCGCCGCCCCGTTTCCACCCCGTATAGGCACCCAGCGCCAGGCCGATGACGATCGCGAGCAGCTCGCCGATCCCGAACAGGATGATCGTGGGCCAGATCCGCTGGCCCATCACCTCCGCGACGGGCGTTCCGCGGGCGACGAACGAGAAGCCGAGATCGCCCTGTGCGGTTGCCGCGACGTAGGCGATGAACTGGTCGGGAAAGACCGGCTTGTCGAGGCCCCAGCGCGCCTTCGCCGCCTGCTTCATCTCTTCGGTGACGTTGGGGACGTTGCGGAGCAGGATCCGCTCCGGGGATCCTGGCATCGCCCGGAACAGGAAGAAGTTGATGACCGTGATCATCACGATCGTCAGGAACGCGGACATGAGGCGGCGCCCCAGATAGCCGCTTCTCATTGCGAGTCCTCAGGAACGCAAAGGCAGGGAAGCGCCGGGGGCGCTTCCCTGCGGTGCTGCTGTCGGGTCAACGGGCGGCGAACCGCCCGTCAACGTTCATTCCTCCTCGGCCGTTCCCCGCCGACCCCGCATCACGACGAGGCCGACGGCGATGATCACCACGAGCGCGCCGATCCCGAGGATCAGCGGCAGCATGTTCGAACCGCCCGAAGACGTCGAGTCGCCGGGTGGTGCGGGCGTCGCGGCTGGCCCGCCGGACGCGCCGGCCGAGGCGCCCCCGGACGGTGCCGCGGCACTGCCGCTCGGCGCCGGTGCCGCCGCGAGGTCGGTCAGCTTCGTATAGCCGATCGAGCCGTACCCGAACAGCGGAGTACCGCCCTCCTCGGGCTGGTTCGTCCAGCCACCGAACTTGTCGGTCCGGTAGGCGTGGAGCTCGGCGTCGTAGTACAGAATGATGTACGGCGCCTCGTCGTAGACGAGGTTCTGCATCTCCGCCAGGTACTCGTGGCGCGTGTTCTCGTCCGATTCCTGGCGCTGGAGGTCGTACAGCTCGTCGTAGCGCGCGTTCGAGTAGTAGCTGTCGCTCGAACCGCCGATCTCCTCGGTCTGGAAGAAGCCGAGCAGCGAGTTCGGATCCGGGTCGCCGACCCAGCCCCACATGTAGATGTCGTAGTTGGCAGGTCCGTTCGGCGGGCCCGTCACGTCGGTGATCAGTGCGCCTTCCTCGGTCACCGCCGGAGTGACGGTGATCCCGAGCTGACCGAACCACTCGGCGATGAACTGGGCGTTCGTCGCGTTCTCAGCTTCGGAATCGGGCCACGTCAGGCGGAGGTTGATGACGTTGCCTTCCTTGTCGAGGCGCTTGCCGTCGCCGTTCAACGTGTAGCCGGCCGCGTCGAGGCGACGCTTCGCCTCCTCGATGTCGAACCGGCGCGGGTTGTCCGGCTCGACGTGCCAGCGGGTGTGGAACGGCGGGATGATCGTCGAGCCCGGTGTCCCGTAGCCGCCGAGCGTCTGGTCGACGAGACGCTGCTGGTCGATGGCATAGCCCAGCGCGTCACGGAACTTGGGGTCGGACAGGGCCGCGGTCGAACCGCCGTAGCCCTCCTTGTTGCCGCCGGTATTGAACGAGAGCTCCGTGTACCCGTTCGCGATTCCTTCGACGGTCGCGATGTTCGGGTCGCTCTTCAGGGCGTTGAACTGGTCGGCGAGGACTCCCCGGACATAGTCGATCTCACCCGTCTTGAGCGCCTGGACCATCGTGTCGCCGCTGGCGAAGTGCTGGATGATCACCTTGTCGGCGGCCCCGGCGGTCTCGCCCCAGTAGTTCGGGTTCCTGGTGAACGTGATGTGGTCACCCGGGACCCACTCCGTGGCCTGGTACGGCCCCGTGCCGACGACCGGCGGCTCGTTCTTGAAGTAGCCCGCACCCTCGGGGTCGGCGATCTGCTCGATCGTGTACTTCTCCCAGATGTGCTTGGGGAGGATCGGCACGTAGGCCTGGAGGATCAGCGGGTTCGGGACGTCGGTCTCGACCACGAGCGTCGAGGGATCCGGAGCGCTGACCGCGGTCATGCTCGCGGCCTCGAGCAGATACGGCTCGAGGTAGCCCTGCCCGAGATAGCCGCGCTCGGTTTCCGCGCCGTCGAGGACGAGCTGGAATGTCCATCGGGCATCCTCGGACGTCGCGGGCTGACCGTCTGACCACTTCATCCCGTCGCGGATGTGGAACGTCCACGTCGTGCCGTCCTGCTCCCAGCTGTCGGCAAAGCCGCCGACGGGTTCGAGGTTCTGGCCGAAGTTCACGAGCAGGTCGTAGTTGAGGGTGAAGACCTCGAAGTCGGCGACGACGACCGAGTTCCACGGGTTGAGAACCTGGAGGTCCTGGTCGGTGCCCGCCTTGAGGACGAGCTCGCCCTCCTGGGCGCCGGCCGTCGAAGCCGCAGGCAGAACGGTGGCCAAGGCAAGACCGAGGGCGACCAGCAGCCGCGCGGCCCTGGCGCGCAAGGGCAGACGCATCGTGCTCCTCCTCCTGTTCGCGCCCGGGCCTTCGAGCCTGGGTTCGCGGCAGTCCGATTCAGTTGCATCCCCGCCAGCGGCGCGCAGCATCCCACGGGCAGCCGCGCGACCGCAACCCATACCCGGATCGTCGCGCACGACGGGTCGCGAACATACCGGCTCAGTCGGCCGTGATCACCTCGTCGACGGTGAGCGTGCCGGCGTCGCCATCGAGCGTCGCGAGCGCCCCGATCGGGACGGTTGCGTGGTGCTTGCCGTGGCCGATCGGCAGCCCGGCGATCACCGGCACGCCGAGCGGCTGGAGAAGCTCCTCGAGGACGTCCTCGAGCGAGAGCTCCTGGATCTCGCCAGAGTGCTTGCCGGGCATGTCGCCGATCACGATCCCGGCCACGCCGTCGAGCTTGCCGGCATTCCGGAGGTGGGTCAGCCCGTTGTCCATCAGGTAGGTCTCGTGCTCGACCGTCGACTCGAGGAAGAGGATCCGGTCGCGCGTGTCGATCTCCCACGGCGTCCCGATCGTGCCCTCCACGAGCCCGAAGCAGCCGCCGATGAGGCGGCCCGTCGCCCGCCCGCCGCTGATCGTCCGGACCCACGGGTCCTCGGGGTTCGGTCCGATCGGGCCGTACGGCTCATCGCTGAAGAGGGCGCGGTGCAGCGTCGCCTTCGAGAATTCGGTCACGTCAGCCGCCCCGACGCCCATCGCGCCGTTGGAATACAGCGTGATCGTGTCGCCCCACGCCGCGACGGCGAGGTGCAGGGCGGTGATATCGGAGTAGCCAAGAACCAGCTTCGGGTTCGCCGCGATCGCCTCACGGTCGAGCAGCGGGACGATGCGCGGGCTGCCATAGCCACCGGTGAGACAGACGATCGCCCGGACCTCGGGATCGCGCCACATCGCGTTCAGATCGGCGGCCCGGTCGGCGTCGCTACCGGCCATGTATCCGTGCCGGTCATCGACGTGCTCGCCGATCCTGACGTTCAGCCCCCACGCCTCCAACCCTCGGAGACCGCGGAGCAGATCGCTTCGGCTGAACCACGGGTTGGCCGGCGCGACGAGTCCGACCGTGTCGCCTTCGCGCAACCGGGGCGGTTTTCGGATCTCAGCTGCCATGGGCGACCATCAAACCATGAAGCTCGTCGCCGGCGAAGCCTCGAGCAGGATCGGCCGGTCGATCCGGAAGCGATCGATCTCGCCCTGCGACGGCGTCGCCCCGTCGACGGCGAGCTCGGCGAGGACGCGCCCGAATACCGATGCGTACTTGAACCCGTGGGCGGCGCCCAGCGCAACGAACACATTGGGCGCATCCGGCAGGCGGTCGAGGACGAAGTCGCGATCCGGGGTCAGGGTGTAGAGGCAGGTCTTCGTGTAGATCGGCGGACCGACCATGCCCGGGAGATGCGCCTCGAGGAAATCGGTCAGTCGTCCGTAGGCCGCCTCGTCGCGCTCGAACGTCCGCTCGGCCGGCGTCGTCTCCGCGCCGCCCACGTCCTGGGCCGCCTTCGGGCCGGGCTCGCCATAGGCCGGGAATCCATAGAACGAGGGGACGTCCATCCAGATCCAGATCGGGAAGCGGTCCGGCGCAAACGCCTCGGGATCCGGCGCTGCGAAGTACGTGACCTGCTCCTTCGTGATCGTGAGCGGCAGGCGCCGGTCGAAGTCCCGCAGCAGCTCGTTCGTCCAGGCGTCGGCCGCCAGGACGACCGTTGCGGCCCGATGCGTGGTGCCGTCCGCGGTCGTGACCTCGAGGCCACCGGCGACGTCCCGAAGCCGCGTCACCGGGGAGCGGTCGAGGAGCGTCGCGCCGTTCGCGCGCGCCAACCGCCAGTGCGCGGCGTTGCCGCGGTTCGGATCAGCGAGCCCCGACGCCGCCTGGTACAGGCCATGGTGCTCCTCGCCCAGCCGCCACTGCGGCCAGCGGCGCGCGATCGTCGGCCCGTCGAGGTGCTCGTACGCGACGCCCTCGGCGTCCATCGCGTCCGTGTAATCGCTCAGCGGGATGGCCGCCTCGCGCGGCGCGATGTCGAGGCCGCCGGTCACGGTCACGATGGTCTCGCCCGACGCCGCCTCGACCTGGGCCCACGTCTCGTAGGCACGGCGCGCGAGACGAACGTAGTCGGGTCGGTGGTAGGAGAGCCGGATGATCCGACTGTGATCCTGGGACGCGCCGTTCAGGTGACCCAGCTCGAACTGCTCGAGGCCGAGCACGCGGTCGCCGAGCCGCTCGCTCAGCCAGTAGATCGCTCCCGAGCCGATGCCGCCGAGGCCGACGACGATCGCATCCCACTCCGTGCGCATGGCGTTCCCGACTACTGGGCGAAGACGAACGGCCGGCGTTCGACGAGCTCGACCCGGCCGCCGATCTCGACCATGCCGTCCGGCCGAAGGCGAGCGAGGATCTCCGACCCGACGCCCTGGCGGATCGTCAGGTCGCGCCCGAGACGGCCGCTGAGCATCACCGCCGCGAGGCCGGTCGCCTCGTCCTCGAGAATCCCGAAGTCGGTCGGGAACGAGCGGGACCTCACTTCGCCCGCTTCCTCGTCGATCCACGCCCAGACATACCGGCCGGGCTCGCCCATCGCCGGCTGCCGGAAGGCTTCGACGTCTGGCGCGGAGGGCAGCTGGACGAACTCGAAGGCGTGGGCGACCCAGCCGGGATCGGCGGCGACCCACGTCCGCTCCGCGTCGCGCCGGACGGGCACATCGCCGGCCGGTGGCCGCAACGTCGCGATCGGCGTGCCGGTCTCGTGGAGCAGCCACGACGTCCCGACCGACGGATGGCCGGCGAACGGCAGCTCCCGTGCCGGGGTCAGGATCTGGATCCGGCCCGCGGCCGGATCGTCGACGAAGACCGTCTCGGAGAACCCGAGCTCGTAGGCGATGCCCTGGCGGCGATCACGGGCAATCCCCGAGCCGTCCAGGAAGACGCCCAGCGGGTTGCCGCCGCGGCCGTCCGGGCCGACGAAGACCTTGAGGACCGTGAGATCCGTGGCGGTCACGGCGAACCCGCCGATGCGACGGTGCCGGCCCGTTCGAGAGCCAGCCGCTGGATGCCGACGACCGACATCGCGTCCGTGATCCGACCATCGAGCGTCATCGCCAGGGCTTCGGCGAACGGCAGCCACCGGACCTCGATCTGCTCGGTCGGCTCCGGATCGGCGTCGCCCAACACGGTCGCGGCGGCGATGTAGACAATCGCGGCCTCGTCGCTCACGGAGTTCGAGAGATGGAGGCGCGCCAGCTCCCGCCAGCCCGTCGCCTCGACGCCGGTCTCCTCGCGCAGCTCGCGTTTGATGCCCTCAAGCGGCGCCTCGCCGGGCGGGACGCCGCCTTCGGGAATCTCCCAGGAGTATTCGTCGACCGTGTAGCGGTGCTGGCCGACGAGGAGGACGCGATCCCGATCGTCGAGGACGAGGACGCCGGCCGCGAGGTTCGCGTAGTGGACGAGGCCGTAGATCCCGGCCCCGCCGTCGGGCCGCGACACGATGTCGTGCCAGACCGTGATCCAGTCGTTCTCGTAGGCAAGGCGCCGGGAGTGGCGGCGCCACGGGCCGATCCTCGTCGCTGCAGGGTCGGTCGCGCCGTCGGTCACGTCGCCATCGTCGCATGCCGCGACGGTGTCGGCAGGACGACACGTAACGCTTCATGGGACCCGCCGTCCTCACGTCACAGGGCGCCCAAACGGGCGACAGCACGTCCGGTCCACCGGATTCGAGGGACATGCAGATGCGCAAGCGACGCCTCGCGATCGTCGCCGTCGGGCTGATCGCGATCGTTCTCATCGGCGGCTACGCCTACGCGAGCTCCATCGTCTACGACACGCTCACGAAGGTCAGCGGAGATTGCCCGGTCGCCTGGGAGTCGAACGATCCCACATCGTTCGAGCTGCTCGCGCACGATGGCGGCCCGGTCGAGGGTCACGCGGACTTCGACGCGAGTCCCTACTTCATGCCGGAGCCCGAGACCGTCACGATTCCGAGCCGGACGCCCGGCGTCGAGGTCAGCGGCTGGTACGTTCCCGCGGACGCGCCCGACGCACCGATCGTGATCGTCGTCCACGGCCTGACGGCCTGCAAGCGCGACCATGCCGTCCTGCTTCCCGCCGGGATGCTCCATCGGAACGGCTTCTCGGTCCTTCTCATCGATCTCCGCGACCATGGCGACTCCACGCTCGAGGACGGCCGGTACGCGGGCGGCACGGAGGAGTACCTCGACGTCCTCGGGGCCTGGGACTGGCTGCAGGACGCGAAGGGCGCGTCGCCGAATCGGATCGGACTGGCGGGAATCTCGCTCGGCGCGGCAACCGTCCTGATCGCAACGGGTCACGAGCAGGGCGTCGCGGCGACGTGGGAAGACTCGAGCTATGCCGATCTGCCATCGATCATCCGTGATGAGCTGACGCGGTCCGGCTACCCGACATTCCTCGACATCGGGGCGGTGCTGATGGCACGAATCGAGAGTGGCGACGACCTCGTCTCGTACAGCCCGCTCGACGGGGTCGAGCACCTCGACGGCCGGCCGTTGTTCATCACCCATGGCGAGGAGGACGAGAGGATCAACGTGAAGTACGGTCACCAGCTGGCAGGTGCCGTCGCTGCCGACGGCGGCTCCGCGCAGACGTGGTTCGTGGCCGGATCCGGCCACACCCAGGCGATGGTCGATCGGCCCGACGAGTACGAACGCCGCCTCGTCGAGTTCTTCCGCGCCACGATCGGCGACGGGTCGTAACCGGCACGATGGGCGGGTGGCCTGATCGGGCCGCCCGCCACCGCGTGCCGGGAACGGAAGCCGGAGGGCTGCCCGCTCCCGCCTAGACTGGTCGCCGTGGAGGATCGCCCCGCCAGCCCACCCCGACACGACGTCGACGTCCACCACGACGTCCGGATCCCTGCCAGCGACGGCGTCGAGCTCTCGGCCAACCTGTGGCTGCCGCGGCCGGTCGCGGACGCTCCCGCGGAGCGGTTCCCCGCGATCCTCGAGATGATCCCGTACCGCAAGGACGACTGGCGCGCGGCCTCGGACCAGGGGCGCGGTTCGTGGCTGGCAGCGCGCGGGTTCGCCCTGTGCCGGCTCGACGTCCGGGGAACCGGCAGCTCCGGCGGCGTCGCGTTCGACGAGTACACGGCGCTCGAGACGCAGGACGGCTACGAGGCGGTGGAGTGGCTCGCGGCGCAGCCCTGGTGCAATGGCAACGTCGGCATGTGGGGCATCAGCTACGGCGGCTTCACCGCGATCCAGGTGGCGAAGCTCCGGCCGCCCGCGTTGAAGGCGATCGTCCCGATGATGGCGACCGACGACCGCTACACCGACGACGTCCACTACGTCGGCGGCTGCGTGACCGTGTCGGAGCTGAGCCAGTACGCGGTGAGCATGGTGGGGATGAACGCGCTCCCGCCGAAGGCCGCGTACCGCGGCCCGGGCTGGACCGACGAATGGCGTCAGCGGCTCGATCGGACGCCGGTCTGGCTCTTCGAGTGGCTTCGCCAGCAGCACGACGGGCCGTACTGGCGGCAGGGCTCGCTCGCGCCCGACTACGACGCGATCGAGGCGGCGATCTTCTCGATCGGCGGTTGGATGGATTCGTACGTCGACCCGGTGCTCCGGATGCACGAGCGGTGCAGCGCGCCGCGCCGCGCACTCATCGGCAATTGGGCCCACCTGTTCCCGGACGACGCCTATCCCGGTCCGAACCTCGACTGGTATCACGAGCTGGTCCGCTTCTTCGACCACTGGCTGAAGGGCGTCGACAACGGCGTCATGGACGAGCCGTCGTTTGTGCTCTTCCGCCACGAGTACGCGCCGCCGGAGCGGTTTCCCCGAGCCTGGCCGGGCCAGTGGATCGCGTTCGACGAGTGGCCCCATCCTGGGCTCGTGGAGCGAACCCTCCACCTTGCGCCCGGCCCCGCACCGCTCACGGGCGCCCTCGTCGGCGATGCCCCGGAGTCGCCGGCGGTCGAGCGCTTCCACCACCGCCCGACGTCCGGGACGCGGGCCTCGCTCTCGTGGGGCGCGGGCGCGCCGCCGAACGGCCTCACCGGCGATCTTCGGCCGGACGAGGCGCTGATCCCGACGTTCACCTCGGAGCCGCTCGACGCGCCGCTCGATGTCGTCGGGTTCGCGGCCGCGGAGCTCGCCTGGGAATCGACGGCACCGATCGCCACCGCGGTCGTCCGGCTCATGGACGTGGCGCCGGACGACGTGCCATTCCAGGTCACGGCCGGGATCCTGAACCTGACCCACCGCCACTCCCATGCATCACCCGAGCCGCTCGAACCGGGCGTCGTTCATCGCGTCCGGGTTCCGATGCGTGCCACCGCCCACCGGTTCCTGCCGGGTCACCGGATCCGGCTGTCGGTCGCCTCGGCATGGTGGCCGGTCCTGTGGCCGTCACCGTTCGCGGCGGAGTACACGTTGCATCTCGGGTCGGAGGCAGGATCACGGCTCGTGTTGCCGGTCCTGCCCGGCGATGCGGCGACGCGGCCAGCGCCGGCGTTCAAGGCCTCTCCAGCCGGCGTCGAGGACCCCGGGACGTACGAGGACGAGCCGCCGGTCTGGCAGGTCGTCGAGGACATGCTCGATGGCGGCATCACGGTCGTGACGAGCGAGTTCGGTCAGGTGACGTTGCCGGACGGGCAGACGTCCCTGTACAGCGGCGAGCGGCTCGAGATGACGGCGCGCGACGACGACCCCGCACGGGCCCGGATGGCGAACGAGGTCGTCTACCGGCTGCGGGACGGCGAGGCGGAGATCGGGATCCACGCGTCCGGCCTCGTCACGAGCACCGTCACCGACTTCGAGATGGAGGTCCACCTCGACGTGACGCTCGACGGTGCGGCGTTCTTCAAGCGCGATTGGCGCGAGACGATTCCCCGGAAGCTCGTGTGAGCGCCGCCCGGGCAACGACCCCCGCGACGGGAATCGCCCTCGGTTTCGTCATCGCGGGCTGGGTCCTCTACACCCTCCTCGCTCCGATCGCGGTCTTCCTGACCTGGTGGGACGACTGCGCCGACGTCAACTGCCAGGTCCCCGCGGCGATCGACCAGGCCGCGTATGCCTTCGATCTCGTCTGGTGGCTCGCCTTCCCGTTGCTCGCCTGGTTCGCCGCCCGTGGCCGGCGGGTCGCGTGGGCGGCGCTGCTTGTGGTCGCGATCGTCCTCGATGCCCAGGTTTTCGTCGCGTTCGCCGGGTGGCGAGGGTTCTCGGGATTCGGGATCACGCTGCTCGTTGCGGCGCTGCTGACCTTCGGGGCGGCACTCGGCCTGGCGATGGTCACGCCGCGGTTCCGAGACCGGCCCGGGGCCTCATCGGCCGGCCAGGTCGGCGCGATCGGCTGCCTTGGGCTCGTCGTTGCGGTCGTGGCGCTCCAGGGCGTCGCGGTGGGCATTGGCGGCCCGATCGTCGGGATCGGCATCGTCATGGCGGTCGCGCTGTTCGTCATCGCCGTCGCCGCCTATGCGAACCGCGACCGGCGGGCGCGGGCCGGCGCACCACCACCCGGCCGGTCTCGCCCGAACCGGCGCTGATCGACCGGATCGATACACTCTCGCGATGGGCCGGATCAGCGCGCGGGCGGAATCGTTCACCGAATCGGTCATCCGCGAGATGAACCGCCTGGCGGTGGAGGCGGGCGCGGTCAGCCTCGCCCAGGGCTTCCCCGACTTTCCGGCGCCGCAGGAGCTCAAGGAGGCGGCCGCCGCAGCGCTCTTCGCGGACGTCAACCAGTACGCGATCACGTGGGGCGCGACGCCGCTCCGCCAGGCCATCGCCGACAAGACCGCCCGCCACTATCCCGGCTGGACGCCGGACCCCGCGACCGACATCACGGTCGTGTGCGGCGCCACCGAAGGCATGATCGCGTCGATGCTCGGGCTCCTGAACCCGGGCGACGAAGTGATCATCTTCGAGCCGTTCTACGAGAATTACGGCCCCGATTCGATCCTGTCGGGCGCGATCCCTCGCTACGTCACGCTCCACGAGCCCGACTGGTCGATCGATCCCGACGAGCTCCGGGCGGCCGTCGGGCCGCGGACGAGGGCGATCGTCGTGAACTCGCCTCACAACCCGACCGGCAAGGTGTTCTCGCGCGACGAGCTGGAGCTGATCGCCGCGGTCTGTCTCGAGCACGACCTGCTCGCGTTCACCGACGACATCTACGAGCACATCGTCTACCGCGGCGAGCACATCCCGCTCGCGACGATCGCGGGCATGGCCGGCCGGACGGTCTCGATCAACTCGCTCTCGAAGACGTACTCCGTGACCGGCTGGCGCGTCGGCTGGGTGATCGCGGCGGCCGACCTGTCGGTCGGGGTGCGGCGAGCCCACGACTTCCTCACGGTCGGCGCGGCGGCGCCCCTCCAGGAGGCGGCGACCGTGGCGATGGGCCTCCCGGACGCGTACTACGAGCGGCTCGCCGCCGGCTATCGCGAGCGGCGCGACGCGCTGCTGCCCGCGCTCGCCGCCGCGGGCTTCCGGCTCCACGAGCCCGACGGCGCGTACTACGTCATGACCGATATCGCCGGCCTCACCGCGGACGACGACGTCGCCTTCGCCCGGCAGCTGATCGAGGAGCCGGGCGTTGCGGCCGTGCCCGGTTCGTCGTTCTTCTCGCGGCCGGAGCTCGGCCGAACGAAGCTGCGCTTCGCATTCCCGAAGCGGCTCGAGACGCTGCGCGCGGCCGGCGAGCGGCTGGCGAGGCTCGCGGCCCCGGCCTGACCGTCGGACCGCCCGATCGAGGGCATGCATCGGAATTCCGGACAGCGTGCGGGACCGGTACGCAGACGACTCGTGATCAGGGTTGTTTGACCCAGGTCCGATGCGTGCGCCGCATCACCCGCACCGGCGGCGAGCGCCGGCTTCAGGCGGCGAGCGCGGCCTTTGCCACCAGGCCCGTCAGGATGGCGACGGTGACGCTGCCGAGCGTGCCGAGCAGGTAGTACTCGGCGAAGTCGCGATCGTCGAGAAGTCGGAACCGGGCGATCGTCTTCGCGGCGACGACGAGGCCGATCGCGACCTCCGCTCCCGCCAACACGAAGGTCACGATCAGCAGCCGCTCGAGGATCCCGATCGTCGCTCCGACCTGCGCGGCCGGCGGGCCCGGCGGGCCCGGCGGGGTCGGCGTCGTGGGCCCGCCTGCCCGGACCGGCGGCTGCTCCTCCTCGACACGACCCGCGATCGGCCCGATCCGGATGTCCCACGCCCGCCCGCCTGCTCCGGCGCCCGCAGCAGGGGCAGCCGCCTCGGGCGGCGGCTCGGCCGCGCCGGACAACGCGCCGATCTCGGCTCCGAGCTCGTTCGGACGAACGAGCGTCGCGACAAACAGCGCGCCGCCGCGGACATTCGCGATCAGCAGCGACGTCACGACGACGATCCCGAGGACGACGTCGTGAACGACCGCCGGGTCACGGCCCGAGAGCAGATCGCCGACGAACGAGGACCACGACGGAGTCTGGCCGCTCAGCCAGACCAGCCACGCCGCGAAAAGGACCGCGAGATGGGCCAGCTGGTCGAGCGCGAAGTACAGGGCGGGCAGCGGCGTCCATGCCCGGCCGAGGCCAGCTGCCGGCGGCCGGCCCTCGTGGCGCGCGTCGGCGGTGTCGAGCGCCCGGCGTTCGACCCGTCGCGTGAAGAGGATCTTCGCTCGGTCGATGACGACGTGGGCCAGCGTGACCGCCGAGAGCGTCCAGAACCCCGCCAGGCCGAACGCGGCAACGATCGGGATCAGGCACACCGCGACGCCCAGCCCGTGCGCGCCAAGCCCCAGCCAGCCGCGACCGCCCGGCGCGTTCTTCGCGGCGACGACACCACCGGTCTGGATGACGAAGTCGGCGACGAGGTGGGCGAGGACGAGCGAGGCGAGCGTCAGGACCGGGTCGGCGGGCACGGCGTCAGCTCACGACCTTGACGGGTTCGCCGCGGCGCGCGGCGGACTCGGCAGCACCGGCGGCGAACAGCCGGCCCAGGGCGCGGGCGAGCCCGGCGATCGAGCGGGCGTGGGCTCGATCCGCCGCGACCGAGACCGTCGCTCGGGAGACGTTCAGGCGAACGGCGGCTTCGGAGCGCCGCAACCCCTCGACGAGGATCAGCCGGGCGACCTCGCGCTGGCGATCCGTGAGCGTCTCGAGCAGCTCGACGAGCAGCGGTGCGACGTCGTCGAGGACGGCATCCGTGAATGCGTCGCCGGATTCCGCGATGAGCCCGATCCGCTTTGCCCCTGCCTCGGCCAGCCGCTCACGGGCGCGCAGGAACGCCGCTCCCGTGCGCTGCGTCGCCGGGCCCTGCCCCGGGTCGACGTCGCCCGCGACCACGACCCAGCGCATCGGCCGGCGTCCCGCCCGGAGACCGGCCCGGAGGATCAGCGGAAACGGATCGGTGCCGGGCGCGAGCAGCCCCTGGAGCTCGTCGCCCTGGGTGAACTCGAACGCGGCGAGGCGGCGATTGGCCGGAATCGCGTCGTCGAACTCCGTCTTGAGCGCGCGCAGCCACGCCGTCGCGCCCGAGGCGTCGCGACGCGACCGGACGACATCGCCGAAGATCACGATTCCGTTCACCCCCGCACGCTAACTCGCGGTCGATTAGACGTCAATGGCTAACTCTTGTTGGATTAGCCGGACACGGCTTACACGCCGGCCGCAGCCAGTCAACTCGCCGGCTTCACGAGCTCCGCCAGGCGCGCGCGGACCGCGGGCGTGTCGTACCGCAGCAGCGGGTCTGGCTCAACGACGGTCTCGTCGAGTCGGCTGCCGCGCCGGGTGTAGACGACCGGATAGATCGCGCCCGTCCCGTCCGCCTCGAGCGTGACCGCGACCGCGTCGCCGGTGCCGTCGCTGCCAGTGCCATCGACGAACGCGGCGAGCGGGACGAGGCCTTCGTCGCGCGGCCCGGTCGAGCGATCCAGCGACGCGACCCTCGCGAGATACGCGCGCTGGTGGAACAGCGCCGGCCCGGACACGAGCGCCGCCATCATCCAGTCCACGAGCGCGTCGGGCGCGATCGCCGGCCGGTCCATCGCGGCGGCGACCCCGAACCGCGACGCCGCGATCTGCCGGGTGAGGACCCGGGCGTTGTAGCGCGCGCCATGGACCGCACCCGAGTTGGCCGGCAGGCCATGCTTCTTGAGCCCGCCGGCGGCCTGCGACAGCGTTCCGGCGAAGTACAGCCCGGGAACCGCGGCGCTCTCCCAGTACGGCGTGACCGCCGGCAACCGGCTCATCCCGAACGTGGTGACGCCGAGCGCCGGCAGGTCGAGCAGTGGGGCGGAGAATCCGGTGGCGGCGATGACCTCGTCGACCTCGAACCGGATCGGGTCGCCGCCGGCGCTCGGCAGCGTCATGACCTCCAGGCCGCCGTCATCGAGCCGCCGGATCTGGCCGATCTTTGCATCGAGGATCGTGACCCCGCCACCCAGGTTGTGGTCCTCGACCGGTTGGACGTAGCGAGCCCGGACACCGACGAGCGACTTCGTATTGACCGAGAGCTTCGCGGGCGAGGGCGACGCGAGCGTGATCGCCCGGGCCCACTGGAGCAGGCCCGACGCGAGCTCGAACCCCGAGTTCTGCTTGCCGATGATGAAGACGCGACGGTCGGCGTACGTCTCCGCCTGGCGCGTGCCGGCGTAGTGCGTCGCAAGCTCGATTCCCGGCGTCTCGGGCACGGAGGGCTCGGCGACGCCGACCGCGAAGATCGCGATGGGCGTCCGATACTCGCCGTCGGTCGTCGTGAGCACGAATTCGTCCGACCCGTCGGCGGCTGCTTCGCGACGTGTCCCGGTCCAGCGGCAGCCGTAGCGGATGCGGATCCCGGTCCGCTCGGCGAACAGCTCCAGGTTCCGTTGCATCTCCGGCCGCGAGGGGAAGTTCGACGCACCGTCCATCAGCCCGGGCATGATTGCCTGGTTCTCCGGCTCGTCGGCGAGGAGGCTGTTCCAGTCGTAGCGCTCGTAGGCCGGATCGTGATGGTCGACCGGTGCGTACGGCTTCGTCCATGACAGCATCCGCTGGAAGAAGGGCCAGCGCCGGAACATGCCGCCCGGGGCGTCGTCGGCGGACAGCACGGCATGATCGATCCCGAACCGGCTCAGGCCGTACGAGACCTGCAGAGCGCCAGGCCCGCTCCCGACGACGACCACCGGGTACGACCCGGGCGGGAACGGGCGGTCGGTCAGCTCCGCCACCGGTTCGCCTGGCGGAGGCGGCGGGCCTGGGCCTGGAGCATCCGGTACATGACGGGTGGATTGTCGAGGAGGAACGGCTGCACGAGGTGACCGGCGAGCACGAGGCAACGCATCTCCTGGGTCGCGACGACATCCGCGACCGGCGGCTGGCCGAGCAGGATCGAGACCTCACCGAAGAAGTCGCCGCGGGCCAGCGTTGCCCGCTCCTCGCCGTCGATGACGACGGTCGCGCTGCCGTCGAGGATCACGTTGAACGCCGACCCGCCGCTGAGGTTCTGGCGCAGGACCCGCTCACCTTCCGCGTAGACCTGCTCCTCGAACGTGTGCGCCACGCGCTCGAGCTGCGGGGTCGAGAGGTCGGCGAAGAGGGCGAAGCCCGCGATCTGGTCGACGATCTCCTCGCTGGTGGCCATGGGCGAGGCTCCTCCACTGTGGCGTGTGCGCGACGCCAATTCTGCGCCAGCGGGCGGCCCAGCGGTTGACGAGCGGCGCGGTCGGCCCCAGCATCGCTCCTGATCGATGGACGACGCGCTGACGCTCACCCAGGACCGGCGAAGCGAGCTTCTTGCCGCGTGCCGCCTCTTCTCCGGCGTGGGGCCGGAAGACCTCGCGGCGGTAGCGAGCCGCGCCGTCGAGGTGGACTTTCCGGCGAACCACGTCATCGCCCGCCAGGGCGAGATCGGGACCGGCTTCTTCCTCGTCGTGTCGGGCTCCGTCCGCGTCATCCGTGGCGGCCAGCAGGTCGCCGTCCTCGGGCCGGGCGAATTCTTCGGCGAGCTGTCCGTCCTCGACGGCCAGCCCCGCGTCGCCCAGGTCGTCGCAACCGAGCCGACGCGCTGCCTCGCGCTCGCGAGCTGGGATTTCGAGCAGGCACTGCTCGAGAGTCCCTCGCTCGCCCTGTCGATCCTGCGAGGGCTTGCCGCCCGGCTCCGATCGGTGACGGAGCAGCAGAATCACTGACGTCGAGACACCCGTCACGAGGGCCTCGAAGCCCGCCGGGACGGTGACGTTCCTGTTCACGGACATCGAGGGCTCGACCAGGCTCGCCCAGTCGTTGCCGATCGAGGCCTGGACGGCGATCCTCGCCCGCCACCGCGAGATTGTCCGGGCGGCGATCCGCGGCGTCGAAGGCCACGAGGAGAAGACCGAGGGAGATGGCATCTTCGCGGTCTTTCCGACGGCCGACGGCGGCGTCCGGGCCGCCGTCGAGGCCCAGCGCGGTCTCGCTGCCGAAGCCTGGCCGGATGGCGTCGAGCTGCGGGTCAGAATGGGACTCCACACGGGCGCCGGGACCCTCGACGGCGATGGCGAGTACATCGGGGCGGATGTCCACCGCGCGGCGCGCATCTCGAGCGCCGCCAACGGCGGCCAGGTCCTGCTATCCGAGACGTCGTCGGATCTCGTGGCGGGCGGGTTGCCGGCGGGGGTGGCGTTGCGGAGCCTCGGCCAGCACCGGCTCAAGGACCTTCGGCCGGAGCGGATCTGTCAGCTCACGATCGAGGGCCTCCGCGCCGACTTCCCGCCGATCCGATCGCTCGACAGCCGGCCGAACAACCTGCCGACCCAGCTGACGACCTTCGTCGGCCGTGAAGCGGAACTGAAGGAAGCCGCCGAGCTGCTCGCGACGACCCGGCTGCTGACACTGACCGGTCCGGGCGGCACCGGCAAGACGCGGCTGTCGCTCCAGCTCGCGGCCAGCGTCGCCCACGATTTCGACGACGGGACCTGGTTCGTCGCGCTCGAGCCGATTCGCGATCCGGCGCTCGTCGCGTCGCGGATCTCGACGACGTTCGGCCTCGCGGAGACGCCGTCGATGAGCCCGCGTGACCAGCTCGCCGAGTGGCTCGCCGAGCGCAAGGTGCTGCTCGTGCTCGACAACTTCGAGCAGGTCATCGGCGCGGCACCGCTGGTGGCGGACCTCCTGCGTTCCGCCCCGAAGCTGACGATCATCGCGACGAGTCGCGCAGCGCTGCGGGTCTCGGGCGAGCAGGAGTACCCGGTCCCGGGCCTGCCGGTCCCGCGCGACATCCTGGCCCTGTCCGACCTCGAGAAGCTGAACCTCACGAGCGACGAGCGAGCGCCGCTCGCCGCAGACGCCGTCACCCAGTACGAGGCGGTCCGCCTGTTCATCGCCCGGGCACTGGCGGTCCGGCCGGACTTCCAGGTCACCAACGAGAACGCCCCCGCCGTGGCCGCGATCTGCGCTCGGCTCCACGGTATGCCGCTCGCGATCGAACTGGCGGCGGCTCGGGTCAAGCTGCTGACGCCGGAGGCGATCCTCGCCCGGCTCGAAAAGCAGCTCGGCGTCCTGGCGGCGGGGTCGCGCGACGTGCCCGAGCGCCAGCAGACGCTGCGTGGCGCGATCGCCTGGAGCTACGACCTGCTCGACGATGGCCAGCGCCGGTTGCTGTGGCGGCTCGCCGCGTTCGTCGGAGGCTGCGAGCTCGACGCGGCCGAGGAGGTCTGCGGGCCGTCGGGCGAGATCGGCATCGACGTCCTTGACGGCGTGATGGCGCTCGCCGATCAGAGCCTCGTGCGGACCGAGGAAATCGACGACCGCACCCGGTTCCGCCAGCTCGACACGATCCACGAGTTCGCCGCCGAGCACCTCGCGGCGAGCGGCGAGGAGCCCGAGATCGAGCGACGCCATCGTTCGTTCTATCTCGCGCTCGTCGAGACGGCCGCGCCGCTACTGTCGGGTATCGACCAGCGTCGCTGGCTGGGCACGCTAGAACGCGACCACGACAACATCCGGGCGGCGCTCGACCACGCGGTGGCTGCCGGCGATGCCGATGCGGCGATCCGGATCGGATTCGCGATGTGGCGCTATTGGCAGAAGCGCGGCCACCTGATCGAGGCGAAACGACGGCTCGACGAGATTGCCGCCCAGCCGTGGTCGCGGTCGGACCGGGTCCTGCGCGCCCGGCTGATGGAGGCCCTCGGCGGCGTCGGGTGGTGGACCGGCGACCGCGAGACGCTCGTCCGGGCCTACACGGAGGCGCTCGAGATCTGGCGCGAGATCGGCGACAAGCGCGAGCTTGCGAACGCGCTATACAACCATTCGTTCGCGTACGCGGTCACGATTACCGAAGTCGATCCCGACGAGGAACGCCGCGGCCGGGAGGAGGTCGACGAGGCGCTTCGGATCTACCGCGAGATCGGCGACGAGCGCGGCGAGGCGAATGTCCTCTGGGGCATCGGCAACTACGAGTACTTCCGAGGCGGCGCGGACAAGGGCGTGCCGTGGTTCGAGGAGGCGCTCGCGATCTTTCGGCGGGTCGGCGATCGGACGATGGAGGCGTGGGCGCTCCACATGACCGGCAGCAGCCGCGTCCGCGTCGGCAACACCGACCAGGGCGAGCGCGAGATCAAGGAGGCGTTGCAGCTCTTCCACGCGTCGGGCGATGTCGCCGGGATCACGCTCGCGCTCGACGACCTGGCATCCGTCGCCGTGGCGAAGAACGAACTGCCGCGGGCGGCCAGGTTGTGGGGCGCCGCCCGAGCGCTCTCTTCGGCTGGCGGCATCCTCCTCGCCGACATGGTCGACGAGCAGTACGAGATCTATGCCCGGCCGCATCCCCGCAACGTCACCGATCCGGCGGATTTCGAGCGGTACCAGCGCGAAGGCCGGCTGATGAGCGTCGATGAAGCGGTCGCGTATGCTCTCGACATGCCTGTGTCCGAGGTTCCGGGCCCGCACGAACACGCGGGCGGTTCAGCCGGATGAATCGCCCGGAGGCGATCTCGGTCGTCCCGATCGTGCTGCTCGACGCAGACGAGGATGCTTCCGCGGCCCCGGGCCCGGCCGCTGCGGATGATCCGGCCGCCGTCATCCTGACGTGCGCGAACTGCGGGGCGGCGATGGACGAGCGGAAGTGCAAGCTGATCTGCCGCTGCGGGTACTTCCTCTCGTGCTCGGACTACTACTGAGGCGCCGGATCGCCTGATGGCCACGCTCGTCCGCCCCGCGCCGATCCAGCTGTCGATCGAGACGCCGGCCGACGTCGAGACGGCCTGGGCGGCCTTGACCGACCCCGACCGCGTGACCGAGTGGTTCACCGACGTGTCGCCGGTCGGTGTGCCGGGCGATCCCTACCGGATCGATTTTGGCGACAGCTCGGTCGAGGGTGTCGTCGTCGACGTCCAGCCGGGTCAGCGGTTCGCGTACACGTGGCGATGGGACGGCGCCGACCTCGACGAGCAGACGCTGGTGTCGTGGACGATCGAACCGGTCGGCGACGACGGGACGCGGATATCGCTCGACCACGGAGGCTGGCCGGCGACGACGCGCGACGACACGGCACGCGACGACCACGCGGGCTACTGGCAGGCATACCTCGAGGACCTCGAGGCGCTGCTCGCGGGCTGAGTCGCGGCCGCGGCGCCGGGCCGCGATGGAATCACCCGGTCTGGCAGTCCAGATTTCCGGCCAGGGGCGCGCCGGATCGGCTTGCCGAGTCGACGTCACGTGGACTGGTGGCCCACGATCGTCCCCGGACAACGGGTCCGGGCGCCTCCGACCGAGCAATTTGGCGTGTGAGTCCGGGGGAGCGCTGCTGAGCGGCGGGCGGCACTGCCACACCGCGCTCGGACCGCGAGCAGCCGCTGGCTCCGGCGGGCGGGGGCTCGGCGACGTAGACTGCGAGCCATGACCGTCGAGCCCGCGGCCACCCCCGACACGCAGCCCGCGAACGGGTCCGCGCCCGCTGGTGCGACGACTCCCCGCGAGAAGACCGCCATCCCCAAGAACCCCGGCCGGCGCGACCTCGGGATGAAGGCGACGCTGCTCTTCCCCGACCGCGAGATCGTCGAGAGGTTCTACGTCCCCCTGATCTACACGGCGTGCCGGACCTGCTACAGCGAGCTCGAGCCGGACGAGATCTTCCGCCGCGCGGTCGACGGCCAGGTCGACCCGGCCAAGCAGCAGAAGCTGATCCAGGGCGTCATCGAGTCCGGCCACGGCTCGACGATCGAGCACGTCGTCTTCACGTTCGGCATCAGCGGCGTCTCGCGGACGCTCAGCCACCAGCTCGTCCGCCACCGCGCCGGCGTCGCGTTCGACCAGCAGAGCCAGCGCTACGTCACGTTCAAGGGCGCGTCGACGATGCTGCCGGCCTCGATCGAGGAAGCCGACGACGACGTTCGGGCCGCCTACGAGGCGCAGATCGAGAACTCGATGGGGCTCTACGGCGATCTCGTCGCAGCCGGCATCCCGGCCGAGGACGCCCGGTTCGTCTTCCCGAACGCGACGCGGACGAACCTCGTGATGACGACGAACCTGCGCGCGCTCATCCACATGTCCGGCCTGCGCCTGTGCACGATGGCCCAGTGGGAGATCCGGCGGCTGTTCCAGCTGATCCGTCACGAGATCTTCCAGGTGTCGCCGTTCCTCGGCTCGTTCCTCGCTCCGAAATGCGTGCCGCTGGGCTACTGCGACGAGATGGGCAACCGCGACCAGCACTGCCCCATCCGGCCCCACAAGGACAACGTGCTCGCGGCCTGGGCCGAGAAGTCGAAGGCGGCCAAGGCTGCCGGTCGGGAGTTGCCGGTTCGCTGACAGCTGGCGGGCAACGCTAAGGAGGGAACCCATGGCCTGGATTCGGTCCCATCTCGGTCTGATCGGCATCGCGGCGCTGATTGCCGCCGCGGCAACCGGCTTCGCAGCGATCAACGGCACGGCGGCGTCCGGTCTGCCATTCCCGTTCATCATCACGTTCGTCGTGGTTCTCGTCGCCGGTTACGCTCTCGATCGGGCCGCAAGGAACGCGGCCACCAGGCGGTAACCTCCGGGATCGGACCGCCGGCTGAGGCGATGGCGCGGATCACGTCGCGCGCGGGCAACGCCTACGACGGCGCGCCGTTCGAGCACGCGGGCATGCGCCACGACGTCTATCGGCGCGGGGTTGGGCCGCCCGTCATCCTCATCCACGAGGCTGGTGGGCTCGACCACTCGACGCTCGATATCGGCGACCGACTCGTCGACGAGGGATTCCGCGTCCTCGCCCCCGTCCTCGTCGGAACGCCGCGCCCGAACGGCTCGGGCGGTTCCGCGATGGTCAACCTGCTCAAGCTATGCGTTTCAAGGGAGGTCCACGTCTTCGCGACGGGCCGGACGAGCCCGATCGCGATCTGGCTGCGCGGGCTTGCCGCGGCCGAGAAGGGCGAACATCCGGGCGTCGGCGTCATCGGGATGTGCTTCTCGGGCGGATTCGCGATCGCGACGGCTGTCGACCACGCGATCCTGGCCGCGGTGGCGAGCCAGCCGGCGCTGCCCTGGCCGATCCTGCCCGGCGCCAAAGCCGACCTTGGGCTCTCGCCCGCGGACGTGACATGCGTCCGCGACCGATTCAAGAGCGGCGAGTTCGGGCTGCTTGCGGCGCGGTATCAGAACGACCGGGCGTCGGCGAAGGCCCGGATCGAGCGCTACAAGGCGGAATTCGGGCAGGATGTCGTGATGGAGCCGTTCGGATCGGGGCACTCGGTCCTGGCCAACGCCGCCGCGCCTTCGCCGGACTGCAACGCAGAGCCGGTCCTCACGGCAACGATCGAGCTCCTCAGGGCGCGCCTCCTCTAGCCGCCGCGGGACGAGCTCAGGGCGAAGACGGCGAGGCGTCCTCGATCCGCCAGCTCACGTTCGGGCATACCTCGCTCCGCGCAACCTCGGTTCCGTCCACGCGCCGCGCGACGAACGGCCCGTCGCACCCGAGCAGCCCACGGAAGATGTCGGGGTGGTGGAACGTGGAGCCAGGTGCGACGACGCCGAGGTCCCGCCCGCCCCTCGAACCGTCGTAGCGGATCGTCAGCTCGTGGTTCGTTCGGTTGACAATGTCGAGGTCCAGGCCGCGGTCGCCGTCGTTGCCACAGGACGCCAGACGGCGACGAGGATGAGCGCGAGCGCACGGAACCGCCTCACTCCTCGTCGGAGAGTCCGGCCACGAACCGCCGGATCACCTGCGCCAGGCGCGGTCCTGCTTCGCTGCCGGCCGCAAGGACCTCCTCGTGCGTGAGCGGGTCACCGGTGTAGCCCGCGCCGGCATTGGTGACGAGGGAGACGCCGCAGACCCGGAGGCCTGTCCACCGGGCGGCGATGCACTCGAGGACGGTCGACATCCCGACGGCATCGGCGCCGAGCGTCCGCAGCATCCGAACCTCCGACGGGGTCTCGTACTGCGGGCCGAGCAGGCCGGCGTAGACACCCTCGGCGAGCTCGATGCCTTCCGCCCGGCCGGCGTCGTGAAGGGCTGCTCGCAGAGCAGGATCCCAGGCGTCGGTCAGGTCCTGGAACCTCGGCCCGATGTCGTCGGCATTCGGGCCGAACAGGGGCGTCCGCCCCGTGAGATTCAGATGGTCACGGATCACCATGAGCGTCCCCGGCCCGAAGGCCGGATCGATACCGCCGGCTGCGTTGGTGAGGACCACGAGCCGCGCGCCAAGCCGCTTGAACAGCAGGACTGGCTGGACGACAAGGCCGGGGTCATTGCCCTCGTACAAGTGGAAACGGCCCTGGAGCAGGACGACCGGCGTCCCCGCGAGACGGCCCAGCAGCAGCCGCCCGACGTGGCCCGGGGCGGTCGCGGCTGGCCAGCCGGGCAGATCCTCGAACGGGATCGCGACCGGATCCTCGACGTCGTCGGCAAGCCCGCCCAGACCGGATCCCAGCACGATGCCAGCCACCGGCACGAGGTCGGTTCGGGAACGGACCGCCGCCTCGAGGGCGGCCAGGCGGGCGGGTTGCTCGGCAGGCGGAATCGGTCGCGAGGGGTCGATTGCCGTCGGGGTCGTCACGGGCGTGCGGGCCTCCAGGAGCGCGTCCAGGGGGGAGACGGCCGAGGCCCGCGGCTTCGTTCACCCGACGGACGTACCGACACCGGGATGCCGGTCGCAATCCGTCGGGCGATCGCCCGCGGGCCGGACAGAGCCGGGCGTCGCGGGCAACAAAGCGCCCGAAGCGACCGGTCGAATTCGGAGGCCCTTGATGTGATCTCGGTTTCTCCGGTTCCGTACGGCCCCTTCGGGCAAGCCAAACGGTACGGCGGGCGGTGTGAACCGGTCAACGGATTTGTCCACGAACTTCGGCGAGGGATGCATCAGAGTATCCACGAGTTATGAACCGTTGTGGACGGCGGGTGGACAGGTCCGTGGATAACTGGTGAGGCTGTGGATGGCGACCTGGGAAGACATGGCGACGGCCAAGCCCGAGATGGAGGCTCGCGCACGGGAGCTGTACCTGATCGAACAGCCCGACGCGCCGGGTCCGGCTGGCCTCGGGTACCTCGCGACGGTTCGGGCCGACGGCGGTCCGCGCGTCCATCCCGTTTCGCCGGCGGTGCTCGACGGCCGGCTCTACGTGTACTGCCTGGTGCGATCGCCGAAGCTCGGGGATCTGCGCGGCGATGGCCGGTACGCGCTCCACAGCTGGCCGAAGCCGTTCGAGGACGACGGGTTCGACGACGAGGAGTTCTACCTGACCGGCCGAGCCACGGAAGTGGACGACCAGGAGCTCCACGAGCGGGTCAGCAAGGCCGTCGGCGACAAGCCCGAGTCCGGCGCGTCGTTCGAGCTCGACATCGAGCGGGCGATGCACAAGGCCCGCGTCGGCGGTCTCGGCTATACAGTGTGGCGACCCGGCAAGCCCTGACGAGTCTACTCAGGTCATCGCGAGCGCCGCGCCGAAACCGACCACGGTCGCGAACCCCGCGCCGGCGCCACCCTTCTCGTACGCGAAGGGGATCAGCGAGTTCGTGAGCATCGCGAGCAGCCCGCCCGCCGCGAGCGCCGCCACCCGCGCGCCCGTCACGTCGCCGACCGCGTCCGCGCCGACGAACCCGAGCAATGAGGCAACGCCGCAGGCGAGCACGACGGAGCCCCACATGAGCGTCATCCGGCCGATGCTCCAGCCCGCGGTCTTGAGCTCCGCCGAAGGAGCCAGCGCCTGCGGAATATTCGACACAAGAACGGCCACGAGGAACGCGACGCTGATCGGCATCCCGCTCGCGATCTGGATGCCGAAGATGACCGACTCCGGCACGCCGTCGACAACCGAACCCAGGACGATCCCCATGGCACCGGCGCCGCCCCCATCGCCGCCGAACCTCGCCTCCACGACGCGGTCGAGTCCGATGAAGAGGAGCGCCCCGCCCAGGAACCACGCCGCCGTTTCGATCACGGGAACGACGTCCGCCTCGGGAACCAGGTCGAACGCCACGGCGCTGATCAGCGCCCCTGCCCCGAGGCCGGCGAGGATCCCGATCACCCGATCCGGAATGCGGAGGACGTACGGGAGGAGCCCGCTCAGGATCAGCGATGACTGCGCGACTGCGCCGAGGACGAAGGCCTGGACCACCCGCGGAGGCTAGCCCGCGGGTGCCGCGTGCGTCAGCGGCGCCGACCCCCCGAAATCAGACGGTCAGAATCGCGTCCGAACGCGCCGATGCCGCGAGCAGTGATGCCCTGCGGAGGAGCGCGACGGACTGCCTGACGGCCGGGCCGCCCGTAAGCCGATACGCGACGGCGACTTCCAGGCAGCTCCGAACCCTGGCGATGTCACCGGCACTCGCCGCTCGCCGCAGCGCGATCGTCATCAGCAATGGCGCGAGCTCCTCCCGCGCATCGGGCTCGAGCTGACCGAGGGCTTCCCGCCATCCGGCCCCCGGTCGCGAGCCGTCCAGGAGCGGCAGGGCCGAATCCGCGGCACCGGTCCTCGCCGGGCCGGCGGTTCCGATCGCGGCCGGCATCGGCCGAACCTTCGCCCTCACGAGCGCCGCACACAGGAACCCCGTTACGACCGTCGCGTGGTATGACGTCCGGAGGACATAGCGCTCTCGCTCGCCGCCCGTAAGCGCATCATGGTCCGCGGCCACGAACCCCGGGCCCGGCACGAATCCCCAGCGGTCCGCCGCGATCGTCAGGACCTCGAAAGCGAACGCCGCCGCCGGGCTCAGCGGCACGCGAAGCATGGGCCACGCCCAGAGCAGTTCGGCGACGAGATCGAGATTGTCGGCGTCCAGCGCGGCCGCCAGCCCGGCTTCGGCGTCGTCGAGGACGTCGCCGATGTCCCGCGGGAGCGCGACCGGCGCGCTTCGGCCCATGTCGCTTGCGAACAGCACCGCGTGCGTGAACGCATACAGCTCGCGGGTCGACGACGCCAGGGCATCGAGCGGCCGCGCCACACAGGTCCGCGCGAGCAGCGTCCCGAGATCATCCGTGGACCCGCCCGACCAGATTCGGTGCAGCCACGCCGCCTCGAGCTCCTCGGTCGGCGTCAACTCCGTGCCGCCGACCGGATCACCTGCGAGGATCAGCGACATCAAGCCGTCAAGCGCGCTGTTGTCGTAGCCGAGGCTCCGCAGATGGACATGCGCCGCGGCAACGTCGAAGACCGCTGCGGGCCGCCCGGCGAGCGCGGCACCGGTGGCGTCGGCCTGGGCATGCGGGACGAGCTTCGTCGCAACCTCCGCGATCGACGGCGCGAGTCCCACGTCGATCTCGTCCGCGCACCGAAGCAGCATCGCCGCCTCCGCGACGACCTTTTGAAGACGGAGCGGCAGGACCTCGCTTCTGCCGCCGAGCGACGGACCACGCTCGTCCCGCGCGACGTTCGGTGGGAGATCCTGGTCCTCGACCGCGACCGCGACCGCCCGGAGGGCCATGGCCAACGCCAACCGGACGCGCCGAATCAGGTCGGCCCGGTCACCAACGCTCACGAGCGCTGCCGCCGGGCCGATGGCCGATGACGTCGAGGAGAGAGCTACTGGCCGATCTCCCGGACATCCCGAATCACGTCGAGCTCCGGGCCCGGCCAGCCACAGTTCCAGATGACGTTCTTGTTGATGATCGTGACGAGCGATTCGCCCTCGAGCGCGGCTCGCTCGGCGAACTTGCTCATCGTCGCTCCGACGGCGCCGAAATCGATCGCCTTGCTCTCGATCAGCGCCTGGACGACTTCCTGGTGAAACTCGCTTCGCCTGAGACCCATGATGTCCCCCGTGCTGCGCGCGACCCCGCCCCGAGCGGGAACAGGCGATCGGCACCCGAACCGTACGGACCCCGTGTCACGGCTCCGTCTCGTCAGCTCCGGAGTCAGCCACCCATCGCGAACATCTCGAGGCGCGGCAGCTCCGCCGTCGCCTCGGTCCGCAGATCGCTGTACCGGTCGTCGCGAACGCGCCAGACCTTCGCGATCGCCTCGCGCAGGTCGCCATCCGTCGAGCCCTCGGCTCGAACGACCGCGCGCAGGTCGTGGCCAACCGCGGAGAACAGGCAGGTGTACAGCTTGCCGTCGGCCGACAAGCGGGCTCGCGTGCAATCGCCGCAGAACGGCTGGCTGACCGATGCGATCACGCCGACTTCGGCGTCGTCGGTCGCGCCGACATAGCGCCAACGGCCGGCGACCTCGCCGCGGTACCGCTCCGGCAATCGTTCCAGGGGCATCTCGGCGTCGATCGCGGCCACGATCTCCGAGGCGGGCACGACCTCGTCGAGCCGCCAGCTGTTCGTGTGGCCGACGTCCATGTACTCGATGAAGCGGAGCGTCACGCCTTCGGCGCGGGCCCAGCGGGCCATCGGCAGGATCGACGTCTCATTCATCCCGCGGCGGACGACCATGTTGACCTTGACGGGCGCGAGCCCCGCCTCCTGGGCGGCCGCGATCCCGTCGAGGACCTTCTCGACCGGGAAGTCGACGCCGTTCATCGCAGAGAAGATCTCGGGATCGAGCGAGTCCAGGCTCACCGTCACGCGCTGCAATCCAGCCTCCCGCAATGCCGGCGCGAGTCTTCGCATGGCAGACCCATTCGTCGTGAGCGTGAGATCGAGCGGCGCCCCGTCAGGCCGTCGGAGCGCCGCGAGCATCGAGATCAACAGCGGCAGATCGCGTCGAACGAGCGGCTCGCCACCGGTGATCCGCAGCTTCTCGACCCCGAGCGCGACGAACGCGCGAGCCACGCGCTCGATCTCCTCGAAGCTGAGCACCTCGCTCCGGGGCAGGAACGCGAAATCCGGGCCGAAGATCTCCTTCGGCATGCAGTAGGTGCAGCGGAAGTTGCAGCGATCCGTGACCGAGATCCGGAGGTCGTGCAGCGGCCGTCCGAGAAGGTCCTCGACGGCGCGGCCGGTGGGCTCGATCGCAGGGGTCACGGTCTCATCGTACCGAGCCTTGCGTTTGTTCACCCAGACCGAACAGGATCCGGCCGAAAAACCGGGCCGATCACTGACCGGAGCTGCGCCGTGATGCAGATCCGCGAACCATCGCGCATCAACGCATGGTTCACGATCGGATTCCGGGTCCGGCTCGGCCATTTCGCCGCAGATCTGTTCGCTCACGGTGAACTTCTGCATGGATCGGTGGTCCCCGCCCGGACGGCACCACTCGCCGCTCGCCGCCCGCCCCGTACCACTGGCACGCAATGGCAGTACCACTAGCGGACTCCACCGGACCCACCACGAGCCGAAGAATGCGTCCACGCCCTGGACACCCCAGCCGTCAGTGGAGAGGCACCTCACCCATGGCTCAGACCGACGCCCGCGCCGGCTTCCGACTCCCCTGGAGCTCGGAGCGATCCAACGAACAGGCCGACACCGACCAGGTCGCCAACGCCGCGGCCGATGTCGCCGGTGGCTGGCCCGACACCGATACGGCTCCGACGACCGACCAGCCCAGCGATTCGGCCGAACAGGCGACCGACGGGGGCTGGGGCACCGGTTGGGGCGGCGCGGCCGAGGCGATCGCCGAGGCGGGAACGGCTGACCCGGGCACCGGATCCGAGAGCGCGGCGCCGGCGCCCGCTCCGAAGGGATCGAAGAAGCCGAGCAAGTTCCTCGCCGATCTCACGAAGGCGATGCAGGCTGCCGCGGAGCAGGAGCGCAACGAGACGCTGACGCAGTTCCAGGCCGACGCCAAGGCGCACGTCGAGAAGATCCACGAGCGAGCCGCCACCGAGACGACCACGCTGCGCCGCCAGGCCGACGACGACGTCGCCGCGGTCCGCGAGTGGTCGAAGGCCGAGATCGCCCGGGTCCGGGAGGAAACCGAGACAAAGATCACGGCGCGCAAGGGCCGGCTTGACACCGAGATCGAGGCCCACGGCCACATGATCGAGCGCGAGATCGAGCAGGTCCAGGCGAAGGTCGCGGGCTACGAACAGGAGATGGCCCAGTTCTTCGAGCGCCTCCTCGCCGAGGACGACCCGACCCATTTCGCAACGATGGCCGAGAACCTCCCGGAGCCGCCCGGTTTCGACGAGATGCAGGCGCTCGACCCGGTGGAGTTCGCCGCGCAGATCGAGTACGAGGCCGCGATCGCCGAGCCGGTCGCGACCGACGACGTCGCCACTGAGGAGACGACCGAGGCCGAGGCGGCCGCCGCGACCGACTCCGCCTGGGCCCAGGCCGAGGCCGTCGTGACGGACGAGCTGGCGACTGACGAGACGACCGCCGAGGTCGTGACAGGCGAAGCCGAAACGGCGACCGAAGGCGAGACGACCGACGCCGGCGCGATCGCCGATCTCGGCACGACCGACGGCGGGTGGGACACGGAGTCCGCGCCGACGCTCGGCGACGCCGAGGCCACGATGGAGTTCCCCGCCGGCGAGGTCCCCGAGGACTTCGAGGTCGACCGGGAGGCCGCTTTCGCCGCGATCCAGGCCGCCGCCGAGGCCGCCGCGAGCGCCGAGGTTGCGACCGATGCCGCCGCCCGCGCCGAAGCCGTCGCCGACATCGCGATCGAGATCGTCGGATCGCACGAGGAAGGCAGCCCGGACTTCGAAGCCGCCGAGGCCGAAGTCACGACGGACGGCGAGATCGCCGAAGTCGGTGACGACGCCCTCGCGGCGCGGCTTGCCGGGCTCGTCCCGGGCAAGAACGCGAAGGCCGGCGCGACCGAGACGAAGTCGAGCCAGGTGGTCGTCGTCGGCCTCGTGAGCGTCGCGAGCATCGCCAGCTTCAAGCGCCACCTGGGCCGCCTCGCCGGCGTCCAGTCGGTCGGCGTCTCGTCCGGTCCCGATGGCGAGTTCCTCTTCGCCGTCACCCACGACGCCGACTGCTCGCTCCGCGACGCGATCCCGGGTCTCCCCAGCTTCCAGGCTCGCGTGACCGGCTCCAGCGACGGCGTCCTGAACGTCACCGCCCACGATCCCGAGGCCGACAGCTAGGCGAAATCCCCGCCGCGACCATCGCAGATCCGCCGGCGCATCCCGGCACCTCGAGTCAGGAGCCCGCCCCGTGGCCCGTCCGGCCATCGTCGCCGCCCTCCCTCCCAGCGAGCAGGGCGCCGTCATCGCCGAGCTGCGTCAGGCGGGCTTCGACGCGATCCCGGTCAGCAGCCCGGTCGACCTCGAGACGCTCCTCTCGACGCGGCGCGACGTCGCGGTCGCGATCCTCGACGGGGAGAGTGACTTCGACACGTCGCTCGAGTACTACGCGCTCCTCCACGAGGCCGGCCAGGACATCCCGGCGCTGATGGTCCTATCGCCGCGCGCACTGGAGTCGATGGCGCTCGGCCCGTCTCGCGCAGACGCCCGCGACGAGTTCTTCACCCGCCCCTACTCGCCCGATGCGCTGCGCTGGCGAGTCGAGGCGATGTGCATCCGGTCGATGACCGTGGACGACGGCTCCGGTGACGTGCTGGGCGGCGGGTCGCTGGAGATGGACGACTGGCAGCGCCGGGCGCAGCTGATCGCGGTCTTCAACCCCAAGGGCGGCGTCGGCAAGACGACGGTCGCGACGAACCTCGCGTCGGCGCTCACCTTGAACCAGGGCCAGAACGTGCTCCTCGTCGACGCCGACACCGTCACCGGTCACGTGACGACGTCGCTCGGGCTCGAGCAGGTCCGGACGGTCGCCGACAGCTGGCGCGACCAGCTCGAGGGCGGGCCCGCCGAGACGCTGGCTGAGCTGGCATCGCCGCATCCGTCGGGGCTGTCGGTCGTGTCGCTGACATCATCGCCGCTCAACACCGACGTGCTCGATCCGGGTCGGGTCGGCGACGCGGTCGAGGCATGCCGGCGTGGGTTCGACTACATCGTCGTCGACCTGCATCCGTCGTACAGCCATCTCAACCAGCAGATCTTCGAGCGGTCGGATCGGATCCTCGTCCCGGTCACGCCCGACGTCCCCGCGCTCCGGGCCGCGGTGCAGCTCCGCGACGTGGCGCTCGAAACCGGGATCGCCGACCGCCTCGCGCTGATCGTGAATCGCGCCAACAGCGGCGTGTCCGTCGCCGACATGGAGCGAACGGTCGGGATGCCGGCGCTCGCCCTGATCCGCTCCGGCGGGCTGCTGCTGGTCAAGGCCGCGAACATGGGCCGGACGGTGATCGAGATGTACCCCAAAGAGCGCATCACCGAGGACTTCAACGCGCTCGCGGAGCGCCTCGTCCTGCCCGGTGCCGTCGCTGCCGCAACCGATCGCGCGCCCGGTGGCCCGACCGCGGCGCGCGCGGCCCTGAAGCTGCTTGCCCGGGGCAAGGACGCCGTCCGCGCCTGACGGGGGCTCTGTCGCGGCGGCCTGCCATGCCGCTGTGCACCGCTCGGCTGCCAGGGATTCATGCGTCTGCCGCATGATCAGAGCGCCCGCAGAACCTCCGGCAGCGCATCCAGACGTTCGATCGTGACTGCCGCCTCGGCCGGATCCGATCTGCCGGCCTGAATCCAGGCCCACGGTCCGCGCCGAATGAAGATCGCGGCCATCCCCGTCGCAGCGGCGGGCCGGACATCGTTGTCGACGCGGTCGCCGACGTAGGCAATCTCCGCCGCCGGCAACGTGAGCTCCGCGGCGATCCGGGCGAAGAACGCCGGGTCCGGCTTCTGGACGCCCCACGAGTCGGACGATGCGACGAAGTCGAGTGGCAGGTCCAGGGCGAGGAACGTCGTCTCGGCGCGGCGCGGCTGGTTGCCGACGATCCCGACGCGATATCCGGCGGCGATCAGCGCCTGGATCGACGACACGGCGTCTGGATAGAGGTCCTCGGGCAGGATGTCGTCGGGGATGCCAGCTGCTTTGCGCGCCTCGACCTCGTCGTGAATGTCGACCCCCGGCCGAAACAGCCGGATCGGGTCCCGATGATCCGCGCCGCCGGCGATGCCCGCCCCGAGCACGGCGAGGAACGTCATCCGGGGCACGCCCAACCACTCGGCCCAGGATTCCCAGATTCGCGTCTCGTCGACGAGCGTCTCGCCGACGTCGAAGACGACCGCCCGGATCGTCACGGGCTAGCGTTCAGGATTTGTCCTGCCAGGAGATTCCGCCCAACGGCGCCCCGGGCAGCTTCTGGTGCCGCAGGCCGGTCCGCTTGTCGATCTGCTCCACGCCGCGCAGGTAGAAGCGGTTCAGGAGCACGGTTTCGACGTCGTCGGGGCCCACCTGGTCCTCGCCGAGATACGCGGTCGCGTCGATGACGGCCACGAACATCTCGGTCGCGCGGTCGAGCAGGCGATCGGGCTCCATGCCCGGGTGCAGGAGCACCGTGCCGAGCACGCGGAACGGCGGTGCCTCGAGCGCCACGTCGTAGGCGACCTTGTGGACGCGGTGGGCCGCCTTCTCCTCCTCGCTGAGCTCCGGCATCGAGTCCGGACCCGCGAGGACGACGATCAGGTCGTACGGGTCGACGCTCTTGAGGCCGGGCGCGGGTGCGAGCGGCGCCGACCCATCCATCGGGGCCCACTGGACGTCGTGGATCTCGATCGCCTCGCGCTTGTTGAGCGCGTCGAGCAGGCGGCCGTCGATGTTCATCCGGCCGACGAGCCGCCACTCTTCGGTCAGGCCATCGAACGCGACGCCGGTCCGGAGCGCAATCGGGGTCTTCGGCGGCCCGGCCGCGGCAGCGTCCTCCGCCGGCGATTCGTCGGCCTTCTTCCGCCGCAGGAAGTTCAGCGGCATGCTGCGCTACGCCTCGTCCGTCTTGAAGCTGCTTTCGCGGATGAGCTCCACGACCCCGGCATCGGCCAGCGTCGTCGTGTCGCCGAGGGATCGTCCCTCGGCGATGTCTCGGAGGAGTCGCCGCATGATCTTGCCCGAGCGCGTCTTGGGCAGGTCCGGCGTGAACAGCAGGAACTTCGGCTTCGCGATCGGACTGATCTTCGTCGCGACGTGGTCGCGGATCTCGGCCCCGAGCGCCTCAGAGCCTTCGTTCCCGGCTCGGAGAATCACGAATGCGAAGATCGCCTGGCCGGTGATCGGGTCGTTCCGGCCAACGACGGCCGCTTCGGCGACCTTTGGATGGCTCACGAGGGCATGCTCGACCTCGGTCGTCGAGATCCGGTGGCCGGACACGTTCATCACGTCGTCGACGCGGCCCAGGAGCCAGAGGTAGCCGTCCTCGTCACGCTTCGCGCCATCGCCCGCGAAGTACATGCCCGGGAACCGGCTCCAGTACGTCTGCTTGTACCGCTCCGGGTCGCCGTAGATGCCACGAAGCATCGCCGGCCACGGCTTCTTCAGGACCAGGTAGCCGCCACCGCCGGGCGGGACGCTCTCGCCGTTCGCGTCGACGACGTCCGCGGCCACGCCCGGGAATGGGAACGTCGCCGAGCCCGGCTTCGTGGTCGTGACGCCGGGCAGCGGCGTGATCATGATCTGGCCGGTCTCGGTCTGCCACCACGTGTCGACGACCGGCGTTTTGCCGCCGCCGATGTTCTCCTGGTACCAGAGCCAGGCGTCGGGGTTGATCGGCTCGCCCACCGAGCCGAGCACGCGTAGCGAGCTGAGGTCGTGCTTGGCCGGGTACTCCGCACCCTGCTTCATGAACGCCCGGATCGCCGTCGGCGCGCAATACAGGATCGTGACCTTGTAGTCCTCGATGATCTGCCACCAGCGGTCCCACGCCGGCGTATCGGGTGAGCCTTCGTAGAGGACACTCGTCGTTCCGTTGGCCAGCGGCCCGTAGACGATGTAGCTGTGGCCGGTCACCCAGCCGATGTCGGCCGCACACCAGTACACGTCGTCGGGCTTGATGTCGAAGATCGTCTTGTGGGTGTACGCCGTACCGACGAGGTAGCCGGCCGTCGTGTGCATGATCCCCTTGGGCTTCGCAGTCGTCCCCGACGTGTAGAGCAGGTAGAGCATGTGCTCCGAGTCGAGGGGGACCGCCGGGGAGTCGGGCGCCTGGCGGTCGACGATGTCGTGCCACCAGACATCGCGCCCGTCAGTGATCGCCGTTTCCGCGGCGTCGCCGAGCCGTCGCACGATCAACACGTGCTCGATCGAGGGCGTGTCCCGGATTGCCTCGTCCACCGCGGCCTTCAGGGGCATGGCCTTGCCGCGGCGGTACGAGCCATCGGCGGTGATCACGAGCTTCGCCTCGGCGTCGTTGATGCGGCCACTCAGCGCCTCCGCCGAGAACCCCGCGAAGACGACGGTGTGGGGCGCGCCGATCCGGGCGCACGCGAGCATCGCGATCGGCAGCTCCGGGATCATCGGCATGTAGATCGCGACGCGATCGCCGGTCTCCACCCCGAGCTCCTTGAGCGCGTTTGCCGCCTTCTGGACCTCGCGGTGAAGGTCGCCGTAGGTCACCGACCTGGTCTCGCCCGGCTCCCCGATCCAGTGGTACGCGACCTTGCTGCCCAGGCCGTTCTCGACGTGACGGTCGACGCAGTTGTAGGCCATGTTCAGCTCGCCGCCGACGAACCACTTGGCGAACGGGAGGTCCCACTCGAGCGTCTTGTCGAAGGGCTTGAACCAGCTGACCTCCTCGCGGGCGACCCGCGCCCAGAAGGCCTCGCCATCGCGGTCGGCTTCCGCGTAGAGGTCGGCGGTGGCATTGGCCTGGGCGGCGAACGCCGGATCCGGCGGGAAGCTCAGGCCCTCGCCGTAGAGGGCCTCGATCTCGGGTCGCTGCTCGACGCTCACTCGGGCTCACTCCTCGTCGTTGTTCGGCCCAGCCATTCTACTTGTCCGCTCGCCGCGGCCGAACGCCGCTCATTCCCCGCCGACCAGCTCCTCCTCCGTCGGCCCGCCGCCTCGCGGCCCTGGTTCGTCGTCCTCGGGGAGCGTCACGCGAGGGCCGGGGATCTCGATGCCCTTTTCCGCAAACGCGGTGAGCAGCTTCTGCCGGAACTCCCCGGATGCGGCCCACTGGTCCGACGCGCGGACCGTGCCGAGGATCTTCAGCGTGATGCCGACGGCGGAGTCGATCGACTCGACCCGGTCGACTCGCGGCGGATCCAGGATGCGCCGCTTCCACTTGGGATCGGCGGCCATCGCCTGGCCGACGGCGTTGACCGCATCGATCGCCTTTTCCACGTCGGTCCCGAACGCGACGACCACGTTCTGGTTAATCCTTGCCCACGTCCTCGTCCGATTCGAGGCGACGAGGATCTGGCTGTTCGGAACGGTGTGGACGATCCCGTCGAGGTCACGCAGCGTCGTCCGCCGCAGGCTGAAGTCCTCGACCGTCCCGGTCACGCCGGCGATCGTGACGACATCGCCCCGGCTGAACTGGTTTTCGATGAGGATCAGGCAGCCGTTCATGTAGTCGCGGATGAGCGTCTGGGTCCCGAACCCGACGGCGATGCCGACGACGCCCAGCCCCGCGACCGCCGGGCCGATGTCGATGCCGAGGTTCGTGAGGATCATCAGCCCGGCGATCACGATGACGAAGAATCGGACGACGTTGCCACCGAGCCGGTCGAGCGTGTCGAGCCGCTTGCGGACCTCGATCGCGGAAAGCTCCTGGGCCGTCCCTTCGGTGGCCTCCCGGTCGAGCAGCGCCTTGAAGAGGCCGTGGAGGAGTGCCTTCGAAATCTTGTACACGACGAACGCGACGACCACGATGACCGCGATCCGGAAGCCCTCGTTTCGGATGAACGCGACGAGGTCGCTCCAGGGCGGCTGGCTGAAGTCCATGGACCCTAGCCTAGCCCGCCGGGTGATCGCCGGTGCAGAGCGATGTGCTTGATTCCGCCAGTGAGCATGTCAATCGCCGGCAAGGTCGGCAGGATCGTGCGTGGGCGGCGGGTCGAACTCGACCTGACACAGTCTGCGGTCTCGAGCGCAGTCGGCACCTCGCGAAGCTATTACGCCGCGATCGAAGCCGGGCGGGCGAACCCCTCCGTGGGATTCGTCGATCGGCTCGCGGAGGTCCTCGGGCTTCGACTGGACCTCGTCGCAGCGCCAATCACCATTGTGCTCGGGCCAAACGTCCGCGATGCGGTACACGCCCGATGCTCGGCTTATGTGGCACGGCGATTGCTGGCAGCCGGCTGGATTGTTCTGCGTGAGGTCGAACTCGTTGACGGCAGGTTGCACGGATGGATCGATCTCCTGGCCTTCGATCCTCGGACCGGCACGCTCCTGATCATCGAGATCAAGACCTCGATCGAGGACATCGGGCGACTGGAGCGTCAGATCGGTTGGTACGCGCGCGTCGTGCTATCCGCGGTTCCGGCGGAGTGGAAACCACGCCTCATTGCGTCATGGGTCCTTGGGCTTGCATCGGCCGAGATCGATCACGTCATTGCTCAGCATGGCGACCTGATCGACCAGACGTTCCCGATTCGCGCCTCGTCGATGCGCGACATCGTTTCGGGCGCCATCGCCGAACTTCATGGAGATGGGCTCGCGCTCATCGATCCGCGGAGTCGCCGGCGTGATTGGCTGATCGCGACGCGGGCCGATGGAAGGCGAACCCCGGCTCCCTACCAGGATCGCGCTGGCGCAGCGAGGGTCCTCGGCATCTGAATTTGTCCGCTGCCAAAGGACAATGTCGATGCCGGGAGACAGATCGACGACGAACGTGCACCCGCGACTCGCGGCGGAGCCATCTAATCGCAAGCTGAGCGGGCGGCGCGTGCTCGTTCGTCGGCCCGATGTCCTCTCACGTCGACATTGTCTCTGTCGCCGGACATCGTTGGTGGCGGAGCGCTGTTACGAAGCGGCGGCGACTCCCGCGGGGAGCGACGCGACCGGGGCCCCGACGCCCGTTGCGACGCCTGTGACGCTCTTGCCCGGCGCCGGCCCGGGCCCGCCGAGGCGCACCGAGATCGCCGCTGCCGCCTCACGGGCCTGGACGGCCAGCTCCGGGATGCGGCGGGGCGTGAGACGGAACGCGGGGCCCCAGATGTCGACAGCGGCGACGACGTTGCCGCGGGCGTCGTGGACCGGCGCCGACACCGCGTTGAGCCCAAGCTCGTACTCGCCGATCGCGGTCGCGTAGCCGCGGCGTCGGATCCGTGCCAGCTCCTCGAGGAGTGGCTCGAGCTCCGTGATCGTCCGCTCCGTGTGGGAGACGAGGCCGCGCCGGACGATCCGCAGGACCTCGCGCTCCGCGAGCGCCGCGAGCAGCACCTTGCCCGACGCGACGCAGTGGAGGGGTGTCGATCGACCGGTCCAGTCGCCGACCGCGATGAGATTCGGGCCGTCGGCCTGGGCGACGGTCAACAGCGAATCGCCATCGAGCACGCCGAGACCGGTCGTCTCGTGGGTCAGCCGAGCGAGGCGCTCCAGCTCGGGCATCGAGATGCCGCGCAGGTCGAGCGTCCGCTCCGCCCGCTCGGCGAGGCGGATCACAACGAGGCCCAACCGGTACTTGCCCGTCTCCTCGTCCTGCTCGACGAGGCCCCGCTTCTGGAGCGTCGCGAGCAGTCGTGACGCCGTCGACTTGTGGAGGCCCAGCCGTCGGGCGAGCTCCGTTACCCCGGCTTCGCCCTGCGCGTCCCCCAGCGCCAGCAGCAGCGCGGCCGCCCTGTCGACCGACCGGACCGCGTTCCCGTCAAGCACCATCGTTCTCGCCCTTCCTCGCGGCTCGCGCGCTAGCCCGCGGCCGAGCCTGACTCGGCGCCGTATCCCGGCGTCACCACGCCATGCGCTCGGTCCTCGAGCGCCGCATCGAGTGCCTCACCGAAGATCGTCACGATTCGGTCGGCGTAATCACCCTTCGTGTGCGCCTCGCACAGGAACCATGGCTCGCGCGAGTCCGGCTCGGGCATCGCGCCCCGAACGGCCATGTTGATCGCGATGGCGTCGTAGAGGTCGTGGTCAGAATTTGCCCAGTCGCGGTACTCGGTCGGGGCTTTCTCGGCGAAGTAGATCCCGAACATCGACGGATGGCCGGTGAACGTGTGGGGCAGGCTCTTCTCGTTGAGAACCTCCGCCAGGCCACCCTGGATCCGTCGGCCGAGCGCATGGATCTTCTCGAGCGCGTCCGTCTCCTTGATGATCGACAGCGTCTTGACCGCCGCCGCCGCCGCGACCCGGTTGCCGGCGTAGGTGCCGCCGTGGC
Source organism: Candidatus Limnocylindrales bacterium (assembly GCA_036274475.1). GTDB lineage: Bacteria > Chloroflexota > Limnocylindria > Limnocylindrales > CSP1-4 > CF-46. Next base: position 96,229 of record DASUFO010000057.1, read on the forward strand.
TGACCTGGTCGGGGAGGACGCTCATCACTTCCTCGGTGCCGCCGAACGCGGCCGCCGGGTAGCCGTTGCCCATCGCCTTCGCGAACGTCGCCAGGTCCGGCGTGATGCCGAAGAACTCCGCGGCGCCGCCGCGGGCGAACCGGAAGCCCGTCTTGACCTCGTCGAAGATCAAGACCGCCCCGAACTCCTTCGTCAGCGCCCGGATCGCCTCGTGGAAGCCGGGCTGGGGCAGGATGCCCTGGGCGTTGCCGAGGACGGGCTCGATGATCACGCCCGCGATGTCGGCGCCGTCGCGCTCGAAGATGCGGCGCAGCACGTCGAGGGCGTTGTAGCGGGCCGGGATGATCGTCCGGCTGACCGCCTCGGGGATGCCCCGGCCCCAGGCGAGCGCGACGGGATTCTCCTCGTCGCCCAGCTCCGCCATGTCGTTGGGGGTGACGCTGATCAGCGCGTAATCGTGAACGCCGTGGTACTGACCCTCGAACTTCACGATCTTGTTCCGGCCGGTGTAGGCCCGGGCGACGCGCATCGCGTGCATTGTCGCCTCGGTGCCGGAGACCGTCATCCGGGCCTTGTCGACCCAGCCGGTCAACTCCTTGATGAGCTCGACCGTTCGGACCTCGTCCTCCGTGGTGAGCGAGAAGCTGACGCCGAGGCGCATCCGCTCGTTCACGTAGTCGTCGACCCGGTCGTCACCGTGGCCGAGGATCACCGGCCCGTAGCCCATGCGCAGGTCGATGTACTCGTTGCCGTCGAGATCCCAGACGGTTCCGCCCTTGCCGCGATCGAGGTAGACCGTGTCGTCGCCCCAGGCTCGGAAGTTCGAATTCGTACCGCCGGGGAGGCTCTTGAGCGCTCGCTTGTACAGCTCCATCTGGCGCTCGCGGCGGAGGGCCGTCACGGTGCTCGGCGCGGCCGGTTCGGTCGTCATCATCACTCCAAGGACCCGGCGGCCGGTGCGGGATGCGAAACGGCCGTTGCGGGGTGCGGAACAGTCGGGGTGCCATGGTGGCATACGGGCTGTCGCCTCGTCAACGCGGATATCGTTGACCGCCGCCCGATCTGATTCGAAATTCGCACGCATCGACGGGTCGACTGCAGGGATGCGTTGCCTTCGCGCACGCTAGCATTCGAGCCCGATGACCTCGCCTGACCCGTCCTCGGCGATCAGTTACTGGCTGGCGGCCTCGCCGGCCGGCGGCGCGTATACGCCGCTCAGCGGTGACGGTGTTGCGGACGTCGTCGTGGTTGGCGGCGGCTTCACCGGCCTCTGGACCGCGCTCGCGCTGACCGATACGGACCCCTCGCTGCAGGTGACCGTCCTCGAGGCCACGTCGATCGGCTACGGTGCGAGCGGCCGGAACGGCGGGTTCTGCCAGGCGTCGCTGACGCACGGGCTCGCGAACGGGATCCGGCACTTCCCCGACGAGGTTCGATTCCTCGACGAGCAAGGCCTCGACAACCTCCGCGGGCTGATCGAGTTCGTACGGTCGAACGACATCGACTGCGACCTCGAGCAGACCGGCGACCTGTCCGTCGCCGACCAGCCGTACCAGGTCGACGAGCTGAAGGCGTGGGTCGACGAGGCGGCCGCGTACGGCGAGGAGCTGGTCTTCCTCGACCGCGA
>DASUFO010000058.1:0-57379 GCA_036274475.1 Candidatus Limnocylindrales bacterium
GAGGCGCTGGCCGCCGAGCTCGCCCGATGGGAGGTCGTCTACAACACGATCCGCCCCCACCAGGCCCTTGGCTACCTGACCCCGGCCGAGTTCCTGGCCTCATTGGAGGGCCGGGTGTAACGGGGGTACCGGACGAGTACATCGCGTTGAAGGCGTCTCGGGCCCCGTGCTATCCTGCCGTCGCCGACGGGCGGCCAAAGCCTGGTTGGCCATCGGGCCGAGATAGCTCAGTTGGTAGAGCACGCGACTGAAAATCGCGGTGTCGCCAGTTCGAATCTGGCTCTCGGCACCACCTTGATCGGTGGTCGCACATCGAGCGGAAGTGGCTCAGTTGGTAGAGCATCACCTTGCCAAGGTGAGGGTCGCGGGTTCGAGTCCCGTCTTCCGCTCCATTTTTCTGCCCGGGATATTCTCGGGAGCGCTCCTGGACGACGCCCGCTGCCCCTTCGTCTAGTGGTAGGACAGCGGACTTTGGATCCGTTAACCGAGGTTCGAATCCTCGAGGGGCAGCCAACCTGGCGACGTGGTGAAGTGGTTCAACACGGAGGTCTGCAAAACCTCTATTCACCGGTTCGAATCCGGTCGTCGCCTCCACTGAACTGAGCACGAATCGACCCGCTGGGTGACCAGCGGGTCTTCGTTTGCGGCGGGACCTCGAACTACGGCGTCGAACCCGCAAGCTGACGCGACGAACCGGCAATGGGCGATCGCGTCGGCGGATCAGCCACGTCGTGGCAGTGGCGGATCCGGCCGATGCCCTGCGGCGCCGTGGTGCACGTGCAGGCACGGCCCGCGGCGCAAACGGCGCAGCAGAGCGGAAGTCCCGCAAGGACAACGGGTTTGCCGATGATGCCGACCCCGCATGTCACGCACGACAGCGGCCGGTCGACGTCGGTTCGATACACGGTGCGTTCCTCGAGTTGCTTGCGGTGGCACCGCGGACAAGCCTGGAGTCATCTACGGGTGCCACCGACCCGAACGTACGCGAGCGACCTGAACCCGGACGGGAATCGGCATGAATACCCGATGAACGTCGGCGACGCTCGCGATCCCTCGCGTTCACGTCCCGTTCATGGCCGTTGCCCCACGACTTCATCGCTCCGTCGTACGCTGTGATCGCGGCCAGACGGGGCTCGTCCTACTCGGGAGGATTCCCGGTCGACGAGCGCGTCCCCGCGAGATGGAGGTCTTGACGACATGCGGATCCTGCTCGCCCACGATGGCTCCGGGGGTGCGGCAAAGGCAGCCGAGCTGGTCGGCGCCTTGGCCTGGCCGGAGGGCTCAGTCGTGCGCGTCGTCAGCGTGATCGAGCCGACGATGGTCGGTCTCACTGCGTGGGCGGGCGTCGTGGACTACTCGGCCGAAGCCGACGCGCAGATCAGCGAGTACTACAAGGGTGAGCTGGCGGACACTGTCGCGCGACTGAGCAGCCCGACCCGTCGCGTCGAGAGCGCCGTCCTCCGCGGTCGCCCGGCGACCGCGATCGTCGACGACGCAAAAGCCTTCGGCGCCGACGTGATCGTGGTCGGCTCACGCGGCCGGGGCGGCATCAGGTCGCTGGTCCTCGGATCGGTCTCCAGCGAGGTCGTGGACCATGCTCCGTGCCCGGTCCTCGTGGCGCGCCAGTCCACCCTGTCGGCGGTCGTTCTGGCCACGGATGGCTCGCCGCCGGCGACACTCGCCCAGACCCTGGTGTCGGAGTGGCCCATCTTCGAAGGCGTTCCGGTTCGCGTCGTGAGCGTGGCCGACGTCCCGCGTCCCTGGGACACCGGCATCGCCCCAACGATGTACCGCCAGGTCGTCGAGGCCTACACGAAGGACCTCGACGAGGCGAAACGGCAGTCCCAGGAGATCGCCGCCCGAACGGTCGAGGCGTTGCGCGCCGCGGGGCGGGAGGCCGTCGCAGACGCGCGCGTCGGCGACGCGGCCGGTGAGATCATCGCCGCCGCGGTCGAATCGAACGCCGAGATGATCGTGATCGGGACCCGTGGTCACACGGGGCTCACCCGGCTGCTGCTGGGGAGCGTCGCTCGCAACGTCGTTCACGGCAGTGGCGCGTCCGTGCTCGTCGTGCGCGCGCGGGCAAGCGCCAACGCCGAGCAATGACGGCGCATCGGATTCTCGTCGCCTACGACGGTTCCGAGTCTGCTCGGCGAGCGCTCCGGAATGCGGCTGACGTCGCCGCGTCAACCGGCGCCTCGATCGGCGTGGTGACCGTGCTGCCGGCGGCCAGCGTGCCGACGCTCGAGGCGGCAGCGGCCGAGGCCGTGGAGACGCTGCGCGACCGGGGGCTACCCGCGAGCCTCGTGACGCCGACCGGCGATCCCGCGACCGAGATCGTCCGAGCCGCCCGTGACGGTGGCTACGACACGATCTACGTCGGCAGCCGGCCCGGCGGCTCGCTGGCGCGCGTCCTCCTCGGGAGCGTCTCGGACGCCGTCGCGGTCGCGTTCCCGGACACGGTCGTCGCCGGGGAGGCCGGGGCTCACCGGCGCTGACCGAGCTCCGCGGCAGCACGCGCGGATCGGTCGTGACCCGTCGCCGGCACGATCAGCACGGGCGTCACGCTCGAAAGCACGACGTCGAGGACGGCGCGGTCTCCGTCGCCGACCTCCCTGGACGCGGACACGACGATGATGTCGAACCGGCCGTCGCGAACCACCACCTCGAGCGTCGTCGGTCCCGCGCTGATCCGGAGTGTCAGCCGGACCCCTTCGGACGCCCCGCAGAACCGGCGCAGGAACTCCTCCCGCCACTCCGCCCAGTCGTGGATGCCGTGGTCGGCGATCCGGAACGGCATGCTCGCCGAGGCTGCCGCCCCGGAGGCCGGAACGTAGAAGACGACGATCTCCGCGCCGCTCGCCCGCGCCGCCTCGTCAGCGGCGTCCATCCCGGCGCGGTCGCCTCGCGTGCCGCGATGCACGAGAAGGATCGTCCGAAGCTCGGCCGCGTCCGCCGCGCGAGGCGGGACGTACAGGACGGCGTCGCCGCGCCGGACGACCTCCACGGCTGTCCGCTCGTCGCCGCCGAGGTCTCGCCGCGCCGGCGCCGGCTCCCAGCCCGCCACCTCGAGCAACGGGCTGACGCGGGCAGTGGCTTCTCCTGGGATGACCGTGATCGGTGTCATCGCGCCACCTCCGCCGGCGTCCACGACCCATCGATCCGTGTCGATCGATATCGGCCCGCCTGGAGCGTTTGCTGATCGTTCGTTCCGAGCACCAGTTCGATGGTCCCATCGAGGTCCAGCGACAGCTCGTCCGCGCTGAACGAGACCGTGACTCGCCTCCCGCGCCAGCGGATCGGAAACCCGAGTGTCTTCCACGCGTCCGGCAGAACCGGATCGAGGTGCACCGCGGCGCGCGAGGTTCGCAGCCCTCCGAACCCGATGACGGCGGCCTGCCACAGCCCGCCCATCGTCGCGACGTGAACTCCGTGGGCCGCGTTGCCCATGCCGTTGCCAAGATCGATGGCGGCCGCCATCCGGCTGTAGGCGAGCGCGTCGTCGAGCCGTCCGACCCGAGCCGCGACCGCGGCGTGAATCGCCGGTGACAGCGAGCTGCCGTGTGACGTCCGGGGCTCGTAATACTGGTAGTTGGCGCTCGCGACGTTCGGCGGGACGACCTCGGGCAGCATGTGGGCCAGCATCAGCACGTCCGCCTGCTTGACGACCTGGGCGCCGTCGACTCGCTCGACCCCGAGCACGACATCCGCGGCGAACGGCCGGTCGCCGACGTCGGCCGCCTTGATGTCCTCCAGATCGAAGAACCCGGCGAACTGCTCGTACAGGCCGGTGTCCGGGTCGAAGCCGTCGACCAGCCCGTCGGCAACCGCCCGCCATTCCTCCAGCTCCGCCGGCGTCACCCGCAAACGGTCGCAGAGCCGCTCCCAGGCACCAACGTCGACCGCCTCGAGGATCGATCGAACCTCGAGTGCCCGCTCGATATTCCAGCGCGCAAGCACGTTGGTGAACGCGTTGTCGCGGACACCCTCGTGATATTCGTCCGGCCCGATGACCTCATCGAGGTGATACCGGCCGTCATCCGCCCGTCGGGCCCGGGATCGCCAGAACCGGGCGGTCTCGAGGATGATCTCGGCGCCCATGCCGGCGAAGAAGTCGTCGTCGCCGGTCGCCTCCCAGTAGCGCCATGCTGCCCACGCGACATCGGCTGCGATGTGGTGCTCCTGCTCGCCGGTGAGGATCCGGACCGGGCGACCATCCGGACCGATCGCGGAGGTCGGGGTCACGTCCTCGCCCGTGTCCGCGGACTCCCACGCAAACAGCGCCCCGCGGTACCCGAGCGACGCTGCCCTGGCACGCGCCGCGTCCAGCGTCCGGTGGCGGTAGGCGAGCAGCGCCCGTGCCGATTCGGGGTGGGTGTACGTGAAGAACGGCAGGATGAAGACTTCCGTGTCCCAGAAGACATGCCCCTTGTACCCGCGACCCGAAAGGCCGCGCGCCCCGACCGACGCCAGGTCCGATTCGGGGTCGGCGGACGAGATGAGGTGGTACAGCCCGAAGCGGAGCGCCCGCTGAAGCTCGACGTCGCCCTCGACGGACACATCGGCATCCCGCCAGCGCGCGTGCCACGCGGCACGATGCCGGTCGCGGAGCTCCGGGATGCCGCGTCTGCGCCCGGTCTCCAGCGCTCGAACCGCGTCCTGGACCGGCGCCCGCCCGTCGATCGAACGATCCACGGCGACGATCCGGCGGAGGTATCCCGCCTCCTCCTGGGTGCTGATCGCGAACGCCGCCGAGCCACCGCCACGGCCCCGGATGCTGACGACGGTCTCACCCGGCTCGACGTGGGACTCGACCCCTTCCAGCGGGCCGCTGTCCGCCGGCGGCGGGATCCCGTCCGAGATCTGGACGGCGCCGCCTTCGGAGCCCAGCGTCGCCTCCAGGACGAGGATGTCCCGATCGGCGAGCGACGCGAACCGCACGGAGCGAAACCGGGCCTCGGCCCCGGAGTCCAGCCGCTGCCGCCAGAAACGGAAGACCATCCCGTTTCGAAGGTCGAGCAGCCGGCGATGCTCGACGGTATCGCCACGGTCCAGGTCCAGGACCTCGTTCCCGACGCGCGGCCGGAGACCGGTCCATTGGGGTCCGCTCAGCAGGACGCGGCCGTGCTCGCTCGACCCGTACAGCCCGGCGACGTAGGTCGCCGGCTCGGACTCCTCGGAACCCTCCTCGACGCTCCCGCGTGTGCCGGTGCGACCGTTCGCGACGGTGAGCCACGACTCGACCTCGCGCTCGCCCAGCGGGTCGAACCCGACGATCTCGACGAGCCAGGCAGGATCCGACGCCGCCTCCGGAAAGCCCGTCGAAGGCTCGACCGTGCCCGCCGTTCCCTCGCGCCACGCCAGGAGCTCGCTCAGGTCGCGAACGACGACGTCGGCGCCGCGCGCCCTGAGGTCCTCGGCGTGACCGGTTCGGTCGACGCCGATCACGACCCGAAAGCCGCCGCGCCGTCCGGCCTCGACACCGGCCAGCGCGTCTTCCACGACGGCCGCGTCGGGCGGCGTGACACCCAGTCGTCGCGCGGCTTCGAGGAAGACGGCCGGTTCGGGCTTGCCCGGGAGGCCGAGTCGCTCGGTCTCCACTCCGCCGACTCGAACGTCGAACAGGTCGTCGACGCCGGCCGTCTCGAGGACGAGTCCCAGGTTTCGGCTCGCCGAGATGACTGCGACCCCGACGCGCGCGGCGCGAAGCGACTTGACGAGCTCGACCGTGCCCGGGTACGCCTCGACACCGTTCTCGGCGATCGCCTCGAGGAAGTAGCGGTCCTTGCGATTGCCGAGCCCGTGCACGGTCTCGCTGTCCGGTGGGTCGTCGGGCTCGCCTTCGGGCAACTCGATGCCCCTCGAGCGCAGGAAGTCGCGCACCCCGTCATACCGCGGTTTGCCATCGACGTAGTGCCGGTAGTCGTGGCCGATGTCGAACGGCCGGAAGGGCTCGCCGGTGCGACGACTGCGCTCGGCAAGGTAGTTGTCGAAGAGGCGCTTCCAGGCCGCGGCGTGAACGGACGCGGTATCGGTCACGACACCGTCCATGTCGAAGATCACCGCGCCCAGCTCGTCGAGCCGAACCGTCGCGGCGGCCGTCGGTGTGTGGCCGTCCAGGATGGTCAACGCAACGTTGGCCGCCACGGCCCGATCCGACGTGGCGTTCGGGGCTCAGCGACCACGTGCGCCGCCGGGGCAGCCATGAGAGCAGACCTCACGCATTGCACGACAGCACATCCCGCTTGCGAATGGTGGCGAGGCGCGCGAGATCATCTCGCACTCCCGCGACGATCCGAGCCGCTGCCCTGACGACCGCTCGGCGCGGGTCAACTGCGATGATTGCTCCGTGAACAGTTCCGATCAACGGCGAACCTGCTCGCGCCCGGCCAGGACGGCGCGAAGACGCCGCGGATGACCGGTCGCGCGTTTCGTGTCCCTCCGGCGCGGCCGGCCGTCGCCGGGTGGTTGGCGATCGCGGCCGCGGCGGCGGCCCTGGTGATGACGCTGGCGGGCTGGCAAGCCGGCGACTGGACGATCGACGTCCCGTGGGCCCCGACGCTCGGGTTCCGGTTCGCGCTCGCCTTCGACGGGTTCGCGGCCCTGTACGCGTTCCTCGCGGCCGGGATCGGCCTGCTCGTGTTCGTCTATGCGACGGCGTACCTGCCGCGACACCTCGACGCCGAAAGCCGCCCGCAGGCAGACGCCGGCCGGTTCTGGTCGTGGATGGTCCTGTTCATGGCATCGATGATCGGGCTGGCCGCGAGCCAGGACCTGATCCTCATGTTCGTGTTCTTCGATCTGACCGCCGTGTCCTCGTACTTCCTCATCGGCTTCGACCGACACCGGAGCGACGCCCGTGGCGCCGCCCTGCTCGCCCTCGTCGTGACCGCCGGCAGCGCCGTCGCGATGCTGCTAGGTGGCGTCGTGCTGGAAGGGGAGTACGGGACGTTCTCGCTGCCGGCGATCATCGAGGCAGCCGCGTTGACGCCCGCGACCACGATCGGCTGCGTCCTGATCGCGGTCGCGGCGCTGGCCAAGAGCGCCCAGGTTCCATTCCACTTCTGGCTGCCGCGGGCGATGGCCGCCCCGACGCCGGTATCCGCCTATCTCCACTCGGCTGCGATGGTTGCGGCCGGGGTCCTCGTGCTGGGCCGGATCCACCCGCTCCTGTCGCTCGACCCGTGCGTGCTGGACGCGCTCATCGTCGCGGGATTCGCGTCGATCGCCGTCGGCGGCATTCTCGCGCTCGCCCAGGACGAGCTCAAGCAGGTCCTCGCGTACTCGACGATCTCGCAGTACGGCTACGTCGTCGTCCTGTACGGCATCGGCGGTCCAGCCGGGGCCGCGGGTGCTGCGCTGTACGTGGTTGCCCACGCGATCTCGAAGAGCGCGCTGTTCCTGACCGCGGGTGCGGTGACCGAGGCGACCGGCGAATCGCGGCTGACCCAGCTCGGCGGCCTGGTTCGGGAGATGCCGCTCGTCGCCGTCGCGTCCGGCGTCGCGGCCGCCTCGCTCGCGGCGTTTCCGGTGACGCTGGGCTTCTTCAAGGACGAGCTGTTCTTCGCCGCCGCCATTGAGAAGGCTCCGATCGTCGGCGTCGGCGCCGTCCTGGCCGCTGGCCTGACCCTCGCGTACCTCGGCCGGTTCTGGCTGGGTGTCTTCGCCGGGCCTCACCGGCCGCTGCAGCACGGCGTGCCGAGCGCGATGGTGATCCCGATCGTCGTCCTCGCGGCGTTGACGGTCGTTGGCGGGATCGTCGTCGGGCCGTTTGCGGCGCTGGCGGCCGACGCGGCGGCAGGGATCCACGGTAGCCCGGTCGAGGTCGCACCCGCGTATCACCTCGACGGGCGGACGGAGAATCTCATGACGCTGGGTGCCTGGGCCGTCGGCCTTGCCCTGCTCGCTGCGACGAGGGTGCGCGACGCGGTCAGCCGGCTGGTCGCACGTGCCGGCGACCGCCTCGGGCCGCGTCGCCTCTACGGGCTTGTGCTCGACACGGTCGACCGCGTCTCGGAAACTGTGCACCGCGCGGAAGTCCGCGACCTGCGCACGAGCCTGGCCGCGATCCTCGTCCCGACCGGGATCCTTGCTGCCTTTGGCTTCGTGGTAACCCCGACCGATGGCTCCTACGACGTCGGCCCGCTCGGCGTCGCCGATGTGCCGTTGATCGTGCTCCTGGCGCTCGGCGTCGGGGCTGCCCTGACCGCAACGCGCGACACGGGGCGGCTTCGACCGGTCCTCGCGCTCTCGGTGCTGGGCTTCGCCCTGGCCGGCGTCTACGCGATCCTCGGCGCGCCGGACGTCGCGCTCGTCGCGCTTGTCATCGAGACGGTGCTCTCGATCGTGTTCGTGGCCGTCTTCGCCCGCCTCCCCGCGACGGCCGTGGCCGACCGGCCGAGCAGCGGCCACCCAGGCATCGCAGGGCGTCGCAACGCGATTGCCGGCGTTCTGGCCGGGTTGAGCGCCTTCGCGGTGATCTGGTCGGCGCTCTCCCGGCCGCCGCTCGGGCCTCCGGATGCCGCGGCCCATATCAGGCTGACGCCCGACGCCCACGGCGGCGACGTCGTGACGGTCATCCTCGCCGACTTTCGAGGGCTCGACACGATGGTCGAGATCACGGTGCTCGCTGTCGCCGTCATCGGCGTGACCAGCCTCCTGCGACGCCGGAGTGAGCCATGACGCCGATCGTCGAGCTCATCGCGCCACGGTTGCTTCCGATCGCGTCCGTCGTCGCGATCGCGCTGATCGTGAAGGGCTACGCCAACGTCGGCGAGGGCTTCGGCGCGGGCGTCATCGTGGCGCTCGCGATCGGCCTCCGGTACGTCGTGCTCGGCCCCGAACGAGCGGATCGGACGATTCCGATCGTCCGCGCGGCGCCGCTCGTCGCCGTCACCGGTCTCCTCATCGCGCTTGGCTCGGGCTTCTTCGGTCTGCTGTTCGGATCGCCTCCGTTCACCCATTACCCACCGCCGGGCGAACCCGTGGTCCGCATCGGGGCACTCGAGCTCACGACGGCGGTTGCGTTCGACGTCGGCATCTTTCTCCTCGTGGTCGGCGCCGTCGTCATGTTGATCCGCCAGCTCAGCTGGCTGGTTGCCGAGGACGATTCGTGAACCTCGTCTTCGCCCTCGCCGCCGCTTCGCTGTTCGGTGCCGGCGCGTATCTCCTCCTGAGCCGCGACCTGGTCCGGGTCGTCCTCGGCGTCGTCGTCATCTCGCAGGCTGCCGTTCTGACGCTGATGGCATCGGCGATTGACCGCGGCGATGCCCCGATCTATCCGCTCGCGTTCGGGCCCATCAGCGATCCGCTGAGCCAGGCGATGGCCTTGACGGCGATCGTCATCGGGATGGCGGTCACGGCGCTGCTGCTCGTTCTCGTCCTTCGGGTGACGCGCGCCTTCCACTCTCGCGCGCTCGACGAGCTGGCCGAGGAAGAAGCCGAACGCGACCACCGACTCGAGCGCCGTCACGCGCCGAGCCAGGAGAGCGACGAAGCGTCGGCCCGATGACTGAGCTGGCCGTTGCCCTGCTCGTGCCCTGGGCGGCGGGCGCGATTCTCGTCGCGCTCGACGGCCGGCGACGGATCGTCGGCTGGCTTGCGGTCGCAGCGCTCCTGGGCACGATCGCGAGCCTCGTTGCCGTGGCCGTCTCGGCTCCGCCCGCGGGTGCGTTGACGTTCACGACCGGCGGCTGGCCGGAAGGCGTGGGCATCACGTTTCGGGCGGACGCGTTCGGCCTGTTGTTCGGGCTGCTCTCCGTGGGGACCCTCACGGCTGCGACGGTCCACGAGGTCCTCGACGGTGTCCGCGAACGGGAATTTCCCGGCGTCGTCGTCCTGCTCGCGGCCGGCCTGACCGGTGTCTTCCTGACGGCCGACCTGTTCAACTTCTACGTCTTCTTCGAGCTGGCCCTCGCGGCGGCGTACGTGCTGTCGGTGTACGGCCGGACGCCGCGCGCGATCGGAGCGGGCCTCGTCTTCACGGCCGTGAACGTCGTCGGGACGTTCGTCTTCCTCCTGTCGGTCGCGAGCGTCTACCGCGTGACCGGGACGCTCGACATGGCCGAGATCGGCACGCGGATGGCGAGGGCGGATCCCAATGCCGCCATCCTCATCGCGGTCGGCTTCTTCGTGGCCTTCGGCGTGAAGCTGGGGTTGTTCCCGTTCCATTTCTGGTTGCCGACCGTCTACACGGGCTCGCGCCCGGCGGTCGCGGCGATCCTCAGCGGCAGCCTTGCGAACATCGGCGCGTACGGCATCCTGCGGTTCGGGGCGGAGCTCCTGCCGCGTGAGCTCGCCCTCGCGTCGGGCGCACTCGTAGTCATCGGTGGAGCGTCGGTCGTGTACGGCGGCGTGCTCGCGGTTTCCCGTCGGACCGCGAGCGAGATGCTGGCCTACTCCGCCATCGGCCAGGTGGGCTACGTCCTGATGGCGATCGGAATCGGCGGTCCGGCCGGGTTTGCTGCGGCGATCCTGTACACCGTGATCAACGCCCTGAACAAGACGATGCTCTTCCTGACCACGCGGATCCGAGGGACGCTGGTCGGCGCCGTCTTCGTGGTTGGCGCACTCAGCGTGGCCGGTGTCCCGCCGGCCGCGGGGTTCGTCGGCAAGCTCGAGCTGTTCCAGGCAGTTCACCACGAGCCGGCGCTCGTCGTCCTCCTGGTCGTCGGCGCGATCCTGTCGCTCGTCTATGCCTTCCAGATCTACCAGTACGACCATTGGCTGCTGGGGCGGGGCGACGAGCCCAGCAGATGGCAGGCTCGCGTCGTCCCGTTCGCGTTGGCCGGTGTTGTCCTGGCTGCGGGACTCTGGCCCGAGCCGCTCGCGGCCTTCAGCCAGGCCGCAGCAGACGTCCTGGCGCCACGATGATCGGGCTGGCGCTCCGGGTCGGCGGACTGCTGGTGGTTTACCTGCTCGTTCTGACGAGCCTCGCGCCCGGCGACATCCTCGTGGGGGCGCTGCTCGCCGTTGCCCTCGTCGGCGCGCCGCGTCCGCACTACCGCGATCCCGCCGGGGGCTGGCCGCGCTGGATCGGCGGACTGCTCGGAACGCTGGGATCGACCGGTCGTGAGATGGTGGTCGGGACCGTTCGCACCGTTCGCTTCGCGCTCGGCGGAACGGCGCGTCCTGGGTTCGTGGAGATCCCCCGCGGCGAGCGGTCCCGCCGCGCGGTCGCCCTTTGGGGCGTGCTGACCGGCGAGGCTCCCGACGAGTACCCGGTCGACGTCGACGACTCGCGCGACGTTCTCATCGTCCATGTCCTCGATGCGAGCGATCCCGAGGCGGTCCGGGCCCGCCACGCGCGAACGCGCGACCGCTGGCAGCGACGCGTCGTCGAGTGATCCATGCCTGACCTGATCCTGGTCGCCGCGTTCGGCTGGTCGACGATCCTGCTGGGAGCCGGCGGCGTGGTCCTGCTGCGCGCCTCGGACACGCTCCATCGGCTGCTCGCGCTCGACGTCCTCGCCTCGATCGTCATCATCCTGCTGACGACGCTGTCGTATGTCCACGGCGTCTCGTACTACGTCGATGCCGCGCTCGGTCTTGCGCTCCTGTCGTTTGCGGCGACGCTGGTGGCGGCCCCGTACATCACGCGACGACGGCGGGCGCCCTGATGGTGGAGCCGGTGCTCGCGGTCGTCGGGGTCGTGCTGCTGCTTGCCGGTTGCGCGCTCGCCACGGTCGGCCTGATCGGCCTGCTGCTCAAGCCGGACCTGTTCGACCAGCTCCACGTGGCCGGGCTCGTCACGGGGCCCGGCGTGATCCTCGTCCTGCTGGCGTCCGTCGGCACCGGTAGTGCGGGGACGGTCACGAGCGCGATCCTCGTGATCGCCTTCGTCCTCATCACGTCCTCGATCTCGACGCACGTGATCGCCCATGCCGGCGCCCGGCGCTACACCCGCGCCGAGACCTCGTCGAGCCCGGCGTCCACTGGCGCGCCTTCCGTCACGCTCGACCCGAACGTCGATGCTGCCGCCGCGAGAACTCGACTCTCGAGCGGCATGCGCGTGATCGTCGCGTACGACGGGTCGCCCGCAGCGCACGTCGCGGCCGATCTGGCAGCCGCCATCGACTGGCCGGGCGGCACGGTGATCCGGCTCATCGGTGTCGCCGATCGGGATCTGCAACCGTTCGATCCGACGCCCGGCTTCCACACCGGCGAAACGCTGCCCGCGGACGTCAGCGAGGTTGCCGACCTGGCGCGACCGGCCCAGGTCGTTCAGCGTCCCGGGATCAGCGTCGAGACCGCGGTCCTGGGTGGCGACGCCGCCGACGTCATCGTCGACGAGGCCGTCTCGTTCGGGGCCGACGTACTCGTCACCGGCAGTCGCCGGCGCGGCCTGGTCTCGTCGTTGCTCGGGCTGTCGGCCGCCGGTGACATCGTCGATCGCGCGCCGTGCCCGGTGCTCGTTGCCAGGTCGCGGGCGCTAGGCACCGTGATGCTCACGACCGATGGCTCGCCCCAGAGCGTGCTTGCCACGGAGCTCGTCGCACGGTGGCCGATCTTCGATCTGGCCCGGATCCACGTGGTCGCCGTCTCGACGGATCCCGGGCCCGCGGTTCACGCCACTACCCGTGCGCCCTCACGCCCGGCGGGCGATCAACGGATCGTCGATGCGGCCGCCGCGACGCTGATGGACGCCGGCCGCGACGTCGTGACCGAAGTCCTCCACGGCCGTCCGGCCCGAGAGATCGTCGAAGCCGCCGGCCGCCGGTCGATCGACCTCATCGTCATCGGCTCGCGTGGCCGGACCGGGCTCGGCCGAACGCTGCTCGGAAGCGTTGCCGGCGAGGTGCTCGCCTCGGCGAGCTGTTCCGTCCTGATCGTCGGGCCGCCGGTGCGACGCCCGCCACCCCGGGTGTCCTGAACGGCCGTCCGTCCGTCGCCGCCGGCGTGATCACGTAGCCGCGGGCGGCTGATCCTCTCGCACGACGAGGACGGAGCAGCCGCTCGAGTAGAGGACATTCCGCGCGACGCTGCCGAGGAGCATCCCGGTGAAGCCCAGACGGCCGCGCGACCCGATGACGATCAAGCCGGCGTCGACTGCTTGCGCAAGGCCGACGATCTGCGCTGCCGCGTCGCCCATGCGAACGCGCGATCGGGGCCGCAGGCCGGCGGCGCTCAGACGCATCGCCGCGTCGTCGGCAAGGGTCTTGGCCTCCGCCTCCAGCGCGACGTCGTGCATGGATGGGCCGGGCAGGCCGGTGTAGGCATAGGCCAGGGTCGCCACGCTGACGACGTACACCTCGCCGTCCGCGAACATCGCCGACGCCGCCAGAAACGATTCGGCTGCGCGGGAGGCAGGCGACCCGTCCGTCGCGAAGACGATCGGCCCAACGTTGGGGCTGCGTGCGATCAGCACGGGGCGGCTGGCCCGCTCCGCGACCTCGGCGGAGACGGAGCCGAGGAACAGGCCCGATATCGGCCCGCGCCCGCGGCTGCCCAGGACGACAACGTCGGCGGCGAACGAGGTGATGGCCTCCTCGATCGCCGTCGAGGGTCGTCCGTAGGCGATCGCCGCGTCGACGGTGATGCCGCGGTCCCGGATGCTGGCGGCGACGGCGAGACCGTCCGCGCTCGCCTCTGCCGCGGCTGCCTCGAGCAGATGCTGCCCCTCGTCCGGGACGGGGTACGAAGACGACGTCAGGGGTGCGCGATCGACGGCGGTCAGGAACCTGATCGAGGAACCGGCGGGCCAGGGAATCGCCCGTACGAGGTCGACGGCGACGCCCGCCCCAGGTGAGCCGTCGTACGCGACGAGGATGCGCATGACGCCCAGTATCGCAACCTGTTCTGGCAACTCGGACACGGCGCTGGCCGTTCGCCCATCGACTGGGTCCATACTTCGGATCGCATGAGGCTCAAAGGGACGGGCTGGGTCGATCCTCCGGGGCCCACGCTCGGCAGTCAACGGGTAGCCACGAGATGAATGACGACACGGCAGGCGAGCTCGTCGCCTGCCCTCGCTGCGGGACGCCGACGCGGCCGGGCGACCGATTCTGTGCGAACTGCGGGCTGCGCCTGCCGCGGACGGCGGCGTCGCGCAGCGCCCCGGCGTCGCGGGCGGGCTCGTTCCTCGTGTTCCTCGGCCCCGCGATCGGCGGCGTCCTCGGGTTCATCATTGCCGAGGCCATCGTCGGCCAGCTCTCGAGCGACGGCTCCGTCGTGTTCCCGATCGCGCTGATCGTCGCCATCGGCACGATCGTGGGCGGTCCCGTGCTCATGTGGCTGATCGACCGATTGCAGCTGGGACGCTGACCCTCGCCGAGGACGGCGCCCAACGGCGCCGCAAGCGCTTGATCGGGGCGCGCCGGCTTCAGTCGATGCCGGCGTCGTGGCGAGCCGCAGCGTCCGCCAGCCGAACGACGACGGCGTGTGGGGCCGTCTGGATCGTCGCCTCGAGCGACGCGAGCAACCTCGTCATCAGCGGGTCGCAGGCCGACGACGCGGCCTCTTCTGCGATGTGTTCTGCCCACGCGGCAACGTCCTCCGGGAGCTCGCTCGGGTCCTGACAGCCCAGGACGTCGAGGACGATCGAACGCAGCTCGTACCGCAGGCGCGCTGGCGCCATCGCCCGGGTCGCCCGCCTGTGAAGCTGACTCGACAGGAGGTCGGGTTCCGAAGTCGGCGCCAGCCCAACCGCCTCGACGGGCGTCGTCATCGATGGGAATGCCGCGGCCGGCTCCGAAGCACATCCGCGAGCACATCCGCGAGCACCGTCGCCTCGTTGTGCTCGCGATCGCGGGCGCCAAACAGCAGCGTCACGCGGCCGTGGTGGGCCTCGGCGTCGGCGAGCAGGTCAAGCAGCGCTCCTTTGCCTTCGAGCTCCGCCGCGTACCGCCTCTGGAATTCGGGCCACCGTTCGACCTGGTGGTCGTACCAGGTCCGGAGCTCCGTGCTCGGGGCGATGTCGCGCAGCCACAGGTCGAGCTTCGCCGTGCCCTTGCTGAGGCCGCGCGGCCACAGCCGATCGACGAGCACGCGGTAGCCGTCGTCGGGTGAAGGCGGGTCGTAGACACGCTTCACAACGATGCTCATGGGTCCCTCTCAGTACCCCGTGAACGTTTCGGTCCGGATGTCGTCCGCAGCGATTCCCGCTTCGGTCAGCATCGATCGCAGGCCACGGACCATCCCGCCCGGTCCGGTGATGTAGTAGATCGGCCCGGCGGCCCCGTCGACATGACGGGCGAGCATCGACCCATCGATGCGACCACGTTCACCGGCCCAGGTGCGTTCAGTTTCCGACAACTCCGACATCGTCGCCACGAAGGTGAGATTTGGATCGGCCTCGGCGAGGCCGGTGAGCTCGTCGAGATACGCGGCGTCTTCCGGTCGACGGTTGGCGTAGAGGACGACGACGGGGTAGGGCAGACCGCCGTCCCGGACCGCCTGGACGAGAATGCTCCGAAACGGCGTGATGCCGATGCCGCCCGTCAGGACGACCGCCGGTCGGTCGGCATCGTGCAGACGCAGGTCGCCGAACGGCCCTTCGATCCTGACCCTGGTTCCCACGTCCATCGTCTGAAGGACGCGCTTGAAGGCCGTGTCGCGAAGCCGCGTCGTGATCGTGATCAGGTCCTCACGCGGCGCGCTCGAGATCGAGAAGCCGCGCGTGTTGCCCTCGCCGTCGGTCTCGGGCGGGTCGAGCAACGTGATGTCGATGAATTGTCCCGGCTCGAAGTCCCAGCCGGCGGGCTTCGCGAACGAGAACGCCATCGTTCGCTCCGCGACGAGCTCGCGCCGCAGCAGCGCGGATTCGAACGTCGGCCAGCCGGCCGTCATCGTGACGGCGGCGGCCGGGACTGGACCTGTGACTGCCATGGTGCGCGCCTCCGAGCTGCCTGCACCGTCGCCGGGTGCCTCTCGACCGTAGGCGGGCGGGATGAAAACGCGCGGTCATCGGTGTGAACGAACGATGAACACGGGCCGGCCCGGCCGGCGCACGCGCCGGCGCGCGACGAAGCCGCGAGTCGGCCTCCGCCGCCGGTATCCTCGGTCGCGTGATCGGCGTTCAGCTCTATTCCGTCCGCGACGTCGACCTGGCGTGGCCCGCGCTGTTCGAGCGGCTGGCCGGGATGGGGTACGAGGGCATCGAGACGGTCGGCATGCCGGGCGGCGACGCGGCCCAGGCGCGTCGCTGGGCGGCCGATGCCGGACTCCGGATCCTCGGGACGCATGTCGGTGTGTCGCCCGGGTTGGCTGAACCGCTCGAGGCGCGGTTCGAGGCCGTCGCCGCGATGGGCGCCGACCTCGTGTTCACGCCATCCCTCGTCGCGTCGGACATCGCCGACATCGCGTCGCTCGAGCGGACGGCGGCATGTCTCGAGGACGCGGCGGCTCGTGCCGCGACGTTCGGTCTGGCGTTCGGCGTTCACAACCACGAGCACGAGGTCGTCGAGCTTGAGGGCATCCGTGCCTATCGGCGCCTCCACGAGCAGCTGCCAGCGGCCGTCGCGTGGCAGGTCGACGTCTACTGGGCGGCGTGCGGCGGCGTCGCTCCGGCGACGATGATCGACGACCTTCAGCCGCGCGTTCGCTCGATCCATCTCAAGGACGGAACCGGCCGTCGGGGCGACGCGAACGTCGCGCTCGGCGATGGAACGATCGACCTTGTGGGGAGCATCGCCGCGGCGACCGCGGCCGGCGTCGACCGGCTGATCGTCGAGTTCGACTCGTGCGCGACCGACATCCTGGCGGCGCTCGAACGGAGCCGGCGGTTCCTGGCTACGTGACCGCTCCGTGACTGCCGCCGCGACGGGCGAGTCTCCGCTCGGGATCGGGATGGTCGGCTGCGGCAATGTCTCCCGCCAGTACGTCGCGGGCCTCGCCGGTCACCCGAGCGTCCGGCTCGTCGCCTGCGCGGACGCGGACCCGGCGCGGGCGGCCGTGCTCGCCGCGGAGACGGGAATGCGAGCCCTCGCCTTCGAAGCCCTGCTCGAGGACCCCGAGGTCGCCGTCGTCCTGAACCTGACACCAGTTGCCGCCCATCCCGCGGTCAGTCTCGCCGCGATCTCGGCGGGCAAGCACGTCCACAGCGAGAAGCCGCTGGCCACGGACCGGGCGACCGCGCGAGAGATCCTGGGCGCTGCGGACCGGGCGGGCCTGAGGGTCGGATGCGCACCGGACACGTTTCTCGGCAGCTCGCTCCAGACCGCCCGGGCGGCGATCGACGGCGGTAGGATCGGCGACCCGATCGGCTGCTCCATCGCCTTCGTCAATCGCGGTCCGGAGGTGTTCCATCCGGCACCCGCGCCGTTCTTCGGTCCGGGTGCGGGTCCGGTCCTCGACGTCGGCGTGTATTACCTCACGGCGCTCGTCCATCTGCTGGGACCGATTCGGGCGGTCGCCGCGCTCGATCGCGTGACGTTCCCGGAGCGGAAGGTGCTGGTGGGACCGGAAGCCGGCACGACATTCCCGGTCACGGTCCCGACCCACGTCGTGGGAGCGCTCGAATTCGCGAGCGGCGTCGTCGGTGGCTTCACGATGTCGTTCGACGCGGGGGCGACGACCGCGCCTCGGCTCGAGATCCAGGGCACGTCGGGGATCATGGTGCTCGGCGACCCGAACACGTTCGACGATCCGGTCCGAGTCAGGCCACGCAACGACGACGCATGGACGGAGGCGCCCGTCGTGGGTCGCACAGGGCTTGGACGGGGGATCGGGCTGGTTGATCTGGGGGCCGGCATCCGGTCGGGGCGGCCGCATCGCGCGTCCGGCGAGCTCGCCTACCACGTCCTGGATGCGATGCTCGCGATCGGCGAGGCCGCCGCCAGCGGCCGACGAATCGAGCTGAGCAGCCGCGCGGAGCGGCCGGCGCCCCTCGCGGACTAGCTCGGTCCCGCGGACCCCGCCGGAGAACAGCATGCGCAGCCACCATCGACCGCGTCGATGACCGCGGATGCGGCGTCGCAGCAGGGAGCTTCGCCCCCGAGCAGCCTCAGCGTCCGGCGGTCGCGGACGAGGTGGCGCTCGAGCTCGGCCATTCGGGCGTCAAGCTCTCGGAGGCCGTCGATCCGCCGGGCGATCTCCGCGCGACGGCCCGCGATGAGCCGCGGCAGCTCCGAGGTCGTCGATTCGCAATGGCCGGCGTGGCACCAACCGGCCATTCGGGCCGCATCCTCGAGCGGAATCTCCAGTCGCCGCAGGTCGATCAGCAGCCGGAGGTGCTCGACGTCGAGCTCGCTGTACGAGCGATAGCCGTTCGAACGCTGCCGATCCGGGCGGGGCAGGACGCCCGACTTTTCGTAGAAGCGGATCGTGTCAGTCGACACGCCGATCCGCTCCGCCAGCTCGCCGATCCTCATGCAACCACCTCTTCACGCCCGTCGGCGCGGCCGAGCACTGCGATGAGCCGGTCGATCGCTTCGCGACGAGCCGCCGCCGCCTCGACGAGCTCCGGGGAGTCGGCTCCCGAAGGCCGGGCCCAGCGCAACGACAATCGCGTCCCGTCGGCGACACCCTCGAGGTCCGCGCTGGCGTCGATCGGCCCGCTGCCACCAAGGCGCAGCCGCCACGCGACGTGGTCGTATGGCTGCCAGTCGACGACCTCCTCGAGCGTTGCCAGGCGCCCGGTCACGCACTCGGTCGTCGTTCCGACACCGCGACGGCCGGTGGGCGAGGTCTCGGCGAACGAGATCGGGCCCTCCCAACGGGCTCGCAGCTTCGGCGACGTGAGATAGGCCCAGCAGTCGGCCGGCGGCGCCGGCAGCAGCGCCGCGATGTCGAGCAACGTGTCCGAAGCGTCGAGCTCAACCCGTCGGACGTCGCGTTCTGTGGTCCACCGGGCGTCGAGATCGACGACCGTCGCATCGACCGTCCCAACATGGTCGAACGTTTCCGTCAGATGCGCCGCGGCGCCGTCGTCGGCGACCCCGAGCGCCGTCGCCGCGGCCGCCGTGAACTCGACGAACCCGGCCCTTCGCGTCGAGGCTGCTGCCCCCTTGAGCAGCCGATGGGCGAGGATGACGTCGGAACCGGCGAGCTCATCGCGGCCGGCGATCGCGCTGACGACGAACTGTCCGTGGTGGACGAACAGCTTCAGATCGAGCCGCGGGGCGAGGCGACACGAGTTGCAGTCGCATGCCGTGGCGGCGTCGATGCTGCGAAGCCGCCGCCGGAACGAGAAGTAGGCAGCCTCGATGGCGTCGAGCTGGAGCGACGGGTCGGCGCGGCCGTCCTCGACGTACAGGAAGGCCGCGTCGCCTTCGAACTTCGACAGGCGAAACGGCGGCTCGAGCCGGCCGACGATCGTCTCGAGGAGGTCACCGGCGATCATCGGCGCGTGTTCGATCTCGCTGCCCGAGAGATAGGCCGTGTAGCCGGTGAGGTCCGCCAGGAGCAGGGTGCCGGTCATCGGCGTCGAGCTCATCGCGCTGCCTCCACGACGGCCTTGAGTCGCTGGGCCTCGGCGATTTCGCCCTTCGGGACCTCGGAGCGGAGCAACGGCTCCAGCAGGCGCCAGAAGCGGTGCGTCGTCATCGAGCCCGAACCCGCGAGACGCGTGCCAAACGGAGTCGGGAACAGCTCGATCGCGAGCTCGAAGTCGAACGCGTTCGGGGCGATCATCGTGAAGCCGAACGCGCGCTCCGGCTCGAACCTGGTGACCTCACCGCGACCGCGAACGGTCCAGGGCCCCATCTTGCCGGTCGACTCGAAGGTCGAGCCGAGCCGGGTTGGTGAGCCGTTGACGAGACGGCCGTCCATCGCGAGCCAGTCAGCAAAGCGAGTGACGTCGCTCATGACCGCGAACACCTCGGCGGGACTGGCCCCGATGGACTCTTCGTACGCGAACCGGATCATGTCGATCCTCCCTTCGTTGCGCACGCTAAACCTTGGAGTCACTCCAATGTCAATACCCGAATCGTGCGAGTTCGGCGATCAGGCCGCCGCCGGATGGGTGAACATTGAGTAAACGAGTGCTCTGCCCGCCTCGTAGGGGTGAGCCCGGACGTCCCGGGCCGTGGCCGGAGGGGCGGCGTGGAGCTGCTGGACCTCGTGACCCGGGCGCAGAGTGGCGACGAACAGGCCTTCGCGAGCCTGGCAGTCGCGGTCGGCGGCCGGCTGCACGCGGTCTCGAAGCGGATCCTTCGCGACGCCGACCTCGCGGAGGACGCCACACAGCAGGCCCTCCTCACGATCTGGCGGCAGCTCCCGAGACTTCGGGATCCTCATCGCTTCGAGGCCTGGGCCTATCGAGTGCTGGTTCGAGCCTGCTACGCCGAGGGGCGAACGAAACGGCGCTGGGCTCCGAACCTGCACGCGCTCGCTGATGTCATTCCGGCCGATGCCGACGCCTTCGCCGCGGTCCGGGATCGCGATCAGGTGGAGCGAGGCTTCCGACAACTGTCCGTCGAGCACCGTGCGGTCCTCGTGCTCCGGTACTACCTCGATCTCTCGCCCGACGAGATCGCCGAGACCCTCGGCATCCCCGCCGGGACCATCCGCTCCCGACTCTTCTACGGGATGCAGAGCCTGCGCGCGGCGCTCGACGCCGATGAGCGACCGAGGGCCAGGGAGGCCGTTCGATGACGACCGACCGACGAGCCGAGATCGCGCTCCGCGCACTGTTCGAGAATGACCTGACTGAACTGCCCGATCGCGTCCTCGACGCAGTCGTCGCCGAGTTGCCGGCGACCCCGCAGCAGCGGCGCCTCCCGAGGCTTGCGAAACCGTGGAACGGGATGCGACTCGCCGTTGCGACGATCGCGATCGTGATCGCGGTGGTCCTGGGGGCAGGATTCCTTTCTCGCCCGACTGGCCCGTCGCAGCCGTCGGCGTCCCCGTCGCCGCCGGCCAGCCCCGCGGCCACGGCCACGTCGTCGCCGTCGTCGCTGCCGTCGCCGGCACCCGGCTACGCGAGCGCACCGCCCGGTTGGCCGACGCCCGAACCGTATCTCCTGGAATCGCCCCTGCCGGATCCCGCCGGTTCGCCGCTTCCGGGGGACCTCATTGGCCGGCAGTACAACACCGATCCGCTCAATCCCCAGGGCATCCAGGCGGAGGTCCTGACCCTGCGGGCCGCAGACGACCCACATTGCGTCCCGCTGTTCGCGGGCCGCAGCACGTGCTTCACCATTCTCTGGACCCCGAACTACCCCAAACACATCCAGGACTACGCCGTCCGCGGCTCGGCCCGGCTCGTCGGCGAGGATCTCGTCCTTGCGTGGGACGTCGTCCCGAACGACCCGGAGTGCCAGGGGACGTCCTCGACGTACGCGATCTCCGCGGATCGATCGACGCTGACGGGGATCGACGTCGATCCTTGCTCGTATGGTGGCTTCGTCGAGCACTGAGCCCGCGCCTGCGGGCATCGCCGTGCAGGTGACCCTCCCGTGACCCGAGCCGGCTCAGCGCGCCCCGGCTGCGACGTCCCGCCGACCCGAGGTCAGCCGATCCCGATCCGGACGACCCCGTCGACGCGGACGTAGTGGCTGAACCACGTGTCGCGATGGATGACCCGTCCGCTCGCGTCGCGGACCGTCCGGGTGACCGACACGTCCTTGCCGTCTGACGGCGTCTCCGTCCGCTCCTTCTGCCCACGCTTGAGCTGCGTCGTCGTGACGCTGGTATCGATCGCCTTGCGGATGTTGCTGACGGACGGCGCCGAGAACGACACGGTCCGGCCGATCGGAATCGAGTAGATCTCGAAGCGGACCCACGTGCTGCCCGAGAGGCCGCGGATCAGCAATGCGTGGTCGGTGTCGTTCCGGAAGCGCATGTTCTGGCTGATCCGGCCGCCGAACTTCGAGACCGTCGCGTCGAGGCCGAGCGGATAGCGAGTGATGTAGTAGGCGTGGTTGTCGCGCTCGAGGATCTGGTAGCCCGCGCGGGCGGCGGCGTTGAACATCGTCGTGGACGCGGAGCAGATCCCGCCGCCGATCGCGCCGGTGGGATTGGTTCGGCCGGCCTCGATGAAGCCGCCCATCCCGAAGCCGCGGGCGAACGTGACTGGCCCCACGACGCCCCAGAAGTCGAAGACCCCGCCGGGCTGGACGACCGTGCCGTTGATCAAGCGAGCCGGGATGCGGATGTTGGCGCCGAAGAAGTTCTTCTCGCTCGGCTGGAACTTCGTCGTCCAGGCGCCGACCCGCGTGACCTGCGGGCCCAGCTTCGCCGCCTCCTCGGCCGTCAGGTTCGGCGCAACGTCGGTCGTCTGGAGGCGGACGCCTTCGGTCGGTGAGACCTCGCCGCTGCCGCGGGCGATGATGATCCGGGCGACCTCGCGGGCGTTGCCCTGGACGTCGAGCGATCGGCCACCCTTGCCGGGCACGTAGCCGAAGACGGCGCCGCTCCGTGACTTCAGGATCAGCGACTCCGTGGCGGCGTGATCGATCTCCTTGGAGAGCGGTGCGATCGCCCCGGTGATCAGCGAAGCATCCAGAATCGGCGTGGGCCGCTCGCCACCGGGCGCGAACGTGATCGCGGCGCGGATCGTCTCGGACGGGATCGTCCACGTCCGGCCGTCGCGGAACGTCAGCGGGAAGGGCTGGGCCATCCGCTCCGCGGCCGAGATTGCGAGCACGGCGTCGAGCCGGTCGACGTCGGGCTCGATGAACCGGATCGGGAGCTCGATCGTCGCCGCGGCGCCATCGCCCTTGAGCAGCGCCTGCTCGAGCGTCGCGGCCGTCGTCGTGACGTCGAGTGCCTTGCCAGTCTGTGCCGTCGTCGCGGTCCAGCCGGTCGGGCCCTTGACGATCACGGCGCTGCGCGGGGTAACCCGGAGCTGCTCGGCCCGCGCCGTTACCCAGGCCCAGAGCGCTTTCCGGTCGACCGTCGCGCCGAGGGCGACCTCCTGGCCATCACGCCAGAGCTGGAACCGTTGCGGGACGTCTGCGAGCGGCCCGGACGCCCTGCCGGCCGCGAGCGCTGCCGCGACCGCGCTCTCGACGTCGACGCTGGCACCGAGCGTCGCGGGATCGATCGTGACCCGGCGGCCGTCGCTCACGAGCTCGAGTGAGGCGGGGAGGACGGGGATCTCGGCGATGCGCCGGCGAAGCTCGGTCGCGGTGAGCCCCGAGACATCGACCCCGGCGACATGAACGCCGGGCAGTGCCTTTCCCTGGTAGGCCCGATCGAATGCCAGCGCGCCGGCGATCGAGCCCGCAATCGCGATCAGCACGAGCAAGGTCGCGACCCGGATCGGCCGGCCGAAGACGCGGCTGCGCAGGGATGCGCGGACTGGCGTCTCGGTTGCGGAAGTGACGGCCATGCGGTCGGCGGACCCCTCGTCGACGCGGCGGCTCTCGACGTCGCCGCCCGACAGCAGCACCGGCGGTGCTGCCGAGCGCATGCTGCCGTTCGCGCGCGCGAATCGCAAGTGACGATCGGCCTGCCGGTACGATGGCCGACGGCCGGAGTGGCGGAACAGGCAGACGCGACGGACTTAAACTCCGTTGCCCGCAAGGGCGTCCGAGTTCGATCCTCGGCTCCGGCACCAGCACGCGCTCGGTCCGGCCCGGCGCCTTCTTCGACCATCGATCCGTCGAATGGGCGACAGACCACGCGCCGTAGACTCGCGCGACCCCCGGCAACGCGGCGCACCTTCCATCCGGCTTCGACCCCCATGCGGCGCACGAGTGCGCGCGGCCGCGGGGTCAGCCTCTCAGACCCACGATCGAAACATCCTCAAGCGTTTTTTGGTCTGCCCCGCTCTTCCCCTGGGCGTGGAGGTGTCGGCAATGCGTCCACGGTTGAAGCGCCCGGTGGCGGTTCTCGAGGACCGATCGGAACCTCGGCGAACCGGATCAAGACTTCTTCTCCAGGCCGTGCCGGATGCGCTCCTCGCGTTCGGCGTCGTGATATCGATCCCTCGCCTCGGACTCCAGAATGCGTGCGTCGGCGGCGGCCTTGACGGCATCCGAGTGTCGCTCGCTCCTGGTGCTGGTTGCGAACTCTTGCGCCCTCGTCGCCGCCTGTCGCGCTACCTCAGCGGCCCGGTCGGCCGATTCCGCAGCGCGCTCGGCCAACGTCGCGATCTCGTCTGCGCTGAGGGCGCCGCGCTCGGCCTGGGCGGCTGCTTCTGCAGCGAGGGTTGCCAACCGCTCCGCGAGCTCGGCGGCGCGTGTCGCTTCGCGCCACTTCTCGAGGAGATCCTCCGTCGTCATGACTTCAGGCTCCATGTACCAAGCATGAACGGGAATTCACGGGTGGCTGCCCCCGGATCATCCCATCCCGGGTTGCAACAACGTGAAATGTACGCATCGGTCGCCCGCGCATCAACGCGGTCGCGGGAGCCCGCGAGTTCGGCTTCGCCCCGCCGGCCCAGTCGGCACGTCCGCCACTGGCGGGCTTCGCAACCCCGGGGACGCCCTTGGAAGGCAGGACCGGACTTGACGCTCCGCTGCTCGCAAGGCCGTCCGAGTTCGATCCTCGGCTCCGGCACCACCGTTCCGCGCGACCGCACTGATCCCGACCGGTCGGCACACCTTCGCAGCCAACCCGGTTGCCCGCGGTCACCGACTCCTTCCGGGTGGTGCCCTCGTGCAACGGACCAAAGTCATGGGTGTCGTATCCTCTGGTCCCAGTCGGGCATGGACCGTCACCTGCTCGACGGCACAACTCAATCCATCGGGGAGCGGCGCCATGTCGTTGATGCAACGGGTCGAGCGAGCGCAACAGCAGGCTGCGGAGCAGGCGAAGGCCGCCGAGCAGGCCAAGGCCGGGGCGCAAGCGAAGGCCGTTGCCGCGAAGCCGCCCGTCGCGGTACCGATCGAGTCCGACGTCCCCGCTGGGGTCCCCATCGAGCCCGAGGCCCCCGCCGCATCCGCCGGTTTGCCCAAACGATCGGTCGGCGGACGCGCCCCGGGCCGCGACGAGCTGCTCCACGAAGTCCGGGTGCGCCTCCAGACCGAGATCGTCAGCGCGTTCGACCAGCTCCTCGACGTCCCGCCCGCCGAAGTTCGCCTGAAGATCCAGGACATCGTCGATGGTGTCGTCGAGCGTCACGGCTTCGTCATCACCCGCGACGAGCGCCAGCGGCTCATCGAGGAGATGATCCACGACGTCACCGGCTTCGGGCCGCTCGAGCCGCTCCTCGCCGACGAGAGCATCACCGAGGTGATGGTCAACGGCCCCAGCCACATCTACATCGAGCGCCACGGAAAGATCGAGCGGATCGACAGCGTCTTCCTGAACGACGACCACGTCCTGCGGGTCATCGACCGGATCATCGCCCCGCTCGGCCGCCGCATCGACGAAACGAGCCCCCGCGTCGACGCCCGCCTGCCCGACGGCTCACGTGTCAACGCCATCATCGAGCCGCTCTCGCTCGTGGGTCCGGTCATCACGGTCCGGAAGTTCTCGACCCGGCCGTACACGGTCGACGACCTGATCAGCTTCGGCACCGCGACGCCCCAGATGTTCGACTTCCTGAAGGCCTGCATCGAGGCCCGGCTGAACCTCTTCGTCTCGGGCGGCACCGGCTCCGGCAAGACGACGACCCTGAACGTCCTCTCGTCCTTCATCCCGAACGACGAGCGAATCGTCACGATCGAGGACGCCGCGGAGCTCCAGCTCCGCCAGGAGCACGTGATCACGCTGGAAGCCCGCCCGCCGAACCTCGAAGGCGAAGGCGAGATCACGATCCGCAACCTGCTCCGCAACGCGATGCACATGCGGCCCGACCGGATCATCGTCGGTGAGTGCCGCGCCGGTGAGGCGCTGGACATGCTCCAGGCGATGACGACCGGCCACGACGGGTCGCTCTCGACCGGCCACGCGAACAGCCCCAAGGACATGCTCCGCCGGCTCGAGACGATGATTCTCATGACGGGCTACGACCTGCCCCTGCGGGCGATCCGCGAACAGATCGCCTCGGCGATCGACCTGATCGTTCACACCGCCCGGCTCAAGGACGGCACCCGCAAGGTCGTCAACATCACCGAGGTCTACGGGATCGACGACGACGAGATCCTGACCCAGGACATCTTCGTGTTCCAGCAGTCGGACTACAAGGACGGAAAGATCTACGGCGAGCTGAAGCCGACGAACATCCGGCCGACGTTCATGGCCCAGTTCAAGAAGATGGGCGTGGCGCTGCCCGAGGGTGAGTTCGGGATCCCGCGCGAGGACCCCAACAAGCCCGATCGCTCGCTTAAGGCTCGGCTGAACGCCGGCGATGGCGGCCTCCAGGCGATCGCCAAGGTCATCGGCGTCGGCCTCGGCAAGGTCGTCAAGGCCGGCGGGATGATCTACGTCAACGGGATCGGCCCGGTCGATCCCGAGACGAGCCAGCTCGTGAACGGCGGCATCAAGGACCAGACGCGCCGGGCGCTGGCGAACCTCAAGGCCGCGCTCGAGGCGAGTGGGACGTCGATGGACAAGGTCGTCTGGGCCAACTGGGCCCTGCGCGATGCCTCGGAGTTCGACCTGTTCAACGAGGAGTGGGCGCGCTGGTTCCCCGGCGATGCGCCGCTCGGTCAGCTGACGATGCTCCCGCCGCTCCAGCGGCGGGCCGGATTCCGCGTCTCGCTCGGCGTGATCGCCGAGGCGTAGCAGTCCGCCGGCCGCTCGGCGCGGCGCTCGGCGCCGTCAGCGCCGCCGGAACCCGAATCGACTCTGCTTCTTCGTCTCGCCCGAGTCGGGGAGCACGACGCCGTCCGACCCGAATGCGGCCGCGGCGAGCTTCCGGAAGCGGTCCGCAATGATCGATCTCGGCGCTCCCATCACGACCGGCACGCCTTCGTTCACGGCCTTGAGATAGACGAACGGGTCGTAGGGCAGCTCCGAGGTCACGCTCGTGCCGAGGGCGGTCTCCACATCGCGCTGCTTGAGGATCTCGCGGGCGAACTGGTTGTTGAGCACGAACGTCGACTTCGCCGCGACGGAACCGGCCTCGTTCAGGTAGTCGAGGAGGCCGTGGAGCGCCTTGAGCGCGCCGATCTCGGGGCAGATCGCG
Source organism: Candidatus Limnocylindrales bacterium (assembly GCA_036274475.1). GTDB lineage: Bacteria > Chloroflexota > Limnocylindria > Limnocylindrales > CSP1-4 > CF-46. Next base: position 26,900 of record DASUFO010000058.1, read on the forward strand.
AAGATCACCGACTCCGCTCGCTCGAACGCGGTCATCGTCCGCTCGTCGAGCCACGACCCGGCGTCGATCACGACGAGGTCGTACGAGTCGAGGAGCGTCGCGAGGACCTTCTCGACGTGTTCGGCGGTGACCATCTCGGCCAGCTCGGGCGAGGACGGCGCGGCGAGGACATGGAGGCCGCTGTCGTGACGCGTCGCGTAGGTCCGGAGCAGCTCCGGCTCCGTCATGGCGGCGTCGTCGCGGACGACGTCGGCCAGCGTCTGCTTCGGCTCGAGATTGAGGTGCGTCGCGACCTGGCCGAACTGGAGATGGAGGTCGACGAGGACGACCCGGTCCGGCTTCTCCTGGGCCTTGACCATCGCGACGTTCGTGGCGATCGTGGTCGTGCCCACGCCGCCGCGCGGGCTGTGAACGGCCACGGTCCGGCGCTGCCGGGTGACGACGATGCCGTCGGCGGACACGACGGCCTGGAGATCCTTCGAGCGCTGGAAGCGCAGCAGGAGGGCCTCGACCCGTGCCTCGAGCTCGCGCTCGTCAAACGGCTTGGCCATGACGTCGTCCGCGCCCGCCTCGAGGAACTTGATCCGGTCCTCGACATCGTCGGTCTGGCCGACGCACAGAACCGGCACCTGGGCCAGGGCCGGCGTCTCGCGGATCTCGCGGCAGACGTCGAACGCGGTCTTGTCGCCCTCGACGACGTCGATGATCGCGAGCTGGTGGTCGGCCACCTTGCCGATCGCGTCCTTGGGATCGGCGATCGCGGTGACGGTATAGCCGACGCCGGTGAGCGCGGCGGAGATGGTCTCACCCGAGGCCGCATCGGCCTCGATGAGCAGGATCGTGCTTGCGGGCAAGCTGCCTCCCCGTTGCAGCGGAGGAAATGACGTTTGGGTCCCGATCCGAGAGGATAGCCGAACCGAGGCCCGTGCTACACTCCGCCGCGTTCCTTTCCGTTCCGCGCCGGCAGTCCGCCGTCAGCGGGGCAGATCCCATTGGAAGGAGATCCTGGGCGCATGCGCCGATACGAACTCATGCTGGTCCTGCGACCGGATGTCGCGGATGACCGGGCACAGGCGGTCATCGACCGAACCACCCGCCAGATCTCGGCCGGCGGCGGCCAGATCATCAAGGTCGCCCCGTGGGGCCGGCGGCGCCTCGCGTACCAGATCGACCGGTATCGCGAAGGCTCGTATCACATCGTGCTGTTCGAGGCGCCGGGCGAGGCGATCGTCGAGATGGAGCGCGGCCTCCTCATCACGGAGGAGGTCCTTCGCCACCTCGTGACCCGCGTCGAGCGACCGGTCAAGGCCGGCCGCCGCGACGAGACCGGCGAGGAGGTCGAGGACGAGGACGAGGGCACCCGGCTTCCGTCCGCCGAGGACGAAGAGGACGACTACGACGACCGCGAGCGGATCGACGAATCCGAAAGCGAAGCGGCACCGGCCGCAATCGACTGAGGCGAGGCGAGAACGATGGCGCTCTGCAAGGCGATGATCATCGGCAACCTGGGTGCTGACCCGGAGATGCGGTACACACCCAACGGCCGGCCGGTCACCCAGTTCAACGTGGCGGTCAACCAGAGCACGAAGAACCAGCAGACCGGCGAATGGGTCGAGGAGACCGACTGGTTCCGCGTCAGCGTCTGGGGCGACCGCGCCGAGCGAGCCGCGGAGAACCTGCGCAAGGGCAATCGCGTGTTCGTCGAGGGCCGCTTCAGAACCCGCCAGTTCGAGGGCCGCGACGGCCAGACCCGGACGTCCCTCGAGATCACCGCGGACAGCGTGATGAATCTCGAGAAGCGCACGCGCGAGGACGGCGACGGTGGCCAGTTCGCCGCTCCCGTTGCCTCGGGCGCCCCGTCGAACAGCCCGCGCGGCGGCATGGACGACCCGGACCTCGACGACCTTCCCTTCTGACAGACAACGGAGACCACTGACCGATGCCCCAGGCACGATCGAAGAAGCGAGACGACTACTACCGCGACCGGCGACGCCGGAAGGTCTGCGCGTTCTGCGCCGACAAGACGGTCCAGATCGACTACAAGGAAGTGAACCGCCTGCGCCGCTACCTCTCGGAGCGGGCGAAGATCGAGCCGCGCCGCAAGACCGGCACGTGCGCGGCGCACCAGCGGGAGCTCGCGGTCGCGCTGAAGCGCGCCCGGATCGTCGCCCTGCTGCCGTACGCGCCGCAGCACCTTCGCCCCTAGCGCTCACCGCGCCGGCGCCCTGAGCCTCTGGTGCTGCTAGGCCTCTGGCTGATCGGCGGGGGCGTGGCCGCCGGGTTCTTCGGCTCGCTGCTGGGGCTGGGCGGCGGGACGCTCATCGTCCCGTTGCTGACGCTGGTCTTCAACCTGCCGCTGCTGACGGCGGTCGGCGTCAGCCTGATCTGCGTGATCGTGACGAGCGGCGCGTCGGCGGGCGTCTTCCTGGAGCGCCACGTCGCGAACCTCCGCCTCGGCATGACGCTCGAGCTGTTCACCGCGATCGGCGCGCTGATCGGCGGCCTTGTTGCGTTCCTCCTTCCGGAGCGGGCACTCGAAGGGCTCTTCGCGGTGCTCCTCGTCTACACGAGCCTCTCGATGGCTCGCCGCGGCCGAGTCGCGGGCGGCCCGGAGGAGGAAACCGTCGTCGACGGGGAGCCCCCGGACGACACCTTCTTCGACGCGAACCTGTCCGGCCCGACCTATCGCGTCCGGCGCGTGCCCGCGGGAGCCGCCGGGAGCGTGGGCGCCGGGGTGGTGTCCGCCCTGCTCGGCATCGGCGGCGGGATCGTGAAGGTGCCCGTCATGCACCTCGTGATGGGCGTGCCGCTGCGTGTCGCCACCGCGACCAGCAACCTGATGATGGGCATCACCGCGTCGGCCGGTGCGTTCATCTACCTCTCGCGCGGGCTGATCGACCCGTTCGTCGCGTCGCCGACCGCGCTCGGCGTCTTCGTCGGCGCCAGCCTCGGCTCGCGCGTCGTCCACCGGATCGACCTCCGGATCCTGCGCGGGCTGTTCATCGCGATCCTGCTCTACACTGCTCTGCAGATGCTGCTGCGAGCCCTCTCATGACCGCTGGCCCGCGGCACGCCCCGGCCCTCGACCTCGACCGGACGGTCGGCCGTCTCCTCACGATCGGGACGTATGCCTCGATCCTCCTGATCGCGATCGGCTGCGTGCTGATGTTCGCCGCGCGCATCGATCCCCTCGCCGGCGGTCCGGCGCTCGAACCGGGACTGATCATCGACGACATCACCCACCTCCGGCCGGCCGGGTTCATGTGGCTCGGCCTCGTCGTCCTGCTCTTCACGCCGATCGCCCGCGTCGTCGTCTCGCTGTTCGGCTACATCTCGCGCGGCGAGCGGACGATGGCGATCGTGTCGGTCCTGATCCTGGTGGTGATTGCGGCGAGCATCGTCATCGGCAACGTCGAAGCCTGAGCCCGGCCCGCCATGGACCTCCTGATCCTGATCATCGCGTTCGTCATCATCCTGGCCGGGGCGGAGCTGTTCACGAACGGCATCGAGTGGTTCGGCCGCAAGCTGAAGCTGGCCGAGGGTGCCGTCGGGTCCGTCCTCGCAGCGGTCGGCACCGCGCTGCCGGAGACGATGATCCCGATCATCGCGATCCTCACCGGCGGCGGCTCCGAGTCGTCCCATGGCGTCGGTGTGGGCGCGATCCTCGGGGCGCCGTTCATGCTCTCGACGCTCGCGATGTTCGTGACGGGCGTGGCGGTGCTGACCCAGGCGAGACGCCGACCCGCGGGCGACGTCATGCCGGTCGACACCGAGGTGCTCGTCCACGACATCCGGTACTTCGTGATCGCGTACGCGATCGCGATCGGGGCGGCGTTCCTGCCGCTCGAGCCGGTCTGGCTGAAATGGATCGTGGCGGTCGTCCTGATCGGGATCTACGCCTGGTACGTCAAGGCCCATTTCGAGGCGGATCCCGAGGTCGACGCCGAGGATCTTGCGCCGCTCCGCTTTCGCCGGCTCGACCCGGCGGGCCATCGGGCGGATCCCACGACGCCCCGGCTGCGTGCGGTCAACCTGCAGGTCGTGGTCGCCCTCGGGCTGATCATCATCGGTGCCTACTTCTTCGTCGACGCGGTCGAGCACATGGCGACATCGTTCGGGCTCGACGAAGCGCTGCTCGCGCTCGTCATCGCCCCGATCGCGACGGAGCTGCCCGAGAAGTTCAACTCCGTCATCTGGGTCCGCCAGGGCAAGGACACGCTCTCGATGGGCAACATCACCGGCGCCATGGTCTTCCAATCGGCCATCCCGACGGTGGTCGCGCTGCTGTTCGCCGCGGATGCGTGGCACTTCGGCGAGGGCAGTCGCGTGGCGTTCCTGTCGGCGGGGATCGCGTTCCTCTCGACGGCCGCGATCTTCATCCCGATGGCCCGATCGCATCGGCTGACGGGGCGGCGGCTGCTGGTCGGTGGCGCGTTCTACCTCGTGTATCTCGCGATCGTCGTCGCGGCGCTGGGCGGGGTGTTCTAGCCGCTTCGCGGGCGCCGATATCCACGACATCGATGGCTCAGCACAAGCTTGGCCGTCTAGGACCGAGTTCCCTGCCAGCGCGGGCACGATTCGGGCTCAAGCGACAGCCGTTGTGCGAGCTTGAGGCCTCTCAGGAGCCGGTGCTATCGGCCTGGCAGATATTCCGGGCCGCACTGGTTGCGAGTGCTGGCCCGAGCACCGAGTCGGTCGCCTGAGGCCGAAGCCCACGCACGGCCACCTTGGCGGAATTGTCTAGTCCAATCGATCCCGGAGCGGGGTTATACTCGGGCGACCGTCAGACGACCCTCAGCGCGGCGTCCCGGCGCCGCCGAACCAGGAGCGCCATCGCATGGTGATCGAGAAGACGACCGAGGCGCCCGCGGCCGCCCCCGCCCCGTCGCAGGGCCACACCGCGGGGCCTGACGTCGACAGCCTCACGTGCTACTTCGAGGGCAACTTCGTCCCGATGCGCGACGCCAAGGTCAGCGTCATGACCCACGCGTTCATGTATGGCACGGCCACGTTCGAGGGGATCCGCGCCTACTGGAACGAGGAGCAGGGCAAGCTCTACGGCCTCAAGGTCCGGGAGCACGCCGAGCGCCTCACGCAGTCGTGCCGGATCCTGATGATGGAAGACGTCCCCACGCCCGACAAGCTCGTCGAGTTGATCCTCGAGACGGTTCGGCGGAACGCGTTCCGCGAGGACGTCTACATCCGGCCCTCGATCTACAAGTCGACGAAGGCGATCGGCGTTCGACTCCACCACCTCGACAACCAGATGTACATCGTCGCGCTGCCGTTCGGCAGCTACATCGACGCGGAGGCGGGTTGCCGGGTCATGACGTCGTCGTGGCGGCGAAACGCGGACGAGGCGCTGCCGGCCCGCGGCAAGATCGTCGGCGGCTACGTGAACATGGCGTTCCAGAAGTCCGAGGCCGAGCTCAATGGCTTCGACGAGGCGATCGTCCTGACCGCGGACGGCCACGTGAACGAAGCGTCGGCCGCGAACCTGTTCGTCGTCCGCGACGGCGTGGCCCTGACCCCGCCGGTCAACGACGACATCCTCGAGGGCGTGACCCGCAAGGCGATCATCGAGCTGCTGACGAACGAGGGCGTCCCCGTGGAGGTCCGTTCGATCGACCGCTCCGAGCTCTACGTCGCCGAGGAGATGTTCCTCTGCGGCACCGGCGTCCAGATCTCGCCGGTCATCGAGATCGACCACCGCAAGGTCGGTGACGGGATGCCGGGTCGGATCGGGAAGCTGGTGCGAAAGACGTACTTCGACGCGGTCCGCGGCCGCTTGCCGCAGTACAGCCACTGGCTGACGGAGATCGCTCCGAGCTGAGGCGTGCTGGGACGCGCCGAGTCGTCGAACAGGGGCCGGCTCGGGAGCCCGGCGCTGCCACTCGCGAGGCTTCGTCATTTGCTCGCCGGGTGAGCGTTAGGTCGGACGCGAGGGCTCGCGCGGCCGGATCGCTCGCATGAAGATGCAAGTTCGGCTGCATAACGGCAACTAGTGGACGCTGAGCCGCATACCTATTCAGGCGGTGCCGCCCATTCGGTTGGTAGGCGTCGCCTTACGCTCACCCGCCGAGCATTTGCCACGCACTGAGCCTCGCGGCCCGCGAGCGGGACGCAAACGGGTCCTACGCGGGCGCCCGCATGATTCGCCGCTACGGCCCTGACGGCGCCACCAGGTTCGGCGTCGAATCCGCGGTCGTGATCACGATGTCGACGCGGGCGGTCGGGTCGCTCTTCGTCGTCACCTTCACGGCGAACGTCTCCTCGAGGTACTTGATCGTCTCGGACAACGCGGTCTCGCGGCCGTTGTAGACGACGATCGTCGTTGCCGCCGGCTTCAGGTCGGGCTTCTGGACCGGCGCCGAGGCCGTGAGCCCGTAGTAGCCGAGGTAGCCCGCGACGTCGCTGGCCTGGCCCTCCTTGCCGGAGCCGTTCAGCACCCAGATCGTGCCGCCCTCCTGGGCGAACGCGTCGCGCTGGTCCTCCAGCTGGGGGTCGATCGAGAACGCGTTCGCGACGGCCTCGCGGATCCGCTCGGCGTTCGCAACGATGATGTAGCCGCGGTCGCTGTGGAGGTACTCGGTCGCATAGCGCGGGGGCGTGAACACGTACGAGCGGATGTTCCGGGTGTCGACGGACCCTGCCAAGCCCGCCAGCTTCGCCAGCTCCTCCTGCGGAATGTCCGTCCGGACCGTCTTCTTGAGCGCCTCGACGAGCTGCGGGATGCGCGGGATGAGGTTCGCGATGTCGGCTTGCTCGCGGAGCGACGTCAGGACGCGCTGCTGACGGGCGGCGCGGTCGAAGTCGCCCTGGCCGCTGTGGCGCGACCGGGCGTAGACGAGTGCCTCGGCGCCGGTCATGTGCTGGAGGCCGGCCGGGATGTAGACGCGGGCGAGGCGCCCCGTGTCGGACGGGTACGCCTCGTCGATGACCGGGATCTGGACGTTGATCGTGACCCCGCCCAGGGCGTCGACGACCTGCTTGAAGCCGTCGAAGTTGACCTCGACGAAGTACTTGATATCGAGCCCGTAGAGGTTGCCGAGGACCATCTTCAGGCCGTTGTAGCCGCGCGTGACGTCCGTCCCCGGCACGAGGTCCGGCCGGTTGCGGACCGACGTGAAGAGCGCGTTGATCTTCCGCTCGTAGACACGGCCGTACGCGTTCCGGAGCGGCCCGGCCGGCAGCGGAACGTCGACGGTGTCGCGCGGCAGGCTGAACATCGCGACCTGCTTCGTGACCGGGTCGATCGAGACCACGATCAGCGTGTCGGTGTTGTACGTGCCCTCTTTCGGCCGCTGGTCGCTGCCGATCAGCAGGATGTTCAGGCGCTCCTGGCCATCCCACGGCGGGATCGTCACGTTCGGCAGGGCCGAACCCTGGACCGGTGGCTCGGTAAGGGTGGGGGTGGGGGAGCCGGACTCGCCCGGGACGGCGGAAGGATCCGCAGAGCCCGTCGGCGACGGCGCGGCCCCGGGGCACTCGATGTCGGTCGTCGAGTTTCCGACGAACACGCACTGGTCGTTCAGGGCGTTCAGCGCGATGAGGTCGTAGCGCGCGACGACGGCGTGGCTGCCGCTCATCACGAGCAGCACCGCGAACAGCCCGGCAATCGACAGCGGGTTGAAGACGAGCTTGGGCCGGCCGAGGCGTCCGCCTCCGGAGACGGTCACCGCGTTCATGAAGACCGTGACGCGGTAGGCGTCGATGATCGCGACCAGACGGTAGAGCAGGACCGCGAGGTTCATCACGAACACCGACGGCAGGACCCACGGCGTCAGCAGCAGCCCGATCAGCTCGCCCGGCTCGGCTCGGAGTACGACGCCGGCCAGCAAGGCGATCAGCAGGATCGGCAGGGCCGCGAACCCGAGCGCCCGCTGATAGGCGCCCGCGTAGGCGTGTCCGAGTCCCGGGAAGAAGAGGGACAGGACCGCCGCAACAAACGGCGAGCGCGCGCGCGGGCGCGGCCCCTCTGGTGCGTGCATCGCGGGTAGGATACCCGGACGTCCCCCGTGAGCGCCCCCAGACGCTCGGTAACTCCTGATAAAGGTTCCGCCACAGACGTCCCGCACTCGAGGCCAGATGTTCCGAAGCGTCTCCACGAAGCCAGATCTCGTCGCCCAGGAGCACGAGCTCCTCGCCCGCTGGCGCGAGGGACGGACGTTTGACCGGCTGCGTGCGCAGAACGCGGGCGGACCGCGCTGGAGCTTCCTCGACGGCCCCATCACCGCAAACAACCCGATGGGCGTCCACCACGCCTGGGGCCGGACGTACAAGGACCTGTTCTGCCGCTACAACGCCATGCTCGGCAAGAACCAGCGCTGGCAGAACGGGTTCGACTGCCAGGGCCTCTGGGTGGAGGTCAACGTCGAGCGCGACCTGGGCTTCACGAGCAAGCGCGACATCGAGGCATTCGGCATCGCCGAGTTCGTCTCACTCTGCAAGCAGCGCGTCCTGACCTACGCCGCCCGTCAGACCGAGCAGTCGATCCGGCTCGGCATGTGGATGAACTGGGACGACCCCGACGAGCTGCGGCGGCTTCGGGATGCCCTGGCGGAGGACCCGTCGCAGGCGGTGACCATCCAGGGTCCGGACGGCCCTTTGACGGACACCGCGGAGATGCTCGTCGGGCGGCTCGGACACCCGGAGCTCGGTGGGAGCTATTTCACGTTCAGCAACGAGAACAACGACCTGATCTGGTGGTTCCTCGCCGAGTGCCACCGGCGCGGCTGGATCTACAAGGGCCACGACTCGATGCCGTGGTGTCCACGCTGCGGGACGGGCCTCTCCCAGATGGAGATGAACGAGGGCTACAAGGACCGCGAGGACCCGGGCCTCACGGTCCGATTCCCGCTCGTCGACCGGCCGGGCGAGGCGCTGCTCGTCTGGACGACGACGCCGTGGACGCTCGCGGCGAACGTCGCGGCGGCGGTCCACCCTGACCAGCGCTACGCCCTCATTCGCCAGGACGACGGGCGGTTCTGGATCGGCAAGGGCGTCCTCGATCGGGCGGTCGTCGGGCCATTCGCCGTCGAGGACGAGAAGACCGGCTCGGAGCTCGTCGGCTGGAACTACACCGGCCCCTTCGACGATCTCCCGGCGGTGTCGGACGCATTCGACAAGGCGGGCTATCGGCACCGCGTGGTTCCATGGGACGAGGTGGGTGAGGACGAGGGCACCGGGATCGTCCACATCGCGCCGGGTGCGGGCGCCGAGGACTACCAGCTCGGCAAATCGCTGGGGCTGCCGATCATCGGGCCGATCGACGAGGATGGCCGCTACTACGACGGGTTCGCCTGGCTGAGCCGGAATGCGGCGCCGCAGGTCGCAGATGACATCGTCGACGACCTCGAGCGGCGCGGCTTCTTCTACCACCTCGAGCCGTACACCCACCGCTATCCCCACTGCTGGCGGTGCGAGACGCCGCTGCTGTTCCGGCTCGTCGACGAGTGGTTCATCTCGATGGGCCCGGTCTACGACAAGCCGCGCGATCAGCTCACGAAGGAAGAGGTCGACGCGAGCCTGCGCTACCAGATCATGGAGGTGGTCGACCAGATCCGGTGGATCCCGGAGTTCGGCTACGACCGGGAGCTGGACTGGCTCCTGAACATGCACGACTGGATGATTTCAAAGAAGCGCTACTGGGGCCTGGCGCTGCCGATCTACGACTGCGCCGCGTGCGGAGCGATCGAGGTGATCGGCGGCCGCAGTGAGCTCAAGGAGCGCGCGATCGAGGGCTGGGACGCGTTCGAGGGCCACACCCCGCACCGGCCATTCGTGGACGCGGTGAAGATCGCCTGCGCCTCGTGCGGCGAGCCGGTCTCCCGGATCGCCGACGTCGGCAATCCGTGGCTGGACGCGGGCATCGTGCCGTTCTCGACGCTCCATTTCCGCGAAGACCCGGACTACTGGCGGCAGTGGTATCCGGCGGATTTCGTCACGGAGAGCTTCCCCGGCCAGTTCCGCAACTGGTTCTACTCGATGCTCGCGATGGGCACCGTCCTCCGGCGCGAGCCGCCGTACAAGACGCTGTTCGGCTACGCGACGTTGTTCGGCGAAGACGGCCGGCCGATGCACAAGAGCTGGGGCAACGCGATCGAGTTCGACGAGGCCGCCGAGCGGATGGGCGTCGACGTCATGCGCTGGATGTATGCGAGCGCCCGGCCCGAGGACAACATCCTGTTCGGCTGGCACACCGCCGACGAGGCACGACGCGAGCTGCTGGTCCTCTGGAATGCCTACGCCTTCTTCGTAACGTACGCCCGACTCGCCGGCTGGGGGCCTGGCGTGGGCGCGCCGCCCGTCGCGGAACGCTCGCCGATGGACCGCTGGATCCTGTCGCGAGCGGCCGGTCTCTCGGCGGAGGCAGGCGCACGCCTCACCGACTACGACGCCCGTGGTGCGACCCGCCGGATCTCGACGTTCATCGAAGACCTCTCGACGTGGTACGTCCGCCTGTCGCGGAAGCGGTTCTCGCGGAACGAGGACGAGGCCGACCGGGCGGCGGCGTTCGCGACGCTCCATCTGGCGCTCGTGACGGTCGCGCGCGTGCTCGCCCCGATCCTGCCGTTCATCTCGGAGTCGATGTACCTGAACCTCGTGACGAGCGTCGACGCCGCCGCGCCAGACTCCGTCCACCTGACGCGCTGGCCGGCCGAGGAACTGGCCCCGCTCCGCGACGAGCGGCTCGAGGCCGCGATGGAGACGGCCCGGAGCGCCGTGGAGCTGGCCCGCACGCTGCGCGGGACCGCCGGTATCCGCGTCCGGCAGCCGCTGGCGACCATGTGGATCGCGCTGCCCGGTGGCGACCTGCCGGAGCGGGACGCGTTGCTCGACCTCGTCCGCGACGAGGTGAACGTGCGCTCGGTGGAGCTGATCGGCGACGAGTCGGACCTGGTCGATCGCCGGGTCAAGCCGTTGCTGCCCAAGATCGGCAAGCGTCTCGGCTCGGCGATCCCGGCCGTGATGGCGGCGGCGCGGGAGAACATCGTCGAGATCCACGCGGACGGGTCGGTCACGCTCGGTGGCCAGACCCTCGCCGCCGACGAGGTCGAGATCCTCGCGACGCCGCGGCCGGGAACGGTCGTGGCCGCAGACGAAGGGCTCGTCGTCGTCCTGGACACCGAGCTGACCCCGGAGCTGATCGCAGAAGGCGACGCCCGCGAGATCCAGCGCGCGATCCAGGACCTCCGGAAGGACGCCGCGCTCGAGCTCGACGACCGGATCGATGTCTGGCTCGACGGCGCGGCGGACGCCGTGCGGGGGCACCTCGACGGGGTCGCCGCCGAGGTCCTCGCAGACTCGGTGACGCTCGACTCGCCCGATGGGACGGCCCCCGCGACCCACGCCCGACTCGAGCTCGCGACCGGAGCCGTCGACGTCTGGATCCGGCGTCGGGAGGGAGGATGAGCGGTCGACCGATCTGGCCGTTGTTCCTCGGGATCGCCGCGATCGTCATCGTCCTCGACCAGCTCTCGAAGGCGTGGCTCACGTCGTTCCTGAATCCGGGGGAGTCGGTCCAGGTGATCGGCGACTACCTCCGGCTCGTTCACGGTCAGAACAACGGCGCGATCTTCGGCCTGTTCAAGGACAGCGCGCCGCTGTTCGGAATCGTGTCGATCGCGGTCATCGGGCTGATCGTCGCCTACCACGCCCGGTCAGGGCGCTCGGTGTACCTGTCAGTCACGCTCGGACTGCTGCTGGGCGGCGCGATCGGGAACCTCATCGACCGATTCCGGCTGGGCTACGTCGTGGACTTCGTCGACGCCGGGATCGGCGGCCTCCGGTTCTACACGTTCAACATCGCCGATACCGCGATCAGCCTGTCCCTTGTCCTTCTCATCCTCGTCGCGCTGAAGCCCTCGCTCGCGGGCGTCGGCGAGAAGCGGCCCGAAGCCCCGCCGAAGCCACCGCGGGCGCCGACGATGCCGACGCCGGACGCGGATGCCTGACAGCAGCCTCGCCGCGAGTCACGAGGCGGGGACGCGCCTGCTGCGGGTGCCGGACGGAGCCGCCTCGCAGCGCGTCGACCGCTTCGTCGCCGACGTCACGGGCCTCTCTCGAAGCCACGTCCAGAAGCTGATCTCGGCCGGCAACCTCACGTCCGATGGCGTTCGGCTGAAGGCCAATGCCGTCGTGAGCGCCGGCACGCCACTCCGGCTCGTCGTCCCGGAGCCGGAGCCGCTCGACCTCGCACCGGCGCCGGAGATCGAGGTGCGCGTCGTCCACGAGGACGACGACCTCCTGATCATCGACAAGCCGGCCGGCCTCGTCGTCCACCCGTCGCCCGGTCACGACGACGACACCCTCGTCAACGCGTTGCTCGCCCGGGGCGGCCCCGAGGCGTTCGGAGGAATCGCCGGCGTCCGGCGGCCGGGCATCGTCCACCGTCTCGACCGCGACACGAGCGGCCTTCTGATGGTCGCCCGAACCGACGCCGCGCAGCACTCGCTCATGGCCCAATTGAAGGCCCGCCGCGTCAAGAAGACGTACCTCGCGCTCGTGATGGGGGAGGTCGCGGCGGCGGTCGGCCGGATCGAGGCGCCGATCGGCCGCGACCCGAAGCACCGGACGAGGATGGGTGTCGTCGCCGACGGTCGGCCCGCGACGACGGGCTACCGCGTCCGCGAGCGCTTTCCCGGCTGGACCCTTCTCGAGCTCGATCTCGTGACGGGCCGGACGCACCAGATTCGCGTCCACCTCGACGCGATCGGCCACCCGATCGCGGGCGACCCGCTGTACGGCACCGGCACCTCGCGGCGGGGACCGGACGTCCGCGGCCCGGACGTCCGCGCTGCGGACGTGCGCGATGAGGGCGCGGCGTTGGAGCGGCTGTTCCTGCACGCGTGGCGCCTGGAGCTCACATCGCCGTCGAGCGGTGCGCTGATCCGCGCCGAGGCGCCACTCCCCGCCGAGCTGGAGCGCGTGGTCGAGGGGCTTCGGTGGACACGAGACGCGGCGGGCCGCCGGTGACGGATCGGCCGTTCGACATCTCCGAGGATCCCGGTCGGCCCGAGGGCGTCGTCTACGGCGCGCCCGGGGCGATGCTGATCATCATCTCGGGGCCGTCCGGCGTCGGCAAGGACACGATCATCGACGCGCTCCGGCGGCGCGAAGCGGAAAGCGGTCGTGATGGCGATCGCTACTACGTCGTGACGTGCACGACGCGGGCGCCCCGGAACGGCGAGGTCGATGGCGTCAACTACCACTTCATGACTCGCGACGCGTTCCTCGAGCTTCGCGCGGCGCGCGGCTTCCTCGAGGCGAACGAGGTCCACGGCTCCGGCAAGTGGTACGGCTCGCCGCGAGGCCCCGTCCGCGACGCGCTCGTCGCCGGTCGCGACGTGATCCTCAAGATCGACGTCCAGGGCGCCCAGGTCGTCAAGGAGCAGGTCACGGAGGCACTCCTGATCTTCATCGTCCCGCCGTCGCTCGAGACGTTGTTCGATCGACTGCGGACGCGGGCAACCGAGACCGCGGACGAGCTCGAGGTCCGGCAGCGCGATGCGGCGATCGAGCTTGCCCGCCAGGACGACTACGACTACATCGTCGTGAACGAAACGGGCCAGGTCGAGCGGACCGCCGAGGAGATCGAGCGCATCATCGAGGCGGAGCACCGCCGTCACCCCGACCGCCGCGTGCGCATCTGACGAACCCGACGGATCGGCGACATCCCCGCCACGACGGGCCGGGCGATGCAACAATCGGCCGATGCTGACGGGCGAGCTGAGCCTGGATGCCGGATCCGCGGGCCGTCCGGCGGGGCGGCCGCGGGTCGTCGAGGTCGCGATCGACGCCGCCGGGGGCGGCGGCGCCCGGACGTACACCTACGCCGTCCCGGACGGCCTCGCCGACATCCAGCCGGGAGAGCCGGTCCTCGTCGAGTTCGGCCGGCGTCAGGCGCTGGCTCTCGTGCTCGGCGACACCGACCCGCCCAGCGGCATTGAGCTGAAACCGGTCGCGGCCCGCGTCCGCAGCGACGGCGCGCTGCTGCCGCCGCTGGCGTTGTCGCTTGCGCGCTGGATTGCGGCTCACTACCTCGCGCCGCCGGCGACCGTCGTGCGGGCGATGCTTCCGCCGGGGATGCTCGAGAAGCTCGACCTCGTGGCGGAACGTCTGCCGGACAGCAGCGCCCGCGATGGTCTCGGCGGCGATGCCCGCGGAGGCGACCTGCCGCCCCAGGACCGCGATCTCCTGGCGCAGCTCGATCGCGGACCGAAACCGGTTCGGTCACTCGTGGCTCCGGAGGGCCGCGCCGGGCTCCTGCGCAGGCTGCGGTCGCTCGAATCCGGCGGTCTGGTCGCTCTCGAGTGGACGCTCTCGGCCGCCGGCGCCGGGCCGCGCTACGAGCGTCGCGTCGCGCTGACAGGCGATGGCCGAGACGCGGCAGCGACGCTCGCGGCCGGGGCGCGACCCGAAGGGCGGCCGCTCGGGCCGCGGCAGGTCGCGGCGCTCGCGGAGCTGCTCGCCTCGCCGGCCGACGCGCCGGACACCACCGTCCCGGCCGCGGATCTCGCCGATCGCCACGGTCACGCGACGATCGCCGGACTCGCCCGTCGCGGGTTCGTCCGGGTCGCGGTCAGGGAGCGGCCGCGCCGGCCGCTCGCGGGACGTCCGCCGGGACTCCGTGGCGCTCGGCCCCCGGGTGCGCCACTCACCGAACCGCAACAGCTCGCGGTCGACATGGTCCGTCGGGCGATCGTCCAGCGCGATCCGACGCCGCTGCTCCTCGACGGCGTGACCGGCGGCGGCAAGACCGCGATCTACGTCGAGGCGATCGCGGCGTCGCTCGAGGCCGGCCGGCCGGCCCTGGTGCTCGTGCCCGAGATCGCGCTCGCGACGCCGATCGTCGACCGTCTCCGGGCGGACCTCGGGGCGCGCGTGGCGCTAGTCCATTCGGGCCTGTCCGACGGCGAGCGAGCCGACGAGTGGCGTCGGATCCGGGCAGGCGACGTGGACATCGTCGCCGGGACGCGGCTCGCCGTGCTGGCGCCGCTACGCGACGTCGGGGTCGTGATCATCGACGAGGAGCACGAGGCGGCGTACAAGAGCGACCGGACGCCGCGCCTCCAGGCGCGCGATACGGCGATCCGGCTCGGCGAGCTGGCGGGTGCGGCCGTCGTCCTGGGCAGTGCCACGCCGGCGGTCGATAGTGTCGGCCGGGCCCGCGACACGGCGTACCGTCGCGTCGTCCTGCCGACGCGGCCAAGCGGTGATCCGCCGGCGGTCGAGGTCGTGGATCTCCGGGCGGAGCTGCGCGACGGCAACCGGGGCCTGATGTCGTCGCGGCTTGCGAGGGCCGTTGCCGGGCTCGATCGCGCGGCCGGCGACCAGGCGATCCTCGTCATCAACCGCCGCGGCACCGCGTCGGTCGTCCTGTGCCGGGACTGTGGCCATGTCCAGGCCTGCCCGGACTGCGAACGGCCCCTCGTGTTCCACCAGGCAGGCGCCACGCTCCGTTGTCACCACTGCGGCCGGGCGACGCCGCTCGCATCGCGCTGCCCGTCCTGCGGATCGCCCCGGATTCGCTATCTCGGCGGCGGCACGGAACGCGTCGAGCGCGAGGTTCGCGAGCGGTTCCCGGCGCTCCGCGTCGCGCGCCTGGATCGGGATGTGGTCGAGCGCAAGGGCGCGGCGGAGCGGGTCCTGGACGCGTTCGCCGCCGGCGACGTCGACGTCCTCGTCGGCACCAGTCTCGTCGCGAAGGGCCTCGACGTGCCGAACGTCACGCTCGTCGGCATCGTGTCCGCGGACGTTTCGCTGAACCTGCCGGACGAGCGGGCGGCGGAGCGGACCTACCAGCTGCTCGCCCAGGCGGTGGGCCGGGCGGGACGGGGCGACCGGCGCGGGACCGCGATCATCCAGTCCTACCAGCCGGAGCATCCGGCGATCCTCGCCGTCGCGAACGACGATGCTGCCGCGTTCTACGACGCGGAGCTGGAGCTTCGACGACGCTTCGGATCGCCGCCGTTCGGCCGGCTCGTGAAGCTCACCTGCGCCGTCCAGGATCGCGACAAGGCCGAGGCGACGGCCCGCGGCCTCGCCGACGACCTCCGCAACCGCGCCGCAGAGCGCTTCAGCGATACGACCGTCGCGGGACCTGCCCCGGCCTACATCGCGCGCCGGGCCGACCGGTGGCGCTGGAACATCGTCCTGCGCGGCAGCGACCCGGCCGCGCTCCTCGACGGCGGCCTCGACGCGCCGTGGTCGGTCGACGTCGACCCGGAGTCGCTCCTGTGAACCGGGCCGGGCCGAATCGCGCGGAGCGAACGGCGGAGCAGCTCCGGCGGATCCGAAGTCGCCGGGTCCGTCGCGAGCGGATCGCTGCCGTGTCGCTTGGCGTCGCCGCGGCCGTTGCCGCGTTCTTCCTGGAGCTCGGCCTCGACAGAGCCGTCGCGTCCTATCCGTACTTCGTGCTCTCGTTCATCGCGATTCTCCTGGCGACGGTGGTCGGTGGCGTCCTCGGCGGCATGGTCGCGGCGGTGTCGTCGTGGCTCCTGAACACGTTCGTGCTCGCGTCCCGGATCCCGGCCGAGGAGATCCGACCGATCCTCGACGGGATCAACAGCGGTCTCGCATTCGTCATCGGCATCGTCGTCCTCGAACTCCGCCGCCGGCCGATCCGGGCAGCGGCCGACGAGCTGGCTCCGGCGGACGAGGCGCCGCTGCCGCTGAGCGCGGACAAGCGGGCGCGTGTCCTGACCGCCGCGATCGATGACCTCGCCGCCTCGCGCTCGACGGCCCAGATCGCGGACGTCCTTGCCCGCCGGCTCCAGGAATCGACGGGTGCGGGCTGGGTGGCCGTGTTCATCCGGCCTCGCGCCGATGTCGCTCCCGCGCTCCGGGCCACGGCCGGTGTCGCCCCGCCGGGCTTGCCTGACCGGCTCGAGCCGGCTGCGGATCCGGCGGCACTCGGCCTCGTCCGAGCCGATTCGAGCCCGACCGACGAGGGCCGACTCACGATCCCGATCGTCGTCGGCAGGGACATCGTCGGGGCCGCCCAGCTTGGTCTCGCCCCCGGGGCGCCAGCCCGTTCCCCGACCGCCGGGCCGGGTACGCCCGACGACGCGGTCGAGCCGCCTCCGACCCTGGCGCTGGACACCGCGACCGGCGCGACCGCGGTGGCGCTGACGCGGCTTGCGGCGTCGGCGATCGAGCGCGACCGGCTCGTGGCGAGCAGCCGGGCAGCCTCCGACGCCGCCACCGACGCAACGGACCGCGTGTCGAGCTTCAGCCGGCTCGCCGCCCAGCTCGGCGGGGCGCTCACGGTGGACGCCGTCGGCCGGCTCCTCGTCGAGCACGCCGTCTCGGCGCTGGGTGCGGAGTTCGGTCTGGCCTACGCGATCGACCACCGCACCCGGACGTTCACGCTCGTCCACGCCCGCGGCTACCCGATCGGGCTCGTCCAGCGCGAGGCGACGCTGTCGGCGGACGTCGAGGGCCCGGTCGCGCGTGCCGTTCGAACCGGGCGTCCGGTCGAGATCGCCTCCCCGGAGGCGTGGCGGCGCGAGTTTCCGGCCCAGTCCGACCTTCCGGCGATGACCGGCATGGGCAGCCTCGTCGCCTGGCCGCTCGGTGACGTCCGTCAGCGCGGTGGCGTGCTGATCGTTGGCTGGGCGGTCGCCGGGGCAATCGACGCGCGGACCCGCGAGGTGCTCGCCGCAACGGCCGACCAGGGCGGCCAGGCGTTCGAACGAGCCGGCCTCCACGCCCAGGAGCGCGAGGCGCAGCAGCTCCAGGAAGCGTTCATCAGCGTCATCTCGCACGAGCTCCGGACGCCGATCACGACGATCCTCGCCGGCTCGCGCCTGCTCCGCCGCCAGATCGGCGATGGCCCGATCGAGACCGAGGTCGCCGGTGATCTCGCCGCCGACATCGAGGCCGAGTCCGACCGCCTGTTCCGGATCGTCGAGGACCTCCTCGTCCTGAGCCGGCTCGAGCGACGCAATCTCTCGATCGCCCAGGAGCCGGTTCACGTCGCCCACCTCGTCGAGCGCGTCGTGGCTTCGGAGGCCCGGCGCTGGCCGTCGCACCGGTTCGTGACGCCGGATCGGGTGAGGGTCCACGTCGTCCGCGGCGAGGAGACGTACATCGAACAGGTGCTGCGGAACCTCCTGGCGAACGCCGCGAAGTACTCGCCCGCGGGCTCGACTGTCGAGGTCGCATTGGAGGATCACCCAGACGGCGTCGCGGTCAGGGTCCTCGACGACGGACCCGGGATCGCCCGGGCTGAAGTCGAGCAGCTGTTCTCGCTCTTCTACCGCTCGCCGGCGACCGCGGCCACCGCCGCCGGAGCGGGCATCGGGCTGTTCGTGTCGCGCCAGCTCGTCGATGCGATGGGCGGCCGCATGTGGGCTCAGCGACGGCGCCGCGGTGGCAGCGAGTTCGGCTTCTCCCTCGCCGCGTATCCGATCGACGAGGACGAGCCCGGCTCGTCGGATGGCCTCGATGGCGCGGAGGCCGCTCCGGGTGGACAATGGCGCCTCACCCCCGGGAGGACCTGACATGACCGACGAACGACCCGCCGACCCCACCCCCGAGCAGCCGACCGAGGCGGTCGGCAGCGATCCCACCGCCGGCAGCCCCGGTACCGACGCCGGCGACGAGTCCGGCTGGTCGACGTTTTCGTCATCGTCCCAGGCGACCGACGCTGAATCGGCCGGCGCCAAGATGGTGAGCCAGCTCCAGGCGATGATCGACTCGATCGCCACCCAGGCGGCGCCGGTCGCGAAGCAGATCGGGCTGAAGGCGGCGGAGCTGACCGCCGCGGCCGCGGACCGCGCGGGCCCGATCGCCCACAGGGCCGGTGACGTCGCCGCCGACGCCAGCGGCAAGCTCGCCGTCCGCTCCCGGGAATTCGCGGAGTCGATGCGGCGGGAGCTGAACGTCTCCGGCAACGGGACGTCGGCGACGCCCGACGGGCCGCCCGACGCCGACGCGACGGGAGCCAGCTCGACCGCGACGGCCATCCTCGATCGGCCCGTCGACGAGGTCGTGGACGAGGTCAACCGCCAGGCGGACGACGCCGGCTGATCACCCCGTCGGGCGAGCCCGACCCGTCGGTATACTCGCGCCCATGAGCGGCCCCAGGATTCGACCCATCGTCCAGCTCGGTGATCCGCGCCTGCGACTCAAGGGCGAGCCGGTCGACAGCTTCGGCAAGTACCTTCACGAGCTGCTCGACGACATGACGGCCACGATGCGCGACGCGCCCGGCGTGGGACTCGCTGCGCCGCAGGTCGGAATCGCGCTCCAGGCGTGCGTCGTCGAGGTCGCCGGCGAGCTGTACGAGTTGATGAACCCCAGGATCGTCAAGGCCGTCGGCGACGAGCGCGACCTCGAGGGCTGTCTGTCGTTGCCGGGCTACTACGCCTACGTGACCCGCCACCAGAAGGTCTGGGTCGTCGCCCAGAACCGTCACGGCAAGAAGATCAAGGTGTCCGGCACGGGATTCCTCGCCCGGGCGTTCCAGCACGAGTACGACCACCTGCAGGGCAAGCTCTTCATCGACTATCTCGAGTCGATGGACGAGCTGATCCCGGTCGGGCAGGGCGACGACGAGGACGTCGAGGAGGCCGCGAAGGCCCTCGCGTGAGCACCGCGCGAGCGCGCGTCGTGTTCCTGGGCTCGGGCAACTTCGCCGTCCCGATCCTGTATCGACTCGGCCACCTGCCGGAGGTCGAGGTCGTCGGCGTCGTCACGACGCCGGCCAAGCCGGCCGGCCGCCGGGGCATGCTGAAGTCCGTGCCCGTGGCGGTGGCCGCGCGGACGCGGAAGGTCCCGATGATGACGCCGCCGCGCATCCGCGATCGACGGGCGATCGAGGCGATCCAGGCGCTCGAGCCCGACCTCGGCGTGCTTGCGGACTACGGCCAGATCGTGCCCCAGGCGCTGCTCGACGTTCCGCGGCGCGGGTTCCTGAACGTCCACCCATCGCTCCTGCCGCGGCACCGCGGGGCGACACCGATCCCGTCGACGATCCTCGAGGGCGACTCGACCGCCGGCGTGACGCTGATCCGGATGGACGCGGGCCTCGACACCGGGCCGATCGTCGCCGCGGAGTCGTGGCCGCTCGAAGGCAACGAGACCGCGTCAGAGCTCGAGGCGCGGGCGGCGGGCGTCGGGGCCGGGCTGCTCTCGAAGTGGATCGGGCCGTGGCTGCGCGCCGAGGTCGAGGCGACTCCCCAGGGAGACGAGGGCGCGACGCTGACGCGGCCGCTCCGCCGGGAGGACGGCCGAATGGACGTCTGGCTCACCGCGGACGAGCTGGAGCGCCAGGTCCGCGCGTATCAGCCGTGGCCCGGGTCGTTCCTCGAGTCGCCCGCGGGGCGGCTCGTCGTCTGGGCGGCGACCGTTGAGGGGCCAACCAATGAGACGCTCCCGGGCACCGTGGGCCGCGGGCCGGCACTCCGGATCGCCACCGCCGAGAACTGGCTCCGCCTCGACGAGGTCCAATCCGCGGGCGGCCGCCGGATGCCGGGCGACGCCTGGCTCCGAGGCCGGCCGGACGCGCCGGGCTCGAGGTTCGGCTGAAACCGCCCCGAGCAGCGCGCCTCGGGAGCGTCGGAGCCGGGATCGCTGGCTGAGAGCCACCGCTTCCCCGGCTGCGCGGGTGAACCCGGACAGTCGAGCCCCGGTAGACACGACCGAGGAGGTGGCGATGGCGGTCGGAGCGGCGACGCCGGTCTTTGACGGCACCGAGCTCGATTTCTGGCTCGGCGACTGGGATGCGCGCTGGGGCGAGGCCGGCCGCGGCACGAACCACCTGACGCGGATTCTCAACGACAAGGTGATTCGCGAGGACTTCTCGGGCGGCGGCCTGAACGGCCACCTCGTCGGCCTGAGCCTCTCCGTGTTCGACGCGCAACACCGGGTCTGGCGCCAGACGTGGGTCGACGACAGCGGCGGCTACCTCGAGCTCGTTGGCGACACTGCCGACGGCTGGTTCGCATTCAGGCGCGACGCCCCGGAGGTCGGCCCGAGCGCGCAGCAGCGAATGGTCTTCCGCGACGTCCGACCGGAGTCGTTCCGGTGGACCTGGGAGCTGTCCGAGAACGGTGGCGCGACCTGGGCGATCCGCTGGGAGATTGCCTACACCCGCCAGAGCCAGGACGCGCACCGGGCATAGACTTGCCGTGTGCCCGCCTCACTACCCGTTCTTGCCGATGCGCGCCCCGGCATCGCCGGCCTGAAGCCCGACGAGCTCGAGCGCTGGTTCACCGAACGCGGCCATCGGTCGTACCGCGCCCGCCAGGTCGCCGATGCGGTCTGGGGATCGAACGCGACGACCGCGCACGACGCTCGGACGCTCCCGGCGCCGCTCCGCGACGAGCTCGACGCGGCGTTCCGGTTCGACACGGTCGCAGAAACCGAGGTTCGCCTCACCGAAGGCGGCCTGACGGAGAAGGCCCTGCATCGGCTCGCCGATGGCGCGCTCGTCGAGTCGGTGCTCATGCACTACCCGGCGCGCGGCGCGCAGCGCGAACGGCACACGCTCTGCATCTCCTCGCAGGCCGGTTGTGCCGTGGGCTGCCCGTTCTGCGCGACGGGCGAGCTCGGCTTCACCCGCGACCTGGAGACGGCGGAGATCGTCGACCAGGTGCGGGCCGCCGCGCGACGGCTCGCGGCGGACGGCAAGCGCCTCACGAACGTCGTCTTCATGGGCATGGGCGAGCCGCTGCTGAACCTTGACCGGGTTCTCGACAGCGTCGACGCGCTCAACGACCCGATGCGGTTCGGCCTCGGTGCGAGGCATATCACGGTCTCCACGAGCGGCGTCGTGCCCGGGATCCGCCGCCTGACCGGCCTCGGGCCGCAGTTCACGCTCGCGATCTCGCTCCATGCCGCCCGCGACGCACTGCGCGACGTCCTCGTGCCGCTGAACCGGCGCTGGCCTGTCGCGGAGGTCGTCGAGGCGGCCCGCGACCATGCCCGCGCGACCGGCCGGCGGGTGAGCTACGAGACGACGATGATCGGCGGCGTGAACGACACACCGGTCGACGCCGAGGCGATGGCCGAGCTCCTCCGCGGCGACCACGCCCACGTCAATCTCATCCCGATGAACCCGGTCGCCCACACGCCGTGGGTCGCCAGCCCGAACGACGTGATCGAGCGGTTCGCCGCGACGCTTCGCGCCGCCGGCATCGCGACGACGATCCGCCGGAATCGTGGCCAGGAGATCGGCGCGGCATGCGGCCAGCTCGCGGCGGAGCGGGCAGGGGAGCCGCCGGCGGCAGCGGTGGCGCGACGCCGGGAGCGTCTGGTCGACGAGAGCGCCCACGCCCTGCGGGGCGAGCGATCGCACGAGCCCGTGCCGGCCGGAGTCGGGGACTAGCGATGGCCACCGGCCGCGCCCGAATCGCCGTCAGCATCCTCGACGCCGACCATTCGAACATGGCCTTCGCGGTCCGTCGGGCCGAGAAGGAAGGTGCCGACCGGATCCATATCGACGTCATGGATGGCCACTTCGTCCCGAACCTCACCTTCGGGCCGAAGATGATCGCGGGCATCCGGAAGCGGACGAAGCTGCCGCTCGACGCCCACCTGATGATCACCAACCCGCTGAAGTACATCGACGAGTTCCTCGATGCGGGCTGCGACTCCGTCACGTTCCACGTCGAGGTCAGCCCGAAGCAGATCGCGCCGACGATCGAGAAGATCCACGCGAAGGGTCGGGCGGCCGGTCTTGCGGTAAAGCCGAAGACGCCGCTGACCGCCCTCGAGCCGTATCGCCGGATGCTCGACATCATCCTCGTGATGACCGTCGAACCCGGCTTCGGCGGCCAGGAGTTCATGCGCGACGTCGCCAAGGAGAAGCTCCTGCCGGCCCGCGACTACCTCAGCCACAAGGCCCATGGCGGCGAAGTCCACGTCGACGGCGGGATCAACCGCGAGACGGCCGAGTTCGTCGGTGGCCTCGGCGTGGACGTCCTCGTCGTCGGCTCGGTGCTCTGGATTCCGGGCCGCAACATGGGTCGCGAGATCCGGCTCGTCAGGGCGCTCGCCGACGAGGGCTACCAGTACCGGCTGAACGACGGCGTGCCACCAATCCCGCGCGACAAGATGGTCTCGTTCACGCAGCTGCCGCGGCATCTCGCAATGAGGTTCATGCGGGAGATCGAGGCCGGCGGGATCCCTGTCGTGCCGCTGCGCGGTGGCGGCCAGTGGAACCCGGACGGTGATCGCGACTTCGACCTGCTCGTGCCGGCGACCGTCGAGGACCTGACGGTCTCCCGCCACGCCGCCGCGCGCCAGGACTACCTGGTCGAGGCCGATGCGTGGCGGAAGGAATACGCAGCGAAAAACGGCTGGAAAGACCCGCCGAAGCTGCCGTAGCTTGCGCGCCTTGCTGCAGCGCACGTCCAGTGCGCGCGTCCGGGTCAATGGCTCCGAGGTGGGCTCGATCGAACGAGGGCTGGTCGTGCTGCTGGGCGTGGGCCCCGCCGACGACGAAGCAGTCGCGGACGCGCTGGCGCGGCGCGTGACGGAGCTCCGGATCTTCGACGACGCGGCCGGCCGGACGAATCTGTCGCTGATCGACGTCGGCGGGGCGGCGCTCGTCGTGTCGCAGTTCACGCTTTACGCCGACACGCGGCGGGGCCGCCGCCCGGGCTTTACCGGCGCCGCGGCCCCGGAGCTGGCGAACCGTCTCTACCTCCGGTTCGCGGCCGCGCTCCGGAATCTCGGGGTCCAAGTCGCAACGGGCCAGTTCGGCGAGGTGATGGAGGTCGAGCTCGTGAACGACGGCCCGTTCACGATTTGGCTCGACACCGGAGCGCTCGATCGGTGAAATGGAACCGGACCACAGGACAACCCTCGATGAGCCAGGTCTGTGCCTACCGCTGGCCTCACCGCGGACAGATCAACGGGCACCGATTCGATAGCGCACTGGGCCGAATCTGGTTCAGGAAGTGGTGGTCTTGTTGTCGCCGTTCGTATGTCGGCGCTGGGTACGTCGCTGCCAGAAGGACGCCGCAATGAGCAACACACTCCCAACTACGACGAACATTACCGCGGCCCCGATATACGGTGAGACGTCGGGCGGGCGACAATCCGAGTAGTAGTTGGGAGTCTGGATAGTCTGGCAGGACGCGGTCGCCCGCCAGATCAGAAATAGCCAGGTGAAGCCAGCCCCGATAAGGATCCCTCCCGAACTCCACAGTCGAGGCCGGTCCCGCAACGAGAGCACGAGACCGAGAATCACGAGGGCGAATCCAAGTGTCGGGCCCATGAGGGCAAGCATCCCCGTAGCTGCCCCGACCAACATGCCCTTTAACCAGAGGATGAAGGTCCGACCCGGGGTCCTCACGTTCGTCATCATCCGGTCTTCTTATACTCGAAGTGCTCGAAGAGTGGGAACGGGCACAGCAAGTTGCTGCGCGTCTCAGAGTCGACTGTGGAGCCCGTCACTCGACCATCCGGCCATCCGTACGCCCTCACGTGACTGAAGGTCGTTCGTATCCTCGTGGCGGGGCAAAGCGGGAAGGACGAGGTTTCAATCGCAGCCCACGTGTCCGCAAAGAACCGCGAACAAGTGCGGTTGCTCGTTCCGCCGTTAGTTCCAGGCACGATGTGCCATCCAGTGCCCGTGGCAAACGCCCACTGCGCGCTGGCGCTGCCTGACGTCACGCAGCCGCCGCTGTACGCAAACGAGAGGAAGGTGGTGTCCGAAGAGACCGTCAGCCCTGCGATCTCCTCGTACCATGCATGCGCGTGCCCCGCGGCAACACTGGCCACGACGCTTCCGGAAGCCTCGGATCCGCCAATCGCGGCTGAGAGGGTCTTGTCGGAATCGTCGACGGACGGCTCGGTCGGAATTCCCTCTTCGACCAGCTTGGTGCACGTCTTCATGTCCAGCCCGAGGTCGCGGACCTGCCATGCCGGGGTGTCTGCCGCGATGCTTACGTCTGGGTACGTATAGACGCAGCTATCGGGGTTGCCTTCCCCTTTAGAACGAAGGTGTGCGAGTTGTCGAACGGCGCAAGCTGGGTGTCCTGAAAGACATGATCCGGGGCGGGAGGTTTCGCGCTGAGCGCGCCAGGCGGCGCAACGACGGCCAACCCGAGAGCGATCGTCGTGATCCCCAGCGTCAGGCGCGCATTCGGCCCTTGCGCATGGTTCCCCCTCCTAACCATCAACCTGACTGGACGTTCACGACCGGAACCTACCTCCCGACCGTCACGCTCCCGTCTCGCACTGGGCCGAATCTGGTTCACACTTTCATGAGGCCAGCACTCAGCTGTTGATTCGTCGAGCGCGGGGAACATTCACGGAACGTCGGAGACAACTAGTTCACCGCTCACAGACTGGATGGCTTGACTCGAACCTGTCTCGCTGGCCAGGTCTCGTCCCCCTTCGGCCATGCTCAGCAAAGGCGCGATCACTGGAGACGGCCGCTTGTCTGCGACCGATGCGAGCGTTGCGAGGGGCGAGGCGCTACTTCGCGGACTTGAGCTCCGTGCGCCGGCACCGCGTGCACACGAGTGCCTTCGTCGCGACGCCGTTCCGGACGATCGTGTACGGCTGGAGGTTCGGCTGGTAGCGACGGTGGGCGCGGACGCGGTTCATGCCCGACGACTGCGGGTTGAAGCCGCCCATCGACACCTTGCCGCAGATCGCACAAGAGCGGGCCATGAGGGTCCTCGGAACGTGATTCATGAAGAAGGCCCGGCCGGTCAGGCTCGAGCGGGGCGGTATGATAGCACCCGTTTCGCGGGACCCGCCACACCACAGCCCGAGAGCGAGCCCCGGAGGTGCCGTCCGCGTGCCCACGAACCCCACACCAGGTCGATCCCTCGTGACCCGACGCGCCGTGGTCGACGTCGTGCGGGTCGCGACGCTCGGTTCGTACGGCGTCACCGGGTTCGCCGGTGGCTGGATCGGCCGCCTCGGTGAGCGGCTGGGACTCGGCCAGCCCGGCATCGAGGTCACGTTCGGGCCGCAGCCGGACGATCCGCTCACGAAACCCGAGCTCCAGGTCGACCTCGACATCACCGTCGCGTACGGGCTGCCGATCGCCGAGGTCGCCCGCCAGGTCGATTCGGCCGTCCGCTATTCGCTCAGGAACGCGCTCGGGCGCGACGTCACGAGACTGACGATCCACGTCGACGGCCTGCGCTATCAGCCCGGTGATCTGCCGGCGACGCCGCAACAGGACCCGAATGCGGTAACCACCGACGACCTCGCCGCCAGCGGTACGGACGTCGCCTGATGGCGCGCAAGGCCTGCGACGGCAAGGGCCTGCTCGAGGCGTTCCGCGCCGCGGTCGCGAACCTCGAGGCGCACGTCGACGAGATCAACGAGCTGAACGTCTACCCCGTCCCTGACGGCGACACCGGCTCGAACATGTTCGCCACGGTACGCGCTGCGCTCGACGAGGCCGAGGCTGTGACCGAGATCACGGCCGAACGGGTCGCCGGTGCGATCAGCTTCGGGGCGCTGATGGGCGCCCGGGGCAACTCCGGCGTGATCACCAGCCAGATCTTCCGGGGCATGGCCGAGGCGCTCGGCGGCAAGACGCGGTTCAACGGCCTCGATCTGGCGAACGCCCTTCAGCAAGGCGCGAAGACCGCGTACGGCGCGGTCGCGAAGCCGGTCGAGGGCACGATCCTCACGGTCATCCGCGAGGCGGCCGAAGCCGCCGTCAAGACCGCCGAGGATTCGAACGACATCGAGGTCGTCATGACCGCGACGGTGGACGCGGCGGAAAAGGCCGTCGCGAAGACGCCGTCGCTGCTGGCGATCCTGCGGGAGGCGGGTGTCGTCGACTCGGGCGGGCAGGGCCTGTTTCGGCTGTTCCAGGGGGCCCTCCACCATCTGAAGGGCCTCGCGCCGGTCAAGGGCGCGTCCGGGGCCGGCCGCTCGGCCGCGGCCGTGCCGGGCTCCACGCTCGCCGCCCGGATCGACGAAGGCTTCGGCTACGAGACGATGTTCCTGCTCCAGGCGCACCCTGGAAAGCCGCTCGACGTCGACGCGATTCGCGACCACCTCGAGTCGATCGGCGAGTCCGTGCTCGTCGCCGGCGACGCGCGGGCGCTCAAGGTCCACGTTCACAACGAGCGGCCGGACCAGGTCATCGGCTACGGCCTGGGCCTGGGGAGCATGAGCAAGATCAGCGTGGAGAACCTCGACAACCAGGCACGCGACGTCCAGGAGGCCCGGGCGACCGAGTTCACGGGAGTGGAAACGTCGACCAACGGTTCATCCGAGGAGACGCCGCTCAAGCCGGGGCCGGCGATCGTGGCCGTCGTCGCGGGCGACGGCATGGCCCGGGTGTACGAGGAATTCGGCGTCGACCAGATCCTCAACGGCGGCCAGTCCGCCAACCCTTCGACCGGCGAGCTGCTCCGTGTGGCCCGCCTCGCCCGCTCGCGCGAGGTGCTGCTCCTCCCGAACAATCCGAACGTCCGTCTCGCCGCGGAACAGGCCGCGGCGGTCTGCGACGACAAGCGGCTCGTCGTCGTCCCGACGCGCAACGCCGCCGAGGGCATCGCGGCCCTGTTCGCGCTCGACCCCACGCTGGACGCTACCGCGAACGCCGGCCCGATGACCGAGGCGAGCCGGGCCATCCAGTCGGTCCAGGTCACGGAGGCCGTTCGGAACGCGACGATCGGCGGCAAGAAGGTCAAGCAGGGCCAGACGATCGCGCTCGACCCCGACGACGGCCTCGTCGCGGTCCACGGCGACCCGAACAAGGCGGTGCTCGCGGCGGTGGCCGCATTCGAGCCCGGCTACGAGCTCATCACGCTCTATTACGGCGCCGACGCGACGCTCGCCGAGGCCGAGGCGATGTCGAAGCGAATCCACGACATCGCCCCCGGGGCGGAGGTCGAGGTCGTCCACGGCGGCCAGCCCCACTACCGCTACCTGATCTCCGCCGAGTAGGAGGTGGCGGGAGCGAAGGCGGGCACTCGAACGAAGGCGGCGCCGGCGAAGCCGGCCGTCCCCACCGACCCGGCCGAGCTCCTCGACACCGACATCATCCAGTCCGGCGTCGCGGCGGCCGGCGTCATCCGGCGAGCGGGCCGGCGGCTCGACTTCTTCACGGTCCGCCAGTTGCTCTTCCATCTCCCACGGCGGTACGACGACCTGCGCGAGATGCGCCAGTTGGGTGAGCTGGTCTGGGTCGAGGAGGGAACGGTCGTATCGGCGCGCGTCCGCGTCGCCGACGTCCGCGTCGAGGCCTCGTTCCGGCGCCGAGTCCAGCGGACGATTGCGGTCCTCGAGGACGACACGGGTACGATCGAGGCGACGTGGTTCGGGCGGCGGTTCATCGAGCGCCGGCTCCACGCCGGGGAGCGGGTCATCGTCTCCGGGAAGCTGAAGCGGTTCGGCCGCAAGCTGACGCTCGACAACCCGGACTTCCAGTCCGAGGGCCGCGACGACGAGCTGCTCCATGTCGGGCGGATCGTGCCGGTCTACCGGCTGACCGCGGGGCTGACCGCGAACCGGCTGCGGATCGCGATCCGCGACCTGCTCGATCGGGCGGGCAAGTTCTACCCGGAGTACCTGCCGGGGTCGATCCGGGAAGGCGAGTCGCTCGTCGGGATCGGCGAAGCGCTCGAAGCGGCCCACTACCCGGTCTCGTTCGAGGGCCGGGACGCGGCGCTGCGGCGGCTCGCGTTCGACGAGCTCTTGGCATTGCAGCTGGGGATGGTCGCGCGGCGGCGGCAGCGCGGGAGGGATGCGGCGCAGCCGATCGCGGTCTCGGACGCCGACGACGCCGGGATCCGGGCGGCGCTCGAGGGGTCGCTGGGCCGGAAGCTCGCTCGTTCGGTGTCACTCACGAAGGATCAGGCCGCGGCGATCGCTGACATCCGGTCGGATCTCGCCCGGCCGACGCCGATGCTGCGGCTGCTCCAGGGCGACGTCGGGTCGGGCAAGACTGCGGTCGCGGCGTACGCGCTGGCCGCTGCCGCGCGGGCTGGCATGCAGGGTGCGCTGCTCGCGCCGACGGACCTCCTCGCCCGGCAGCACCACCGGACGCTCGCGGGGCTTCTCGAGGACGCGGCGATCCCCGTCGAGCTGCTCACCGGCTCGATGACCGCGGCCGCGGCCCGCCAGACGCTGGAGCTGGTGGCGAGCGGCCAGGCGCCCGTCGTCGTCGGGACGCACGCGCTGATCCAGGAACGGGTGTCATTTGCGTCCCTCGGCGTCGTGGTCATCGACGAGCAGCACCGCTTCGGCGTCGAGCAGCGCGGCCAGCTCGAGGCGAAGGCCGGCGGCGATCGCGCGCCGCACGTCCTGCTCATGACCGCGACGCCGATCCCGCGGACGCTCGGCCAGGTGCTGTACGCAGACCTCGACGTCTCGGACCTGCGGACGCCGCCCGAGGGCCGGATCCCGATCCGGACCGGCATTCGCCGCCCCGACGAGCTCGACGGGACGTGGAAGAAGGTCCGCGAGGAGGCG
This sequence comes from Candidatus Limnocylindrales bacterium, assembly GCA_036274475.1. Lineage (GTDB taxonomy): Bacteria > Chloroflexota > Limnocylindria > Limnocylindrales > CSP1-4 > CF-46. The sequence goes on from DASUFO010000058.1 coordinate 56,315, forward strand.
GCGGCCGGGCATCGGACGTTCGTCGTCGTCCCGTTGATCGACGAGGCCGAGACTCCCGAAGAGGGCGGGGGAGGAGGATTCTTCGACGCGTCAGCGCCGGCGGCGGAGGCCGAGGCGGTTCGCTTGACCGAGCTGTTGGCGCCTCTTCGAGTGGGCCTCGTCCATGGCCGTCTCAAGCCCGCGGATCGCGACGCCGAGATGGCCCGCTTCCGCGACGGAGAGCTCGACGTCCTCGTCGGGACGACCGTCATCGAGGTCGGGGTGGACGTGCCCGAGGCGACGATAATGGTGATCGAGGGCGCCGACCGGTTCGGGTTGGCGCAGCTGCATCAGCTTCGTGGCCGGGTCGGGCGGGGAGAGGCGGAATCGTTCTGCGTCCTGGTCTCGGACTCCGTGGATGAGACGGCCCAGGCCCGGCTGAAGGCCGTCGCCGAGCTGCGCGATGGGTTCGAGCTCGCCGAGAAGGACTTCGAGATCCGCCGCGAGGGCGACGTCCTGGGCCTTGCCCAGAGCGGGCTGCCGCGGCTGCGGGTCGCATCGCTCCAGGACCGCGACCACGTCGCCCTCGCGAAGCGTGCCCGGGAGCGGGCCGAGGCGCTGCTCGATGACCAGGGCGAGCTGCCGGCGTCGGCGTTCGCGTTGCAGCACGAGTTGGAGCGCGGGTGGCTCGATCGAGTCTGGGTCGGCGAGCCGGAGAGCGGCGCATGAGGATCCGATCACGTCGCTACCCGGCCTCGGCGGGTCAATGTCACTGGCATTGACAAATCCAGCGGTGGAGCGTGCAGAGGACCCGCGTGACGGCTCCAAGCACGGATCCATGGCGGAGGGTTGTGCGTGAGTACGGGCTTCGCCGGACGCTCGGCTGCCACTCCAGGCTTCCAAGCCCGCGTTTTGTCACTGGCAGTGACGTCCCGATCGACAGCGGGCTCCAATGGCTGACGCCGGGCGGGTCATCGCCGGCTCGGCGAAGGGAGTCCGGCTGCGGGCGCCCGGCGAAGGCACTCGCCCGCTGAGCGATCGCGTCAAGCAGACGCTGTTTGCAATCCTCGAGCCGGACCTCGAAGG
>DASUFO010000059.1:0-71700 GCA_036274475.1 Candidatus Limnocylindrales bacterium
ACGGAAACGGGGATGAACGCCATCTACGAGCACTTCGAGTGGCTCGCCCGCGAGATGGCTGCCATGGACCGAGCGCGAGGCGAAGGAGTCGTCTTCGACGAGGCCTACCTCGCAGCGCAGCTCCCCAGATCGTTGGAGGCGTGCCGCGACCGGCTCCGCATCTTCGACCGCCTGAAGGTCGTCCACGTCCGCGACGCATCGGAAACCGAGGTACCCGATAGCCCGATGCGCGGCGCCGTCGCCCCCGGCGGCGTCGTCCCCGAATCGGCCTCCCAGCCGCCGGTCGCCTGAGCGCCACTCAGTCTCGCGTACCACGCAAGCGGATGGCCCGCTTTGCCTCGCAGGCCCCCGAGTCCGTCCGGGGGCGCCAATCACCGCCCAGCCCTGGTCCGTCTGGATCAGGCCTCACATGGTAGATACCGGGCGTCGTGCTTTTGGGTGAGTCACGGGACCGTGGTCACGTGTCGGGCGGTGATCGAAGATGCCGAGATCGGCACGGTCTCGGAGCGGCGGTGGACTCGCCCGCAGTTCGAGTAGCCTGTCCAGCGCCGCGTCCTGAAGCGCGGGTCGAAGCCTGAGGAGCAGCGATGAAGGTCGAGGGGATCACGTGGCACGCGGTCGTGCTCGAGACCGAGCCGTTCGCGGCCATGCATAAGCTGCTCACGGATTCGATGGGGCTCTCGCCTCGCATCGAAATGGAGGGCTGGTCGCTGTTCGGGATGCCGAACGGCTCGATCATCGACCTCTATTCGCCCGACGCTGCCTTGGCGACGTGCCCGTGGGGTCTCAACGAGGGCGTTGTCTTCGGCTTCCGGGTTGACGACATCCACGGTGCGTCCGAGGAACTCGAGGCAGCCGGCTACGAACTGCTGGGTGGCGTGAACTTCATCGAGCAGCTGAACTACTCATGGCGCCACTTCCGGGCGCCCGACGGCCGCGTGTACGGAATCAACCAGCAGCACTGACGCCGGGAGAATCGATGAAGGTCGGATATGTCGTCCTGTACGTGACGGACGTTGGTGTCTGCCGCGATTTCTGGACCGACCGGATCGGCATGGTCGAGAAGCGGCGCTACGACGCCAACGGCTTCACGATCATCCAGGTCGGGTTCGCCGACCAGGACTTCGCCTTCGAGCTCGTGCCACTCGCGCTGATGAAGGACAACCCCGACAACCTCGACCTCGCGACGCCGTCGATCGCCTTCCGCGTCGACGACCTGCAGGCCACGCACGCCGATCTGGTGGGACACGGCGTCCAGGCGACGGACGTGGGCGAGCACGACGGCACGCCGACCTTCGCGTTTGCGGACCCCGAGGGACACTGGTTCGCGGTGACGCAATGAGCACGACGACAGGCCATCGGATCTTCGCCCTGCCGTTCGGTTCCGTGTACCCGCTCTACGAGCAGAAGGTGGAGAAGAAGGGCCGGACGCAGGCGGAGCTGGACACGGTGCTCTGCTGGCTGACCGGCTACGACGAGTCCGAGCTCCGCAGGCACATCGAAGCAGGCACGACCCTCGCGGACTTCTTTGCCGCGGCGCGGATCAACCCCAACGCCGGGCTCATCACCGGCGTGATCTGCGGCGTGCGCGTCGAGGCGATCGAGGATCCGCTGATGCAGCAGATCCGGTACATGGACAAGCTCGTCGACGAGCTGGCGAAGGGGCGAACGCTGGAGAAGGTGTTGCGCGGCTGATCGGGCCTAGCCGCGGACCGGCTGCGCCGCTCCTCCCAGGGCCAGGACCGCGACGCACGCGGGGCAGGAGCAATCGGCCCAGCACTCGTATGTGTCGGTGCGCTGCGCGGCATCGGTGCGCCGGCGACGCGCCAGCACGAACAGGCCCCCGACCGCGAGCAGGACGAGAACGACCAAGGTGACGATCATCGGATCGGTGACTCGCTCGATCACTTCGCGGGCGTACCCACCGAAGAGGTATCCGGCCCCGAAGTGAGCGGTCACGAAGACCGTATTGCCCACGACGACGCCGGGCAGGAACACCTTGAATGACATCGCCGCGAGGGCAGCCGCAGGGATCACCGCGACGCGGACGCCGGGCGTCATTCGGGTCAACGCGACGGCCTTCGTGCCGCCGGCCCGGTAGCGATCCGAGAGCTTCTCAATTCGGACGGCCCCGACGCCGAGCCGCTCCAGCGCGCCGAGCAGCGGTCGCCGGAGGGCAGTGCCGAAGACGAAGAACTGCGCACTGGCGCCGATGAACCCGGCGAGCAGGATGGCTGCCAGGGCCACGCCGGCCGCAGGCAGGTTCGTGGCGAGGTAGGCACCCGTCCCGATGATGATCAGGTCACCCGGCACGGGCAGCGGGATCCCGATCTCCTTGATGAGGATGAACCCGAACAGGCCGCCGAGCGCCAGGGCATCCATGGCCACGAAGTCTACGTACCTGAGCGATCCGGCTCGATGCGGCTTTCTCGGTGTCACGACAATGAGCGCATGGCGCACACCCTTCGCGACACGGTCTCGTTCCGGCTCTGGCCGCCGATTGCGATCGGGCTGCCGCTGCTCGTCGGCTGGCTGGCCACGTCGTCGTTGGGCGACCCAATCGAGCTCGGTGGCTGGCGCGTTCCGCTTGGCGTGCTGCTCGTGATCTTCTTTGTCGCCTGGAACGGCTGGTCGCTGTGGCTCTTCGGGCGGCACGGTACCGGTCTTCTCCCGGGCCAGGCGACGAACGCGCTGATCGACGAGGGGCCGTATCGCGTCTCGCGGAACCCGCTGTACCTCGGCCTGCTGGCGCTCTATCTCGCGTTCGCGCTGCTGGCGCCCACGGTCTGGGGACTGCTGCTCTTCCCGGCGGCGGTCGTGCTCGTCACCTGGGGCGCGATCGTGCCCGAGGAGCGGTTCCTCCGCGAACGATTCGGTTCGGCGTACGAGGACTACGCCCGGCGGGTCCGTCGCTGGCTCTGATCCGTCTGTTCCATCTTGTGTCCGGGCTCTTGCGAGCGCATGCTCCGCGGACCGGTACCCACCAGGAGGCAGCCATGAGCCGCGCTCGATACGCCGCCCCTCGATTTGCTGCGCCTCTCACGCTGATCGCCGTCGTCGCCGCCCTCGCGATCGCCGCAGCGCCGGCGGCGGCGACAGGCAGGCCATCGCTCCACGCGGCCCACCAGGTCCTCGAGCGAGCCGTCGCGTTCCCCGGAACAGCGGTCGGGGTCGATACCCAGCGCAACGAAGTTGTCGTTACGGTCGACAACACCGTTCGGGGAACCAGGCTGGCGGCCGTTCGGGCGGCCGTCGGGCGGATGGGTGGCGCGGCCCGTCTCGAATTCGCGGCGGGCGTTTTCCGGGCCGAGATCAGCGGCGGCGACGCGATCTACGGTTCGAAGTACCGCTGCTCGCTCGGGTTCAATGTGATCAGCGGATCAACGCATTACTTCCTGACGGCCGGCCATTGCGGCAAAGTCGAGAAGAAGTGGTGGTCCTCGGCGAATCACACCACGCTCCTCGGCAGCACGACGGGCGCCTCGTTTCCCGGGCAGGACTACGCGATCGTGAAGTACGACGCTTCGTACACGGACTACCCGGGATCCGTCGGCAGCCAGGACATCGCCACGGCGGCGAACGCCACCGTTGGGGAGTCCGTGAAGCGCACAGGCAGCACGACGGGAACGCACGGCGGGACCGTCCAGGCCCTGAACGTCACCGTCCGCTACCAGGGCGGCGGGACCGTCCGCGGACTCGTCCAGACGAACGTCTGCGCGGAGCCCGGTGACAGCGGTGGCCCGTTCTATGACGGCACGAAGGCGCTCGGGTTGACGTCCGGCGGCAGCGGTGACTGCAAGAAGGGCGGCACGACCTTCTTCCAGCCGGTCATCCCGGCGCTCCAGACGTACGGCGTGGCAGTCTACTGATCGGGTTCGGGACCGGAGCCACCGTCAAGCAGCGACATCGGGGCCGGGATCACCGGCCCCGATGCTTCTTTCGGCTCGATCGCCGGGAGCGCGCCAGCATCGGGTTGGCGGTCAGCGGCGAGCTTGACGATCAGTCGCGGTGCCTGACCGTCGAGATGTCGGCCTCGTTGCCGGCCGCGTCGGCCAGCGTCCACCAGTTCGGGGCGTGCTCGTCGCGGACCATGCGACCGCCCGCCGCGAGGGCTGCCTGGACCCGCGCCTCGGCCTGCTCGAACGGCAGCCAGATCGCGATGTGGATCGCCCCGCCGCCGTCGCCTCGCGCCTCGTTCATGTGCTCGAACCAGAAGCCCGGCAGCCGGTTCCCCGGATCGACGAGGTCCTCCTCGGGGCTGTCGCGGCGCGGCTCGTAGCCGAGCAGCGCCCGCCAGAACGGAACGATCTCGGAGATGGCCGTTGGTGTTCCCGGAATGACGAGCAGGCTGTGGACGACCGATGGATCCGGTTCGAGGCCAAGGCCCCGCGCCGCCGCCGAGATCTGCCGCGCCGCTTCGACGTCGCGCTGGCTCATCCCGTAGTAGTCGTCGGCGTAGGTAAGCAGCCGAACGGTCACGCCGTCGGCCCGGATGTCCACGTCCGGAGGATGGTCCGCGATGCCCTCGAGGTCGGCGATCGCGGCCACGAGCCGGGCGCTCTCGGCGAGCGACCCCGTCGGAACGAACGTCGTCCCGCCGTCGCCGATGACCCGCCAGTCCTCGGTGCCGCCGGCATCCTCGAAGGCGTTCGGCGAGATGCCGTCGGTCGTCGTCTTCGCCGTCATCGACCGTTCCCCGCATCGTTCGCGACGTCGCCGATGATCCGGGCGATGTCGTCGGGTTTCGACCACATCGGCCAGTGGCTCGTTGGCAGGTCGATCCAGGTCGCGTTGCGCAGCTCGGGGATCCCCGCGAGCCACGTCCATTCCGGATGCTCGGCCGCGCCCTTCTTGTAGTCGTCCGAGGAGAACCCGGTCGCGATCAGCGTGGACGGAATGTCCCGGCGAGCATCGTTCGTCAACTCGGCGGATCCGCGGACCACGCCGCCGGGAACCGGCACGCCGCGCCGGCGGAACGTCTCCTTCTGCTCCTCGGTGAGGCCGTCGAGGTTCTCTTCCGCTTCGATTTCGGCCCACACGAGCGGCTTCTCGACGTCCGTGAACGAGGGATCGAGCGGCGGGATGCCCGGGGCCGTGTCCACGTAGACCATCGCCGCGATCTTGTCGGCGACGCGGTCGCTTGCCACGTAGCCTGAGAACCCTGTCGCGCTGTGGACGGCGAGGACGACCGGTGCCGGCGCCGCCTCGACCGCGTCGACGATCGCCTCGACGTGGTCGTCGAACGTGATCGAGGAGCGATCGGTGTCGGCGGATTCGAGGCCGGGCAACGTCAGCGCGGTGACGTCGTGGCCGGCCTTGCGGAGTCTCTCCGCGACCTCGTCCCAGGCCCAGGCGCCCAGCCAGAAACCGGGCACGAGGATGATCGGTGCGCTCGCCATCGGGGACCTCCGCATCGGGCAGTTTCGGATCGGGCTCAGGCGATCGTGAACCGTGATCGTGACAGGACCCGGCAGCATTCGCGTTGCACGGTGCGGATCGGCGCGTGGTCAGTCGGCGGCTGGGACCTGCCGGACCCAGTTGTCCCGGAAGTAGGCAAGCTGGAACCCCGATCGAACCATGTTTCGGTAGCTCGGATTCGGCTCCTCCGGCGTCTCCTTGCCGGTCTCGACGACCGCGAACCGGCAGCCCGCCTCCCGGGCGTCCCGAAGACGGCGGGCGAACATCGCCGACTGGCCACCGCGGCCGCGATGGCTCTCCGACGTCGCGCCGAAGCCGAACCAGGCCACGCCGTCCTCGATCCGCATCGCGGACGTCGACACCGGCACCTCTCCATCGAAGCCCATGTACGCGTGCCAGCCTGGAGCGCCAACCACCGCGCCGGCCGCGCGGCCGACTACATCCGGAAAGCCGTAGGCCTCGGCGACCGACAACCGGCCGAAGTCGTCGGCCCATTCCGGTCCGACCCGCTCGATCCGGAGATCGGTCGTCGCGTCCGGCAGGTGCGCCAGCGAGTGCCACATCTTGACCCAGCGGCGGCTCTTCCTGTAGCCGCGGCCCTCGAACCAGCCGACGACCTCGGGCTGCGCATGCGGGGCGATCTGGGCAACCGACACGGACCGCCCGGCACCGTCGTAGAACGCGACGACCTCGTCGACGTCGCTCGCCACCACCGGTCGCGCGACGCCGACGCCGATCACGCGGTTGAAGAAGCCGATGTCGAGCTTCGTGAACGCGAACGCCACGGCACCGCCTGGCCGGCTGGTGATCGGGCCCACGGCGTCATCCGGCAATGCCGCAGCCGCCTCGAAGATGTCACGAAAGGCGAGCGCCTCGCCCATCTCGGACCAGTACGGAACGTCAGAATCTGCCGGCATCGTCATCCCTCGTCGTCGACCCCGGGCAGGACTGTGAGCATCGCATATGGCGTGCGCGCTCGGGGCTCGTCCGCGAACGCCGGCCCGGCCGGATACGATGTGCCGCGCGGCGCGCCGAGGTGGACGCGCCGGAGGATGGATGTGACGTGACCGACGCCCGGACGATCCCGTGACCGCCCGCGCCCTGACCTTCGGTGGGACCAGCTACCCGCTGATCCTGCCGAACATCCGCGACCCCCGTCTCCACGTGGCGTCGGTGATCATCACGATCCACGTTCTCGGCCAGGTCGGGCTGCATTTCAACGCCAGCGTTCCCCAGATCCTCGCAGCGATCCTCGCCAGCGCGCTGATCGAGGTGGCCCTGACGTTCAGGACAGCGCGGGCGTTCGTCTGGCCGGCGAGCGCGATGCTCACCGGCAGCGGCGTCGCCCTGATCCTGCGCGTCGTGGGCACGCCGGCTGACCAGCCATGGAACACCGACGCCTGGTGGGTCTTCGCCGGGGTGTCGGCGTTCTCCCTGCTCACGAAATACGTCATCAAGTACCGCGGCACGCACGTCTTCAACCCCTCGAACATCGGGCTGGTGGTCGCCTTCCTGGTGCTCGGCGTCACGCGCGTCGAGCCGCTCGACTTCTGGTGGGCGCCGTTGACGAACGCGTGGATGATCGTGGCCTACGCCGTCATCATCGGTGGCGGCCTGCTGATCACCCGTCGCCTGAAGCTGCTCGAGCTCGCGGCGACGTACTGGATCGCGCTGACGATCGGCGTTGGCATCCTCGCCGGGTCCGGTCACTGCATGACGGCGAACTGGTCGTTCACGCCCGTCTGCGGGACGGACTTCTGGCGGGTGATCGTGACCTCGCCCGAGGTCCTCATCTTCCTGTTCTTCATGATCACCGACCCGAAGACGACGCCCGCCGGGCGGGTTGGGCGGGTCGTGTTCGCGTTCCTCGTCGCGATTTTCAGCGTGCTGCTGATGGCGCCCCAGGTCGACGAGTGGGGAACGAAGGTCGGGCTCCTGTCGAGCCTCGTGATCGTGTGTGCGGCTCGGCCGCTGCTCGACCGCGTCCTGCCGGAGCCGCGCACGGCTGCGGACGACCTGCGGCGGTTCGCGGCGCGCGTCGTCGTCGGCGGGGAGGGGAGTGGTTTGGTACCCCGTGCGGCGCGGGTCGGGCTGCTCGTCGTGGCGCTGCTCGTGCTGGGTGCCGGGATCGTCGTCGCCGGGACGCCGGCGCGCGGCACGACACCGGCGAATACCGCCGAGGTCCTCGACCGCGTGCCCCACCAGGTCGACCCGTCGACGTTCCCGCCGATCACCGTCGACCAGGGCGTGGCCGACTGGGATCACTCGATCGCCGGGCCCGGCGCGCAGGAGATCGTCCTGACGCTCGCCGAGAACCTCGAGCTCGAGAACCAGGCGCTGCTTCGGCGCGACCCGTCGATCCTGCCCGCGGTCGACCACGGCGACCGGCTGACCGAGATGCGCCGTCGGCTCGAGGACGCGGCCGCCGGCGGCGACGTCACGATCAGCCACTACCACTTCGATGCGCTCGACATGCGGCTGATCGAGCCGTTCGGCGTGCAGACGGGGCTAAGCCTCGGGCTCGACGCGCACGGCACGATGACCGAGGAAATCTACGACGCCGCGGGCACCATCACCTCGACGCGCGAGGCGCCGTTCTCCCTCACATTCGTCATGCGCCGGGCGACGGGCGACCGATGGCTGAACGTGGGGGTCCTTCCGGCCGAGTGAGCGACGAGAGGCGTGTCCGGGTGTTTCGGGCCGACGCTCGGCGCGTCCCGGATGGGCCGTCGACGCCCGGCATGCACCGGCTCGAGGCGCTTGCGGAAGAAGGCGCCTGGCTGGGCACGGTGACGACCGAGCCGAACACGATCAGCGGCTGGCATCACCACGGCGACTACGAGACGTATATCTACGTCCTCTCTGGTCGGGCCCGCCTCGACACGTTCGAGGACGGCGCCGTTCACTCGCACGACGCAGGTCCGGGATCGTTCGTCGTCGTCCCGCGCCACACGGCGCACCGCGAGGGGAGTGCCTCGCCGACCGGCATGGAGGCGGTGCTCGTCAGGATCGGCAGGGGCCAGGTCGTCTTTCCGGTCGAGGGGCTGCCCGAAGGCGACTAGTTCGGACTGTGGGTCACGATTCTGGGGTGAACGCCGGCGCCGGGCCCTCTACCGCTGGCGATCCGGATCGTGAGTCCGGATTCAGCGACGAAACGGCGGGTACGGCGCCATGGACCGCGAAACGCGGACTGTCAGTCAGGTCGTGGCGGCCGGCTGCGTCGCGAGGACATGGCAACGCTGAGACTGGGTTGCCAGCCAGCAATCCGGGCCCGATGCGGCGCCCGAGACCACGGGTCGGCGAGTCTGCTGGGCTGGCAACCCAGCCCGACTTCCGCAGGAGTCCTTGAAGCGGGCCTTCGCACGCCAATTCCGGGCTGGGAGCCCAGCCGGCAAGCCTGAGGTTCACGGCGACGCGAGGAGTGGCGGCTACAGCGCCGCCGGGAACGTCTCGATCGCCTCGAGCAGACGCTCCACGTCCCGCTCGTTCGAGGCGATCCCGACGGACGCCCGAACCGCGCCGAGGGCCTTCGGGCCGAAGATGCGCCGAAGGTCATCGCCTGTGGCGCTTCCGTTGAGCCCGAACATCGCCCGCATCTCGTCCGCGGTGATCCCGCGAGCGGCCTCGCTCGCTCCCGGGTTGCAGAAGCACCCGCCGCGAACCGAGACACGGCGGCTGCCCGCGTGGGCAACGACGGCCCGGAAGTCCGCGATCGCCCCGTCCGGGGCGAGGACGTTGAACGCGATCGTCCCGCCCCGGTCGCGAGTCTCGAGCGGGCCGTAGACCCGGACTCGGGGCGCCCCATTCGGGTGCCGGAGCCCGGCGAGACCCTCGAGCATGCGCCCGGTCAGGTGCTGGACGCGTTCGCCGATCGTCTCGATCCCGATGGTCTCGAGGTAGCGCAGGCCGATCTCGATGGCCGGGATTCCGAGGTAGTCGATCGTGCCGTCCTCGAAGCCGGTGACCCCCGGCGCAAGCGTGTGGCGCGGCTCCGCGACCGACACGACACCGATCGTCCCGCCGGCGAACCACGGCCGCCGAAGCCTGGCGAGTGCCTCGTGGCGGACGATCAGGGACCCGATTCCCGTGGGGTAGCCCAGCGCCTTGTACCAGGACACCGCAACGAACTCCGGGTGCCAGCGGGAGAGATCGAGCCGCTGGGTCGGGATGTAGGCGGCCGCATCGAGCAGGACGTCCCAGCCTGATGCCTGGGCCACTCCGATCCAGCCGAGCGGATGCCGGACTCCGCTGTAGTTGGATTGGGCGGGGAAGGCGAACAGGCCGGCCTCGTGCGCCGGACCGGCTTCGAGTGCCGACACGACGTTGCGGCTGGCGATCCGAAGTGAGGGGACCAGGAGGGGCACGTAGTCGACAGCGGCGCCCCGGGCGCGGGCGAACTCGCGGATGCCGTTGACGGAATTGTGGTTGTCGGCGGTGAGCAGCAGCCGGCGGCGCTCGCCGAACGGATAGGCCTCGCCGACGAGCTTCAGCGCGGCGCTGGCGTTCGCCGTGAAGACGACGGCGTACTCGTCGGGCGAGGCCCGGACGAACCGCAGGATCGCCGCCCGGGTGCGGTCCGCCAGCTCGGTCGCCGCGAGCGATGCCGGGTGCTCCGAGTGAGGATTCCCGAGGACGTCGCGACCCAGCAGCTCCAGGTGGTCGCGGAGCTGCGACGCGGCGGAGACGCCACCGCCGGTGTAGTCGAGGTACGCCTCGTCGTTCGCATCGAGCCGGGCGTACTCGCGCGCACGCAGCGACGCGATGGCTGCCGTGTCCCAGGCTGGTGGGGTCGAGCAGGGCGGTCCCGGCTCGTGCTCGTGCCGAACGGGCGCCCCGGCGGTGGCGATCACCACTCGATCCTGGATCGCTCGCCGCACCAGCGCAGGAACCTGTGTTCCAGTTGGCGCTGTCGCGGCAGGACCCGGAGCACCCGACGCGCGCCACCTCTACCTCAGGACGGCCTTGGCGATCAGCCGGCGAGGCAGATCCCCGGCGGTGATGGAACGGGCACGTCCACGCCCTCTGCGTACGTTGCCGTCCAGTCGAGCAGCGGCCGAATCTGCGTCGAAGCCCCGAGCACGCCGATGTACCGGCCGATCTCCTGGCCACCGACTTCGAGGCTGCAGAGCACGCGGATGTTGGCGTGGCCGTTCTCGTCGATGAAGCAGCCAGTCCGGTTCGGCTGGTCGCCTCCTTCGGTCGGTCCATCGCCGGGCGTCCAGGCCCCATCACCGGCCGTGCCGGCCAGGCAATCGCCGCTTCGGAGCGCCACGCCGTAGCTCGCCATCCGCGCGATGTAGGCCGCGAGGGCGTCCGCTGGCGTCGCGAATGCGTACACCCCGACGCGATCGACGAGCTCCGATCCGACCGTGCACTCGACGCCTGCCGTCGCCTTGTCGGGGAGGTTCTCGGTCCGCGGCGCGCAACCGACGCGCGCATCCTCCCGGATGGAGGCGAGCAGCCGCCCCTGCTCGGGCGAGAAGCCCGCCGGGAGCGACGCAGGCGCCGCGCTGCCTCTACCCGGCGAAGCCGGAGGCCCGGCCGATGCGCCCGTCGGCGTGGGTGCGACCGGCGAACCGCCCTCGAGCGGCGGTGGGAGCGTGGCGTTGGAGCAGCCCGAGGCGAGCGCGACGATCGCCGCGGCCGCGACGATCCATCGGAGCGCCGGCTCCCTCATCGCCGAACCCTACGCAGCGGCGGAGACCCACTCCTCGACGCGACGGGCCAGGATCGGCAGGGGCATCGGCCCGGCGCCAAGGACGGCGTCGTGGAACTCCTTGATCCGGAACCGATCGCCGAGGGCCGCCTCGGCCTCGCGCCGAATCCGCTGGATCTCGAGCCGGCCGATCATGTACGCGAGTGCCTGACCCGGGGTCACGGCGTAGCGATCGATCTCGGCCGTCACGTGACCTTCGCGCATGGGCGAGTTCGCGAGCATGTAGTCGATCGCCTGGCGGCGGCTCCAGCCGAGCGCGTGCATCCCGGTATCGACGACCAGCCGGCAGGCCCGCATCGAATCGGCGGAGAGCATGCCCATCCGGTCGACCGGGCTGGAATAGAGGCCCATCTCGTCGGCCAGCCGTTCGGTGTAGAGGCCCCAGCCTTCGCCGTACGCAGCAATGAACGCCCGCTTTCGGAACTCGGGAAGGCCCTCCAGCTCCGTCGCGATCGCGATCTGGAGATGGTGGCCGGGGATGCCCTCGTGGTACGAGGTCGACTCGATGTCGTAGCGGCCCCAGCCGGTCGGATCGGCGACGTTCATGAAGAAGACGCCGCCCCGGGAGCCATCCTTCGCCGGCGGGAAGTAGTAGGCGATGGCGCCGTTCGTCGTCGCCTCGACGTCGCAGTCGGCCTTGGGCAGGATCCCGAACCATTCGCCCATCGCCGCGCGGGCCTTCGCCATCGCGGTCTTCGAGGCGGTGACGATCTCGTCGGGGTCGTGGTGGTGGAGCGAGGAATCGTCGCGGAGTGCCGCGAAGATCTTCGGCAGGTCGTTCGTTCCGACGACGTCCGGGCCGAGCGCGCGGTACTCGCGGGCGAGCGACTCGACCTGGGCGAGGCCGATGTCGTGGATCTCCTGGGCACTCAGCGAGACCGTCGTGTAGTAGCGGATCGCGGCGGCGTACGCCTCGTCGCCGCCGGCCACCCAGCAGAGGCCGGGCTTGTCGTTCGGGCGGGCGTGCGGCTGAACCTCGTCGCGAAGCGTGTCGCGATAGTCGGCCATCGCCGGCCGGACGTCGCGTTCGACGATCGCGGCGAGGCGGCCACGCCACTCGTCGGGGTCTTCGACCCCGCGCGGCTCTGCGGTGTGGAGCAGCGGGTCGTCAGCGATCGGGCCCGCCAGCCAGCGGTCGATCTGCTCGACGGTCTGGCGGACGGCGAAGTCGGCCGGCGTTCGACCGTTCGCGACGCCTTCGCGGTGCCGTCCGGCCAGGTCGTGGAAGTACGTTGCGATGTCGCGGTACTTGCCGAGGAACCCTTCGGCGATGTCGGGGTCGGGGATCGTCAGCTTCGGGATCCGGACCGGGAGGCTGGCCTGGCTGCCGAAGATCGGATCCGCGCCGAACTCGTCGAGCCTCGCCTCGACCATGTCGGCCCGAGCCGTCGCGTCCCAGGCGACCATCTCGCGGGTGATTCGCTCGTCCGCGGACAGGCCCTCGGCGGCGATCGCGTTTGCCCGCTCGACGAACGCCCGGGCTTCGGCGATCTGGGCGTCCTCGGCGTCCCGACTCGCCTGCTCGTAGCTGTCGACGTAGCGGTAGTCGCCGATCATGTGGGCCCACGTCGGGAAGGTCCGCAGTCGGGTTTCCTGGTAGTCGGCGGCGAGGGCATCGACGGTATCGGTCACGGGGTCTCTCCGGTTCGTCGGCGGGGCAGTGGGCTCATGGTAGTCCGATCGGCGCCGGTCGCCGGAGCCGGGCTATCCTCGCACGGTGAGCCGCCAGCGAATCCCGGACGAGGTGCTCGCCGCAGCGCACGCCCGGTCGCGGGCCCGGGCCGAGCGGGACTGGACCGAGGCCGACCGGCTCCGCGGCGAGATCGAGGCGGCCGGCTGGCGCGTCGTCGATCGGGGCACAAACTTCGAGCTGTCGCCGGCGGCGCCACCGACGCTCGATGAGGGCGGCGAGGTCCGCTACGGTTCGTCCGCCGCCGTGCCCTCGCGGCTGTCCGAGCCGTCGACCGGATTCGCGACGGTGGTCATCGTCGCAACCGACTGGCCCGCGGACCTCGAACGGGCGCTCGACGCGCTCGCGGCGACGTCGCCGAACGACGTGACGACGGTCGTCGTGGCCGACGGACCCTCGCCCGAGCAGGACGCCGCGCTGACCGCTGTCGCCGCGCGCCCCGGTGTCGAGGTCGTCCGAACGTCCGAGCGGCTCGGCCAGGGAGCCGCGCTGAACATCGGGCTGCGTCGGGCCAGCGGGCCCGTGGTCATCGTCCTCGACACCAGCGTCGAGCCGCGCGGCGACATCGTCACGCCACTCGTCCGGGCGCTCGACGAGCCGACCGTCGGCGTTGCGGGCGGGTGGGGGATCGTGAGCGACGACCTCCGGCGATTCACGGATGCCCCGCCCGGCGACGTGACCGCGATCGAGGGCTACGCGCTCGCGTTCCGTCGCTCGGACGGCGCCGCACGCGGTCCGCTCGACGAGCGGTTCCGGTTCTATCGCAACCTCGACATCTGGTGGAGCCTCGCGCTTCGCGAGGAGGGCCGGGCGGACGGAGAAGAAGACGCGCGGCCCCGGCGCGCGGTCGCGGTCGAGCTGCCCGCGGAGCGCCACGAGCACCGCGGCTGGACGAGCCTGCCCGACGACGAGCGCGATCGACTCAGCAAGCGGAACTTCTACCGGATCATCGACCGATTCGGCTCGCGCCGCGACCTCGCCGGGCGCTGATTTCGCGTGGCGTCGAGCGCTGTTATGCCGATGTCATGCGGCTGAATCCCAGGCAGGTCGGGCGTTAGCCGACGCTGACGGCCGCCATGGTTTCATGGATGGACGTGAGGTCGGGAGATGCGTCCCGGGCGAGCGGTCAGAGCAGAAGGAGGTTGCTCTCATGCTCGATCCGCAGACCCGGCAGCAGCTTCAGACCAGGTTCCAGCAGATCAAGCCGCAGTTGAAGCAGCGCTTCAGCGGCGTCTCCGATCAGGACCTCGATGCCGTTCGCAGCGACCCGGACAAGTTGATCACGACGATCTCGGCGAAGTCCGGCGAGCCCGAGGCTCGCGTCGAGGCGGCGGTCCGCTCGCTCGTTCAGGCCGCCTGAGCTCCATCGCCACCCCGCGGGTTGACTGCCCGCGCCGACCGGTGCGTTCGACGACTCGCCGGTCGTAACGTGACCGATCCCTCGCCGGGTCGTTGATCCTGGCCTCACTTCGAAGCCGATGACCTTCGGGTCGTCGGCTTCGCCGCGTCTCGCGCGGGGTTCAAACGCAAGCGGCGGCGGACGGTCGAACCCTCCGCGCCGTCGACGACGTCCCAGCCGAGTTCGGCAAGCGTGCCCCGAAGCTCGTCCGCCCTCGTGAAGTCGCGGTCGTTTCGGGCGGCAGTTCGCTGCTCGAGGATCGCGACGATCTCGGCTGGAAGCATCCCGTCGCCATCACTGCCGGCGTCTGTCCACACCTCGTGGAGGTCGAGTCCGAGGACGAAGTCGGCGTCGAGCACCAGCCACCGTCGCTCGTCGTCCGCGATCGGCGCGCGGACCGCCTCGCGGATGGCGGCGAGGGCGGTCGGCACGTCGAGGTCGTCGTCGAGCGCATCGGCGAAGCGATCGTGGAGCGCTCGCCCCGCGGCGGAGAGCGGGACGTCCGGTTGGTGGGCACGATTCGTCAGCGTGACCTCGACGTCGGACCCGTGGCCGGCGACGCCGCTGCGCGTGCCCTTCGGCCTCGCCGGCGCCTCGCCGGCGAGGAGCGGCTGGGGAGCCTGCCAGGGTCCGTCGCCTGGTGGCGGACCGAGGCTCCGGAGCCGCTCGCGGAGCGAGTCGAGGCCGGCCGCGGCGGCCGCAAGCGAGTCCGGCGTGTACTCGAGCTTGTGGCGATAGCGCGAGGTCAGGGCGAGGTAGCGGAACGCGAGAGGGTCGACGCCGCGATCGGCCACGTCCGCGATCCGGTCGATGTTGCCGGCCGACTTGGCCATCTTCTGGCCGCCGACCTGGAGGAACTCCCCGTGGACCCAGACACGCGCCGGCGGTCCGCCGACGACGGGCGCCGACTGGGCGATCTCGTCCTCGTGGTGGGGAAAGACGTTGTCGATGCCGCCGGTGTGGACGTCGAACCGCGGCCCGAGATGCTTGAGCGCCATCGCCGAGCATTCGAGGTGCCAGCCGGGGTAGCCCTCGCCCCAGCGCTTCGTGGGCCACTTCAGCAGGCGGCCCTCGCCGGCGGCCTTCCAGAGCGCGAAGTCGGCCGGGTCGCGCTTGTCGGACTCGACCTCGCCGCGGTGACCGGCGCGGAGCGCATCGAGCGTGTTCCCGGAGAGACGGCCGTAGTCCTCGAACGACGCGGTGTCGTAGTAGACGTTCCCCTGGTCGCTGACGTAGGCGTGACCCTTGTCGACGAGCAGCTCCCCGAGGTCGAGCATCTCCGGGATGTGGTCGGTCGCCCGGGGAAAGACGTGGGCGGGGAGCAGGTTGAGCAGCGCGGCGTCCGCGTGGAACGCGGCCTCGTACGCGTCGGCGATCTCCTGGGTCGTCTTGTGCTCGAGACCCGCGGCGACGAGCATCCGGTCCTCACCGCGATCGAAGCGCTCGTCACGGAGGTGGCCGACGTCGGTGATGTTCTGGACCTGGAAGACGTCGATGCCGTGGTAGAGAACCGACCGCCGGATGAGGTCCGCAAGGAGGAAGGTCCGGAGGTTGCCGACATGGGCGTAGCGGTAGACGGTCGGGCCGCAGGAGTACATCCGAAGGCGGCGTCCGTCGCTCGGCTCGACCGGCTCGACGGTTCGGGTCAGCGTGTTGCGAAGGCGGAGCGTCACGACGGGAATCGTAGTCCGCGTACTGCGTTTGGATGAAACTTCGTTGACGGCCTAACGATTTCGCGCGTGGCTCGTTAGTTGGTGGCAGAGGCCTCGCCCAATGACATCGTTCCCCCGGCGGTGTGGTGACGCGAGGCCTCTCTTGCTGCCCGTCGGCTGGCGCCGTGAGGTGCCTAGGCGATGGCGGCATGGCGGCTCGCGATGCTTGCGCGACGCACCGCGCCCCAGCCATCTCTCTGCAGATGTTCGGTGTGACCGAACAGGATTCGGCCCTGAGAGCTGGAATCGCGACCGTTGTTAGGTGTGAGCGAACAGGTGCAGGGATCAGCGTTCGATTCCTGTGTCCGGCCGCCGAATCCGGCCCGTTCGGGCGGTTTCTGTTCGGAGTGAGCGAACATTTGCGGGGTAGCACTCGGTCGGTCGGCGAAGCGTCCAGCGCGGTCCGGACCGGCTCGGAACATATACTCCCGCCATGCGCCGTTGGGTCTGCATCGTCGCGCTCCTGGCCGGGTTTTCCGCGGATGGCTACGCCTACACCGTCCGCACGCGGCTGCCCGTGCCGATCGAGCGCACCCTCGACGAGCCGGCCGGCGCCGACGCCCCCGAGCGGCGTCCCGACCTCACTCGAACGGCCGCGTGGTGGGCACAGGCGCCGTGGGCGCGATCCTGACCAAACCGACGTCGGCGAGCCGGCGAGGAGCAGCGAGGCGCATCGCGGGGGTCGCGGGGGCGGTCCTCATCGTGGCATCCGTCGCCGTCTGGCGCGGGGTCGCGGGCGCCGCACCCGCCAGCGCCGCCCCGCCCGACGACGTCCGGATTCTCATCGGCGCAGCCGCGACCCTCGACCCCGCAGCCCAGGGCGACATCGGCAGTGCCGCGGTCTCCGCTCAGCTGTTCGAGGGCCTCACCGCATTCGACCCCCAGCTCAACGTCCGCCCGGCCCTCGCGGAGTCGTGGGACCTGCTCGATGACGGGCGGCGCGTCGTCTTTCACCTCCGGCCGAACCTGACGTTCTCGGACGGCTCGCCGATCACGGGCGACGACGTCGTCCGGAGCTGGCTCCGGGTCGTCGACCCAAACGCTCCCTCGCCGCTCGTCTCGCTCTTCGGAGACGTCGAGGGTGCGCTCGCGTATGCGCGCGGCGAGAACACCGACCCCAGCTCCGTCGGCCTGAAGGCCGACGGTCTCGATGTCGAAATCCGACTGACGCGACCGGCCGCCGACTTCCCATCGATCGTCGCCAGCCCGACGTTCGCGGTCGTCCCTCCCGGCGTCGGTGAGGATCCGGCGGCGCTCGAGCCGAGCGGCTTCGTCGGGAGCGGCGCCTACATGCTCCAGACGGTCACCGACGACAAGACGACGATCGTCGCGAACGACCACTACTGGGCCGGGCCGCCCTCGATCAGGACGATCGAGCTTGTTCACAACATCGGTGGCCGCAGCCCGGTCCAGGCGTTCGAGGACGGCGATCTCGACCTCACGAACGTCTTCCCGTTCGACGCGACGTGGATCGGCTACGACGAGACGCTCGGGCCACAGTTGCGCGAGGGGACGTCGCTGTCGGTCAACTACTACGGGTTCGATACTACGCGGCCGCCGTTCGACGACGTCCGCGTCCGGCAGGCGTTCGCGAAGGCCGTCGACTGGCGGCGTCTCGTGTCGCTCGTCGCGGGCCCGACGTCGTCGGTGGCGACGGGCATGGTCCCGACCGGGATCCCGGGCCGGAGCGACGAGGACTTCCTTCCCGAGCATGACCCGGACGGCGCGAGGGCTCTTCTCGCTGAGGCGGGCTATCCGAACGGCGAGGGCTTCCCGGAGACGACGTTCATGACGTTCGGCTCGCCGTATGACGCCGCGGTCCTCGCGGAGATCAGGCGCGAGCTCGGGATCGACCTCCACTACGAGGTCGACAACGGCGACTACTTCGGGCGCCTTTCTGTCGACCCGCCCCACATGTGGTCGATGGGCTGGGTCGCCGACTATCCGCATCCCAACGATTTCCTCGGGATCCTGCTCGGGACGGGCGCATCGAACAACTACGGCCGGTGGAGCAACGCCGAGTTCGACGGCGCGATCTCGGACGCGCTCGCGACGGCCGATCCGAACGAGGTCCGCGCGGCGTTCGACCGGGCGGAGAGCGTGATTCGGGACGAGGCGCCGGTCATCCCGCTCTCGTACGACCTCGAGTGGAAGCTCGCCCGCACGGGTTTGCTCGGGGCCCAGGAGAACGGGCTCGGCATCACCCGGATGGCGGGCCTCGCGTGGCAGCAGTGACGCGGTCCGGGCGCCTCGTCGCGGCGACCGCGGTGGTCGCTCTCGCGCTCGTCTGGGCGTCGCCTGTTGCCGCCGCGGACCCCGTCACGTTCGGAAAGCCCAGCGCGGATTCGACGTATGGCCAGTCCGTGCAGTTCGAGCAGCCGGTCGACCTCTCCTCCGCGCCGGACCGCGTCGAGTTGTTGCTGCGAACGCCATCGAGCGTGGGGCCCGGCGTCATCGACGTCGATCCCCCGACCCGCGCCGGCGACCAGACGCTCCACTTCGCGCTCGAGCTCGCCGACGGCCACATCGTTCCGAACACGACGTTCACGGCCCAGTGGCGGGTCGTCGACGCGAATGGCAAGGCGTGGGTCGGGCCCGAGATCAGCGAGACGTACAGCGACAGCCGTGTCGACTGGCGAACGCTCGAGGGCGACGTCGTTCGGGTTCACTGGTACGACGGCAGCGACGACTTCGGCCGGCGGGCACTGACGATCGGCGACGACGCCGTGGCCGAGGTCTCGCAGCTGCTCGGCGTGACCGAGACGGAGCCGATCGATTTCTTCATCTACGCCGACCAGGACAAGTTCTACGACGCGCTCGGCCCCGCGACCCGCGAGAACGTCGGTGGCGAGGCCCACGCCGACATCCGGACGCTCTTCGCGCTGATCACGCCGGGCGAGATCAACGACAACTGGGTCAACGTGGTCGTGCCGCACGAGCTGACCCACCTCGTGTTCGACACCGCGACCGACAACCCGTATCACGACCCGCCGCACTGGCTGAACGAGGGGCTCGCGGTCTACCTGTCCGAGGGCCTGACGTCGGGCGACCGGTCGCTGGTCGACAACGCCGCCCGCGACGGAACGATCATGCCCCTCGAGGGGCTGGTCGGCGCGTTCCCGACGACGCGAGACCGGTTCTTCCTCGCCTACGCCGAAAGCGTCTCCGCCGTCGACGACATCGTCGCCGACCATGGCCGCGACGCGCTCATCGGCTTGATCCGTTCGTACGCCGACGGGGTCAGTGACGACGAGGCGTTCAGCGCCGCGCTCGGCGTCGACTTCGGCGGGTTCGAGCGATCGTGGCTGGACGGCCTGGGCGCCGCCGCCCCGGTTCGACACGGTCCGCAGCCGGCGCCCGGCGGCCCGCTGCCCGAAGGCTGGTCCGGTGCCGCGCCGAACGCGACGATCCAGCCTGGAGCTACCGGCGCACCGCCACCCGCTGCGACGCCTCGGACGAACTCGCCGATCGATCAGGCCGAGCCGGCCGGCGTCCTTCCGTGGCTGGCCGCCGGCGCGATCATCGTGGCCATCGTCATCGGGTCCGTGGCGCTCATGCGGAGCCGCCAACAGCGAGCCGCGCGGGACCTTGCCGCCGCTCGTGCGACGGCCGCGGCGGGGTACGACTCGACGCGCGACGCGCAACATGTCGCCGCGGCGAACCCCGGGTTCAGCCTGCCAGCCGATCCGGAGGTCGCCGCGGACGATGCCCCGCCGTCGCCGTCGCCGTCGGGATCGCCTTGGGCCGGCCCAAGCGCCGCCGAAGCCGGTCCTGCGCCGCTCGCCGACCCGGTCGCGGACGTGCCGCCGGACCCCGCGTCCGGCGCCGGACAACCCCCACCCACGCCGCCGGAGCCATGACGACCGTCGTCCGCAGACTGCGGGCGATTCCGACCTGGCAGGTCACGCTCGGGATCGCGCTCCTCGCTCTCGGGTTCCTCATTGCGGCCCAGCTCTCCGCCCAGGGTCCGCGAATCCGGTACACGACCCAGGAGCGGACGCCGCTCGTCGAGACGGCGACGGAGCTCCAGCGCCAGCAGGATGACCTGCGTCGCCGCGTCACTGAGCTGCGCGAAGCGATCGCCAAGCTGGAAGAGCAGGGGGTGGGGACCACGCAGATCGTCCGCGAGCTCAACTCGGAGCTCGAGGAGGCGCGCATCGCCGCCGGCCTCATTCCGCTCGAAGGGACCGGGATCGTGTTCCAGCTCAAGGACTCCTCGCTGCCGGTCCCCGAGGGCGCGGACGAATCGGACTATCTCGTCACGGCGCGCGACATCCGGACCGTCATCGCCGAGCTGTGGCTCGCCGGCGCCGAGGCGATCTCGGTCAACGGCGAGCGGGTCACGGTGTCAACCGGCGTTCTCGATATCGGCCACACGATCCTCGTCAACTCGGCGTACCTCTCGCCGCCGTACGAAATCCGGGCGATCGGCCCAACGGACATCCTCGACCAGCTCGGCCTGTCCGAGGGCTGGCGCGACTTCATCCAGACCCGGCGCGGGACGTTCGGGCTCGACATCGCGTTCGCGGAGCCGCCGGTCGTCGCCGTCCCGGCGTTCGCCGGAAGCCTGACACTGCGCGAGTCGCGTGCGGTCCCGAGTCCCAGCCCGACGCCGGCCGCGCCGTGACCCGCTCGCTTCGCGCGCCGCGCAGCCAGCTGCTCGTCGCGGCGGTCGCGTTCCTGCTCGGGCTTCTCGTCGTCGTCCAGATTCGGGCCCAGTCCGGCGGTGACCGGCTGGCCACGCTGTCGGCACAGGACCTGACGCTGCTCGTCGGCAACCTCAACGCCGACAACGACCGCCTCCGAGCCGAGATCGCGGGCCTCGAGCGTCAGCTCGACACGCTGGAGGTGGGCGGCACACGCGGCACGGCGTCGATCGCCGAGATCCGCGGCGACCTCGAACGGATCCGTGTCTGGTCCGGCCTGGATCGGGTCGCTGGCGACGGTATCCTCATCACGGTCCGCGGCCCGATCAGTGCGCCGGACCTCGAGGACGTCATCAACGAGCTCCGGAACGCCGGCGCCGAGGCGATTGCGATCGACGACGTCCGCGTCGTCACTGGCACCGTGATCGGCGGGACGCCGGGCGATCTTTCCGTCGACGACACGCCGCTCGCCGACCCGTTCACGATCCGCGCGATCGGCGTCCAGGAGTCGTTGACGGGCTCCCTCACGCGGGCAGGCGGGATCGTCGCCCAGCTCGCCGCGACGAACCCGAACGCGGCACTCGACATCGAACCGACCGACCGCATGACACTGCCGGCGACGGATCGCGACCTCGTCCCCGACGATGGCCACCCCCGCCTCTGAGTCACGTGCCTCTGCTACGCTCGGGCGGATGACCGAGCGCCCACCGATCAGCCTGCTCCTCGGCGACGTCGTCCGGCTCCGGCGGACCCACCCGTGCGGGGGAGACGAATGGTTGATCGACCGACTCGGCGCCGACATCGGGCTCCGCTGCCGCCGCTGTGACCGTCACGTCCTGATCGAGCGACGCGCGCTGGAGGGGCGAATCGTCGCGTTCGTCAGTCGCGGCGACCCGGCGCTGAGCGCGGCTGTCGCGCCCGCCGGGCGCGACTCGCACCGAGGCGCCTCGTGACGCTGGCCCCTCCCGCGCCGAGCCCGTCGGCGCCCACCGAAGGCGGCGCGCTGGCGGTCTTCAAGAACCGGTCGTTCCTGTTCCTGTGGCTCGCCCAGGCGTTCACCCAGATCGGCGGGAACATGGTGATCTTCGGCCTGACGATCATCATCGCCGGGTCGACGAACTCGACGTCCGCCGTCAGCGCGCTGATCCTGACGTTCCTAGTTCCGGCCGTCCTGTTCTCGGCGGTCGCCGGCGTCTTCGTCGACCGACTGGACCGGCGCGTCGTCCTGATCGTGACGAACCTGCTGCGCGGCTTCGCGTTCCTCGGGATCTGGTTCGTCGGTGACAACCTGATCGGGATCTACGTCCTGAACATCTTCATCTCGACCGTGACCGTTTTCTTCAGTCCGGCCGAGGCCGGGATGATCCCCCAGGTCGTGCCCCGGAAGCAGCTCCTCGCGGCAAACGGCATCTTCACCCTGACGCTGAACGCGGCGTTCGCCCTCGGCTTCGCGCTGCTCGGCCCGCTCGTCGTGAAGATCGCCGGTGCGCCGGCGCTGATCGTCGTCGTCGCGATCACGTACTTCATCGCGGCGGTCCTGTGCATCACGCTGCCCTCGTCGCCACCGAAGCCACGAGCGGCCGAGGCGATGTCCGAATCCGACGCGCTGCGGTCCGTATTTCTCCAGCTCAGCGAGGGTCTCGCGTACATCCGCGACCACCGCGAGATCCGCTGGTCGCTGATCTATCTCGGGACGACCGCGTCACTCGTTGGCGTGCTCGGCGTGCTCGGCCCCTCGTTCGCGGAGCTGACGCTCGGCCTCAAGCCGGAGGACTTCGTCGTCGTCGTCCTGCCGCTCGGCATCGGCGTCGTCATGGGCATCCTGATCCTCAACGCCTACGGCCGGCTGGTCCCGCGTCGGCGCGTCATCGAGGCGAGCCTCGTCGTGCTCGGCATCTTCCTGGCGGCGATTGCCGGCTCCGGACAGATCAGCAGCTTCATCGCCCGGACGACGAGCAGCCTGCCGGACATCTCGGCGGTCACCTCGATCCTGTCGCTCGTCGTGGGCTTCGCGTTCTTCGCCGGCATCGCCTACGCGTTCGTGGCCATCCCGTCCCAGACGCAGCTTCAGGAGGACCTGCCGGAGAACGTTCGCGGCCGCGTCTTCGGCGTCCTCAACATGCTCGTGTCGGTTGCCAGCTTCCTGCCGATCCTCGTCGTCGGGCCGATCGCCGACCTGATCGGCACGACCGCAGTGCTGATTCTCGTGGCGGTGTTCGTCTCGATGGCAGGCGTTGCGTCGATCCTGATTCGGGGCAGCCTCAAGCCGTACGAGACGGCCGTCCACGCCGAGACCCGCGGTCGTGACCCGATCGTGAGCGCGCTCGGCGCGGAGCTGCCAGAGGACGCGTACGCCGACGACGAAGACGAGGACGACGCCGAGCCCGGCTTCGAGCTCACGGAGCCGGCCGCCGCGCCGGTCGCCGGCGCTGCGGGAGCCGCGCAGGCCGCGGCGGTCGATACCGACAGCGACGGGATCGGCGACGCGTCCGAGGCGGTCGCGGGCGACCGGCCGTCAGAGCCGACGGCCGAACGCTGAGGTGGCCCGCGTCGCGATCGTCTTCACCGGCGGGACGATCAGCATGCGCCACGACCCGGTCGCCGGCGGCAACGTGCCGACGCTGTCCGGGGCGGACATCCTGGCCCAGGTTCCCGGCCTGGACGAGCTCGCCGACGTCGTCCCGATCGATCGCGGACGCACGCCCGCCAGCCACTTCACGTTCCCGGCGTTGTTCGATCTCTGGGCGACGATCCGCGATGCCGCCTCGGACCCCGCGGTCGATGGCGTCGTCGTCGTGCAGGGAACCGACACGATCGAGGAGACCGCGTTCTTCTACGACATCCTGCACTCGGGGGACGCTCCGATCGTCGTCACGGGTGCGATGCGTGCCGCGAGCCGCCCGGACTACGACGGACCCGCGAACATCCGGCGGGCCGTGGCCGCAGCCGTCGCGCCCTCGCTCCGTGGCGCTGGCGTCGTTGTCGTCCTCGCCGGGTCGATCGAGCCTGCGGACGACGTCACGAAGACCCACGCCTCGTCGTTCGACACGTTCCAGAGCCTCAACTTCGGCCCGATTGGCCGCGTCGACGGGGATCAGGTCATCGTCGAGCGCGACCGCGGGCCTCGCCGCCACGTCGCGGCGACGCGCGCCGCGGAGCGGGTCCACCTCGTGACGGCGACCGTGGCGATGGACGGGAGCGAGATCGACGCGCTGCGAGCGGCCGGGGCGGCCGGGGCCGACGGCTTCGTCGTCGCCGCGACCGGCGCCGGCAACACGTCGGCGGCGCTGCTTGCGGCCGCCGAGCGGGCGATCGCGGACCGTCTGCCCGTGGCGTTGACGACACGCTCGCCGTCAGGCGCCGCGAGCGCCGACTACGCGTTCCCGGGTGGCGGCGCGACATGGGTCCGGGCAGGCGCGATGCTCACCGGGCATCTCGGCGGGCCCAAGGCGCGGGTCGCGCTGGCGCTCGGGATCGGCGCCGGTTTGGATCATGGCGCGCTCGCCGCGCTCCTCGCGGACCCGGTCGCCGCGCCAGCCGCCGCGGCAAGCGGAACCGGAGACTAGCCCATGCCACTCGACGCACTCGTCACCGGCCGGATCGCGACGCTTGGCGGCGAGAGCGGCTTCGGCTGGGTCGAGGCGGTCGGGATCACCGGCGGACGGGTCGCGTTCGCGGGTTCGGCGGTTGACCTGGAGACGCGCGCCGATCCGTTCACCCGTCGCTACGAGCTCGATCCCGACGAGGTCGCGATCCCGGGCCTTACCGACGCGCACCTGCACCTCGCCGAAGGCGGGATCGCCCGCGAGAAGGTCGACCTGTCGCAGGTCCCCACGCTCGCGGACGCGCTCACGGCCGTCCGGACAGGCGCGGACGCACTACCGGACGACGCCGCCTGGCTCGAGGGCCACGGCTGGGACCCCGACCGATTCGGGCGGTGGCCGACCGCCGACGACCTCGAATCGGTCGTTCCCGGGCGACGCGTCGCGATCTGGGCCCACGATCACCACTCGCTCTGGGTGAGCCGCGCCGCGCTCGGCGGGGCCGGGATCGATCGTGATTCGCCGGACCCTGACGGCGGCCTGATCCGGCACGACGACGCGGGCGATCCGTCCGGCATCCTCCACGAATCCGCGGCGCGGCTCGTGACGCGGCACATCCCGCCCGCCGACGCCGAACGCTACGAGCGGCTCGTGGCAGACCTCTGCGCGGACCTCGTGGCGCTCGGAGTCGTCGCCATCCACGACCCGGGCGCGCTGTCGCTGCAGGAGGGCCTCGGCGCCGGAATCGGTGCGTTCCGGGCGCTCGACGAGCGCGGCAAGCTGCCGATCCGCGTCCATGCCTGCATCCGCGAGGAGCAGATCGGCGCCGCGGCCAGGGCCGGCCTGAAGAGCGGCGATCCGCTGTGGCCGGGCGCCGACCGGGCGAGGTTCGGCTGGTTGAAGCTGTTCGCTGACGGGACGCTGGCGTCGCGGACGGCGGCGCTCCTCGAGCCGATCGAGGCGGAGGCGGGGAGGCCACTTCCCGAAGGCACGGAGCGGGGCGTCTTTCTGACGCCGCCGGAACGGCTCGCCGAGCTGGCTCGCGAGGCCCATGGGCACCGGATTGCGACGATCATCCACGCGATCGGCGACTGGGGCGTTCGGGCAGCGCTCGACGCGCTCGAACCCACGGCCGGCGGCAGCCTCCCGCTCATGCCGAGGCTGGAGCATGTCCAGCTGCTTCACCCCGACGATCGGCCGCGCTTCGCGAAGTCCCGGATCGCGGCGTCCGTCCAGCCGATCCACCTCCGCGCCGACGCCGCGGCCGCGCGACGGCTGTGGGGCGATCGCGCCGAGTCGAACGGCTACACGTGGCGGTCGATCGCGGACACTGGCGCGATCCTCGCGTTCGGGACCGACGCGCCGGTCGAGCCGATCGACCCGTGGCCGGGCCTGTCGATGGCCGTGACCCGCCGCGACCCGTCGTGGGGGCCCGACGCGCCGGCCTTCGGCCCGAACGAAACCTTGACGCTGGAGCGGGCGCTCCGCTCCGCCTGCGTCGCGCCCGCCGTCACCGCCGGCGAACGCGACCGCGGCCGATTGGTCCCGGGCCAGCGAGCCGACCTCGTGGTGCTGCCGATCGAGGCGCTCACCGAACCGGTCCTGCCCGGCGGCGCCCTCGCCACGGCCCGTCCGCGGCTGGTGCTGATCGACGGCGCCGTCGGTTACGAAGCGTGACCGGCGGACGTGTGATCGAGCTCGCGTAGCGCGTCGGCGAACATCCCGTTGAGGATCCGCGACGTGGAGGGGAAGGCGTGGATCGTGTCGGCCAGGACGTCGATCTTGACGCGGGCCTTGATCGCGAGGACGCACTCGTGGATCGCCGCCGATGCGTCCGGACAGGCGATCGCCGCGCCGACGAGCTCGCGCGAACGGCGATCGACGATCAGCGTCACGTGGCCGATGGTCGCCTCCAGGGCGTAGCCGCGGGTCGACTTCGGGAAGTCCTCGACGAGCTCGAACGCGTCGTGACCCTCGGCCCTCGCCTGGTCGAGAGTGAGCCCGACGAACGCGGCCTCGGGATCGGTGTACGTGGCGCGAGGCAGAGCGCGGTAATCCGGGCGGACGTCGTCGCCGAGTGCCATCCGGACGGCGAGCTCGCCCTGGTAGTGGGCCTGGTGCGTGTGGAGCTCCGGCCCGGCCAGGTCGCCGGCGGCATAGAGCCCGTCGGCGAGGCGGAGACGTCCGTCGCGCGGGAACTGGACCCGCCCGGTCGTGTCGATGCCGTAGTGCTCGAGGCCGAGGTCGTCGATCGGAAACGCCCGACCGACGGCGAGCAGGATCGCGTGGCCCTCCGCGGTCGAGCCATCGTCGAGTTCGATCATGTGCGCGCCGCCGCTGCCTGCGCCTGCTCGGGCGGCCACCGCACGAACGCCGAGCCGGACCTCTACGCCTGAGTCCCGAAGCGCCCGGACGATCGTTTCCGAGTTCCGCGGATGGTCGGTCGGCATCAGCCGATCGCCGGACTGGACGATGGCCGTCGGCACCCCGAACCGGGCGTAGACCTGGGCCATCTCGCAGCCGGTCGGCCCGCCGCCGAGGACGAGCAGGCTTTTCGGCAGCTCGCGGGCGAGCGTCGCCTCGCGGTTCGTCCAGACATCGATCGCCTCGAGACCCGGCACCGGCGGCACCTTCGAGAAGCTGCCGACCGCCACGATCAGGTTGCGGCCGTGGAGCTCGTGAACCTCGTCGTCGTGGCGGACTTCGACACGGCCCCGGCCGACGATCCGCGCCGTACCGCGATAGCAGACCGCGCCCGCATCGACGAGGCGACGGTAGTGGCTGCTGTCGTCGGGCTCCGCGGCCTCCGCGGGCCGATTGATCATGTAGTCGCGGTGTTTCGACGCACGGTCCCAGGGGTATCTCGCCGGATTCGCGTGATGCTCGTGCGCCGCGTGAAGCAGCGCCTTCGATGGCAGACAGCCGATGTGCGGGCAACTGCCGCCGAACCACCTCCGGTCGATGACCGCGACCGACGCGCCGCGTTCGCGAGCCTTGAACGCGGCGGCCTCGCCGGCCGGGCCGGCGCCGATGACGATGAAGTCGGAGTCCATCGGGCTAGTGTGGCTGTCCGGGCGCGTCAGCGTTCGTCCAAGGTCGCGCGCTGCCTCACGGCCTCGTAGAGAAGAACGGCGGCTGCGACCGAAACGTTCAGGCTGTCGGCCTTGCCGCCCATCGGGATCCGGACCGGCTCGACCCGCTCGTCGGTCCACGTGGACTTGAGCCCCGCGGTCTCGCTGCCAAGGACGATCGCCAGCGCGCCGCGAAGCTCGGCGTCCGTGTAGAGCCGCTCCGCGTCGACCCGGGCGGCGACGAGGTGGACGTCGCGCGCGGCCAGCCACTCGAGAACCTCCGCCGACGGCGCTGCAGCGACGGGCCGCGTGAAGATCGTCCCGAGACTCGCCCGAACGGCGTTCGGGTTGAACAGGTCCGTTCGGGGATCGGCCGCGATGACCGCGTCGACGCCGGCACCGTCGGCCGTTCGGAGGATTGCCCCGAGGTTCCCGGGCTTTTCGACGGCCTCGAGGACGACGATGAGCGGGTCCGGGCCGAGCTCGAGGTTGCCGAGCGAGGTCGAAGGCGTCTGCACAATCGCAACGACGCCGTCCGAGCGGTCGCCGAACGCGAGCTTCGCGATGACCGGCTCGCTGACCGACGTCAGCCCGACGGTCCCCGCGAGCCGCCCGACGACGTCGCGTGCCTCGTCGGTTCGGACCTGCGCGTCGCAGACATAGGCCTCCACAACCTCCACCCCGGCCTCGAGCGCGCGGCCCAGCTCCCGAGCGCCGTCGACGATCGTCAGCCCGGTCGATTCACGCTCGCGTCGGTCGCGCAACCGAACGGCGGCCTTGACCCGCGGGTTCGTGAGGCTCGTGATCGCGCCGGGCAGCGTCATCGGCCGATGATGCGCGCGTAGGCACCCAGTCGCAGGCGCGCGCCGCTCTGTGCCCGGAGCGCCAGCTCGCCCGCGTCGACGTCGGCTGGGCGTCGCCGCAGTGCTGACGCAAGCTGGTCGGCGAGTCGGTCGGGCCCAAAGCCGTGGCTGTGCGCGCTCAGCACCGCGAACGCCGGCCGCGGCCCGGTCAGGACGACACAGGCGTCGAGGAGACCGGGCAGCCGTTCGCTCAGACGCCACGTCCGGCCGCCGGCGCCGTGACCGTAGCTCGGCGGATCGAGGACGAACCCGTCGTACGGCCGTCCCCGGCGCTGCTCGCGAGCGACGAACGCCTCGGCGTCGTCGACGATCCAGCGAACCGGCCGATCGGCGAGGGCCGAGAGGTCGGCATTCCGGCGCGCCCACGCTACGGTCGGCCGCGAACCGTCGACGTGGGTGACCGCGGCGCCGGCGGCGACCGCGGACAGCGTCATCGCCCCGGTGTAGGCGAACAGGTTCAGGACGGCGGGCTCGCCGCCCGTCACGGTGAGCTGCCCGATCAGGTCGCGGACCCAGGCGCGGTTCGACCCCTGCTCCGGGAACAGGCCGACCTGTCCCGTGGCCGTCGGCCGCAGCTCGAGCCGCAGGTCGCCCTCGACCATCTCCCATGCACCGGGGACTTCCTGGCCGGCCCGTGCGAGCCAGCCGGCGTCGCGCTCGTAGCGCAGGTCGGCGCCGTCCCACGCGTCGGGCGCGCGGAGCGGATCGTCGGCGCCGGGCGCCGGCCGGTCGACGACGAAGTCGCCGAACCGTTCCAGGCGGCGTCCGTCACCAGCGTCCAGGAGCTCATATCCGCTCGTCATCGTGGAGCGCATGATGACCCGGAAACCGCCGGCGTCGCGCGACCGTACCTCCCCGGAGGAGGTGTCGGGATGCTCAGTCGGGTCCGTCATCGGGGGTTCGTCGTCGCGTTTGCGTTGTTCGTCGGGGTCGCCGCCGCGTGCACGCCCGGCGGAGGCGGCGGTGGTGGCGGGACGACGACGACACCGGCGCCGGTCGCACCCAGCGTCCCGGCCGGCTCGGGCGCGCCGGGCAGGTACGGCGACTACTGATCCGGGGCGACGGGCCGCCGTTCGTTGTCGTTCCGGGAAGGGCTCGGCTACAATGCGCCGAGCCGGCGGGCCCGAATCGGGACGTGGCGGCATCACCGGCGGGGAACGGAACGCCTCGCATCCAACGGTGGCGCCGGCGCGGTTCGATACGGATTCGACGGTCAGGTTCCGTCAGATCGGACCCCAGCCAGGGTTCGGGACGCCGGAGCCGCTTGGGCGGCTAGCTCAGCTGGTTAGAGCACTTGCTTGACATGCAAGAGGTCACTGGTTCGAGTCCAGTGTCGCCCACCATTCCCTTCACACGCATGAGCTGATCGCCCGTGCCCGACGATCTGCGTCCGTCTCCGGCGGAGTACTACGCCGAGACCTACGACGTCTCGGTGGCCGATTGACCCGGCGAACTCGAGTTCTACGAGCGCCTCGCGGCGGAGGCTCACGGAGAGGTCCTCGAACTCGCAGCCGGCACCGGCCGGATCGCGATCCGGCTCGCCAGTGCCGGGTTCCGGGTGACGGCGCTCGACCGATCGGCCGAGATGCTCGCGGTGGGCCGAGCAAAGAGCGCCGACCTGTCGGAGCTCGAGTGGGTTCATGCCGACATGCGGGCGTTCGACCTCGACCGGACGGTCGCGCTCATCCTCGTTCCGGGCCACTCATTCCTGAATCTCGTGACGTCTGACGACCAGCTGGCCTGCCTCCAGGCCGCTCGACGTCACGTGTCGCCCGGCTGCCGCCTCGTCCTCCACCTCGACCACCAGGACCTCGGGTGGTTGGGCGAGATCGGCGGATCGAAGGCCGGCGTCTTCGAGCCCGCGGAATCGTTCGTTCACCCCGCGACCGGGCGGCGGGTGCGGACGGAACGTGCGTGGCGGTTCGAACGATCGACGCAGTCCGCGATCGTCAACACCCGCTGGACCGAGCTCGACGAAGCCGGCGACGTGGTCCGCGAACTGGTGACCGGCGAGCGGAGGCTCCACGCGGCGTTCCGCTTCGAGATCGAGCACCTCATCGCGCGAGCCGGCTTCGCCGTGGACGCGGTCTACGGCGACTTCGGCATGGGCCCGCTGGCCGACGCGTCCTCCGAAATGATCTTCGTCGCGAGCGCTACCTGACGCGTCAGTCGCAGCCCGGAGGGTCCTCCGGCGCCGGGACGTAGACGACGGAGTGGCCGTTCGCGGTCGCCGTGACCGTTGGTGGGTCACCCGCCTTGAGCAGCACCTCGAGCGCGATCGCGTCGGAGTTGACGAGCGGTTGCCATTCGGGGGGCACGAAGTCTGTGCTGCCGTCGGGGACCGTCGTGCGCCACGCGATGTCGTTGATCACGCCGAGCCACTCGACCCCGCAGTGGACCGGCAGCAGATACGGCGAGACGGGGAAGTCGGTCTCGATGAATGCGCCCGATTCGTAGACCTGCGGCGCCGGAAGCGCGGGATCGCCGTGGACCTGCCCGGCCGCGGCGACTGATCCGGGCGCGCGCAGGTCGGCCTCGACGATCGTCCGTTCTTCGGGCGCACCGCCGGGCGGGTCGGCATCAGCCAGCTGGATCCCGAACGGCGGCGCCGGGAGGCGCGACCGATCGACTGCGACCACATAGGCGTGTGGCAGGGCATCGGCCGTGCAGACCCCGGGCGGGTCGACGTTGACGATGTCCGGGTAGACGAGCTGCCCAGCCTGGTCGAAGACCACCGCGTCGAGACGCAGGTTCGGGCAGCTCGAGCCGTAGACGGCGCCGAACCAGATCACGACATCGGCTGCAAGATCGACCTCGGGCGGCTCGCCGGCGAGCGGGATCTCGCGCCAGAGCTCGGCGAGGGACGCCTCGTCCCAGGCGATGCCGGTTCGATACACCTGCCCTGACCGTTCGTCCGCGAGGAGTCGCCAGCCGTCGCCGGTGGCGTGCTGCGGCCCGGGCTCCGGCAGGTCGGCGGGGTCGGCGCCGTCAACGCAGATCGGCTCGCCGGCGAAGGTTTCGTTGAGCAGCGCGAGCCGCTCCTCGCTCAGCACGCCGAGCCCGACCTCGACGACGCCGCGGTGGACCATCGCGCCGGTGCTGATCGGAAAGTGCTGGCCCAGTTGCTGCTGAACGCGCTGCTGGAGCGCGTCGAGCTGTGCGCTCGTTCGATCGACCTTGACCGCGACGACGCCGACGCCGGGGAACTCGCGCTCGAGATCCGCCTGTCGGGCGTCGACACCCTCGCTGAAGCCGACGGTGAGCCAGCCATGGTGCTGGCGGTCGATCCAGAGCTCCTGGAACCCGGGTTGTCCGGTCGCCCACGCCTGAACGGCTTCGATCGGCATCTCGTTACCGACGTAGATTGGCGTGTCGCGGTACCAGTTCGCTGGAGCTTCGATCTGGGGCACGTCAACGCACAGGGGAAATGCGTCGCCCGTCGCCGCCGAGGGGCGAACGCGCGCGGAGGGAGCAGTCTGACTCTGAGAGGACGGCGCAGAGCAACCGACGATGAGCACGATGAAGGCGATGAGCGTCGCGAGCGGACGGGTCCTGGCCATCGGGCACCTCCGGAGATCGGCCATAGACGCCGGACCGTCGACGTTTGTGCCGAAGGATGGGTCGAGGGCTGGTAGACTCCGTCGCACATCGAACGCGACGATCGGGACAGCCGGCGTCGAGACGGAGCCCAGAGAGAGCCGGGACGCGGCTGGAAGCCCGGCGGCCACCGACGACGACGCACCACCCGTGAGCGACCGGCGAACCGGTCCGGGATCCGCCCGTTACCGCGGAGTTGAGAGCGCGAAACCGGCGTGAGCCGGCGCCGCGAACGCGGGTGGAACCGCGGGAGGATCAGACCTCTCGTCCTGCACGGACGAGAGGTTTCGTGATTCTCGGGAGAGTTGACATGGCGGACGTGAAAGAACAACAGGACGTCGAGGGGATCGAGGATGCGATCGACGCGTTCGAGGCGCCCGAGAAGGGCTCCGCGGACGAGCTGCTCGACGCGCGCGCCGGCGACCCCCTCGACCCGATGCGCCACTCGGCCGCCCATGTGATGGCCGAGGCGGTCCTCGACCTGTTCCCGGGCACGAAGCTCGGGATCGGGCCGGCCATCCAGGACGGCTTCTACTACGACTTCCAGCTCGACCGGCCGCTCAAGCCGGACGATCTCGAGAGGATCGAGGCCCGGATGGCGGAGAGCGTCAAGGCCGATCACCCATTCGTCCGCAAGGAGCTCTCGCCGGAGGAGGGGAGAGCGTTCTTCGTCGAGGGCGACCAGCCGTTCAAGGTCGAGATCCTCGACGACCTCGCGGCCAAGGCGCGGGCGAGCGGCTCACCGATGCCGCCGACGACGGTCTACGAGCACGGCCCGTTCGTCGACCTCTGCCGGGGACCGCACGTCGAGAGCACGGGCAAGATCGGCCCGTTCAAGTT
This sequence comes from Candidatus Limnocylindrales bacterium, assembly GCA_036274475.1. GTDB lineage: Bacteria > Chloroflexota > Limnocylindria > Limnocylindrales > CSP1-4 > CF-46. Next base: position 32,495 of record DASUFO010000059.1, read on the forward strand.
GCTCGCGATTTCCGGCGCCTACTGGCGCGGCGACCAGTCGCGGCCGTCGCTCCAGCGCGTCTACGGCACGGTCTGGTCGACGCAGGAGGAGCTCGACCAATACCTGTGGCGGCGGGCCGAGGCCAAGAAGCGCGACCACCGACGCCTGGGCTTGCAGCTCGACCTCTACTCGTTCCACGACGTCGCGCCCGGGTCGGCCTTCTGGCACCCGAAGGGCTGGCGGCTCTACCAGACGCTGCGCGACGCGATGCGCGAGCTCCAGGACCGCCGCGGCTACCAGGAGATCTACACGCCGCCGCTCGTCCACCGCAAGCTCTGGGAGCGGTCGGGCCACTGGGAGCACTACCGCGATTCGATGTACCTGCTCGACATCGACGGCGAGGAATACAGCCTCAAGCCGATGAACTGCCCGGAGTCGTCATTCGTGTACAAGTCGCGGGTCCGGTCGTACCGCGACTTGCCGCTGCGGCTGGCGGAGTATGGCGTCCTCCACCGGAACGAGAAATCCGGCGTGTTCTCAGGCCTGACGCGGGTCCGCCACTTCGTGACGGACGACGGCCACTGCTTCGTCCGCCCGGACCAGATCGGAGCCGAAATCCAGGGGCTCATGGAGGACATTCGCGAGGCGTACTCGTGGTTCGGGCTCGAACCGACGCTGACGTTCGGGACGATGCCCGACAAGCACCTCGGCGACGCTGCCGTCTGGGAGGAGACCGAGGCGATCATGAAGGCCGAGCTCGACAAGTCGGGCCTCAAGTACCGGATCAAGCCGAAGGATGGTGCGTTCTACGCGCCGAAGATCGACATCCAGGTCGAGGACGCACTTGGGCGCGAGTGGCAGACGGCGACGATCCAGGTTGACCGGCTGATGCTGCCCGAGCGGTTCGACCTCTGGTACATCGACGAGGAAGGCCACCAGCAGCGGCCGGTGGCGATCCACCGGGCGATCTACGGCTCGCTCGAGCGGTTCATCGGCGTGCTGATCGAGCACTTCGCGGGCGCGCTGCCGTTCTGGTGCTCGCCGGTCCAGGCTGTGGTGATCCCGATCGCGGATCGTCATCTAGAGGCGGCCGAAGAGTTGGCCGGCGTCCTCCGCGGGCGGGGGCTCAGGGTGGAGGTCGACGCGTCGTCGAACCGGATGCAGAACAAGATCCGGCTCGCCCAGGAACAGAAGATCCCGTACATGGTCGTGCTGGGCGACCGCGAGATCGCCGCGCGCACGGCGTCGCCACGCACGCGCGCGGGCGAACAGCAGGAGCCGGAGCCATGGGACTCGTTCGCCGACCGGCTTGCGGCGGAGGCCGCGCAACGAAAGGCCGGTTGATCGCGAGATAAGCGACGGCAGCCATGCTGGCGCAATGGATGCCGTTCGGTTAGGCCGCCAGTACCGCGCGCTCCGCGTGCGAAAGGGCCGGCGACAGGAAGACGTTGGTCGCGCGGCGAAGCTTTCGCGGCCGAAGGTCTCTCGCATTGAGCGTGGGCTGCTGGCAGGCGTCGTGGTCGGCGACCTGGAGCGAGCCGCCGCCGCCCTTGGAGCGACCCTGGACGTCCGTCTTCGGTGGAACGGCGAGGCGCTCGATCGGCTGCTGGACGAGGTGCACGCCCGACTGGTCGAGGTGGCCGTCGCGATGCTCCGGGCGTCCGGCTGGGAGGTGGCCGTCGAGGTTTCGTTCTCGATTTGGGGCGAGCGCGGCTCGATCGACATCCTTGCCTACCACCGCTTGACCGGGATTGTTCTCGTGATCGAAGTCAAGTCGGTCATCCCCGACAGCCAGGCGCTTCTTCACGACCTTGATCGCAAGGCCCGTCTGGCGAGGCAGATTGCTGAAGAGCGCGGTTGGCGCGTCCGTGGCATCGCCCGGCTCCTCGTCGTTGGGGCGTCGGTCACCGCCCGTCGCCGCGTGTCCAACCTCGCGTCGACCTACGACCTGGCGTTCCCCGCGCGAGGCAGCGCTGTCCGTCGCTGGCTTCGCAATCCCGAGGGCCCGATGTCGGGGCTGCTGTTTGTGTCATCCGCGCACGGAGCGAGCACTAGAGACGGCCGAGTGGCTCGAGAGCGGGTCCGACGGCCTCGGATTGGAACTAACGCTCGTCAGATGCGCGTATGAGCTCGCTGGTGGCTCCACGACGCTCCAGCGCTCAGGGGGTGCGCGTATGAGGGAAACGCGGGGCAGACCGGGCGGCGAGACGCCGGATCGTTGCCCGTGATTCTGGCCCTGTGCTATAGTCCCGCGGCGACTGCGGCCGGGCCGCTGCTTGCCCGTTGGCGGTCGGAGGAAGTCACGGAAATCGCTCGAAGGGGTCAGCCATAGCACGAGACCTGCGCGTCAACCAGATGATCCGAATCCCACAGGTTCGGGTGGTCGATGAAGAAGGGGCCCAGCTGGGTGTCATGCCCACGCCCAAGGCTCTGGAAATGGCGCAGGAACGCGGCTACGACCTCGTCGAAGTGGCCCCGATGGCGTCCCCGCCGGTGGTCAAGTTCCTCGACTTCGGGCAGTACAAGTATGAGCTGACGAAGCGGGACAAGGAGAACAAGCGCCGGCAGCGCTCGGTGACGTTCAAGGAAGTTCGACTGACGCCGAAGATCGGCTCGGGCGACTTCGAAACGAAGGTTCACCGGGCGATCGAGTTTCTCGAGGACGGCGATCGGATCAAGGTCACGGTGCGGTTCCGGGGCCGGGAGCTCACGCACCCGGAGCTCGGCCGCAACATGCTTACCAGGTTCACGGAGCGAATCAAAGAGCACGGGACGCCGGAGCGGGCTCCGCTCCTCGAGGGCAAGTCGATGCACATCACCGTGGCATCGCTGCACAAGCCCAAGGAGCACGAGCCGCAGCAACGGCACGGCAAGGGTGGTCATCCGGCCGACGCCGAACCAGGCGCCGCACCGGCGGAAGCCCCGGCAGCCGCGGAAGCCCCGGCAGCCGCGGAGGCTCCGGCGCCCGCGGCACCGGCAGCCGCCCCAGCGGCAGCCAAGGCCCCGGAGCCCGCGGCGACTGAGCCAAAGGCCGCGGAACCAAAGCCGGTGGAGCCCAAGGCAGCGGAGCCCAAGGCCGCGGCCCCGACGAACGGCGAGGCGACCCCGGCCGCCGCGCCCCGACCGCAGGCGGCAGCCGCGGCGCCGGCCAGGCCGGCAGAACCGAAGAACGAACCAACCCCGGCAGCTACAGGAGAGTGAGGCACAGGTGCCCAAGATCAAGAGCCACAAGGCAGCCCAGAAGCGGATCGGTGCCACCGGCAGTGGCAAGGTGATCCGTGTGAAGGCCTGGCGCGGGCACCACCTCGAGATCAAGTCGTCGCGCCGGACCCGCCGCTACGCGGGCAAGGCCGTGATGAAGGACGTCCACGCGAAGCAGGTCCGTCGCCTGCTGCCGTACCTCTAGGAGCGACCGAACCCGATGGCACGAGTCAAGCGTGGCGTAACCGCCCACAAGCGACACAAGCGGCTGCTGAACGCGGCCGAGGGCCGCAAGGGGACGAAGTCGCGGCTGATCAAGGCTTCGCGCGAGGCGAACCTCCACGCGATGGCCTACGCGACCCGCGACCGCAAGCAGCGCAAGCGCCAGATGCGCGAGCTCTGGATCGTCCGGATCAACGCGGCCGCGCGGCAGAATGGCATGACGTACGGCGCGTTCGTCGCCGGCCTCAAGAAGGCCGAGATCGAGCTCGACCGCAAGACCCTGGCGGACGTCGCCGTCCGCGATGCGGCCACGTTTACGAAGATCGTCGAGGCCGTGAAGGGCGCCTGAACCAGGCAACCAACCGAACCCTCGGCCAGTGACAATGGTCGAGGGTTTCTGATTCTCAGCCGAGGCAAGGGAATTCTTGGAACTGACCGATCTCACCCGCGAGCTCGAGGCGTTGCGAGCCGACGCCGTCGCCTCCATCGAGGCTGCCGGCGACGTCCCGACGCTCGAGGCGATCGAGCTCGACGTGCTCGGCCGCAAAGGCAAGCTCACGCTGGTTCTGCGGGGTATCGGTGGGTTACCGCCGGAGGACCGGCCCAAGGTCGGAGCGATCGCCAACGAGGTGCGCGGTGCGATCGAGGCGGCGCTCGCGGAGCGCGGTGGCGCGCTCCGGGGATCCGCCCTCGAGGCCCGTCTCGCCGCGGAGACCGTCGACGTCACGACGCCCGGCCGGCCGATCCGCCGCGGCAGCCTCCACCCGATCATCGAGACCGTCCGCGAGATCGCCGACATCTTCGGCCAGTTCGGGTTCGTGATCTACGAGGGTCCGGAGGTCGAGGACGACCTGACGAACTTCCAGATGCTGAATATCCCGCCGGACCACCCGGCGCGTGACCTGTGGGACACGCTCTACGTCGACGTCGAGGGTCACCTCCTGCGGACCCACACGTCGCCCGGCCAAATCCGGGTCATGCAGGCCGAGAAGCCACCGATTCGTGCCCTGCTGCCTGGCCGCTGCTATCGCTACGAGGCGATCGACGCGAGCCATGCCTCGGAGTTCTTCCAGGTCGAGGGACTCATGGTCGACGAGGGCACGACGATGGGCGACCTCAAGGGCCTCCTCGACCAGTTTGCGAAGGCGATGTACGGCCACGACAAGCGGACCCGGTTCCGGCCCGGGTACTACCCGTTCACGGAGCCGTCGGTCGCCTTCGACGTCGAGTGCCTCGTCTGCGGCGGCTCGGGCTGCCCGGCGTGCTCGAAATCGGGCTGGATGACGATCCTCGGCGCCGGCATGGTCCACCCGGTGGTGCTCCAGTACGGCGGCCTCGACCCGGAGCGCTACCAGGGGTTCGCCTTCGGGATGGGCGTCGAGCGGATCGCGAACCTCCGCCACTCCGTCGGTGACCTGCGGCTGTACATGGAGAACGACCTCCGATTCCTGGGCCAGTTCCGATGAGGGTGCCTCTCAGCTGGTTGGCCGACTACGTCGATATCGAGCTGACCCCGGAGGCCCTCGCCGAGCGGCTCACGCTGCTCGGGATGGAGGTCAAGGCCATCGAACAATGGGGGAGCGACTGGCGAAATGTCGTCGTCGGTGAGCTGCTGACGGTCGAGAAGCACCCTCGCGCCGACCGGCTGTCGCTGACGACCGTCACGCTCGGCGACGGATCCGCGCCGCTCGAGATCGTGTGCGGGGCCACGAACATCGCGCCCGGCCAGCGGATCCCGGTCGCGCTCCCCGGCGCGGTCCTCCCCGGCGACCGCCGCATCGAGCGCACCGAGAAGATGGGCGTCGTCTCGAACGGCATGCTCTGCTCGGGCGACGAGCTCAACCTCACGTCCGACGCCGACGGGATCCTCATCCTGCCCCCCGAGACGCCGCTCGGCGTTGCGCTCCAGGATCTCTACGGCGATACGGTCCTCGATGTCGACGTGAAGCCGAACCGGGGCGACGCCCTCAGCCTCGTTGGCCTCGCTCGTGAGGTCGCCGCCGTGACCGGCGGAACGGTCCGCTTCCCTGAGACCGATCCGGCGGAAGCCGGCGAGCCGGTCGACCGTTTCGTCGACGTCGAAGTCCGGGACACCCGGCTCTGCAGCCGGTTCGTTGCGCGCTGGGTGGGCGGCGTCGAGATCGGGCCGTCCCCGGACCGCGTCCAGATGCGGCTCCGGGCAGCCGGCGTTCGCCCGATCAGCAACGTCGTCGATGCGAGCAACTACGTGATGCTCGAGCTCGGCAAGCCGATCCACACGTACGACGCTGCGGGCGTCGCAACGGCCGAGGATGGTCGGCACCGGCTGATCGTCCGCCGCGCCGAACCCGGCGAGCGGATCGAGACGCTCGACCACGTCATTCGGACGCTCGACCCCGACACGCTCCTGATCACGGATCCACGTGGCCCTGTCGGCATCGCGGGTGTGATGGGCGACGCGCCCTCGGAGGTCAAGGACACCACGACCGACGTCATCGTCGAATCGGCGATCTTCGATCCGGTCGCGATCCGCCGGACCGGCCAGCGATATGCGCTCCGGAGCGAGGCAAGCCTCCGGTTCGAGAAGGGTCAGGAGTTCCGGCTGGCACGGATCGGTGCCGACCGCACCGCGCGGCTGATCCACGAATGGGCCGGCGGCGCGGTTGCGCCGGGCCGCGTCGACACGGCGCCCGACGAGCCGGAACCAAGCCGCGTCGCGTTCCGGACGGCCCGCGTCAATCAGCTCCTCGGGACGACAATCTCCGAAGACGAGCAGCGGGCGTTCCTCGATCGCGTCGGCATCGCCACGGAGCCCGTATCGCTGCCCGTCGAGATCCCGGTGTCGAGCGACCCGAAACCTCGGGTCGTGACGACGCGTGACGAGGCGCTGGTGGCGATCGTTCCGACGTGGCGCCGCGACATCGTCATCGAGGCCGACATCACCGAGGAGATCGCCCGCGTCCGGGGCTACGAGCTGACGCCCAACATCCTGCCCCACACGCCGATGCCGCCATTCCGCGACCCGCCGCTCGAGGTCCGCGACGAGATCCGCGAGACGCTGGCAGGGGCCGGCCTCTCCGAGGTCGTCACGCATGCCCTCGTGTCGCCGAAGATCGCGAACGCGTTTCGCTGGGAAGCTCCGCTGCCGACGGTCGCGGGCTCGTCGCCCGAGGGCGGCCGTCCGATCACGATCACGAACCCGCTTTCCGCGGACCACTCCGTGCTGAGGCCCGCGCTCGTTGGCAGCCTGGTCCAGGTCGTGTCGACGAACCTCCGCCATGGCGTCGACGACGTCACGATCTTCGAGATCGGGAAGGGTTACGGGGCGGACGGTACGGACGCCGGCGGCGCGGTTCGTGAATGGTGGCGGCTCGGGCTCGCGGGAACCGGTGCCGGCGACCCCGCCGCCTTCAATCGACCGACCCGGCCCTATGACATCGACGACCTCAAGGGTGCGATCGACCTCGTCGCGGGGCGCCTCGGCTTCGACGAGCCGGTGTACCGCGCGGAGCGCGGCGAACCGCTGCTTCACCCGGGCCGCGCCGCCCGTGTCGAGGCCCATCGCGACGGGATGCTCGTGCTCGCCGGCGTCCTCGGCGAGCTCCATCCCTCGATCGCCGACGAGTGGGACCTGCGAGCGCGGGTCGTCGTCGCGGAGCTCGATGTGTCGGGGCTGGCAGGCGGCAAGCGCCGGGCCGTGTCGGCGGCTCCGCCACCGCGCCACCCGTCGAGCGAGCGAGACCTCGCGGTCGTCGTCTCCGAGAGCGTCGCCGCGGGCGACGTCGCCGCCGCGATCCGGGCAAGCGCCGGGAACACGCTCACTGAGCTGCGCCTGTTCGACGTCTATCGGGGCGCGCCGCTCGGCCAGGACGAGAAGAGCCTCGCCTATCGCCTCACGTTCCGGGCGCCGGATCGGACGCTCGCCGAGGCCGAGGTCGAGGCCTCAATCGCGGCGATCACCGAGGCCCTGCGAACAGAAGTCGGCGGGCGGATCAGGACCTGAGTCCTGCTTGCGACCCCGGAATCCGCGCTGTTACCCTGTCCGGCGCTGCCCGGCACGGGTCGCCACCGTCACCCCTTGAGGAGACTGCGTGAACGTCGGGGAAGCAATCATCAACTTCAACAGGTTCGACCTGTTGTTCCTGCTGTTCCTCTTCGGGATGTTCGTCCTCGGGTTCATGCAGGGGACGATCCGCCGGCTGCTCGGGCTCGGGTCGATGCTGTTCTCGTTCCTCTTCGCGGCGAACGTTCGCGACTTCATCGGCCCGTTCCTTGCGGCGAACTGGAACCAGTTCCCGGACGAGTACGCGGTGATGCTCGGCTTCGCGATCGTCTTCGTGGCCTCGACCGTCGCGTTCTCGTTGATCATCCAGGGCTTCTACCATCGCCAGCCGCTGTTCCAGAAGTACACGTTCGTCGACGAAGCGATCGGCGGGGTCCTCGGCGTGATCCAGGGTGCTTTCCTGATGGGCTGCATCATCGTGATCCTGGACTCGTACTTCCTGATTCCGGGCGCCCCGCAATCCTCGGGTGAGCTGCCGATCCTGCGCTCGTTCTTCGACTTCTACACCGACTCCGGCACGGCCGACCTGTTCAGGACCCAGTTGATTCCGGGCTTCTACAACATCTTCGGCCTGTTCATTCCCGAGAACCTCAAGCAGTTCTACATCAGCGGCCCGGCGCCGGCACCGCCGCCGGAAGCCTGACGGACCTTCGGTCGCTCTTCAGCCGGCCGACGCTCGATGTCGCGCGAGGCCTGATCGGGCTGCACCTCGTCCGGCCTGCTGACGGTGACACTCCGAGGCGTGTCGGGCGAATCGTCGAGGTCGAGGCGTACATCGGCGAGGACGACCGGGCATCGCACGCCCGGTTCGGGCGGACCGGCCGCAATGCGGTCATGTACGGACCGCCGGGGATCGCCTACGTTTACCTCGTGTACGGCATGTATGACTGCCTCAACATCGTGACCGAAGCGGCCGGGCGGCCGGCGGCCGTCCTCGTTCGGGCGGTCGAGCCGCTCGAGGGCATCGCGGCGATGCGCGACGCACGCGTGACGTGGCACCGGACCCGACGCAGAAACGCCGCCTCGCATGCGGCAACGCTCGAAGCCGAACAGCGTCGTCTCGCCCGAACGCCCGACGCCGGCCTCGCCCGGGGACCGGGTCTCGTGGCCGCTGCCTTCGGGATCGACCGGTCGATGACCGGGCTCGACCTGCTGGACCCGGCGTCGCGGCTCCATCTCACCGTGCCGTCCGATGCGGGCCGGACCGCGGTCGCCTCGACACCCCGGATCGGGATCGCCTACGCCGGCGAACCGTGGACGGGCGTCGCGTGGCGCTTCATCGATCCGGCCAGCGCGTCGCTCTCCGGCCCGCGCCGGCCGCGGAGCTGCTGATCGCGATGGACGCTCGGTCGATCGCGTTGCTGGAGTTCCCGCTCATCCGCGAGCGCCTCGCGGAACATACGTCGTTCCCGCCGTCGCAGCGCCTCGCCGCGGCCCTCGAGCCCTCGTCGGACCCCGTGATCGTGGCGCGCGGTCTCGACGAGACGGATCAGGCCCGGGCGCTGCTCACCGAACGGCCCGGTGTCGGCATCGGTGGCTCGCACGACATCGGTCCGGCGGTGGAGCGGGCGGCCCGCGGCGGTCGCCTCGACGCGAGCCAGTTCCTCGAGATCGCCGACACGCTCGACGCGGCCGCCCGTCTGCAGACGTCGATCGCGGACGATCGCCGGCCGTTGCTTCACGCGCTCGCGCGCGAGATTCACCCCCTGCCCGCGGTCCGCTCGACGCTCGCGCGGAGCTTCGATCCGGCCGGTGAGCTGCTCGATACCGCCTCGCCGCGTCTCGGCGGGCTGCGCGCCGCGGTACGCGTCGCCTACGACCGGTTGCGGCGCCGGCTCGACTCGCTCGTCGGCTCGGAGCTGGGCGGCGCGCTCCAGGAGCCGATCGTAACGCTCCGCAACGGCCGCTACGTCGTCCCGGTCAAGGCCGAGGCCCGGAGTCGCGTCAAGGGGATCGTCCACGACGCGTCCGGCAGCGGCGCGACGCTCTTCGTCGAGCCGATGGTCGCGGTCGAGCTGGGCAATGCGTGGCGCGAGGCGCAAGCGGCGGAGCAGGAGGAGGTCGAACGGATCCTCGACGAACTGTCGGCGCTCGTGGCGGCGAATGCGGTCCAGCTGCGCGAGACGCTCGAATCGCTCGCTCGCTTCGACTTCTGGGCGGCGAAGGCCAATCTCGCGGCCGAGATGGACGGCGTCCGGGCGGCAACGGCCGAGCGTCCCGAGGTGGAGCTGCTGAGCGCCCGCCACCCGGGCCTGACGGGCCGTGTCATCCCCATCGACATCCGACTCGGCGAGGGCTACACCGCGCTCGTGGTCACCGGCCCGAACACCGGCGGCAAGACCGTCACGCTCCGGACGCTCGGGCTCCTCGCGCTCATGCACCAGGCGGGCCTCCACATCCCGGCCGCCGGCGGCTCGCGGCTGCCGATCCTGCGCGACGTCTTCGCCGACATCGGCGACGAGCAGTCGATCGCCCAATCGCTCTCGACGTTCTCGGGTCACCTGCGCTCGATCACCCGGATCGTGGAGGCGGCAGGTCCCGGCACGCTCGTGCTGCTCGACGAGCTCGGTGCCGGCACCGACCCGACCGAGGGCTCCGCGCTGGCCCAGGCGCTTCTCGATCACTTCATCCGGGCCGGCGCGCTCGTCGCGGCGACCACCCACTACGCCGAGCTGAAGGCGTACGCCCACACGACGGACGGTGCGCGCAACGCGTCGGTCGAATTCGACCTCGAGACGCTCTCGCCGACGTACCGCCTGACGATCGGGCTGCCCGGTGGCAGCCAGGCATTCGCGATCGCGGAGCGACTCGGGCTGAGCCCGGACATCGTTGCCGACGCCCGCTCCCGGCTGTCGGAGAACCAGCGCGCGTTCGAGGAAACGCTCGCGAGGATCCGCGAGAGCGAGGGCGAGGCGAGCGAAGCACTCGATCGCGCGCGGGCGGCGGAGCTGCGAGCGGCGGAAGCGCTGCGCGAAGCCGCCGAGGAGCGCCGGCGCGCCCGACGCGAGCGGGACGAGCTGATCCGGACCGCGCGGGACGAGGCGGAACGCGTCGTCGCCGACCTGCGCGACGACGTGAAGGCCACGCGCAAGACGCTCGAGCGCCAGACCGTGACCGTACCCGCGCTCGACGCCGCGGTCGCCCGCGCCGAAACCCACCTGGAGCGCCTGCCGGACGCCCCCGCCGCGGCACCGCCGCCCGCGGCGCCGGGTCCCGCGCACGAATGGCGCGTGGGAGAGCGGGCCAAGAGCCGGGCCGGCGGCTGGGAGGGGCGGGTGGCGGCCCTGGAGCGGGGCGGCAAGCGGGCGACGCTCGAAGCCGGCGGCATGCGCGTCACCGTGGCGGTCGATGACCTCGAGCCGATCGTCGGATCGCCGGGCGGGGGCGGCGACGGCGCCACGAATGGCTCGCCGTCAGCCAGGTCAGTGACCGGGAGCTCGAGCCCGACCGGCCTGCGCCTTGACCGCGCTCGCAGCGTCGCCTCGTCGCTCGACCTGCGGGGCGCCCGCGTCGACGAGGCGCTCGACGCACTCGGTCGCTATCTGGACGACGCGGCGCTGGCCGGTCTCGACCAGGTCCTGATCATCCACGGCCTCGGGACGGGCGCCCTGCGGGACGCGGTCCGGGCCGAGGCGGCGAGCCATCCGCTCGTGAAGTCGGTTCGCCCTGGCGAGCGTGGCGAGGGCGGCGACGGAGCCTCCATCATCAAGCTGTAGGGAGCCGCATGACGCCAGCTGGCCACGCTGGCGCCTCCGCTCCGCGCTCACGGACGTTCAAAGCCCGCTCGATTGCGGTGCTCGGCGCCGCCTCGCCATCGGGCGCGCCCCGCAGGCGTACCGATCCGCGCTACGGCTTTGGCGTCTTGTTCCCGTTGCCGGGCGGCTTGGGCGTGGGCTTGCCCGGAGGCTCGTCGCTGGGGCACGGCGGCAGGAACAGGATTCCGCACAGCTGCGGCGGCTCCGGCTCCGGGATCGGGCACTTCTCGGTGGGCGCGAAGATCCCACCCCAGCTCCGACCGTACGGGTAGAAGCCCGAGCCGTAGAAGTACGACGTCCGCGTGCCCTCCGGGCCGCCCGCGACACCGCTGCCGCGCGCCGCGCGCTTCTGCCAGCCCCGGTCGTAGTAGCCCCACTTGTCGATGTCCTCGGCGCTGCTGAAGTCGAGCGCGCCGACCGTCTTCTTCGGTCCGGCGCAGCCGTCCTGCCACAGCAGGCCACTCGCCTCGTCGATCTCGACCGAACGATGGAAGTCGTCGGTCGAGCGGGGGACCGTGCCCTTGATGAACAGCTCGTCGACCGTGCGGCTCGTGAACGGCCCGGGTCGCATCCCGGTGAACGCGTCGACCTTGGCGACCTCGAGTCCCGCAGGCTTGTGCCAGCCCTCGATGGGCAGGTCCTTGCTGACGTCGCGCATGATGCGCGACCAGAGCGGCGCCGACGACGCGAGCGAGAGCGTGTCGGTGTTCGGGTCGTTGTTGCTGTTGCCCATCCAGACGCCGACGGCGAGGGCGGGCAGCGACGGATCCTCGGGCGGTGCCAGGAACCCGTACGCGTGGGTGTCGCGGTTGTCGTTGGTCGTGCCGGTCTTGTAGGCGGCCGGTCGCCGCTCGCGGCCCTTGTAGACGGCCCATTCGCCCCAGAAGGGGTTGACCTTCGTGTTCGTGTTGCCCGCCAGGATGTCCGTGATGATGTACGCGGCCTGGGGGCTGATCACCTCACGCGGCTTCGCCATCGGGATGGACGGATCGGGATAGACCTGGTTGCCGTCGCCGTCGGTGATCGAGAGGATCGTCGTCCGCGGCATCAGGACGCCGCCGTCGGCGATCGCGCCGTACGCGCCGAGCAGATCGATCGGGTGGACCTCGATCGTGCCGATGCCCATGGAGAGGACCGGCACGGAGTTGGGCACGTACTGGATGCCGAAGTCCTTCGAGCGCTCGTAGAAGTGGTCGAGGCCGTTGATGATCCCGGCTTTGATCGAGGGGATGTTCAGCGAGAACTGCAGGGCCGAGCGGAGCCGGACCGGGCCACGCTCGAGGCCGTCGGCCTGGGTAGGGGTGAATCCGCGTCCGAAGTCCGTCGTGACGTCCATGAACATCGTGGCCGCGGTCATGGTCTTGTCGTCGATCCCGATCGCGTAGTTGATCGGCTTGATCGACGACCCGGGCTGGCGCCAGCCGTCCGAGAGCACGTCGAACTGGGGCTGGAACTTGTCGTTGCCGGGGCTCGTGTAGCTGGCGGATCCGACGTAGGCGAGGACCTCGCCGGTCCGATAGTCGATGACGGCCGAGGCGGCGTTGTGGATGTTCTTGCCCTTCAGATTCCGCAGCCACGGCCAGTCGGACTTCGGGATCTTGAGGTTCTCGAGATAGGTCTCGGTGTCCCTGAACGTCGTCGCCCGGGCCGCGGCGTAGACCCACTTCTCGGTCGTGCCCTGCATGTCCATGTTGAGGGTCGTCGTGACCTGGTAGCCGCCCGTGTCGATCTTCTCGCACGCATCGACCGGCTGACCGGGACAGAGGATTCGAGCGAGCTCGTTGCGCACCTGCCAGACGAAGTGCGGCGCCTTCCACTGGACCGGGAGCTGGGGGGCAAGGATCACCGGCTCCGCCTTGGCCTGCTCGTACTCGCGGAGCGTGTGGCGCTTGCCGCTGAGCGGGCTCTCCGTCTTCATCCGGTCGAGGATGTAGTTCCGTCGGATGACGACCTCGCTGTCGGCGGGCACGACGAGGTCGAACTTCGTGCAGTCGGTGCCTTCGGGCGGCTCCTCCTTGCAAATGGGTTCGGCATTCTTCGTCAGGTCGAACTTCGTCGGCGACTGGGGGATCGCGGCAAGGATCGCGGCCTCGGCCAGCGTCAGGTCCTCGAGGCTCTTGTTGAAGTACTGGCGCGCCGCCGCCTTCACGCCGTAGGACTGGTTGCCGTAGAAGTTCTGGTTCAGATACGCGGTGATGATCTGCTGCTTGCCCTTCTCGCCCGGGTAGGCCTGGGTCAGGCGGACCGACTGGATGATCTCGCGGATCTTGCGTTCCTCGCGGCTTCCTTCGAACGCGCTCGGCGGCAGAAGGCGGGCCCGGACGAGCTGCTGGGTGATCGTCGAGCCGCCGCGCGGCCGGCCGTTGAGCGTGTCGACGGTCGCGGAGACGAAGCCCGCGAAGTCGAAGCCGGGGTTCACCCAGAAGTCCTTGTCCTCGATCGCCGTCGTGGCGTCGAGGACTTCGGGCGTCAGCTCGTCGAAGCCCACGATCTCGCGCTTGCGCTCGCCGAGGCGGGCCAGCTCGATCGTGCCCGTTCGGTCGTAGATCCGCGTCTGCTCGTCGAATTCGAGGTTCGCGAGGGCGGCCTCCGGGCTCGGGAGGCCGTTCGCGTAGTAGCTGTAAGCGGCGACGAAGCCCAGCACACCCGTCGTGCCCGCAGCGAGGAAGGCGACGAAGAGAATGATCGGGATCGCAATCGCGGTTCGCTTCAGTGCGGAGGAGCCGCGGGGCCGCCGGTGGGCGCCTAGTCTTCGATGACGCTGGCGCCTCGCCAGGCTGGTCTGCATGTCGGCACGCACGATAGCATGGGGGGATGTTCGGTCGGCTTCCTCCCGGGCCTCAGGGCGAGACGCCTCGGCGCGGGTGCCTGTGACGTCCGCCACACACGAGGACGCTCCCGACCGACCCGCCGACGGCCTGCCCGGGCTCCTCGACGAGCTGCGCTGGCGGGGCCTCTTCCACGACGCGACGCCGGGCCTCGCGGGACGCCTCGCGACCGGCCGCCAGATCGCCGCCTACAACGGCTTCGACCCGTCAGGCGCTTCGCTCCACGTCGGTCATCTCGTACCCATCACGGCGCTCGTCCACCTCCAGCGGCGGGGCGGGCGACCGGTCGTGCTGGTCGGCGGCGGGACGGGGATGATCGGCGATCCGTCCGGGACGTCCGCCGAACGCAACCTGCTCGATCGCGAGACGCTCGAACGCAACCTCGCCGGCATCCGTTCGCAGCTCGAGCGGTTCCTCTCGTTCGAAGGGCCGAACGCGGCGGTCATGGTGAACAACCTCGACTGGCTCTCGGAGTTCTCGCTGATCGACTTCCTCCGCGACGTCGGGAAGCACTTCACGATCCCGTACATGCTCTCGAAGGACTCGGTCCAGTCGCGTCTGGGCGGCGGGCTGTCGTTCACGGAGTTCAGCTACATGCTCCTGCAGGCCGCCGACTTCCGGCACCTGTACCGGACGCTCGGCGTTGAGCTCCAGATGGGCGGCGCCGACCAGTGGGGCAACATCACGGCCGGGCTCGAGCTGATCCGCAAGACCGAGGGCGGCGTGGAGGGCGGCGACGACCTGGCCCACGCGCTCGCGTTCACGCTGCTCCTCGACCCGAGCGGGGCGAAGTTCGGCAAGACCGCGGCCGGCACATCGGTCTGGCTCGATGCGGAGCGGACGACGCCCTACGCGTTCTACCAGTACTGGCTCGGTCAGCCCGACGACAAGGTCGGCCAGCTGCTGCGATTCTTCACGCTGCTCGACCAGCCGGCGATCCTCGCGCTCGAGACCGAACAGGCGCGATCGCCCGAGGCGCGGCCGGCGCAGCGGGCGTTGGCGCTCGAAGTCACGACGCGGGTGCATGGCCTCGACGTCGCGCTCGAAGCGGAGCGGCGGTCGCGGGAGGTGTTCTCGGGCGGGCTGCTCAGCCTGGATTCGGCGGCGTTCGCCGAGGCGATCCAGGGACTGCCCTACATCGAGTTCGAGCCGGGCGCGCGCGTGACCGTCGCAGCGGCGGCCGTCTCCACCGGGATCGTCAAGTCCAACGGCGAGGCCCGGCGCTTGATCGAGCAGGGCGGCCTCTACGTCAACGACGCCCGAGTGGGATCCTTCGACGAAGCGCTGCCGGAGCCGGTCCACGGGCGGTACTGGGTCATCCGGACGGGCAAGAAGAACGTGAACGTCCTCGGACCGCGGAGGTAACGCTCAGCGGCGGCGTTCGCGCAGGACGTCGAGGACTTCGGACGGGTCGAGTCCGCGTTCCGCGACCAGAACGAGCGAGTGGTACAGCAGGTCCGCCATCTCGTTCGCGAGGGCGGCTCGTGCTTCGGCCGTGGCGTCGTTCGCGTGGTCCTTCGCCGCGATCAGAACCTCGGTCGCCTCTTCGCTGACCTTGCGGGCCGTCGCGTCGACCCCTTCGTTCAGGAGGCGGGCGGTATAGGAGCCTTCCGGTCGTGTCGCCGCCCGGCCTGCGATCGTTGCCCACAGGTCGTCGAGGGAGGCGAATCCCCGGTGGCCCGGCGCTGTCGCAGCGGCCTCGTCGTCGAAGCAGCTTCGGGTGCCGCGATGGCACGTCGGGCCGGCCGGGTCCGCGGTCACGAGCAGCGCATCCGCGTCGCAATCGGTCGTGATGTCGACGAGGCGGAGCACGTTGCCGCTCGTTTCGCCCTTGCGCCAGAGGGCGTCGCGGGAGCGGGAGTGGAAGTGGACGTCGCCAGTTGTGAGCGTCGCGTCGAACGCCTCACGGTCCATCCAGGCGAGCATCAGCACGTCGCCGGTCGACGCGTCGCGGACGACCGCCGGGGCGAGGCCGTTGTCACCGAACGTGACGTCGTCGGCGTCGATCACGCCGCTGCCGCCCGAACGGACAGCCCGGCGGCCGCCATCGCGGCCTTGACGTCCGCGATCGAATGCTGCCGGCGGTGGAAGATCGAAGCGGCGAGCACGGCGTCCGCGCCGCCATCGACGACGGCGGCGACGAAGTCCTGCGGGCCGGCCGCCCCACCGGAGGCGATGACCGGGACCGAGACCCGCGACGTGATCGCCCGCAGCAGCGCGGTGTCGTAGCCGGACTGCGTGCCGTCACGGTCGATCGAGGTGACGAGCAGCTCGCCCGCACCGATCGTGGCGACTCGCCGGGCCCATTCGATCGCATCGAGCTCGGTCGGCTCGCGGCCGCCGTTCACGAGCACCTCCCAGCGGCCGTCGCTCGTCGCCCGCGCGTCGATCGCGACGACGACGGCCTGGCTGCCGAACTTGCGGGCGCACGCGCTGACGAGGTCCGGGTCAGCGACCGCCGCCGTGTTGAGCGCGACCTTGTCCGCGCCTGCCCGGAGCACGTTGCGCATGTCGCCGACCGTCCGCACGCCGCCGCCGACGGTGAGCGGGATGAACGCCCGGCGCGCCGTGCGCTCGACGACGTCGAGCAGCGTCGGGCGGCCCTCGGGCGCGGCCGTGATGTCGAGGAAGACCAGCTCGTCGGCGCCTTCTCGGGCGTATCGCTCGGCCAGCTGGGGTGGATCGCCCTCGTCGACGAGATCGACGAACCGCGTGCCTTTGACGACGCGGCCGTTCGCCACGTCGAGGCACGGAATGACGCGGGTCCGGAGCATCAGGCCGGGACCGCCGTTTGCTCGGCGACGAGGAGCCCCACGAAGCTCGCGAGGAGCCGGAGGCCGTTGTCGCCGCTCCGCTCGGGGTGGAACTGGACCCCGAGCAACCGGCCCCGGGCGATCGCCGAGACGAACGTGCCGCCGTGGGTCGTCTCCGCGAGGATCTGCTCCTCGGGTGAGCCGTCGCCGTCGAAGGCACCGGCGTAGGAATGCACGAAGTACATGTCGGGCGCGTCGCCGAGGCCGTCGAACGCGGGATGGGGACGCCGCCGCTCCACCTGATTCCAGCCGATGTGCGGGATCGTTGGCGCGCCCTCGAGGCGGCGCGTCCGCCCGCGCAGCACGCCGAACGTCTCCGCGCCGTCTTCGTCGCTGCCCTCGAACAGCAGCTGGAGCCCGAGGCAGATTCCGAGGAACGGCCGGTCCGCCTCGATCCAGCGCAGGATCGGCTCGACGAGTCCGGCGACTCGCAGACGCTCCATGGCCGGCCCGGCTGCCCCGACGCCGGGGACGACGAGCGCATCGGCACCGTCGAGGTCATGCGGCGTCGTCGCCCGCGTCACGACGGCACCGACGCTCGTGAAGGCCTGGGCGATGCTCACGAGGTTGCCCGCGTCGTAGTCGACGACGGCGATCCGCGGCCCGCTCGGGTCGGCGCCGCTCAACCGAGCGAGCCCTTCGTCGACGCCACGCCCCGGCGACGCGGATCCGGTTCGCAGGCGGCGCGGAGCGCCCGGCCGAGCGCCTTGAACGCGGCCTCGGCAAGGTGATGGTCGTTGCGGCCGTTGCCCCGGACATGGATCGTGGCCCCGGCACTCCGGGCGAAGGCCTCGATCGCATGCTCCACGAGCTGGAGTGGCAGCTCACCGACGCGCTCGCCGCGGAACGGCAGATCCACGACCGCGTACGGTCGGCCACCGATGTCGACGACGGCCGCCGCGAGCGATTCGTCCATCGGCACGGTCGCGTCGCCGAAGCGAACGATGCCGGCTCGATCGCCGAGCGCCTCGCCGAACGCGGCGCCCACGACGAGCGCGACGTCCTCGACCGTGTGGTGCTCGTCGACGTCAAGGTCGCCGCGGGCGCGCACCTCGAGGTCGAACAGCCCGTGGTGGGCGAACGACGACAGCAGATGGTCGTAGAAGCCGACGCCTGTCTCGATGGTTGCGGCGCCGTCGCCGTCGATGTCGAGCGTGACGCTGACGTTGGTCTCGCGCGTCCGTCGCTCGAGCGTGACGCGTCGGTCGGCGCGCGACGCGACGTCCACGGTTCCAAGCGGCGTCGTCATCGGACGCTCCTGGCCGCGTCGATCAGGCGGTCGTTCTCGTCCCGATCCCGGACGGTGAGCCGGAGCGAGTCGGCGAGCGGATGGCCGGCGCCGAACGTCCGCGGGACGAGGCCGCGGCGCAGCATGCCCTCAGCTGCGGCGGCTGCCGCCTCGACGGTTGCGAACCGGACGAGCAGGAAGTTCGTCACCGACGGCCCGACGCGCCACCCCGCGGCGCGGAGGCCCTCACTGAGGTACTCGTGCTCGCGCTCGACCCGGGCGAGGTTCGCGCGCATCGCGGTCGGGTCGCGCAGCGCCTCGGTGACGATCGTGACGCTCGTCGTCGCGATGGAGCCAGGCGGCCGGTATGGGGCGATTCGGGCGACCGTCTCCGGTCGGGCGACCGCGAACCCGACCCGCAGCCCGGCCAGCGCATACGCCTTGCTCGCGGTCCGGACGACGATCAGGTTCGCGTACCGTTCCCGAAGTGGCAGCAGCGACGTCCCGACGAACTCCGCGTAGGCCTCGTCGAGCACGACGATCGGCGGCGCTGCGCCCGCGGCCGCAGCGTCCTCCGCGAGACCCTGGAGGAGCTGCTCGATGGCGCCGTTGGGTTCAGCGAGCCCGGTCGGGTTGTTCGGGCTGCAGAGCCACACGACCTGGCTTGCCCGCGCTGCCGCTCGCACGGCTGGCATGTCGCTGGCCCAGCGCTCGTCCTCGCCGAGACGGGGTACGGCCGCCACGCTCGCCCCGCGCTGCTCGGTGATGACGCGGTACATCGCGTAGCTCGGCGTCGGAATCACCGCGATCCCGCCCGGCGGCAGGAACGTCTTGCCCACGAGGTCGAGGATCTCGTCCGCCCCGGCGCCGACGAGGAGCTCGTCGCTTCCGACGCCGTAGGTCGCGGCCGCCGCCTCGACCAGCCGCCGGTAGTCGGACGGCGGGTACTCGGACAGTGGCGACTCGAAGCGACCCGCCGCGAGGAGCCGGCTCGCGACGTCCGGCGGCGCCGGCGACGTGTTCAGGTCGAACCGGACGATCGTCGCGACGTCCACGCCGTAGCGGGCGGCGACCTCCTCGTCGGTTGCCTCCCAGCTGTACGAGGCCGGCTGGGTCGGCAGCGTGTACGTCACGGGCGTCGGGCTCATCGACCGTCGTCCGGCTCGCGGAATCGGACGTCGACCGCGTGACGGTGGGCGGTGAGGCCTTCGGTCGTCGCCAGCGTCCGGACCGTGTCGGCGATCGACGCGAGGCCCTCGCGATCGACCCGCTGGACCTGGCTGAACCGGCCGAACGCCTCGACCGACAGGGGACCCGACGATCGTGCGAGGCCGCCGGTCGGCAGGACGTGGTTCGCGCCGGTCGCATAGTCACCCGCGGATTCCGGGGCCCACGGTCCGACGAAGATCGAGCCCGCGTTCCGGATGCCATCGAGGGCGCTCTCCGGGTCCGCCGTCTCGATCGAAAGATGCTCGGGGGCGTAGCGGTCGACGAACCTGATCGCCGAGGCGAGGTCCGGCGCAAGCACGATCCATGCGTGGTCGCGGAGCGACTGCTCGAGGATGGCCG
Source organism: Candidatus Limnocylindrales bacterium (assembly GCA_036274475.1). GTDB lineage: Bacteria > Chloroflexota > Limnocylindria > Limnocylindrales > CSP1-4 > CF-46. The sequence continues at coordinate 52,133 of DASUFO010000059.1, forward strand.
CTCGCTCCACGTTCCCGAGCAGCGCGCCGATCTCGCGCTCGACGTCGTCGGCGAGACCCGCGTCGGTGGTCACGAGGATCGCCGGCGAGTCGGGACCGTGCTCCGCCTGCGTCACGAGGTCGGCCGCGACGAGTGTTGCGTCGGCGGATGCGTCGGCGAGGACCATTCCCTCGGACGGCCCGGCCGGGAGGTCGATGCCGACGATCGAGGCGATCTCGAGCTTCGCTGCGGTGACCCAGGCGTTGCCCGGGCCGACGATGCGATCGACCGGGTCGAGCCGCGCGTCGGGAAGGCCGAACGCAAGCGCCCCGATCGCCTGCGCGCCGCCCGAGACGAGCAGGGCATCGACGCCGAGCAACCCCGCCGTCCCCGCGATGATGGAATCCAGGCCCCCGTCCGGACCGGCCGGCGTGGCAACGACGATCTCCTCGACGCCCGCGACCCGCGCCGGGACGACGGTCATGACCAGCGAGGAGGGGAGCGGCGCGCTGCCGCCGGGGACATAGCAGCCGACGCGGCGGAGCGGCAGCCAGCGACGGTCGATGACGACGCCGGGCGAGACCTCGACCGACGTGGACATCGGGCGTTGGGGCACGGCGAAGGTCCGGACGTTGTCGATCGCCTGCTCGAGCGCCCGTCGGACGTCGGCGGGCAAGTTCCGTGCGGCCGCTGCAAGCTCGTCCGCGGCGATCACGAGCCGGCCGTCCGAGGGCAAGCCGCCGAACGTCGCACCGGCCTCGATCACGGCCGCGTCACCACGGAGCCGGACGTCGTCGAGGATCGCCCGGGCGGCATCACGGACGGCAGGATTCGACACGGCCGCGCGCCGGAAGAGGCCCTCGAGCGTCGAAGCAGTTGCTGGATCCGCGGCTTCGCCTCGACCGGGGAGCTCGAGGCGCCGCAGCGCGAACCTGGCGGCGGCAGCCGGCGGAACGATCGCGGTCACGCGACGATCTTCTCGATCGGCAGCACGAGGATGCCCGACGCGCCGGCAGCCTTCAGCCGCGGCAGCAGCCCCCACACCTCGTCGGCGCCGACGACCGCGTGGATCGCGATCATCCCCTCGTGCGCGAGCGCGATGACGGACGGCGACTCGAGACCGGGCAGAAGGCTCTCGAGCTCGGCAAGGTGCGATGACGGCGCGTTCATCATCAGGTACTTCCGGCCGCGCGCGGCGATGACGGCGCTGATCATGGTTTCGAGTGACGCGATGTCATCGGCGCGCTGACGGTGGGCGGTAGGGTTCGCGATCAGGACCGCCTCGGAGTCGAGCACGTCGCCGATCGGTCGGAGGCCATTCATCACGAGGGTCGACCCGGTCGAGACGAGGTCGACGATCGCGTCGGCGAGTCCGAGCCGCGGGGCGACCTCGACGGCACCCGAGATCGAGACCACGTCGGCGGCAATGCCGCGCTCGGCGAAGAAGCGACGTGCCGTGTTCGGATGAGCGGTCGCGATGCGGAGTCCTGCGAGCTCCTGGATCGACCGGTACGGGGCGTCGGCGGGAACCGCGGCCGCGAGCCTGCACTGACCGTATCCAAGCGCCTGGAGGCGCGGCAGCTCGGCGCCGGTCTCGACGAGGAGATCGACACCCGTCACCCCGAGGTCGGCGACGCCGTCCCCGACGAACTCGATGACGTCGTTCGTCCTGACGAAGAGCACGTCGAGGTCGAAATTTCGGACGCGAGCGACGAGGCTCCGGTCGTGCTCGTCGAACACGAGTCCAGCGTCGTGCAGCAGCGCGAGCGTCGGCTCGACCAGCCGGCCCTTGTTCGGGACCGCGAGGCGGAGTCGGTCCGTCATCGCTCGTTCGCGACGGGGTAGGGGATGCCGGCCTCGCGGGCGGCGTCGAGTCGCTCGAGGGCCTCGCGGTAGCCGCCTTCGCCGTGATTGAGCCACGAGGCGATCCGGGTGATGGTCGCGGTGCTGGCGCCGGTTTCCCGGCTGATCTGGGCATAGTGCATGCCGCTGTCGAGGAGCCGGACGACCGCCCAACGCTGGGACATGTCGCGGAGCTCGTTCAACGTACAGAGGTCGCGCAGGAACCGCGCGGCCTGGTCGCGGTCGTCGAGCCGCACGAAGGCATCGAGGAGCGCGTCGATGTCGGTCGATCGCCAGTCGTCAGCCATTTGTCCTCGTCGCCCAGTCCGGGCGTGGTAGCGTGTTAGCGTGTTAGCGTGTTAATACGCTAGCATGATGATGAAGCGATGACAACCCCGTTCGACGTGATTCCCGCGATCGATCTGAGCGGCCGGTGCGTGGTCAGGCTCGAGCAGGGCGACTTCGAGCGCCGGACCTTGTTCAGCGACGACCCGCGATCGGTCGCACGGGGATTCGCCGCAGCCGGAGCCCGCTGGCTCCATGTCGTCGATCTCGACGGAGCTCGGGCGGGGGCGCCGCGCCACCTGGAGACGGTCCAGGCAATCGCCTCGGCGGCCGGCGGTGACACCCGGATCGAGGCCGCCGGGGGCATCCGTTCGGCCAACGACGTCGCGGCGGTCCTCGCCGCCGGAGCGCGCCGTGTCGTGTTCGGTACCGCCGCGATCACGAACCCGGCACTCGTGCGGAGCACGATCGAGACGCATGGGCCGAATGCGGTCGCGGTCGCGGTCGACGTTCGCGATGGCGCCGCCGTCGGCGATGCCTGGAGACCGGGTGGCTGGATGCGCCCGGCGGACGACCTCATCCGAACACTGGCGGACGCCGGAGTCACCCTCTTCGAGGTCACCGCGATCGACCGCGACGGCCTGCTCGGCGGTCCGGACCTCGCGCTCCTCGAGTCGCTCGTACGCATCGGCCGGGGTGGCGTCATCGCGTCCGGCGGTATCCGTGGCCTCCACGACGTCCGAGCCACCCGGAACGTCGGCTGCGTCGGCGCGATCGTCGGACGTGCGATCTACGACGGAACCTTCGACCTCGCCCCGGCGATCGCCGCGCTCGAGGAGTCGACCTGACGAGGTTCGAGCCCTCGTCGACACGACGACCGCGAACTGTCCCGGTCAGCGATCCATCAGACCAACACGCACGTCAGCGGCCGCCCCATCGCACCTGATGTCGAGCGTCCCCCCGTCGATCGTTGGGTGCCCGCCCGATGTTGCCGGGAGCCGAGGCTAGTGGCTGCCCGCCGTCTCGAGCTCCTTCTTGTGGGCGTCGATCACCTTCTCGGCGATGTGGTTCGGCACTTCCTCGTAGTGGTCGAGCTCCGCGGTGAACGTCCCGCGGCCGTGCGTCAGCGACCGCAGCTCGGTCGCGTACGAGAAGATCTCGGACTGCGGGACGTGGGCCTGGACGACCTGCATGCCGTCACTGCTGTCCATGCCGAGCACCCGGCCGCGCCTCGTGTTGAGGTCGCGGTTGACGTCGCCCATGTACTCCTCGGGCACCTTCACCTCGATCGCCATGATCGGCTCGAGGAGGCCCGGCTTGCACTCCATGACGCCCTTCTTGAGCGCCATCGAGGCCGCGATCTTGAACGACAGCTCGTTCGAGTCGACGGTGTGGAACGAGCCGTCGTAGAGCGTCGCCTTGAAGTCCGACAGCGGGTAGCCCGCGAGGACGCCCTCGGCGGCGGCTTCGCGGATGCCCTTCTCGACGCCGGGGAAGAAGCCCTTCGGCACGGATCCGCCGACGACCTTCTCGGCGAACACGACGCCGCCGCCGGGGTTCGGCTCGATCTCGATCCAGACGTGGCCGAACATCCCGTGGCCGCCGGTCTGTTTCTTGTACCGGCCCTCGACCTTCGTCGTGCCCCGGATCGTCTCCTTGTACGGGATCTTCGGGGTCCGGGTGACGATCGCGGCGCCGAACTTTCGCTTGAGACGCTCGCCGATCACCGCGATGTGGGCCTCGCCGGTCGCCACGAGGAGCTGCTCGCCGGTCGCGGAGCGCTCGACACGCGCCGACGGCTCCTCTTCGAGCATGCGCTGGAGCGCCGTACCCATCTTGTCGAGGTCCGCCTTCGTCTGGGGCTCGATCGCGACCGTGAGCGAGGGCTGCGGGAAGTCGAGGGGCGGCAGGATGATCGGGTTGTCCTTCGCCGACAGCGTGTCGCCGGTCTCGGTCACGTTCAGCTTCGCGACGGCGCCGATCTCGCCCGCCTGCAGCTCGCCGATCGCCTCCTGGTCCTTGCCGTGGAGCAGGAGCAGTCCGCCGATTCGCTCATCCTCCTCGCGGTTCGCGTTCCACGCGTGGGCCTGGGAGTGGAGCGTCCCGCTCAGGATCCGGAGATAGGTCAGCCGGCCGACGAACGGGTCGGCGGCGGTCTTGAACACGCGGGCGACGAGGGGCCCGGCCGGATCGGGGGTGATCGACGCCTCGGCTCCCGTCTTCGCGTTCTTCGCCGCGACGGCCGGCTCTTCGGCGGCCGTGGGCATGTAGCGGATGAACGCGTCGAGCAGGGCGTTCATGCCGATGCCCTTCGCGGCGCTGCCCACGAGGACGGGCGCGAGGATCGAGTCGCGGACGCCGCGGTGGAGACAGGCGTCGAGCTCCTCGTCGCTGACCTCCTCGCCCTCGAGGTACTTCGTCAGGACGTCGTCGTCGGCCTCGGCGGCGGCTTCGAGCAGCTGGTCGCGGCGCTTCGCGACCTCGTCGGCGAGATTGTCGGGGATCGGGACCTCGACCTCCGTCTTGCCGTCGAACTTCCAGGCCTTGCGATGGACGAGGTCGACATAGCCCTCGAAGCCTTCGCCGGAGCCGATCGCGACGTGGAGCGGGGCGATCTTGTTGCCGAAGCGGGCACGGAGCGCATCGAGCGATGCGGTCGGGTTGGCGTGCTCCTTGTCGCACTTGTTGATGAAGAAGCAGGCCGCCCGACCCGTTGACCTGCCGAGGTTGACCGCGGTCTCGAGGCCGGCCTCGACCGTACCCGACGCATCGGCAACGAACAGCGCCCCGTCGGCCGCCGCGAAGCCGCTGACGACCTCGGCGACGAAGTCCGGGTAGCCGGGCGTGTCGACGAGCGTGATCCGCGTCTCGTCGTGCTCGAACGTCGCGACGGCGAGGCTCAGCGACTGCTGGCGCTTCTGCTCCTCGGGTTCGTAGTCGAGGTGGGCGGACCCCTCGTCGACCTTCCCGAGCCGCTGGATTGCTCCTGCCTGGAAGAGCAGATGCTCGGCGAGCGTGGTCTTGCCACCGCCGGCATGCCCTGCCAGGACGACGCTTCTGAGGTGGGCGGGGTCAACGCTCTTCATCGTCATCGACGGGTCTACCTCACGCTTCGCGGTTGCCGTGGCCACGGCGACGGGGTATCTCGGGAGCGGCCTCGCGTGGGCGTCGGCCGCGGTTCAGCCAATTCTAGTCGGCTATACTCCCGGCCGCGATGTCTGGGCATTCAAAATGGTCGACGATCAAGCGCCAGAAGGGCGCCAACGACGCGAAACGCGGCGCCCTCTTCACGAAGGTTGCGCGCGAGATCAGCGTCGCTGCGCGGCAGGGCGGCGGTGACCCGGATGCGAACTACCGGCTACGCCTCGCCATCGAGAAGGCGCGCTCGGTCAACATGCCCGCAGACAACATCAAGCGGACGATCGAGAAAGCGACCGGCGGCGGCGATGCCGAGCAGTTCGAGGAGATCGTGTACGAGGGCTACGGCCCGGGCGGCGTGGCGGTCCTCGTCGAGGCGGCGACCGACAACCGCAACCGGACGGCCGCCGAGGTCCGGTCGATCTTCACGAAGACCGGCGGCCAGCTCGCGGGCTCCGGGGCGGTGGCCTGGCAGTTCGAGCCGCGCGGCCTGATCGCGGTGGGCCGCGGCGGGATCGACGCGGACGAGGTGGCGCTCGCGGCGATCGATGCGGGCGCGGAGGACGTCGACACCGACGACGCCGAGACGATCGAGATCTACACCTCGCCGTCCGATCTCGAGTCCGTTCGCAAGGCCCTGGAGTCGGCCGGCGTCGCGGTCGACTCCGCCGAGAGCGCGATGATCGCGAAGCAGACGGTCGAGCTGGATTCGGCGAAGGCCCGGCAGGCGCTGCGGCTCGTCGAGCTGCTCGAGGACCTCGACGACGTCCAGCGCGTGACCGCCAACTTCGATATCCCCGAGGACGTCTTCGCCGAGGTCGCCGGGTGATCATCCTCGGGGTCGACCCGGGGACAGCGGCACTCGGCTACGGCATCGTCGACCGGAACGGGGGTCGCCTCCGGGCCATCGACTACGGCTGCCTCGTCACCTCGCCCGACATGGGCTTGCCGGAGCGGCTGCTGGCGATCCACTCCTTGCTCGACGAGCTGATCGCGCTGCACGAGCCCGCGGTCGTCGCCGTGGAGCGGTTGTTCTTCTCGCGCAACGCCCAGACCGCGATCGCGGTTGGCCAGGCGCGCGGCGTCATCCTGCTGGCGGCGGCTCAGCATCGCCGGCCAGTTCGCGAGGCGACGCCGAACGAGGTCAAGGTGGCGGTCGCGGGCTACGGCTCGGCCGACAAGGGGCAGGTCCAGCGGATGGTGCAGCTCGTCCTGGATATGTCCGAGCTGCCGACACCCGACGACGCCGCCGACGCGCTCGCGGTCGCGATCTGCATCGCGAACCAGGTGGGCCAGGCGGGCAGAGTTGGATCGTCGGTGCTCGACCGGGCCGCGGTGGCGCCAATCGAGCGGGGCGAGTCGGCGTACGACCGGGCGGTCCGCGAGGCGCTCGCCAAGGAGAAGCGCGCCGCGCGTTCCGTCTCGTGATCCGGCGACCCAACTTGATCATGCGTTCGCCCCATGACGCGTAGCGCGGCTTTGGCCGCTTCAAACGGCGTGAACCGGGCTCGTGTTAGACGCTCGCGGCTAAACCTTGGTCAGCGGATTCCGCTTGGCGTCGCCGGGCGCAAATCTGATCGCGTTTCGCGGTGGAGGGTGGCGTGATCGCCTCGGTCGAAGGGCGTGTCGGCGCGGTTTCCGCGGATTCGCTCGTGATCGAGGTCGGCGGGATCGGCTACCAGGTGTTCGCCTCGCCGGCGATCCTCTCGACTGCGGCCGCGGGCTCAATACTCAAGCTCCACACCTACCACCTGGTCCGCGAGGATCAGCAGGCGCTGTACGGCTTCCGAAGCGTCGAGGACCTCGGCTTCTTCACGCTGTTGCTGACCGTGAACGGGGTGGGGCCGAAGGTCGCGCTCGCGATCGTCGGCTCGCGCCCCACGCCCGATCTCCAGCTGGCGATCATGGCCCAGGACCAGGCGGTGCTCGTGTCGATCCCGGGCATCGGCAAGAAGCTCGCCGAACGGATCATCTTCGAGCTCAAGGAGAAGGTCGCCGCGGCCGGGATCGCGGCGTCGGCCGCGGGCGGCGCCGTGGCGGGTGTCGGCGCGGCCGAGAGCGAGGTCGTCGCGGCGCTCCAGGCGCTCGGCTACTCGCTGCCGGAGGCCCGGGAGGCGTCCCGGGTCGCGCTCGCGGACGCGACGATCGGCGGCACGCTCGAGGACCGGGTCAAGGCCGCCCTGCGGAGCCTGCTCAGGGAGTAGCCGCGATCCGGCGCTGCTTGATCCTTGCCGCGTCGCCCGCGAACGGGCCCTCACCCAAACCGAACGTCGAGACGATCGGCAGCATCGCGCCCGGGAACTCGGCGAGCGACGAGCGGTAGTCGATGTTGAGCGCCGCGAGGCGGTCGCGGAGTCGCTCGGCCGCCGCCGTCCGCCAGGGGTCGTCGACACCGTCGAGGTCGGAGAGTTCGATCGCGACCGACGGCCGCGGCGTCCCGGTTGCGTCGTCGACGACCGCGAGCATGAACGAGTGCATCCGGTGTCCGACTTCGGGGTCGCGATACAGGATCGACTCGACGTCCTCGGGATAGATGTTCGAGCCCATCACGCTGATCGTCGCGTCGCGCCGGCCGTGGATCCAGAGAAACGGCAGCGGGATCGGACGGGCCCACGGCAGCGGGCCGCGCGGACCGGCGACTTCCGGGGCGTCGCCCAGCCGGTCGAGATCGAAGCCGAATTCGCGAAGCACGCGCCGGACCGTGTCGTAGTCGACGATCCCGCCGGCATCGTGGACGTTGTACCGCGTCCGGGGCGCGAGCAGGTCGAGCCGCGACACCGTGCAGAGCACCTCGCCGCGGTCGTTGACCTCCATGTAGTGGATGAGCGGGTTGTACTGGAAGACCATCGGCAGCCGCGAGTCCGAGCCGAATAGCCGGCGCGCGATGTCGGGCCGGGCACGGGCGAGCCTTCGGACCGCGATCGACACCGGCGATTCGCCCGCCATCCCGATCTCGATATCCGTTGCGCCGTAGCCCGAGTACACGGACACGAACCGCTGCAGCAGCACGTCGCGCAGCTCTTCGGTCATGCCCTCGCCGCCGACGAGCGCGTGAAGCTCGTAGTCGGCCCACGGAAAACCGCGCCGCTCGCCCTCGTCGAGAAGGTGCTTGAGGAACGGCGGGTAGCCCGAGATCAGGAACCGATGCTTCGGGCCGAGGTACGTCAGCGTCGAGAGGATCTTGTCGACATCCGGCCCGATCGACTTGACGATGCCGTGGCGCAGCATCCCGAGGCTCATGTTGAAGCCGGCCGCCCAGGCGCCCATCGAGAACGCGTTGATCGTGATCAGTGGGCCCGTGCCGAGCGTGTACCGGGCGAAGAAGCCGATGTTTCGGTGGGCGACCTCGCGCTCGCGCCGGCCGCGAATCCAGTTGTACGGGGTGCCGGTCGAGCCGCTCGATTCGTCGATCGTCGTGCCCGCGTAGGGGACGCCGCCACCGACGCATCGGGAAAAGAGGTCGTAGCGGTCGACGTAGCTCGCTTTGTCCGTTTCGGGCAGGTGGGCGAGGACGCCGAGCGGGAACAGTCCCGCTCGGTCGACGCCATGCTCCTCGAGGAAGCGGCGGTAGGCCGGGACGCGGCGCGATGCTCGCCAGGCCGCACGCTCGGCTCGGAGGCGGCCGATTCCGCGCAGGATCGGGGCCGGCGTGATGATGAAGAGCGCCTTGAGCCAGCCGTACCGAAGACCGATCGTCCGGAACATCGTGTCGAGCGGGAAGAGCCAGAGGCCACGCCCCACCCCGACGAACGAGGCGAGGCCATTGCGAGCGGCGGCGGTCGTCAGCGTCATGACCCGTGAACGTGCTCCCGCCCGGCCGGTTACGCCCATGTCGGCAACCCGACAGGCGCAGGCACGTTGATCAGGCCGTCACGGACGCAGGCACGTTGATCAGGCCGTCACGGACGCCGGCCGGCGAGCGCGTCCCCGTGAACGCCGCGAGGATCGATCGAGGCGCGACCCGGGCGGGCGGCCAGGTCCGCGAGCGACTGGTTGTCGAGGATGTCGAGCGTGGCGTCCCGAACGTCGAGCATCACGTCCCGGAGGGCGCAGGTCCCCTCGTCCGGGCACGAGCACGTGCCGTAGTAGCGGAGTGAGACGCAGGGCAGGGGAGCGAGGGCGCCGTCGAGGAGCCGGATCACGCGACCCAGCGAGACGGTCGCCGGGTCATCGGCGAGCGCGTACCCGCCGTGCGCCCCGAGCGTCGTCCGGACGATGCCGCCGTGCTTGAGCGTCGACATGATCTGCTCGAGGAACTTCGGCGGGAGGTTGTTGCGCCGGGCGAGCGTCGCGAGCGGAACGGTGGTCGTCGGGCCGCTGCGGACGAGGTCGGTCAACGCGCGGAGGCCGTACTCGGAGCGGCGCGACAGTCGCATCGGGCGCAGTATGCCCCATCTCCCACCGGAAATGGGGTGTTTGGCGGCCGCGCCCGGGCCATTGTCGATCCTGGACGACAATTCCGGTGTCAATGGACACCCCGAGGACGACGCAGCGACCGCCCTTCGCTCCGCGGGCCGTGACCCACGATCTGAGCCTGCGGTTCGTGCTCGTTCATGCGGCCGCTGTCCAGTGAGAGCGACACGGTCGCTGCCAGCGGACAGGAGACGCGCGCTGCGTCGAACGGACGTGCTAAATGCGTCATGCCATGCTATCCTCGCCACCGATGACCGACGACTTGGCCCGGATCGTCGCGCCGGACCTGATCGACGAGGGCGACCGCGTCGTCGAGAGCGCCCTTCGGCCCCGATCGCTCGACGAATACATCGGCCAGCGCGACGTCAAGGCCAACCTCTCGGTGCTGCTCGCCGCGGCGAAGGGCAGGGGAGAGGCCGCCGACCACGTTCTCCTCTACGGCCCGCCGGGCCTCGGGAAGACGACGCTCGCGACGATCATCGCCCGCGAGCTCGAGGTCAACGTCCGCTACACGAGCGGTCCGGCGATCGAGCGGGCGGGCGACCTTGCCGCGATCCTGACCGCGCTCGAGGAGCGCGACGTCCTGTTCATCGACGAGATTCACCGCCTCAACCGGGCCGTCGAGGAGATCCTCTATCCGGCGATGGAGGACTACGCGCTCGACGTGATGATCGGCAAGGGGCCGTCCGCGCGGAGCCTGCGACTGAGCCTCAAGCCGTTCACCGTGGTCGGCGCGACGACACGGGCGGGAAGGATCAGCTCGCCGCTCCGTGACCGGTTCGGGGCGACGTACCGCCTCGATTTCTACGAGGTCGGCGACCTCACGGCGATCGTCGACCGTTCGGCGCGCATCCTCGACGTCGATATCGACGAGCCGGCGGCGCGGGCGATCGCGACCCGCGGCCGGGGCACGCCGCGGATCGTGAACCGGCTGCTCAAGCGGACCCGCGACCACGCCCAGGTCCACGGCACGGGGCGGATCGACGCGACGGTCGCCCGCGAGGCGCTCAAGGCGATGGACATCGACGACGAAGGCCTCGACTCGACGGACCGGAAGCTGCTCGCGGCGATCATCCAGAAGTTCGCGTCCGGGCCGGTCGGCGTCCAGGCACTTGCGGCCGTGCTCGCGGAGGAGGTCGAGACGATCGAGGACGTCCACGAGCCGTTCCTGCTTCGGCTCGGGTTCATCGATCGGACGCCGCAGGGCCGGATCGCGACGGATCTTGGCCGGGCGCATCTCGCGGGACTCGGCTATGAGATCCCACCGCCCCGTCGCGGCGAGCCCGATATGGCGAGCCTGTGGGATCCGGCTCCGGCCGAGCCGCCCCAGCCGCCCGAAGAGGGCGCCGCCGGAGCGTGAACGCGGCCGGCCTCCAGGGTCTCGGCTGGGCGCTCGTCGTCCTCGGGATCGTCATCACGCTCACCGGCGTGCTGATCCTCGCCGGCGGGCGCATCCCGATCCTCGGCCACCTGCCCGGCGACATCGTCATCCAGCGCGAGAACGTCACGATCTTCATCCCGCTCGGGACGATGCTCGTGATCTCGATCGTCGTGTCGGTCGTGATCGCGCTGTTGAATCGTCGCTGAGCCGTGGCTGGCGCGGCCTCGTTCGAGGTCCTGACACCACCGCCCGTCGACGGTTCGACGCGGGCGCGGCGCGGTCGCCTGACCCTGACCCATGGCGCCGTCGAGACGCCCCAGTTCATGCCGGTCGGCACGAACGCGACCGTGAAGGCGCTCGATCCCGACGACATCAAGGCGACGGGTGCCTCGATCATCCTCGCGAACACGTACCACCTGTACCTGCGGCCCGGCCACGAGCGGATCGCCCGGCTCGGCGGGCTCCATGAGTTCATGAGCTGGGACCGTCCGATCCTGACCGACAGCGGCGGCTTCCAGGTCGTGTCGCTCGGCGACCTGCGGGTCGTCGACGAGGATGGGGCGACGTTCCGGAGCCATCTCGACGGCTCACTCCACCGGTTCACGCCGGAGCACGCGATCGGGGTGCAGGAGGCGCTCGGGTCGGATGTCGCCGTCGCGTTCGATCAGCCGGTCACGCCGTCGTCGCCGCGGGCGGTCGTCGCAGAGGCGACCTCGCGCACGCATCGGTGGGCGGAGCGATCCCTGGCGGCGCATTCACGGGCCGACCAGGCGCTGTTCGGTATCGTCCAGGGCGGACTGGAGCCGGACCTCCGGGCCGACAGCACCCGGTTCATCGCGTCGCTGCCGTTCGACGGGATCTGCATCGGCGGACTGGCCGGCGACGAGACACCGGAACAGCGCGAGGCGGCGCTCGAGGTGGCCGTGCCCCTGCTGGAGGCCGATCCGCGGCCGCGGTATCTGATGGGCCTGGGATCGCCGGCCGACCTGCTCGAGGCCGTTCACCGGGGAGTGGACCTGTTCGACTCCGTGCTGCCGGCCCGCGTCGCGCGCAACGGCCAGGTGTGGGTCCCCGGCGGCCGGTTGAACCTCCGAAATCAACGCTTCCTCGACGATCCCTCCCCGGTCCAGGAGGACTGCCCGTGCATTCTCTGCACCCGGTTTTCGCGGGCGTATGTCGCCCATCTTTTCCGGGCGAAAGAGCTGCTCGCGTACCGTCTCGCGACTTGTCACAACCTGACCTTCACCCTAGACTTCATGGCCAGGATCCGGTTCGCGATCGAGGCCGGAACCTTCCCAGCCGTCGTGTCGGAGCTTCGACTGCGCGCGGGCCGGATGAGCGCCAGTGAAGTCGCGGAGAAGTCCGCGTGAAGGCCGGCCCGGTAACCTGCGATCAACCGCGGAGGAGCATCGATGGGCTCGCGAGATCGTCCCCACCGCGAAGCGAAGAAGAAGCCGAAGTCGAAGCTCGGTCAGCCGAAGCTGTCGTCGCTCTCGGAGCCGCCGCCCCAGCAGGCGGAGCTGATCCGGAAGCCGCGCAAGCCTCGGCGCGAGGAAGAGGAAGAGACCACCGACGAGGGCTGATCCCCGGCCCGAGGCCAATGGCACGGCCTGTCGGCAAACCAACCGTGGCGACAGGAGCGTGACGAGATGGCGATGACCGGGCAGCGGACGGCGGACGATCGGAACGGCGAGCGGAACGCGGGATCGGACCGCGCCGCTACCGAACGCGGCAAGGCGGTCGCGTCGGCGATCCTCGCCATCGAGAAGCAGTTCGGCGCCGGCTCGATCATGAAGCTCGGCTCGGCCGAGAAGCAGCAGGTCGAGGCGATTCCCTCGGGTTCGATCGCGCTGGACCTCGCGCTCGGGGTCGGCGGCATTCCGCGCGGCCGGATCACGGAGATCTATGGCCCGGAGTCGTCGGGCAAGACGACCGTCTGCCAGCACGTGATCGCGGAGGCCCAGAAGCGCGGCGGTGTCGCGGCGTTCATCGACGTCGAGCACGCGCTCGATCCGGGCTATGCCCGCGCGTGCGGCGTCAATGTCGACGAGCTGCTCGTTTCGCAGCCAGATACCGGCGAGCAGGCGCTCGAGATCACGGAGACGCTGATTCGATCCGGCGGCGTCGACGTCGTCGTCGTCGATTCTGTCGCGGCGCTCGTGCCGCGGGCGGAGATCGAGGGCGAGATGGGCGACTCGTTCGTCGGGATCCAGGCCCGGTTGATGAGCCAGGCGCTCCGCAAGCTCACCGGCGCGGTCTCGCGCTCGAACACGTCGCTCATCTTCACGAACCAGCTTCGCGAGAAGATCGGCGTGATGTTCGGCAACCCCGAGACGACCCCGGGGGGTCGCGCGCTCAAGTTCTACGCGAGCGTCCGACTCGACATCCGCCGCGTCGAGACGATCAAGACGGGCACGGAGTCGGTGGGCAACCGGGTCCGCGTCAAGGTCGTGAAGAACAAGGTCGCGCCGCCGTTCCGCGTCGCCGAGTTCGACGTGATGTACGGCGAGGGCGTCTCGAAGGAAGGCGGCCTGCTCGATGTCGGCGTGGCGATGGACATCGTGACGAAGACGGGCGCCTGGTTCACGTTCGGCGAGACGCGCCTTGGCCAGGGTCGCGAGGCGGCGAAGGACTTCCTGAAGTCGAACAAGGACGTCGCGGACGAGATCGAGCGCCGGATTCGCGGCAAGATCAACGAGGTCACGCTGCCGGTCGAGGGCATCGAAGAGGCGGAGTGACGCCCGCCGTGATGCTGCGGGCTCGTCGCGTTCGCGTCTACGCGCCGTCGCTGAACGCGCGTCCGATGCGCTCGCTGGGAGTGCTTGACGCGGCTTTGCGATCGGACCACCTGACGGCGGGCTAGTGGCGCAGCAGCTATCGCGCACGGAGCGGCGCGCCGCGAAGGCCGAAATCGAGGACCCGGCGGTCGTTCTCGAGGCGGCGCTCCGGTTCCTGGAGGTGCGCGCTCGCTCCGTCGCCGAAGTGCGGCGGCGGCTGACGTCCGCGGGCTACCGGTCGGAGCTGGTCGAGGGCGCGATCGATCGGCTCACCGAGATCGGGGTGCTCGACGACGAGGCGTTCGCCCGATCCTGGGTCGAGTCGCGTGATCGGGCCCGGCCGCGTGGCGAGCGGGCCCTGCGCCAGGAGCTGGCACTGAAGGGCGTCGACCGGGAGATCAGCGACGAGATCCTGGAAGAGCGGCGCGACGCCGGGGAGGGGAGCGAGGTGGATCTCGACGCAGCGCGACGGTTGCTCGCGCGGAATGCCCGCTCGCTGGCGCGAGTCGCGGATCCACGGGCGCGTCGCCAACGTGCCTACGCGCTGCTCGCGCGGAACGGTTTCGATCCGGACGTATGCCGGCAGGCGAGCGCGGACCTGGTCGAGGAGCCGGAAGGGCTCGATTAACCTGGCCGAGGGGCGGCGTTTCTGTCACTTGTTCACGTGGTGAGCGTTCGGCGCCAGTCAATCGCGGCGGAGTGCATCTCCATGCGACATCAATGCATCCTCATGCGCGCCTGCGGGGCCCGGACAGCGTCGTAGGCGCATGAACATGCAGCCCACCCGCCTTCGGACGCTTCGAGGCCTGACCAACGCTCACCTGGCGAGCATTTGGCAGAAACGGCCGCGTCGGCGGGTTGCTCAGCGCCCCAGGTAGCGGCGGATCCCGAACACGATTCCGTTCGCGTACTGCGTTCGTCCCGTGCGGCTCGACATCCGGGCCGCGTCGCCTGCGTTCTTCATGTTGCCCAGCTCGATCTCGACGACCGGCACGTCGGAGCAGTTCAGCGTCCCGAGATCGGTCCGGGTCTTGAGCCCGTTCGTCGCGTAGTAGTTCGCCACGCTCAGGCCCGCGTCGAGGAGTCCGTCCCGGATCGCCGACGCCAGGTGGCCCGACTCCGAGTAGATGTCGTCGGTCCAGCCCGCAACGTTGCCCGGCTTCATGACGAAGAACCCGTGGCTCGACGCGGGCGCGCCGTCGCCGTGGATGCTGACCTCGAAGGCGGCGCCGACTTTCTCCCCGAACTGGCCGCGGATGTCGATGCACGGCCCGACACCCGTGTCCGTCGTCCGCGTCATGTACACCGTGGCGCCGAGCGCCTCGAGACTCGCCTTCGTCCGGAGCGCAACGTCGAACGTGAACGCGTGCTCGGCGTATCCCGCCACGGTCGACGTCCCGACCTTGTTGCACGGCTTCCACCCCGTTCCGATCCAGACCGGTGTGGCGATCTCGGACGCGTGCGTCGCGTTGCCGCCATTGTGTCCGGCGTCGAGCGCGATCACGATGCCCCTGAGCGGCAACGACGGCCGGCCGACGACGACCGGGGCTGGCCGCGTCAGCGCGGCGACCGGCGACGCGCTGAGCGCAAGAAGCACGAGAACGGCGGCGAGGCGTGTGGACAGCCGCATGACCTCGCCATTGTCCCGCCGCGGGCAACGCTGCCGAAACGGCCCGTTCGTACCCTCAATGACGATCGACCCGCAGGCTCCACCAGCACGAACCCTCGACGACGAAGCGATAGCGACCCGCGGGCAGCTCCAGGACAGCCTGGCCGTTGCGCGCGTCGCCCGCGCCCAGGACGTCGTAGGCGAGCTTCGGAATCTGGAAGCCGGCCTGCGCGGCGCTGTCGGGGCCAGCATCCTCGGGGTCGAGCAGGAGGCCGAACAGGCAGCCGTCGACCGGTTCGGTTGCATCCCACGCTGACCACGAGATCGTCTGTGTCCCGGCGTCGACATCGAACGATTCCGACGCACCGAACGTCGTCCCTTCGTCGACGAACGGCTCGGGCCCGCACGCGCCGACGAGCGCCGCAACGACGGCAGCGACCACCGTGAACCTCGTCATCGAGCCTCGACTCCGGAGCATGGAGTCCACGGCGGCCTCCCAGACGCCCAGATTCCGCACCGTCGCCAGCATATGCGCGCGCCGCCAACCGCCCGCCGGTGATCCGCCGCACCGCAAACCGCTGAACCGGGACGAAGGTACGGGACCCGATGCACGGCAACCGCTCGGATACTCGCCGGCGGGAGTCATCCCGGTCGGCGTATGCCGATCAAGCATTCATTCCGGGGGTAGGAGTGGTGCATCGATGTTCACGCGCCTGAAAACGACCTCGTTCGCCGGGGGCGGCGCGCTGCTGCTTGCCCTCATCGTCAGCGGCACGGTTGCCGCCGCCGGGCTGCTCACGACGCTGAGCGCGCCGATCCCGGACCCGACCGAACCGACGGTCGTCGACACGACGCAGACATTCGAGGACCTCAACGGCAATGGCGTCGACGACGACTGCGAAACGGACGTCGTCGCGGACGAGCAGGCCGCCGCCGACGCCGCCACGGCGGTCGACGAGGACGGCAACGGCACGATTTCGGTGACCGAGGCCGCCCACAGCGATCGAACTGGCGGCACCAACTGCAATCACGGCGGCTACGTGAGCCAGGTCGCGCAGGCGGACTGCGACGTCGCGGCCGGCGCCACGGACGCCGAGGCGGACGAGCCGGCCGACAACGAGGAATCGGTCGACGCCGACGAGGTCTCGACCACCGCGGACGAAGCAGAAGCCGACGCGGATGAAGCCGTGGCGGATGAAGCGGACTGCGAAGCGGCCGCAGAAGAGGAGACGACCGAGGAGACGACTGAGGACGCGCCTGCCGAGTGCGAGACGACTCCGAGCGACGAGGACACCTCGACCGACGAGGATGCTCCCGCCGACGAGCCCGTCGCAGTCAACGGCCATGGCAAGGTCGTCCGCGAGGTCGCGAAGGACAAGGAAGCCGTCGGAGGCAAGAACTGCAACCATGGCGGCGCCGTCAGCGAGGCGTCGCACCAGGACAACGAGGCTCGAGCCGCGGCCCGCGAGGCGGCCAAGGCCGCCCGCGACGCTGCGCGAGAAGCAGCCAAGGCGGCTCGGGCAGCCGCGAAGGGATCGCACGGCAAGGGGCACGGCGGCAATCACTGATCGGCGGTTGACCACGAAGCGGCGTCACGAACGTGGCGCCGCTTTCGTGTTTCGCGGGCCGGAATCGCATTCGTTTGACCCTTGCTGCGCGGCGGCCGTAGGCTAGGTCCGGACATCAGTTGCGCTGGTCGACAGCGCCATCAACCCAGAACACGGCTCGATCGCGACCCAGCGGCCCGTCGCCCAGGCGTGACCGCACTCCCGTCCCCAGCGATCGCGGTCGCGCCGTTCCGACGAACTACATCCGCCGGTCGGGAGGCGACCGGACGGGAGGTCGAAGAATGGAACCGTTGGTTCTCATTGCGGTGGCCGCGATCGCGGCCGTCGCTGGAGCCGTCGTTGGCATGCTCGCGCGCGGCTTCTGGGCCTCACAGTCGATGAAGGCCGCCCAGGCCGAGGCCCGCCGGATCGAGGCCGAGGCGCGCGCCCGCCAGAAGGAGCTGATCCTCGAGGCGAAGGACGAGAAGCTCCGCCTGCAGCGCGAGGCGGAGGACGAAGCCCGGGCGAAGCGCAACGAGCTCTCGACGCTCGAGCGGCGTCTCCTTCAGCGCGACGAACAGCTCGACCAGCGCACCGACATGCTGGAGCAGCGCGACCGCAAGCTCCTCGACCGCGAGCGGGAGCTCGAGCTGGCGCGGGAGAACGTCGCCAAGGCCCACCAGGAGCAGGTGGCTGCCCTCGAGCGCGTGAGCGGCGTTTCCGCCGAGGACGCCAAGGGCCTCCTGCTCGAGGCGGTCCGCGAGGAGGCGGAGCACGACGCGGTCAAGCTCGCCCGGGCGATCGAGCGCAAGGCACGGGACGAGGCCGACGAGAAGGCCCGCGACATCGTGATCACCGCGATCCAGCGAGTCGCCGCCGATCACACCGCGGAGCACACCGTTACCGTCGTCCATCTGCCGAACGACGAGATGAAGGGCCGGATCATCGGCCGCGAGGGCCGCAACATTCGCGCCCTCGAGCAGGCAACCGGCGTCGATCTGATCATCGACGACACCCCGGAGTCGGTCGTGTTGAGCGGCTTCGACCCCGTACGGCGGGAGATTGCGCGACTCGCGTTGACGAAGCTCATCGGCGACGGCCGGATCCACCCCGGCAGGATCGAGGAAGTCGTCGCCAAGGCGAAGGCCGAGGTCGATCTCATCATCCGCCAGGCCGGCGAGACGGCCGCCTACGAGAGCGGCATTCCGGGCCTGCCGCCGGAGATCATCAAGCTCCTCGGCCGGCTGAAGTACCGGACGAGCTACGGCCAGAACGTGCTCAACCACTCGATCGAGACCGGTGCGCTCGCCGCGGTCATCGCCGCCGAGATCGGCGCCGACGTCCAGGTCGCAAAGATGGGCGGCCTGCTCCACGACATCGGCAAAGCGGTGGACCACGAGGTGGAGGGCCCACACGCGGCGATCGGCGCTCAGATCGCCCAGCGCAACAATCTGCCGTTCAAGGTCATCAACGGGATCGCCGCCCACCACCAGGAGGTCGAGTATGCCTGTCTGGAGGCGCCGATCGTCCAGGTCGCCGACGCGATCAGCGCGTCCCGGCCCGGTGCCCGCGGCGAGACGATGGACACCTACGTCAAGCGGCTCGAGGACCTTCAGGCGATCGCCGAGAGCTTCTCGGGCGTCGAGCGGTCGTTCGCGGTCCAGGCCGGCCGCGAGGTCCGGATTCTCGTCCGGCCCGAGGAGATCGACGACCTCACGGCATCGCGCCTCGCCCGCGACATCGTCCGCAAGATCGAGGAGCAGCTGACGTACCCGGGCCAGATCAAGGTCACGGTCATCCGCGAGACGCGCGCCGTCGAGTACGCCAAGTAGCCACCGCCGCGCAGCAGTGGCCGAGTCGATCTCGCCGGGCGATCTCCGGGCCCTCGAGCGGCGCCGCACGAAGGCCCTCGTCGATCACGACATGGAGCTCGCCAGGGCGCTCCACGCGGATGACTACGAGCTGGTGACGCCGGGTGGTGTGACGTATGACAAGGCCACGTACCTGGGTGAGATCGAGTCCGGCGAGTTGACCTACCACGTCTTCGAGCCCGCCTCGGAGATCGCGGTCCGGATCAACGGCGATGCCGCGGCCGTTCGGTATCGGGCCCGGATCGTCATCGACTTCGAGGGCGGCTCGGATGACACGATCGCCTGGCACACCGACCTGTACGAACGGCGCGACGGTCGCTGGCAGGCGACGTGGTCCCAGGCAACCCAGACCCGCGGCGCCACTTGAGCGGGGGCAGACTCAAGGGGAAGTCCGCGGTGATCACCGGCGCGGCGAAGGGTATCGGTGGCGCGACCGCCGACGAGTTTGCCGCTCAGGGCGCACGGCTCGTGCTCACCGACATCGACGCAGCGGGCCTCGATGCCCGCCGGGCCGGGCTTGACGCCACCGGGACCGAGGTCGTGACCGTGGTCGGCGACGTGTCGATCGAAGACGATGCGCGTCGCATGATCGACGCCGCCGTCGAGCACTTCGGTCGGATCGACATCCTCGTCGCGAACGCCGGGATCATTCCCCTCGGCTCGATCGACGAATCGACCGCCGACGACTGGGACAACGTGATGTCGATCGACGGCCGCGGCATGTTC
>DASUFO010000060.1:0-43089 GCA_036274475.1 Candidatus Limnocylindrales bacterium
GACCCCGTCGAAGATCGTGCTCGCGATCCCGGCCGCGTCCAGGACCCCGGCGACGCGGTCGATCACGCCCGATCCAACCACGCCGGCGTCCGTGACGACGAACGCGCGGTCGGCGCCGGCCTCTCGCACGAGCGACCCGAGCGTCTCGACCGCGCCCGGCCCGAACCGGGTCCGGTCCCGGATCGACAGCTCGAGCATCAGCCGACGTCGAGGACGGTGTCGGTCGAGGTGTCGCGGCGGATCGTCAGCCAGCGCCGGCAGCCCGCGGCATGGAACCAGCGCTCGGTCGTTGGCCCCGCCGGGTTGTCGAAGATCCACACCTCGTCGAAGTCGCGCGCGTCCGGGTCGGCGATCGACGACGGTTCCGTCCGGCGCTCGCCACCGAAGACGAACTCGTCGAGGGGACGCGGACCGCAGCGCGGACAGTCCAACTCGTGCATCGGCTACCGCGTTCCCGCCGACGCCTGGTCGGCGAGTGCGTGGTCGCGCTCGAACCGAGCCAGCGCGAACGGCGCGATCAGCTCCGGGGTCCTGCCGGTTGCGATCAGCTCCGCCATCTGCTCGCCGCCGGCGGGAATTGCCTTGAAGCCCCATGTCCCCCAGCCGGTCGTGATGAGGAACCCGGGCACCGCCGTCTCGCCCATGATCGGGCTCCAGTCGGCCGAGATGTCGCAGATCCCGGCCCACGTCCGGAGGATCCGCATCGACCGCAGGAACGGCAGCAGCCTCGTCAGCTTGTAGGCGTACGCTCGCAGGGCGTCGAAGGAGCTGATCCGGGAGAACGAGGGCTGGCTGTCGAACTCGGCGCCCATCAACATCTGGCCGCGCTCGGTCTGGCTCACGTAGCAGGCGAGCTCCGTCGAGGCGACGATCTTGTCGAGGCCCTGCTCGAAGTCGTTCGTCACGAACGCGTGCAGAGGGTGCGTCCGGATCGGCAGGCGCACCCCCGCCATCGCGGCAACCTGCGTCGACCACCCCGCCGTGGCCGACAGCACGACGCCGGCCCGGATGGGACCCGCCGCAGTCTCGACGCCGACAACCCGTTCGCCATCGCGGAGCAGACCCGTCACGGGTCGATGCTGGAGTACGTGGACGCCACGCGACGTCGCCCCGGAAGCGAATGCCCAGGCGACGCGGTCGTGACGGGCGGTCGCGGCCGGGACGTGATGTGACGCGCCGAGGACGGGATACCGGCCGCCGCCGGTCAGGTCGATCTGTGGGATCAGCGCCTTCACGCCGGCCGGGTCGAGGAGCTCCGTCTCGACGCCGAGGGCCTGGTTCATCAGGACCCGGCCACGCTCGGTCCGCATGCCCATCTCGGTGTGAGCGATCCAGACGTGGCCCTTGACCCGGTGGAAGATCGCCGCGCCGGTCTCGTCCTCGAGGCCCGCGTAGAGCCGCCGGGAATGGTCGTAGAAGCGGATCGCCTCCGGGACCGCGTAGTTCGAGCGGATGATCGTCGTGTTCCGGCCGGTGTTGCCCGACGCGATGTAGTCGGCCTCGAGCACGGCGACGTTCGTGATCCCGTGGCGGGTTGCCAGGTAGTACGCGGTCGCGAGCCCGTGGCCGCCGCCACCGATGATGACGACGTCGTAGCTCGATCGCGGCTCGTGCCAGGTGATCGCCTGGAGCGTTCCGACGGCCTCAGCCGCGGCGGTCACCATCCGAGGAGGCTCCGGAGCTCGTCGGCGTACGCCGTCTGAACGACGAGCAGCGTGGGTTCGCCGACGTGGAGCTTCGCGGGGACGCCGGCGATCTTGCCCTGGACGAGCGCCGGACGTTCCGGCGGCAGCTGGAACTCGACGTGGCCCAGGAGCTGCGCCAGCGCGCCGTCGTCGAGCGTGGCGGCCGAGAACCCGACCTCGTCGACGACGATCGCGTCCGGGTCGTCGACGACGGCCGCCGAGCCGCCTCCCACGAGCGCCTCGTCCGCGGCGATCCGAAGAACGACCTCGTCGTCGACCCACGGAGCGGCGTCGAGCGCCGCCGGATCGGCGACGACGTGGATCAGCCGGATCGGCTCAAGCGCGGGCACGGTGGCCCTCCGGGTCGTAGAACGGCGTCGGCGTCACGACGGCGTCGCGACCGTCGATCTCGACCCGGTCGTCGAACCGGCCGAGCCGTTGCCAGCCGAGCATGAGCGCCCGACCGAACAGCGGCGACGACCACGACCCGGTGACGTTCCCGATGATGTCGCCCCGCTCGATCGACCGGATCGGCGAACCCTCCGGCGGCGCCTCGCCGTCCATCGTGAAGCCGACCCAGCGCCGCTCGTCGGCGAGCTTCGCGGTCCGCTCGAGCGCCGCCCGGCCGATGAAGAACGGCTTCTCCATTCGCGCGGCCCAGTCCATCCCGAGCCGCCGGGGCGTGGTGTCGAGCTCCGTGTCCATGCCGACGATCACGTGGCCCTTCTCGAGCCGCAGGCCGAACAGCGCCTGGAGCCCGTGCGGCCGGATCCCGTACCGGTCGCCCGCCTCGCGGAGCGCTCGCCACAGCTCGACCGACCGATCGAGCGGGTGGTGGAGCTCGAACGAGGCCTCGCCGGTGAACGAGAGCCGCATCACGTGGCAGGGCACGCCGGCGACGTCGGCTCGGACATGTGACAGGAATCGCGGCGGCTCGGCCAGGCCGAGACGCCGCAGCAGCTCCCCGGCGAACGGCCCTGTGACGTTGATCGCGGCGAGCGACATCGTCCGATCCATGACGTGGGCGCGAAGGCCCCACGTGTCAATCCAGTCCCGCAGCCACATCTCGGCATTCGCCGCGCCGCCCGACGTGAACGTCAGCGTGAACCGGGTCTCCGCGTCACGGAGGATCATCCCGTCATCCATCACGTGGCCGCGCTCGTTGAGCAGCAGCGCGTAGCGCGATCGGCCCGGCTTGATGTCGGCGACGTGGCACGGGTAGATCCGCTCGAGCGCCTCGACCGCGTCCGGCCCGCTGACGACGAGCTTGCCGAGCGTCGACACGTCGCCGATCGAAACACCCTCCCGGACCGCCCAGTACTCGCCGACGACGTCGCCGTAGTGCCACGGCCGCCACCAGCCACCGAACCGGTCCATGCGCGCACCGGCGGCGAGATGCTCATCGTGGAGCGGCGTCCGCCGGAACGCGTCGATCGCGACGTCGGCGGCCGCCTCCGCGAGGGTGATCTGACGGGCCGCCGGTCGGGCGGTGAACGGCTCCGGTACGACGCCGGTCCGTCCAGCGATGAACGCCCTGACGTGCGGCAGGCAGGCGCCGCCCTGGCACGGCCCCAGGCCCGCCCACGAAGCACGCTTGAGCAGCTCGAGGTCCCGGTAGCCCTTGTCGAACGCGGTCTCGAGATCGCCGACGGTCGTCCCCATGCAGGGACAGACGACGGCCGCTGGATCGGTCGGGGCCGCGGGCAGCGGATGCTCCTCTGCAGCCGAACCGACGACGCAGACGCCTTCGTCGGACGACATCCGGGCCAGGACGTCGCGGGCAGAGCGCCCGAGGTCGACGACCGCGGTGTCGCACGGCGTCGTCGTCTCGGACCCGTCCGCGTTCCGGGCGACCACGGCCGTGACGCGGCCCCGTTCGTCGCCCTCGAAGCGGATCAGCTCCTGCCCCACCCGGACTACGCACCCGAGTTCGACCCCGGCTGCAGCCAGCGTTTGGGCGGCGCCGGTGGTCACGATCCCGGCCAGGTCGGAGCCGGCGCACACCGGTTGGATCTCGGCCGACCCGGTCGCGGCGATGACCTCCTGGGCGCGCAGGTGGAGCACCCGGCCCGGCTGCCGGGCGACGACGGTTGGACCCGGGTAGATGCCGACGACCTCTTCGCCACCGCTTGCGTCGAGCCACGCGACCGAACGGCCGGCATCGCGCAACGGCTCGCCCGCGGTGACGCCCGCCTCTCCGGTGCCGACGACGACCACGTCGAACGCCTCGCGATGGACCGGCACGTCGCTGCCGACGGGTACCCGGACGACATCGCCGAGATCGGTCTGGGGCAGCGGCGGCTTCGCGTCCGCGGCCGGATGCCGGGCGACGACCGCGCCAGGTCGAGCCGCCACCTGGCACGTCCGGACGTAGGCGACGCCGTCGACAACCGCCAGGCAGTTGCCGCAGTCGCCCGCGAGGCACAGGCACCCGCCGTGCGCCGGCACCTCCCCTGCCCGGACGATCGCGACCGCGAGCGAATCACCGCTCCGATAGTCGATCGGCCGCCCGTCGACGACGATCCGGCCGTCGGTCACCGGCGCATCCGGAGACCCTGCGGGTCGAACAACGGCTCCGGCTGGAGGCGAGCGGGCCGGCGCCGGCCGACGATCTCGATTTCGAAGCGGCCGCCGTCGTCCTTCGGTGTCGCAAGCTCCGCCGGCACGTATCCCAGCGCGATCGACTCCCCGACGAAATGGCCGTAGCCGCCGGACGTCACCCAGCCGACGACGCGGTCGTCGTGCCAGATCGGCTCGTCTCCGATCACGTCTGCAGGGGCGTCGGGATCGGGCTCGACGACCATCGTCACCAACCGCCGTTTCGGGCCCGCGGCAACCTCCTCCTCGTACGCCTGGCGGCCGATGAAGTCGTGGTCGAGCCGGACGTACCGCTGGAGACCCGCCTCGGGAATCGAGTAGATCGGGCGGTACTCGCGGAACCACGTCCCGTAGCACTTCTCGAGCCGCAGCGACATGAGCGCCCGCATCCCGAACAGGCGGAGCCCGTGGGGCTCGCCAGCCTCGACGACGCGGTCGAACAGCTCCCGCTGGTACTCAGGCGCGACCCACAGCTCGTAGCCCAGGTCGCCGGCGTAGTTGATTCGCGCGAGGAGCACCGGCGTCATCCCGAGGTCGACCCGCCGGAACGTCATGAACGGATACGCCTCGGTCGAGAGGTCGAGGCCTGGGGCGATCGCAGTCAGCACGTCGCGCGACCGCGGCCCCGCGACGGACAGGCCGACGAGCCCCAGCCCGAGGACGTCGAACCGGACCGTGCCGTCGCCCGGCAGGTGGTGGAGGAACCAGCGGGAGTGATGGACTTCGGCCGGAAGCGAGCCGAACAGGTAGAACTCGTCGGCGTTCGAAGGCCGGGCGACGGTGAACTCCCCGACGATCCGGCCCTGGTCGTTGAGCATCGCCGTCAGTGTGATCCGACCGGCCGCAGGCATCCGGGCCGTGAGCAGCGACGACAGCCACGCCCCGGCTCCCGGACCCGCGACCCGATACTTCGCGTAGTTCGAGATTTCCGTCATCCCGACGCGTTCGCGGACCGCCCGGACCTCCTCGCCGACGCACTTCCAGGCGTTCGAGCGGTGGAACGTGACCTCTTCCCTCGGCTCCAGGCCCGCCTCCTGGAACCACAGCGCGTGCTCCAGCCCGAAGGTCGCCCCCCACACGGCGTTCGCCCCGGTCAGCCGGTCGTGGATGGGCGTGGTCAGGAGCGGCCGAGCCGCCGGCAGCTCCTCGTTGGGAAACGTGATCCGGAACCGCCGTCGATAGTTCTCCTGGACCTTGGCGTTCGTGTAGGCGAGGTTGGCGTAGTCGCCGTAGCGGGCGACGTCCATCGCCCAGACATCCATCCCGGAGTCGCCGGCGTCGCCGCTCGTCATCCACGTCGCGAGCGCGAGGCCAACGCCGCCCCCCTGCGACAGCCCGGCCATCACGCCGCACGCCACCCAGAAGCCGCGCAGGCCGCGGACCGGACCGACCAGCGGGTTGCCGTCGGGGGCGAACGTGAACGGCCCGTTGACGACGCGCCGGATGCCGATCGTGCCCATGGCCGGGTAGTGCTTGAATGCCACCGACAGCTCCGGCGCGATCCGGTCGAGGTCCGGCTTCAGCAGCTGCGACCCGAAGTCCCATGGCGTCTCGCGGGGCGACCACGGCCGGCAATCCTGCTCGTACGTCCCGAGCAGCATCGCCCCGCCTTCCTGGCGGATGTAGATCTCGCCGGCGAAGTCGAGCGCCATCGGCATCTCGTGGCCGGTCCGGGCGACGTAGTCGGCGACTTCGGGCATGTTCTCGGTCAGCAGGTAGTGGTGCTCCATCGCGAGCACCGGCAGCTCGATCCCGACGAACCGGCCCACCTCGCGGGCCCACAGCCCGCCGGCGTTCACGACGTGTTCGGCGTGGATCGGGTCGCCGTTCTCGATCGCGACGTCCCATGTGCCGTCCGGGCGCTGGCTCAGGCCCGTCACGGGCGTGTGCTGGCGAACCTCTGCGCCGGCCATCTGAGCGCACTTGACGTAGGCCCGGGTCACGCCGGTGGGGTCGACGTGGCCCTCGACGTGGTCGTAGAGCGCACCGACGAAGTACTGCGGGTCGAGCAGCGGGAACAGGTCGTGGGCCTCCCGGGCCGAGATCATCTCGAGCTGCATCCCGAGGTAGCGGCCCCGAGCCACGGCCATCCGGAGAAAGTCCATCCGCGTCTCGTCGCTCGCGAGCATCAGCCCGCCCGGCAGATGGATCGAGCAGTCCTGGCCCGATTCGGCCTGGATCTGCTCGTACAACTGGATCGTGTACTGCTGGAGCCGGGCGACGTTCGGATCGCCATTGAGCGTGTGCATCCCGCCCGCGGCGTGCCAGGTGGAACCGGCCGTCAGCTCGCGCCGCTCCAGCAGGATCGCGTCCGTCCAGCCCGCCTTCGTCAGGTGGTACAGGACGCTGGCGCCGACGACGCCCCCACCGATGACGACAACCTGCGCGGACGACTTCAAGGGCCTCCTCCTGGTGACGGGCCGTGGCGGAAGGAAAGCCTAACGCGCCCGGAGGCCGCCGATGATTTCGGGCGGCCGCTGGCGTCATCATGTCGAACCGAAGGAGCACGCAATGTCACTTGCACGGGTGCAGTTCTTCTCGATCTCGCTCGATGGCTTCGGCACGGGCGAGGGCCTCAGCCGCGAAGAGCCGTTCGGCCACGCCGGCGAGCGGCTCCACGAATGGATGTTCGAGACCCGCTGGTGGCACGAGATGCAGGGTGAGCCGGGCGGCTCGGCCGGGATCGAGGACGCGTTCGTGCGACTCCACGGTCCCGGCGTCGGCGCCGAGATCATGGGCGCCGGGAAGTACGGCTACCCCGGCTGGCACGAGGACCCCGACTGGAAGGGTTGGTGGGGCCCGAACCCGCCGTTCCACACCCCGGTCTTCGTCCTGACCCACCACCCGCGCCAGCCGCTCGAGATGGAGGGCGGGACGACGTTCCACTTCCTCGACACCTCGCCCGGGGAGGCGCTCGCAGCCGCGCGCGAGGCCGCCGGTGGCCAGGACGTCCGGATCGGCGGCGGCGTTCGGACGATCCGCGAGTTCCTCGCGGCGCGGCTCATCGACCACATGCACGTCGCGGTCGTGCCGATCCTGCTGGGCCGCGGCGCCAACCTCTGGGAGGGCCAGGAGGGCCTCGACCGCGATTACTCGGTCGAGTCGATCACCGCGCCAAGCGGCGTGACGCACGTCATCTTCACGCGAAGGACCGCCTAGCCCGGGGTCAATAGTCGGTCGGGACGCCGCCCTCTTCCACGCGGCGGGCGAGGAACGCATCGAGCTCCTCGCGGCGGGCCGGGTCCATCGCCGGCGGCTCATAGGCCGCGAGCAGCGCCTTCCAGACGCGGTTCGCCTTCGCTGGCGCCTCCGGCGAGCCGGCCTCCTGCCACGACTCGTAATTCCGCCAGTCCGAGAGCATCGGCTTGTGGAAGGCGGTCTTGTAGCGCGATTGCGTGTGCTGCGCCCCGAAGAAGTGACCGCCCGGGCCGACCTCCTCCATCGCCGAGATGGCCAGCGAGTCGTCGTCGACCGCGACCGGCTCCAGGAATGCCTCGACCATCCCGAGCAGCTCGGCGTCGAGGATCGCCTTTTCGAAGCCGGCATGGAGCCCGCCCTCCATCCAGCCGGAGCCGTGCATCAGCATGTTGACGCCGCCCATCACCGCACCCCACAGCGAGAAGACCGACTCGTACGCAGCCTGGGCGTCGACCGCGTTCGCCGCGGAGACGTTCGACGACCGGTAGGGCACGTTGTACCGGCGCGCAAGCTGGCCGCCGATCAGCGCGGTCCGCATGTACTCCGGCGTTCCGAACGCCGGCGCCCCCGACTGCATGTCGACGTTCGAGGTGAACCCGCCGTAGATCACCGGAGCGCCGGGCCGGACGACCTGGGTCAGCGTCATCCCCGCGAGGGCCTCGGCGTTCTGCTCGACGAGCGCACCGGCGAGCGTGACCGGGGCCATCGCGCCCGCGAGCGTGAAGGGCGTCATGCAGATGACCTGGTTGCGGGCCGAGTACTCGAGGATCCCGTGCAGCATCGGCGTGTCCAGCCGGAGCGGGGAAGACGAGTTGATCACGGTGAAGATCGACGGCTCGCGGAGCAGGGTCTCCTCGTCCACGCCGCGGACGATCCGGGCCATCTCGAGCGCATCCAGGTTCCGCTGCCGGCCGAGGCTGTACGCGTGGAACGCCTTGTCGGCGAGCGTGGCGACGTCGTAGATCGCGTAGAGGTGGCGGACCGACGGGTGGATGTCGATCGGCTCGACGGCATACCCGGCGTAGAAGTGGATCGTGTTCAGCATCTGGAAGAGCCGGACGAGGTTCTGGTAATCCTCG
This sequence comes from Candidatus Limnocylindrales bacterium, assembly GCA_036274475.1. Lineage (GTDB taxonomy): Bacteria > Chloroflexota > Limnocylindria > Limnocylindrales > CSP1-4 > CF-46. The sequence goes on from DASUFO010000060.1 coordinate 8,561, forward strand.
CGATTGCCCACCCGCCGGCCGCGGTCGAGGTCGGCGACGTTCGGTGCGCTGCCGACCGTCCCGAACGCGGTCCAGTCGCCGCCCATCACGATGTCGTGGGCGGGGTTCGGGGCGTGCAGGGTGAATGTCGAGGGTGCCGTCTTGATGCGCTCCTCGACCATCGCCGGGTCGAAGCGAACCCGCGTTCCGCCCGGCTCGACCTCCGCGCCGGCGCTCCTGAGCAGGTCCCGGGCGCCTTCGTCGAGGAAGTCCATGCCGATCTCGGCCAGGACACGCAGGGACGCCAGGTGGATCGACTCGAGCTCGTCGGCGGACAGCACCGCCACCGGCGTGTACGGGATCCGCGGCTGGGCCCACGGTCGCTGGGTTGGAAGGTCGCTGCGGGCGTGCGCGGCACGGCCACCGCTCCGCCGCCGGGGTGCGGCCGGCTCGCCATCCGCCGCTGCATCGGGGCCGCTCCCGAGCGCTCCGGCCAGGAGCTCGTCGTCAGTCACCGGCCAGGTCGAACCACGTCGACTTCAGCTGGCTGTAGGCGTCGAGCGCCTGGAGGCCCTTCTCGCGGCCGAATCCCGATTGCTTGTAGCCGCCGAAGGGCACCGTGATATCCGACGCGTCGAACGTGTTCACCCAGACCGTGCCGGCGCGCAGGCGCCCGGCAAGCCGGTGAGCCCGCTTCACGTCGCGGGTCCAGAGGCCCGCCGCGAGCCCGTACGCGGAGTCGTTCGCGATCCGGAGCCCCTCGTCCTCGTCGGAGAACTCCGTCACGGTCAGGACCGGGCCGAAGATCTCCTCGCGGGCGACGCGCATCGCGTTGTCGACGCGATCGAGGATCGTCGGTGGAACGAAGTAGCCGCCGGTCTCCGGGAGCGCCCGCTCGCCGCCGGCGACGACGTTCGCGCCTTCCTGTCGGCCGAGGTCGACATAGCCGAGGACCCGCTCGAGCTGGGTCGAGTCGACGATCGCGCCGAGCCGCGTCGCGGGATCGAGCGGCTCGCCCGGAGCGAGGGCCCGGCCGAGCGCTGCGATCCGCTCGACGAGCTCCTCGCGGACGGAGCGATGGACGATGAGCCGGGAGCCGGCGTTGCACGTCTGGCCGCCGTTGTAGAAGATCCCCCAGCCGATCGTCGAAGCCGCCGCTTCGAGGTCGCCGACGTCGGCCAGGACGAGCTGCGGGCTCTTGCCACCGAGCTCGAGCGTGATGCCCTTGACGTCGGTCTCGCCGATCGCCCGCATGAGCGACAGCCCCACCCGGGTCGAGCCGGTGAACGAGACCTTGTCGACGCCGGGATGCCGCGCGAGCGCGTCGCCGACCGTGGCGCCGGGCCCGGGCAGGACGTTGAGGACGCCGTCGGGAAGACCGGCCTCGGCCGCCAGCTCCGCGAGTCGGAGCGCCGAGAGCGGCGACTGCGACGCGGGCTTCAGGACGACGGAGTTGCCGGCGGCGAGTGCCGGCGCGACCTTCCAGGCTGTGATGATCAGGGGATAGTTCCAGGGCACGATCGCGGCGACGACGCCAACGGGTTCGCGCGTCACGAGCGAGAGCGCGTCGGGCCCGGTCGGGCCGATCTCGCCGTAGACCTTGTCGATCGCCTCGGCGTACCACTGGAACGTCGTGGCACAGCTCGCGACGTCCACCCGCAGCGTGTCGCGGATCGGCTTGCCGACGTCGAGCGACTCGGTCAGCGCGAGCTCCTCGAGGTTCGCCCGGATCAGTTCGGCGAGACGCAGCAGGATCCGCTTCCGCTGCTTCGGTGACTGGTCCGACCAGCGCCGGTCCTCGAACGCGGCCCGCGCCGCGGAGATCGCCCTGTCGGCGTCGGCTGCGTCCGCTTCGGCGACGTCGGCGATCGGCCGTCCGTCGCGGGGACCGATGTCCGTGAACGTCCGGCCCGACGCGGCCGGGCCGAATCGGCCGTCGATGAACAGCTCCGTCCTGGGGCGCAGCGCGGAAGCGCGGGACTGCCAGTCCGCGACGCCGAGCGACTTCACGTCCGTCACGCGGCGAACCGCCGCAGCGCGACCTCGTCGAGGGCGGCCCCGAGACCGGGCGCATCGGGCACCCGCAGGATGCCATCAGGCCCGACGCGAACGGGCTCGGCGAGCATGAAGTCGCGCCGCTCCGGCGTCCAGCCGGGCGGGTCGTACGGAAACTCCACGAACGGACCGCCGCCGACGCCCGCGACGACGTGGAGGTTGGCAAGGAGCCCGATGCCGTTCGTCCACGTGTGAGGCGTGTACCAGCGGCCTTTCGCCAGGACGGCCTCGGCCACCTCGCGACCGCGGAGCATCCCGCCGGCGAGCACGACGTCCGGCTGGTGAACGTCGAACGCGTCCGCATCGATGGCCGCGATGCGCTCGCGAACCGTTCGGGTCATCTCGCCGCCGGCGACCCGGATGCCGGGCACCGCGGCCCGCAGCCAGGCCAAGCCGGTCAGGTCAGAGCCGTCGAGAGGCTCTTCGAGCCACAGAACGCCAAGCTCCGCGAGGCGTGACGCGATGGACCGGGCCGCCTCCCGGTCGAGAGGCGGCGTGAGATCGCCCGCCATCCGCCAGCCCTGGTTGAGGTCGACCATGATCGCCATCGTGTCGCCGACGGCCCGCCGCGTCGCGCTGACCGCTGCGAGCCCGTTCTCGAGCCGGGCCGGATCGACGCGGATCTTGAGCGCCCGGAAGCCCTCCTCCCGGAGCCGCAGCGCCGACTCGGCGCGGGCCTCCGCGGGCAGCAGCGAACCCGTCGACGCATAGGCCTCGATCCCGTCCGACGCGCCGCCGAAGAGCGCCGCGACGGGCTGGCCGGCGACCTTGCCGGCGATGTCCCAGAGCGCGGCCTCCAGCGGCCAGTACCGGCCGGCGTGGAAGTCGATCGTCTCGAGGACCCGGACATGGCGCGGAATGTCGAGCGGGTCCTGGCCGAGGAAGAGGTGCTCGAAGGCCGGGAATCCATCCATCGTGTCGCCGGAGCCGATGCCGACCACGCCTTCGTCGGTCTCGACCCGGACGATCGTCGCGGCGAACGAGCGCCGCGGGACCGGATCCCACGCGGCGTCGAACGGCGGCTCCAGCGGCGCGACGACGCGAAGCAGCCGGATCGCGCTGATCCTCATGGCGCTGCCGTACGGGAGGGATGGGGCACCCGGCCAGTATCGCCCAAGGTCCCGGCGGGTGTGACGGTCGCCCACGGGCTGCGGTACGGTGTCGCGAACACCCCTTCGCGGAGGACCGTTCGAGCGATGACCGGCCTTGCAACTCATGGCGCCGTCGTCCAGTTCGATCACGTGTCGAAGTCGTACGACCCGGCTGCCACGAAGCGAGGAACCGTCCCGGCGGCGGTCAACGACCTCTCCCTCACCGTGCCGGCCGGCAAGATCTGCGTCCTCGTCGGGCCGTCGGGCTGCGGCAAGACGACGTCGCTCAAGATGGTGAACCGCCTCATCGAGCCGACGTCCGGGCGGATCACGATCGACGGCGTCGACGTCACGACCCAGGAGCTGACGGCGCTCCGCCGCCGCATCGGCTACGTGATCCAGCAGGTCGGCCTGTTCCCCCATCACACGATCGGCGAGAACGTCGCAACCGTGCCCAGGCTCATGGGCTGGTCGAACGAACGGCAGCGGGAGCGGTCGGAGGAGCTGCTGGCCCTCGTCGGACTGGATCCCGCGAAGTACCGCGACCGGTTCCCGAGCCAGCTCTCGGGCGGTGAGCGGCAGCGGGTCGGCGTGGCCCGGGCCCTGGCCGCGGACCCGCCGATCATGCTGATGGACGAACCGTTCGGCGCCGTCGACCCGATCGTCCGCGACCGCCTCCAGAACGAGTTCCTCCGCCTCCAGGAGACGATCGCGAAGACGATCCTGTTCGTGACCCACGACATCGACGAGGCGATCAAGATGGGCGACCTCGTCGCGGTGTTCCAGACGGGCGGGGTCCTCGCCCAGTTCGGCTCGCCGCTCGAAATCCTCGCCGCGCCCGCCTCCCAGTTCGTCGCCCGGTTCGTCGGGAAGGACCGCGGCCTGAAACGCCTGTCACTCCTGCGCGTGTCGGACGTCCCGCTGATCCCCGCCAGCACCGCCCGACCCGGCGACGATGCCGCTGCCGCGCGACGCCGCGCCGCCGAGAGCCCACAGGGCTACGTCCTGATGGTCGACGCCGCCAACCGGCCCCTCGGCTGGGTCGCCCGCGACGACATCCCGGAGTCCGGCCAGCTCGTCGAGGCGATGGCCAATCCCGTCTCACCCACGGTCAACAAGCGGACGACGCTCAAGGACGCGCTGTCGATGATGCTCGACGCCGACGTGCAGACGGGCGTCGTCGTCGATCGGAGCGGCGCGGTCCAGGGGCTCGTGACCGTCGCTGCGATCGCGGCCAAGATGCAGGAGGGCGACCATACGCCCTCGTTCGACGACCTGGAGACGATCGCGACCGCGGACCAGGAATCGGCGTCCGAGGAAGCGGTCGACCCGGGCGCCGCCGACCAGGCGGCGATCGAGCAGGGAGCCTGACGTGCCGCCCGGCACGAAGATCTTCGACGTCGGCTGGGTCCTCGGCCATCTTCCGGGCATCTGGGATCGAATCGTCCAGCACCTCACGCTGACGGCGGTCCCGCTCATGCTCGGCATCGTCATCTCGCTCGGCCTCGCCGTCGTCGCGATCCGCCGGCCGGCGACCTACGGGCCGACGACCGCGCTCACGGGCCTGCTGTACACGATCCCGAGCCTCGCCGCGTTCGCGATCCTGCGGCCGATCTTCGGCCTGTCGCTGATCACGGCGTTCATCCCGCTGACGACCTACACGCTGCTGATCCTGTTCCGGGCGTTCACGTCAGGCTTCGGGGCGGTCCCGACCGACATCCTCGAGGCGGCCGAAGGGATGGGCTATACGCGGCGCCAACGTCTGCTCCGCGTGGAGCTGCCCCTGGCCGTGCCGCTGATCATGGCTGGCATTCGCCTCGCGGCGGTCACGACGATCGGCCTGGCGACCGTGGCGGCGGTCCTGGGCGACACCTTCGGCGGCCTCGGCCAGCTCATCACCGAGGGCATCCAGACGTTCTTCCCGACGAAGTACCTGCTCGGCGCGGCGCTGTCGGTGCTCCTCGCGTTCCTCGTCGACTTCCTGCTGGTCCGCGTCGAACGGGCGCTGACGCCATGGGCAAGGGCCCGCGTGGCGCCCGGCTGATGGACGGCATCGTCGCGTTCTTCCTGGATCCGGCGAACTGGACCGGCACGACCGGCATCCCGAACCGGCTCCAGGAGCACCTCGTGATCTGCATCCTCTCGGTCGCCACGGCTGCCGTGATCGCGGTCCCGATCGGGCTCTACGTGGGCCACACCAATAACGGCTCGGGGGTCGCGATCAACATCGCCAACATCGGCCGGGCCATCCCGTCGTACGCGATGATGGTCATTCCCCTGCCGTTGACGCTGACCCTCGCCCCGATCATCGGCTACGACGCGAACTTCGGGCTGGTCTTCCTCCCGCCCTACCTCGCGATGACGTTCCTCGCGATTCCGCCGTTGCTCGTCTCGACCTACGCCGGGCTCCGCTCGGTTGATCAGGATCTGCTCGAGGCGGGCCGCGGAATGGGCCTCCGGGAGCGGCAGATCCTCACCCGGATCGAGCTGCCGCTGGCCTCGTCGATCATCGTCGGCGGCCTCAGGACCGCGACGCTCCAGGTGATCGCCACCGCGACGATCGCCGCGATCCTCGGCGGCGGAGGCCTGGGCCGGTTCATCTTCGACGGGTTGAACCAGGGCCTCGCCGGCCGAACCTCGATCTACGTCGGCGCGATCCTCGTGGCCGGGCTCGCGATCGGCGTCGACCTCCTCCTGGCGGGCGTTCAGCGGCTCCTGACGCCGAGGGCGCTGCGCCAGTCACGGCGGCCGGCGTCGCAGACGTTCCGACCCGGCTTCGACGTCGAGCCGAGCGGCGCCGAAACGTGACCGTTCCGGACCAAATCGCGCTCCAAACCTGACAGGACGGCATCGAAGCCCGCTGGTAAGGTACGCGGGCAATGCCGCGTCCGCGGCACGGTTGAGGAGGAAACACCACATGCGGATTCCCCGCGTGCTGGCGATTGGGATGACCCTGCTCTTGCTGCTTGCGGCCTGCTCGACAGGCGGCGGAGCCACGCCGTCGGCGACCAGTCCGGCGGCGAGCCAGCCAGCCACCAGCGAAGCGCCGCCCGCCTCGGAAGCGGCCAAGGCGCCGATCCGGATCGGCTCGGACAACTTCTACGAGTCGAAGCTCGTCGCCGAGATCTATGCCCAGGTCCTCGAGAACGACGGCTACACGGTCGAGCGGAAGTTCGGCCTGGGCTCGCGGCAGGAGCGGATCCCGACGATGGACGCCGGCCAGGTCGACCTGGTCCCGGAATACGTCGGCTCCGGTCTCGGCTTCTACGACCAGACCAAGATCAGCGGCGATGGCCAGGCCAACGCCGACGCCCTCCAGGAGGCGGTCAAGTCCAAGGGCCTGACGGTCCTGGCGATCTCGCCCGGCGAGGACACGAACGCGTTCGCGGTCCGCGCGGAAGACGCGACGGGCAAGAACCTCACGAAGATCAGCGACCTCGTCGCGATCCAGGACACGCTGAAGTGGGGCCTGCCGTCAGACTGCGACACCAACCCTCTCTGCGCCGGCGCGCTGAAGGAGTACGGCCTGACGTACCCGCCGAAGCAGCGGACCGCGCTCGGTGCGTGTGACGTGCCGATGGCCCAGGCGCTGCAGGGCAAGGCGATTGACGTCGCCGAGTTCTGCTCGACGCAGCCCGCGATCGCCCAGTTCGGCTTCGTCGTTCTCGAAGACGACAAGGACACCCAGCCCGCGGAGAACCTCGCTCCGCTCGTCCGGGACGACTACCTCGCCAAGGTCGACGCCGACGCGTTCTCGGCGCTGCTCGATGCCGCGAGCGCCAAGCTGACGACCGAGGAGCTGACGCGGATGGGCGTCGAAGTCGCGGTGGATCAGAAGGACGTCTCGGAGGTCGCAAAGTCGTTCCTCCAGGCCCAGGGCCTGGTCCAGTAGCCAACAGGCACAACGAGTCGAGCCCCGCCGGCGCCGCCGGCGGGGCTTTGCTGTTGGCGACATTCGGATACGTGTCGTGTTCTGGCCACCATCCATGAGACGATTCAGCGCGATGACCAACTGGCCGGGGGCGCCCTGATGCGCAACGTTGCCGATCGGGCGACCGCGCGCGACCGACCGCCCGAGGAGGCGGCCGAGGACACGTCGTTCGCTCGCGGCCTGCGCGTCCTGCTCGCGATCGCGGATCGCGGCGAGATCCGGGCCGATGAGCTCAGCGCCGTCCTCGAGACGCCGGTCTCGACGGTGTATCGCTACCTGCGGACGCTGTCGGACTTCGGGTTCGTCGATCGGGGCGGCGTCGGCTACCGCCTCGGTCCTCGGTTGACGATCGCCAGTGGGACCGGCGTTACCACCGGCGACCTCATCCGGACGGCGGGACCGATCCTGGAGCTGCTCGCCGAGGAGAGCGGTGAAACGGCGGTCATGGTGCGGCGGATCGGGTTGAGCGCGGTCTGTCTCCACGAGGTGCCGTCGTCGCGGGCCCTCCGCGTGACGTTGCCGCCGCCGAGCGGGCTGCCGCTCGACCGAGGCGCGCTCGGCCTGGCGCTGCTCGCGTTCGCCCCGCCGGAGATCGTCGACGAGGTGCTGGCCGCCGAGGCTGAGGCGGGACGCGAAGCGGTCGATGAGGGTCAGCTCCGCGCGGATCTCGCCACGATCGTCGCGACCGGAATCGCAAGGACGGAGGGTGACGCAATTCCCGGGGCGGTGGCGCTGGCGGTTCCCGTGCTGCGAGAAGACGGGATCGTCGCGGCCGTGGGTGTCATTGGGCCCGCGACGCGCTGCGGCCATGCCTGGCGCACGCGGATGGCGCGGCTGCTGCCGGCATCCGCCGATGCGATCATCGGCAGCCTCGGGGCAGGACGATCGTCCTTCGAGTCCCATCCTCTGGAATGAGCTGATCTCGCGATTTGACAATCCGGCGCCGCGGCCTATGCTGCGGCTCCAGTGGACGCGCTGTCGGGCCTCGCGCCTGTTTCCGGGGCCTATGCGACGCTGCCGGTTGCCGAGGCGTTCAACTGGTCTGACGCCGCCACGGAGCTGACCGCCGGCGAGTGGTACCTCGTCGCATTCCGATCCGTCCGGGCCCCGGACGCTGATGAGGCGAAGCTCGACGAGTACGACCGGCGGGCTCACCTGGAAGCGGCCGCGTCGCCCGGATTCATCCATTACCAGAAGGGCCCGCGAGCCAGCGACGGCACGTGCATGTCGTTCTGCCTGTGGCAGTCGCGAGCGGACGCCCGGGCCGCGGCGGCCAAGCCGGAGCACCTCCGGGCGGTCGGGCTCCTCGACCAGATGTACGAGCGTTACACCCTCGAGTACCACAGCGTCCGGCGGGAACCGGGCGGGCCGCTGACGTTCGAGGCCTTGCCGGTCGTCGGGCACGCGCTCGGGGGCGCCACCGGCGAAGCGGACGCAGCCGGGCTGGGTCCGGCGGTGCCGCAGCTCGGAATCGATCCCGCGCCCGCCTGAGACGCGACCACCGGCCCGTCCCGGATTCAGGACCGGTCGGGTGACGCCTCCTCGGGAACGCGCCACGGCAGTCCCAGCCGCGCAAGCGAGATGACGCCGCCGAGCGACGTCACGAGCAGCAGTCCCACGTGAACGATCAGGGCGATCGCGAACGCGTCTGAATCGGCAATGCCGACGGCCTTCCCGATCTGGACCGCCGCCAGCTCGAACGTCCCCAGGCTCGCCGGACCGGCCGGGACCGCCGCCGCGAGGGCCACGCCCGATGCCATCAGTGCCGCCTCGGCGATCGTCATCTGGACGCCGACCGCCTGGCCCGCCGCGGCGAATGCCAGGATCGAGAACGTCCACGACGTCGCGCTCAGCAGGAGCGCCTCGACGAGCGTCCGCGGCCGGCCGGCGACGCGGAGCCCGTCGCGCAATCGACCCACGGCGTCGCGGATCCGCGGGTAGCGGTCGGCGTACGCGGCGAGCCGATCGGCGCCCGGCAGCCGATGGGCGGCGATCCCGACCGCGACGATCGTGGCGATCAGGACCGCCGCGGCGAGGCCGGCGAGGACCGCGCTCGCGACGATGCCCCGAACCGACAGGACGAGGATGGCCACGGACGCGATCGAGACGACCGCCGCCAGGTCGATGACCCGCTCGACGACGATCGTGCCGAGCGTCGTCGATCGCGAGATCCCCTCGCGATCGCCCGCGTAATGACTCCGGACGAGCTCGCCCAGCCGGGCCGGCAGGACGTTGTTCGCGAGATACCCGACGAGGAGGTACTGGACGGTGTGGAGGTACGGCACGTGAGCGATCGGGGCGAGCAGGCGCTGCCAGCGGAGGCTCCGAGCGGAGAGGTCGAGGCCGATGAAGCCGAGGAGGACGGCGAGCCAGCGCCAGTCGGCGTTGCGCAACGCCTCGGCGGTCGCCGCAAGGTCGACCGAGCGCAGGACGAGGAGCAGGGCGACGAGCGAGATCGCCGCACCGATGCCGGCGCGGAGAAGGCTGATCCGCGGCACCTCGTCAGGCCGCCGGCCGCTCGGTCTCGGGCGCTCGGGCCGTCAGCTTCGGGCTGCGGCGGACGCCGAGCCGATGGAGCAGGTAGCGGAGCACGACGCGAAGCGTCGAGAGGCCATAGACCACGCTCCGCCGAAAGCCGACGGAGCTCGCCTCCTCGAAGTAGCGCGTGGGAACGCCGATCTCGCCGATTCGCCGGCGCATGCCGGCGGCCACGACCTGCGCGACGAGCTCCTGATCGAACACGAAGTCGTCGCTGTTGAGGCGGTAGGGAATCCGCTCGAGCAGCCGGCGCGAGTATGCCCGCAGGCCCGTGTGGTACTCGGACAGCGAGAGCCCGAAGACGACGTTCTCGACGATCGTGAGGAAGCGGTTGCTGACGTACTTCCAGCGGGGCATCCCGCCGGCAAGCGGATCGCCCAGGAACCTGCTGCCGAGCATCAGGTCCATCTCGCCCTCGACGATCGGGGCGATCAGGCCGGGGATGCGCGTCGCGTCGTACTGGTAATCGGGGTGGAGCATGACGACGACGTCGGCGCCGGCCGCCAGGGCGGCGTCGTAGCACGTCTTCTGGTTGCCGCCGTAGCCCAGGTTCTGGCGATGGATCCGGACGTCGAGCCCGAGCTGCCTCGCGACCTCGACGGTCTCGTCCCGCGACACGTCGTCGACGAGGATGATGTGATCGACGAGGTCGTGGGGGATGTCGGCGTAGGTCCGCTCGAGCGTCTTCGCCGCGTTGTACGCGGGCATCACGACGACGACGCGGGGCGCACGAGGTTCGCGTTCAGGCACGGGCGAAGGCTACTGCATCACGGCGCGCGCCCGACCCGGGTTCGGCCGCTGGCTATACTCCGCGACCGATGAGCGAGGCGGCGGCCCACACGGATCGCGCGGGCCGGCACGTGCCGGGCGCGTCCCGCCTCGCGGACGTCGCGCCGCTCGCGGCGATCGCCCTGGTCGCGGCATGGCACGTCCCCGTCGCCTACCGCGACGTCTTCCGACTGCCGTTCCTTGTGGCGGCGATCACCCTCGCCGCAGAGCTCGGCCTGGGGGCGTGGGCGGCCGGGACTCCGGCCCTCCGCCGCGCGGTCGGGGACCGCCGGTTCGATCGAAGGGCCGCTGGGATCCTGGCGGCGTCGGCCGGGGCGGCGGTCGCGCTCGCGCTCGGTGTCGTCCTCGCGTTTGACGCCTCGAAGGCGGCGATCGTCCTGGGTCCAGCCGCGTACGTCGGCGGTGCGCTCGTCCGCTGGCGCCTGCCGGTCCGGCCGGCGATGGTCGCGCTCGTGGGACTCGTGGTGACCCTGTGGCTGATCGTGGATGTCCAGCTCGTCACGGAATCCTCGCGGCTCTACGACTTCGGGGTGTACCTCGCAGCCGGCAGGCACGCGAATGCGGGCGAGCCGGTCTACCTCGACCACGTCCTGACGTCGCTGCCGTCGTCCGCCGCCCAGGATCCGTTCCTCTACCCGCCGCCGCTGGTCGTCCCGCTCCGCGCCCTCGCAGCGTTGCCGATCGACGCCGTCGGTTTGGCGTGGCAGCTGGGGCTGATCGCCGCCGGCGCGGCCGGCCTGCGGATGCTCGGCCTCGGCTGGCCGTGGGTCGCGCTCCTGATGCTGTGGCCGGCCAACGTCCAGGGCGTTCAGTCGGGCAACCTCGCGAACCTCGCGTTCCTCGCGTTCGCGGCTGGCTACCGCCACGGCTGGACGCTGCCGCTCGGTGTCTTCCTCAAGGTGCAGACCGCGATCCCGGCGCTGTGGCTCGTCCGGGAACGCCACTGGCGGGCGCTCGGCATCGGCATCGCGGTGGCCGCCGCGGTCGTCCTCGCGACGCTTCCGTTCGTCGGGCTGGGCGCCTGGTCGGACTGGCTCGCGGGGCTGGTCTATCGTCAGCAGAGCCAGGAGGCGCTGCCATTCCTGTACGGCATGTCGCTCGCGGCCTATCTCCCTGCGGCTGGCTTTGCCGTGCTGGCCGTCCTCGCGACGGGGCTGGCGCTCGTGCCGTCGGGGCGGCGTGGACTGGCGGCGCTCGGCCTTGCCAGCATCGTCGCCTCGCCGACCCTCTGGCCGCACGGCTTCATGGTCGCGTTGCCGGCCGGGCTCGCGACGACGTCGGCGGCGCTGCTCTGGCTCGCGCTGGGTCTGGGAACGCGGCCGCTCGGGCTGTGGTTCCTGTTCGCCCTCGGCGTCGTCGCGGTCATCCGTGACTGGGTCAATCTGCGAATCCCCGCCGATGCGACGCATCCGCTCTCGGGCTCGATCGGGCCGTGGACGGCTCCCGGCGTGGCCCCGCGGGGCGATGTGTAACGATTGACGGGCCAGCCACGCAGGAGCAGCCGATGTTCGAACGCCTCTTCGGGTCAGGGACGATGGACCCGGCGATCGCCGAGCGCATCCCGCCCGGCCAGTACAAGACCGACAAGTTTCCGGTTCTCCACTACGGGTCGGTCCCCCAGGTTGACCTCGCGACGTGGGACTTCAAGGTGTTCGGCGAAGTCGACGCGCCGTTCTCGCTGACCTGGCAGCAGTTCAAGGAGCTGCCGCGAAAGACGGTCCACGCCGACATCCACTGCGTGACCCGCTGGACGAAGCTCGACACGGACTGGGAGGGCGTCGCGATCCAGGAGATCCTGCGCCTCGCCCAGGTCCGGCCGACGGCGACGCACGTCGTCGCTCACAGCGAGCAGGGCTACACGGCGAACCTGCCGCTGAGCGTCCTCGACGATGACGACGTCCTGCTCGCGGACACGTTCGGCGGCGAGCCGCTCGAGGCCGAGCACGGCTACCCGCTCCGGCTCCTCGTCCCGAAGCGCTACTTCTGGAAGAGCGCCAAATGGATTCGGGGCCTCGAGTTCCTCGACCACGATCAGCTGGGCTTCTGGGAGCGCTACGGCTACAACAACGACGCCGATCCGTGGAAGGAAGAGCGCTTCTCGGAATAGCGAGCGCCTCCGGCCCGGGCCCCGGGTCCGCGACGTTTCGTCATATGTCGAAATCGCCGCGGCCGTTCCGTCGTAGGGCGAAGGGGCGAAGATGAGCCCCCACAGCCGAGGTCCGAGCGATGGCGCGATATCTCCTGATCACCGATTTCCAGCCCGGCGTTGCCGAGACTCCGATGGAGGAATGGCGGCCCGAGGAGGTCCAGGCGCACCTCGACTACTACGCCGCGATCAACCGCGAGCTCAAGGCGAACGGCGAATGGGTCCAGCTCGAGATCCTGACCGGGCCGGACCGGGCGAAGGTCGTGACGTCCGACGGCGTCTCCGCCCCTGTGGTCACCGACGGACCGTTCCAGGAATTCAAGGAGTGGGTGGCCGGCTTCCATGTCGTCGACGTCGAGTCGGAGGCGCGTGCGATCGAGATCGCGGCCAAGCTCTCTGCCGTTCCCATTCCGGGCAACCGGCCGATGCAGCAGCCGATCCAGGTCCGCCGGATCATGGACGACGGCCCGTCGACCTCGGCTGAGATGGACGAGTGGCTCGAGACGGTCGGAGGCGCCCGGAAGGGGTGACCGCCAGCCCGCCCGCGGTCGAGGACCTGCTGCGCGATCTGGCGCCGCAGGTCCTTGGCGCGCTGGCTCGCCAGTCCGGTGACTTCGACGCAGCCGAGGATGCCGTCCAGGAAGCGTTGATCGCAGCCGCGGACCACTGGCCGGGCGAGGGCGTGCCGGATAACCCGAGAGCGTGGCTCCTTCGGACGGCCGCTCGGCGGCTGATCGACCAGCACCGCAGCGACGAGGCACGAGCCAACCGAGAAGTCCAGACGGCGGTCGACCAGGCGACGCCCGCGGCGCCTGCGAACGAGACGGATGACACGCTCACCGTCTTGTTTCTGTGCTGCCATCCATCGCTCACGCCGGCGTCCGCAATCGCCTTGACGCTGCGAGCCGTCGGGGGTCTGACGACGCGCCAGATCGCGCATGCCTTCCTGGTTCCCGAACCGACGATGGCCCAGCGGATCTCCAGGGCGAAGGCAACGATCAAGGCATCCGGCGCCGGTTTCTCGATGCCCGGCCCGGACGCCTATCCCGCGACGCTTCGGAATGTCCTTCACGTCGTGTACCTGATGTTCAACGAAGGCTACGTGTCCAGCGACGGCGACGACCTGGGCCGTCCGGACCTGGCCGACGAGGCGATCCGGATTGGCCGCCTCGTCCACGCCGAGCTCCCCGACGACTCCGAAGCCTCCGGTCTCCTCGCGTTGATGCTGCTTCTCGACGCCCGGCGGCCGGGCCGGACCACCAGCGGCGGCGAGCCGATCCCGCTCGCCGAACAGGATCGGAGTCGCTGGGACCGGGCGAAGATCGCCGAGGGCATCGCGCTGCTCGACGGCGCGATCGGCCGGGGCCGAATCGGCGAGTACCAGCTCCAGGCGGCGATCGCCGCCCTCCACGACCGGGCGCCGACGGCCGGCGACACGGACTGGCCCCAGATCGCCGCGCTGTACGAGCTGCTCGAGCGGATGACCGGCAGCCCGGTCGTGCGCCTCAACAGGGCGGTCGCCGTCGCGATGGACGGCGACCCGGCGGACGGACTCGCCCTGATCGAGGGGCTGGACGGCTCGGTCGCCGGGCACCGGCTCGACGCCGTTCGGGCGCATCTCCTCGAGCTCGCGGGCGACACCGAAGCCGCGATCCGTCACTACCGGGCGGCAGCGCGGCTGGCGACGAACCTCGCCGAGCAGCGGCACCTCTCGATGCGCGCGGCGAGACTCCGGGCTCAGGCCTGAGCCGCCGCGGCGTTTCCCGTCGCGGCCCGAGGCTCAACCGCCGACGACGACCGTCCCCTTCATGTTCTGGGGATGGAATGAGCAGTCGTACTTGAAGGTTCCGGCCGCGTCGAAGACGTGGGTCACGCTCTCGCCCGGCTTCATGACCAGCGGCTCGGCGCCCTCGAACCGAACGGAATGGGTGAAGTTGTCGTTGTTCGTCCAGGTGACGGTGTCACCGGTCTTCACGCTGATGGCCGCCGGGACGAACTTGTAGGACTTCGGCAGGTCGACGGTCGTCGTCGCTACCGGACTCGCGTTGGCTGCGCCGCCGGTGCTCGAGCAGCCGATCGCCGCGAGCGCGACGAGGCCGAGGAGGATGGTCGGTCCGGCGCCCGTCGTCAGGCGCCGGAACCGACGGATTCGGGGAGTCACCGGCTCGTGGCGGCCGCCGCGGAGCCGACGATCGCGCGCTGCGTGGCCGCGGCGAACACGAGGATGAACGCGACGAGATCGAGGACCTCGCTGATCGTGTGGGCGAAGAGGAACACGGTCCAGTCGAGGTGGTAGGTCATGTAGCTGATCTCGGCCAGGGCGAACAGGCTGAACGCGGCGCCGAGGAGCGTGGCGCCGGCCGCGAACGACCGCCACGCGAAGTACGCCCCGATCAGGAACGCGACGAGGTGGATCGCGAGGAACACGGGCGCGGGGATCTGGTTGACGAAATCACCGAACGGCATCACGACACTCCCTTGGTTGCTCGCTCACCCTCGCGGTGGCGAGTGCTTGACCTCACCGCGCCGTCGATCACGACGCCGACGAGGATGACGACCATGCTCACCGTCCCGGCGAAGTGGGCTGCCAGCTGGGCCGGGGTGTGGACGTCGTGGCCCGCGACCTGGGGAGTGATCGCGTGGAGGACGATGTCCGCGATGCCCGACGCGATCAGCGCAACGACGCCGATCTTCACGACGAGCGGGGCGGCCTTGGCATCGCGCCGAAGACGCTCTATGATGAGCATGTGTTATTGATACAACGCGGCTGCGACGCCGTCAAGCGTTGCGCAAGCAGCGGCTCACGTTAGACTTCGCCGATGTCGAACAGACCTGAAGACCTCGCCGCCATCGCCTCGCTCGACGAGCCCGCCCGCCGCGCGCTCTACGAGTGGGTCGTCGCATCGGGCCGCGCCGTTGGGCGGGAAGAAGCCGCGACCGCGGTGGGCGTGTCGCGCGCGCTCGCGGCGTTCCACCTCGACCGCCTCGTTCGGGACGGTCTCCTCGTGCCCGAATATCGCCGCCTCACCGGTCGGACAGGACCGGGCGCGGGCCGCCCAGCCAAGCTCTACCGCCGGGCCGAGCGAGAGGTCAGCGTCACGCTCCCCGAGCGTCGCTACGACACCGCGGCGGTGCTGTTCGCAGAAACGCTGGAGCGTCTCGGCAACGGTCCCGACGAGGGTCCGCCTGCAGCACTGCGCGACGCGGCCCACAAGTTGGGCGAGGACGCCGGCGAGGCCGCTTCGACGGCGGCCGGGCGCCCGCGGAGCCGGACCGGTCGGCGCGCCGCCGTCCTGGCCGCATTGCGCGATCGCGGCTACGAACCGTTCACCGATGACGCCGGCGACATCCGCCTGCGCAACTGCCCGTACCACGCGCTTGTCGACGAACACCGGCCGCTCGTCTGCGGCATGAACCTCGCGATGATCGACGGGGTGGTCGAAGGCGTTGGCGAGAACGCCCTGAGCGCCAGGCTGGACGCGCAGCCGGGGCTGTGCTGCGTGGCGATCCACGCCGAGGCCGGCTAGGTAGCAGCGGCGCCCTCCACGACGGTGGGTCGCAGCCCACGATTCCGGCCCGGCACGTCGTTGGCCCGGCCCACGTCGCCGGGCGGGGGGTGTCAGCCCGCATCTGGCGCGCTGGAATGCCCATAGCTTGCTTTGCCGGGGGGAATCGTGGGGTGAGCCCACGCTCACCCGAGTCGCGCGCTCAGCCCCGCTCAGACGGCCTCGGCCAGGGCCTCCGCGAACTGGCTGTTGTAGAGGTCGTAATAGGCGCCGCGCCGCGCGAGCAGCTCCTCGTGGTTGCCCTGCTCCACGATCGCCCCCTTCTCCATCACCAGGATGGTGTCCGCGTCACGGATCGTCGAGAGGCGGTGGGCGATGACGAACGTCGTCCGGCCCTTCATCAGCCGGGCCATCGCCCGCTGGATCAGCACCTCGGTCCGCGTGTCGACCGACGAGGTCGCCTCGTCGAGGATGAGGATCGGCGGGTCGGCGAGGAACGCCCGGGCGATCGTGAGCAGCTGCTTCTCGCCCGCCGAGACGTTCGTCGCGTCGTCGTCGATGACGGTTTCATAGCCGTCGGGGAGCGTCTTCACGAAGTGCTCGACGTGGGCCGCCTCCGCGGCGGCATGGATCTGGTCGTCGGTCGCGTCGAGCCGGCCGTAGGCGATGTTCTCCCTGATCGTCCCGTGGAACAGCCACGTGTCCTGGAGGACCATGCCGAAGGCACGCCGGAGCGAGTCGCGGCGAAGGTCGCGCGTGTCGATTCCGTCGACGGTGATCCGGCCGTCGTCGAGCTCGTAGAACCGCATGAGGAGGTTCACGAGCGTCGTCTTGCCGGCGCCCGTGGGACCCACGATCGCCACGGTTCGCCCGGCTTCGACGCGGAGATTCAGGTCGTCGATGAGCGGCTTGTCCGGCTCGTAGCGGAACGACACGTCCTCGAAGGCGACCGCACCGACAGGCTCGAGGAAGGCCGGAGCGTCGGCTGGGTCGACGGACTCCTCGGGCTCGTCGAGCAGCTCGAAGACACGCTCGGCGGAGGCGACCGCCGACTGGAGGACGTTCACGACGCTTGCGAGCTGGATGATCGGGAACGTGAACTGGCGCGAGTACTGGATGAAGGCGACGACATCGCCCAGCGTCATGGTGCCGTTCGCGACCTGGATGCCGCCGAACACCGCGATCGAGACGTAGTTGACGTTCGAGACGAAGGTCAGCACCGGCTGGATCGTCCCGGAGATGAACTGGGCCCGACGGGAGGCGTCGTACAGCCGCTCGTTCTCTTCCGCGAACCGTTCGATCGCTTCGCGTTGCCGGCCAAATGCCTTGACGATCGCATGCCCGGTGTGGGTCTCCTCGACATGGCCGTTCAGGGCGCCGGTAGTCGCCCACTGGGCGACGAACTGGCGTTGCGACCGGCGGACGATGAACACGGTGGCGATGATCGAGACCGGGACGACGAGCAGCGACACGACCGCGAGGAGCGGGTTGATCAGGAACATCATGATCAGGACGCCGACGACCGTGAGCAGCGAGTTGATCATCTGCGTCAGCGCCTGCTGGAGCGACGTGCCGATGTTGTCGATGTCGTTCGTGACCCGGCTCAGCAGGTCGCCCCGGGGATGACTGTCGAAGTAGCGGAGCGGCAGGCGGCCGAGCTTCTCGTCGACCTCGGTCCGGAGACGGAGGACCGTCCGCTGCGTGACCCCGGCCATGATGAAGCCCTGGCCCCACGCGAAGACCGCGCTGACGATGTAGACGGCGGCGAGCGCAGCGAGGATCGTCGCGAGCTGACCGAAGTCGATGCCGACCCCCGGCGTCAGGTGCATCGACCCGAGCATCGCGGCGATCTGGTCCTGACCGGCTGCCTGGGCCCCGGCAATGACCTGCTCCTGGGTGACGCCGGCGGGCAGGTTCTTGCTGATCGCCCCCTCGAAGATGAGGTTGACCGCGTTCGCCATGATCTTCGGCCCGATCACGGCGAAGAACACGCTGACGACGGCGAGGACGACGACGAGCGCGATCCGCGGTCGCTCCGGCCCGAGGTGGCCGAACAGCCGCCGGAGCGAGCCGCCGAAATCGTTGGCCTTCTGCGGTGGCAACCCCATGCCCATGCCGAACATGCCGGGTCCGCCCCGGCCGCCGGGGCGCCCGCCGGGACCTCCCGGGCCGCCGGGGCCGCCCGGCCCGCCGGCACCGGCGCCACCCGGCCCGCCCGGTCGCGCTCCCGGGAACGCGCCGCTGCGCGCAGGCGCGTTGCCCGGCCCCGTCCCGTTCCCGCCCGTTCCGTTCGTCGGCCGCTCGGCGGTCATGCCACCGCCTCCGACTCGGACAGCTGGGAGTACACGATCTCGCGGTAGGTCTCGTTCGTCTCGAGCAGCTCGCGGTGCGTCCCGATCCCGACGATCGCGCCGTCGTCCATGACGATGATCTGGTCGGCGTTGATGATCGTGCCCACGCGTTGGGCCACGATGATCACGGTCGCGTGACCCAGCTCGCGCTCGAGCGCGGCGCGCAGCCGAGCGTCCGTCGCGAAGTCGAGCGCGCTGAAGCTGTCGTCGAAGACGTAGATCGGGGCGTCCTTCACGATCGCCCGGGCGATCGAGAGGCGCTGGCGCTGGCCGCCGGAGACCGTCGCGCCGCCCTGGGCGATCTCGGCGTCCAGGCCGCCTGCCATCTCCGACACGAACTCCCTGCCCTGGGCGATCTCGAGCGCCCGCCAGAGCTCCTCGTCGGTCGCGTCGGCCTTCCCGAACCGGAGGTTGCTGGCGACCGTGCCGGAGAACAGGAACGCCTTCTGCGGGATCAGCCCGATCCGTGCCCAGAGGTCCTCGCGGTTCATTGCCTTGACGTCGATGCCGTCGACGAGGACCGAGCCCGACGTCGCGTCGTAGAAGCGCGGGATCAGGTTCACGAGCGTCGACTTGCCGCTGCCGGTGCTGCCGACGATCGCGGTCGTTCGGCCCGGCGCGGCGCGGAACGAGATCCCGCGCAGGACGGCCTGCTCCGCGCCGGGATAGCGGAACTCGACGTCACGGAACTCGACGACGCCGCGGTCGGGTCCGTCCGTCGGCGGAACGACGGCCGGTTCCGGGTCGTGGATCGACGGCGGCGTGTCGAGCACCTCCCGGATCCGGGCGGAGGACACGGCGGCGCGCGGGACGAGGATGAAGAGGAAGACCGCCGTGAGCGTCGCGAACAGAATCTGGAGCAGGTACTGGAGAAACGCGGTCAGGTTCCCGATCGGCAGCTCACCGGAGTCCACGCGCGCGGCGCCGAACCAGAGCACCGCGACCGTCGAGAGGTTGAAGATCGCAAGGATGACCGGCTGGGTGATCGCAAAGACCCGGCCCGCCTCGAGCTGGACGTCGTACAGGTCGCGGCTGGCGTTCTCGAACCGGACCTCCTCGTGACGGGTCCGGACGAACGCCCGGATGACCCGGACGCCCGAGAGCGTCTCGCGCATGACCTGGTTGATCCGGTCGATCTTGACCTGGGTCACCCGGAAGAGGGGCACGAGCCGGAAGAAGGTCAGCCCGATGACAAGGGCCATGATCGGCAGGATCACGAGCAGCAGGCCCGACAGCGGAACGTCGGTCCGGAGAGCCATGATGATCCCGCCGACGATGAGGATCGGCGCCGAGACCATGATCGTCATCGCCACGAAGATGACCTGCTGGACCTGCTGGACGTCGTTCGTGTTGCGGGTGATCAGCGACGCCGGGCCGAACTTGTTGACCTCGACCTGGCTGAACGACTGGACCGTCGTGAAGATCGCCGCCCGGACGTCGCGCCCGAAGCCCATCGCGATCTTCGAGCTGAAGTAGACGGCGACGATCGCGGTCACGCCGACGATCGCGGTGACGAGGAGCATCAACCCGCCGACGCGGAGGATGTAGTCCGTGTCGCCCTTGACGACGCCGTTGTTGATGATGTCGCCCTGGAGGTCGGGCAGGTACAGGTTGCCGATCGCCCCGATCAGCAGGAGCCCGAGGACGAGCAGGATCGTCCGGCCGTACGGCCGGAGGTACGTGACGAGGAGCCCGATCATGACCGCGCCGCCGCTGCCCTGGCGCCCCCGGTCCCCATCGCCTCCTCCGCCTCCGCGAGCTGTGCTGCTCGCGCCTTCGACATCGCTCGAAGCCCGATCAGCAGCGCCTTGAGTTCGTCATTGGTCAGCCGCTCGAGGATGTTGACGAGGCCGGCACGGCGCATCTGGGCGAGGTCGTTGAAGACGGCCATGCCGGCGTCGGTCGCGTGGACGAGGACGACCCGCCGGTCAGACTCGTCGCCGCGCCGCTCGACGAGGCCGCGCTGCTCCATCCGATCGACGATCCCGGTCGCACTCGCGACCGACACGTCGAGCGCGTCCGCGAGCTTTCCCATCGGCACCGGACCGCTCGCTTCCAGGATCGTGAGGACGTGCAGCTGGACGATGCTCAGGGAACCCGCGAGCCACTTGCGGAACATGCCCATCCGCTCGCGCGGGTTCCAGTTCGTGAGCTCGTCGATGACGGCGTCGACGATCGCCTCTCGTCGCCCTTTAGTCAATGTCACATTGACAATCTATGGTCGCTAGATCATTCCGTCAAGGACTAAATCAGGATCCGCGCCGGCCGAGTACCGCCGCGGTCGGCACGTACGCCCGCAGCCGTCGCCGGAGCAGCATCGTCTCGCGGTCGATCAGCGCGAGCAGCTCTCGCAATCGGTCATCGGTGGTCTCCGCCTCGAGCAGCGCCTGGCGCCGAGGCAGCTCGATCTGGATGATCCCGGCGAGCAGATAGGACAGCGTCGTCGGGTCGTCCGGAATGACGACCTTGCGCCGAACGGTCTCGTCGCCCTGCTCCACCTCGACCTCGCCGATCGTCGCCTCGCCGCCGACCGTCTCGGTATCGGGCTCCTCGGTCTCGACCTCCACGCTGATGTCGATCTCCTCGGTCGATTCGCCCTCGCGCGGCTGGAGCAGCTCGAGATAGCGGACGAACTTGCGGGTCGCGTCGTTCGCGAGGCGGCGGGCCTCGTCGGGATCCGCAACCTCGTCGTCGAGCAAAGTTGCCTCCGCGATGATGTATGGCTCGTCTCCGACCTTGACGCCTTCGACGGCGAACCGTCCGGTCCCGACGACGAGCAGGTCGTATCTGCCATCCGGATAGCGGCCGGCTTTGCGGATCTCGGCCGTCGTCCCGATCGCCGAGAACGAGATCGTCCCGCCGCCCGCCTCCTGGCCCTCGCGGATCAGCACGACGCCGAAGGGCGATTCGGTGTCGAGGCAGTGGCGAACCAGCTCGCGATAGCGCTCCTCGAAGATGTGGAGCGGCAGTGCGATGCCCGGGCACAGGACCGTGTGGAGCGGGAACAGCGGGAGCTGCATGCGCCGCCAGTCTAGGGAGAATCGAAACGCCGCCGGGCCGGCCGGCGGCGTCTGTTCGCGATCAGGTGACGGTCAGTGGGCGCAGGCGCGGGGCGCTCCCGTGTCGTCGGCCGTCCGGAAGCTCGATCCGCAGCCGCAGGCCGCGACGGCGTTCGGGTTGTTGACCGTGAACCCGGCGCCCATCAGCGTGTCGACGTAGTCGATCGATGAGCCCTGGAGCAGGTCCACGCTGTTGCCGTCGACGTAGACCGTGACGCCGTTTGCCTGGAGGATCTTGTCCTCGGCGGTCGGGGCGTCCTCGAGCATCATCCCGTAGCGGAACCCCGAGCAGCCACCGCTGTACACGTACACGCGAAGGCCGATCTGGGGGTTGGTCTCCTCAGCCGTGAGCTCGCGGAGCTTCGCTGCGGCCGCGTCGGTCAGGCTGACGACGGTCGGCTGGGTTTCCATCATGTCGGTACGTTCTCCTCGGGCCTGGGTTGCGCTCGGACTGTGCGACGGGAGACGGCATCCGTCGATGGGTCGATCGTACGCTCCGCAACGGTTTCCGACAAGTTCGGCGCCGAAATCCACACCTCGCACGGAAGTGTCAGTCGGGCCCGTCCGCTACGCTGTCCCCCTGCCCGCGCGGTCGTCGTGAAGGATTCGCGGACGCCCGACGCCATAGTCGGTAGCGCGGGACGTCCCCGCGCCGGATCGAGGGGCAGCGGTGAGCACCGACCTCGTCGTACGCGCACAGCGGGGCGACCAGGAGGCATTCGATGCCCTCGCGACCGCCGCATACCACCGCCTGTACGCGATTGCGAGGCGGATCCTGCGCGACGGGTATGCCGCGGAGGACGCCGTCCAGGATGCCCTCATCAGAGCCTGGCGCGACCTGCGCGCCCTTCGCGACCCCGAACGGTTCGACGCCTGGTTGCACCGCCTGCTCGTCCGCGCGTGCGCGGACCAGACGAGGCGAAAGACGCGCCGACCGATCGAGATCCTCGGCCTCGAGATCGAGCACGGCACAACCGACGATTCGCTCGGCCAGCTGATCGACCGTGACGAGCTCGAACGTGCCTTCCTCGAACTTCCCGTGGAGCAGCGCGCGGCGCTGGTCCTGACGCACTACGTCGGCCTGCCGGCGCCGGAGGTCGGAGCGATCCTCGGCATACCGGCCGGGACCGTCCACTCACGACTTCATTACGGCTCCCGGGCGATGCGCGCTGCGATCGCGAGCCCGCCCGGCGTGCCGGCCCCCAGCCCGGAGCCCGGACGATGAACGAGACCGCGGACCGCCTGCTCGTCGACTGGCTGGCGGAAGGACCCGAACGCGGGCCCCTCCAGAGCCTGGAGCGTGCACTGGCGGCGACTCGTCGGACGTCGCAGCGGCCGGGCTGGACCATCCCCGAAAGGTGGATTCCGATGCAGCTCACGATGCGGCCGGCCCTCAATCCACGGCCGTACATCCTCTTCCTTGCGGGGCTCCTGTTGATCGTCGCCGCAGGGGCCCTGTTCGTCATTGGATCTCAACGCCAGAAGGCGCCGCCATTCGGGCTCGCCGCGAACGGATCGATCGTCGTCGGGGTGGACTCGGAGCTATGGCTCGTGAGCGCCGACGGCGCCCCGGCCATGCCGCTGAACAACGCGATGGGCAAGGTCACGTCGCCCGTGTTCTCGCCGGACGGGACGAAGATCGCATTCATGACCCGGCCGACCGTCGGGACGCCGTTCGCCTTGTATGTCGCAAACCCCGATGGCTCCGACGCCCACTCCGTCACCGGCGGGATGCGGGTTGTCACGCCGGATCCGGTTCTCGCGGGGATTACTTGGTCCCCGGACGGATCAACCCTGATCTTCGGCTCGCTTGATGCCGGCAGAAATCGTCTCTACACGGTCGGCGTCGACGGCCGTGGACTCGGCGTGATCACCGGCTCCGACGCAGATCGATCGTGGCCGACGTGGTCGCCCGATGGAGCCTGGGTCGCCTACCAGCTGAAGGTGCCTGACGGATGGAGCACCAATCTCGCGATCATGCGGGCCGACGGCACGGGCGAGCGAGTGCTTCAGTCCGACGAAGTCAGCAACGCTTCGTTTGCCGGCTCGCAATGGCTCAACGATTCGAGCGGCCTGGCGTACTTCAAGACTGGACACGTCGTTGCACGCACGGATCTCAACGGCCACGAAACGATCCTGTCGCGACCCGGCGAGGATGCCGTCAACCCGGTGATTTCGCCAGATGATCGCCGGGTGGCGTACGGCCTGCTGACCGGTGCGGCGATCGTCGACCTCGCGGATGCAGCGAACCGTGTGGACATCCCAGCGGGTCTCGCCGAGTGCGGCGCCGCGTGGGCTCCGGACGCGACGGCCCTGCTCGGACTCGGCACCGACTGCCGAGACCTGTTCTGGATCCCGGCCGACGACCCTGCGGCCGCCAAGGCGATCCGGCTGCCGGAAGGTGAGGTCACCAACGCAACCTGGCAGCGCCTCGCGCCGTAGCCACGCTCAGCAACCCAAGTCATCACTCCGGGGGAGAGGAGTTCTCGATGACCCCGAAGCGACTGCTCCGTAATACCGCGATTGCGGCGCTCGTACTGGTCCTGACCGCTCCGGCATCCAACGCGGCAACGACGGTCGTCGTGGAGCGCGAGGCCGGGATCAATTTCGATGCCATCGCGTTCGGCGTGACCGCGGCCTGCGGCGTTCCGATCGAGCTTCACACCGTGGGCAAGAGCGTGGTGATCAGCCGCTACGACAAGGACGGGCGGCTCGTCGCCCAGACGATCCAGGCCGTGTGGGACGGCTATCTCCTCAATCCTGCGAATGGCAAGACCGTGATGAGCAAGGTCGCCGGGCCGGAGCGAATCCGCTACCTGGAGGACGCCACGATCGTGGACACCCTGACCGGCTCGACGCATCGCAACGTCCCGGGCGCGGGGCTGGTGAGCGGCTTCATCGGCCGCGATCGGGTCGTTCTCGCCCCCACCGGCGAGGTCGACGAAGAAGGATTTCCGATCTATGACTTCGTCGACGAATCCCAGTCGGGGCAGTGGCTGGGCAATGGCGGCCTGTGCGAGTTCCTCGTCTAGGCGCCGCTAGCCGTCGATGCGTTCGATGACGGTCGCGATTCCCTGGCCGACGCCGATGCACATCGTCGCGAGTCCATAGCGCCCGCCGGTCCGTGCCAGCTCGTGGCTGAGCATCGTGATCAGGCGGGCGCCGCTCATGCCCAGCGGGTGGCCCAGCGCGATGGCGCCGCCGTTCACATTGACCTTGTCCGGGTCGAGACCGAGCTCGTTGATGCAGACGATCGACTGCGAGGCGAACGCCTCGTTCAGCTCGACGAGATCGAGGTCCTTCGCGCCGATTCCCGCCCGGTCGAGGGCCTTGCGCGTCGCCGGCACCGGCCCGTAGCCCATGATCGCCGGGTCGACGCCGGCAACGGCGGTCGAGAGGATTCGGGCCAACGGCTTGAGACCAAGGGCCCGGGCCCGGCTCGCCTCGACGAGGAGCACCGCCGACGCGCCGTCGTTGATCCCGGAGCTGTTGCCCGCGGTGACCGTGCCGCCGTCGCGGAACGCGGGCCGGAGCTTGCCGAGCGCCGCCGCCGACGTATCGGCGCGGGGATGCTCGTCGCGCGTGACGACGATCGGCTCTCCCTTGCGCTGCGGGATCGTGATCGGGACGATCTGGCTGTCGAATCGGCCAGCGTCGATCGCGGCGACGGCTTTCTGCTGGGACGCGAGCGCGAACGCGTCCTGCAGGTCGCGACCCACCTCCCAGCGCTCGGCGACGTTCTCCGCCGTCTCTCCCATCGAATACGGGTAGTGCATCGCGGCGAGGGCGGGGTTGACGAAGCGCCAGCCGAGCGTCGTGTCATACATCGGTCGCTCGCCGCGGTCGAACGCCGCATCCGGCTTGGCCATCACGTAGGGTGCCCGCGTCATCGATTCGACGCCGCCGCCGATGAAGACATCCCCGTCACCGACGGCGATGGCATGAGCCGCTGAGTTCACCGCCTGGAGGCCGCTGCCGCAGAGGCGGTTCACGGTCAGCCCGCCGACCTCGACCGGCAGACCGGCGAGCAGGAGCGCCATCCGGGCGACGTCGCGGTTGTCCTCGCCGGCCTGGTTCGCGCAGCCCAGGATCACGTCCTCGATCAAGGAGGCGTCGATGCCGGACCGGTCGACCACGGCGCGAATCGCGGCGGCCGCAAGATCGTCCGGGCGAACCGAGGCGAGCGCACCGCCGTAGCGGCCGATCGGGGTTCGGACGGCTTCGACGATCCAGGCCTCGCGGAGTGGTCGATGGAGATCCCGTGTCACGGGCCGATTGTAGGTCGCAGCGGCCGGCCGCCCGGTGAGCCGCCGGTGCGTCCGCGCACCTGTTCGCGAAAACGATGAGCACGGCAGGCCATCGGAGGCGCATGATCCGCCGAACGGGTTCCGGGGGGAGGGCAGCGACCCGTCGATCCGGCGCCGTCACGCGCCCGATCCATGAGCGCCCGGAGAGGGACCGAACGATGCGACGTCGCATCGCGCTCATCCTCGCGTCCGCGCTTCTCGCGGTTGGAGTCGCCGTACAACCGGCCGCGGCCGGCAAGCCGCAGATGGAACGGGTCGACATCAACGACATCGGCTCCGTTCACGAGTTCCTGACCGATGTCTGCGGGGTCGACGTCTGGATCGACACCACCGGCCACGCGATCTTCAGGGTCTTCACTGACGCGGACGGCAACCCGGTTCGCGAGGTCAACACGTTCGCGATTCATCGGACCATCTACAGCGCGAACGGTTCCATCAGCTCGGTCGACGTCGGGCCGGACCGCGTCATGTACAACGCCGACGGCAGCATCGACGTCTGGACCACGGGCAACATCGGGTCACTGAACGTGCCGGGCCAGGGTCGGGTCTACGCCGACACCGGCTGGACGCACATCCATGTGACGTTCGACGAGAGCGGCGACGCGACCGAGGAGGTCGTCGACGACGCGGGCCAGCACTGGGGCGATAACGTCGCGGTGTTCTGCGACGTCCTCGGCTGAGCCGAACCTCTCGGGCGGCCCCGGTCCGAAGGGATCGGGGCCGTTCGATTCCGGGTGGAGGCCGCCGCGGAGCCGTCAGTCGTGGGCGGTTGCGTCGCGCAGGCCCGCAGGGACCTCGAATCGGGGGCCTCGGGCAGCGTACGCCTCGAGCGCATTTGCGACTGCCGCGGGACCCCCCAGCTCCGCGGTCCGCTCGAACGGTCCGATGCGATGGCCCGTGCCGAGACGGATCGCGAGGTCGATGTCGTCGGCTGTCGCGATCCCGTCGCCGAGCGCGCGCCAGGCCTCGGCGATGACCGCGAGCTCGATCGCGCTCGCGATCGTCGCGGCCGCCGAGCCGGAAGTCGCATCGCTGTCGACGTCCACGCCGGCTCGCGAACCGCCGTCATACCGGTAGAACCCCCGGCCCGACTTGCGGCCGAGGCGTTCCTCCTCGACGAGGCGCTCTTGGGTCGGCGAGGGGCGGAAGCGTGCGGCCCGGCCGAAGCCTTCCCAGACGCCGCGCGCAGCCGCGAGATTCACGTCGACGCCGACGAGGTCCATCAGCTCGAACGGGCCCATCGGGTAGCCGGCCGCCCGGACTGCCTCGTCGATCTCGACGACGCCCGCCTCGCCTCGCTCGAATGCGGCGAGGGCCTCGAGCGTGAACGGCCGGTTGACGCGGTTGACGATGAACCCGGGCGAGTCCGCCACGGCCACCGGCACGCGGTCCCAGCTCGTGACGAGGGCGGCGGCACGGGACGCGATCGCTGGCGAGGTCGCCGGCGCGCTCACGACCTCGACCAGGCGCATGACCGGCGCCGGATTGAAGAAGTGGAGCCCGACGACCCGGTCGGGATGCTCCGTAACCTCGGCAATCGCCGCGACCGAGAGGGCGCTCGTGTTCGTCGCGAGGATCGCGTCTGGCGACGCGGCGGCATCGAGGGCGTGGAAGATGGTGCGCTTCAGCTCGAGGTCCTCGAGGGCCGCCTCGACGATGACGCCCGCCTCGGCGCCGACGGCGTCGAGCGAGTGGCCGTCGCGGAGTCCGGCGAGCCGCCCCTCGACCCATTCGTCGATCGAGTCGGCGTCGAGGTCGAGCTTTGCCGCCCGCCGGGCGAGTCCCTCGCGAATCCGCGCTCGGCCACCCTGGATCGCCGCCTCGTCGACGTCGTGGAGAACCACTTCGTGGCCCGCCTCGAGCGCGACCTGGGCAATGCCCGCGCCCATCGTCCCCGCGCCGACGACGCCCACGATGTCCTTCGACATCAGATCGGCTTGAGCGCCTCGAACGGCTGCCGGCAGTCGCGGCAGTAGAACAGCGACCGGCACTGCGTCGGCCCGAACGCGCTGTCCATGACGACGCGGGCCGACATGCACCAGGGGCAGCGGACATCCGACGGGTCGGCAGGCGGAGCGATCCCCGCCGCTGCGAGCCTGCGCAGGCCGGCGCGCGAGATTCGATCGGACGTCCAGGGCACTCGCGTCGTGAACGCGACCTCGATCGGGACACCGAATGCGCTGAGCCGCTCCCGGACCGAGGTTTCGATCATGTCGAGCGCCGGGCAGCCGATGAATGTCGGCAGGAGCTCGACCGCGATCCTCTCGTCACCGACTGACACGCGTTCGACGACCCCGAGGTCGACGACGGACACGGCCGGCAGTTCGGGATCGGGCACGGTCGCGAGGGCCTCGCGGACGGCGGCCTCGGTCGGGAGGGAGGTCTCGGTCACCATGCGGCCACCGGATCGTCGCGGCGGACCAGCGTGAACTCGTTCCAGAGCCAGCGGAACGGCTCGCCGTGCCGCGTCCGGCCGTCGGCAAGGTTCGCGGTCGGCGGCATCGGCAGACCGTGGGCGACGAACGTCGGCGTCAGCTGTGCTCGCCAACGGGCCTCGATGGCAGCCATCGGTTCGGCGATTGCGCCCGCCTCCACGAGCAGCTCCTCGTTGTCGAGCGGCGTGAACACGGTCGCGGCGTCCGGCCCGAGCGCTTCGAGCGCGGCGACGAGACGCTCCCGCGGCTCACCCTCGCGGCCGGCGAGTCGCTCGAACCAGGCTGTTGCGTGCATGACGTGGTAGCGCTCCTCGCGCCGGATCTTCTCGACGAGCTCGCGCAGCGGCCCGAACGTCGACGACGCCACCGCCTCGAGCCGAGTGGAGTCTGCGGTGTCATACAGGTAGCGCCGGGCGACCGTCATCGCCCAGTCGCCACGGCCGTGGTCGAGCAGCCGCGCATGGCGGTACTCGTCGGGCGTTCGGTCGTAGGCGATCGCGTCCGCGTCGTGGCCGTCGTCGCGCAGCGCCGCGAGCAGCTGGTAGAGCGCCTGGGCGTGGCCGAGCTCGTCCTGGGCGAGCGAGCTCATCGCGACGTCCTCCTCGAGCATCGGCGCGATGCCGGTCCACTCGGAATCCGAGAAGCCGATGACGAACTCGTCGTCGGCCATCGAGAGCAGCAGGCCGTCGAGGGCCGCCCGCAGCTCCGGCGTGAGCTCCGGCGCCACCAGCGCGCTCCGGATCGTCGTCACTTCGCCTTGCCCTTTGGCTTCGCCCGGCCCGACTGCTCACGCGCCGCGGCGAGCTTCTCGCGCATCACGTAGCCACCCGGCTTCTTGAACGAGCGGTCCATCGGCGGCTGGAGCAGGTCGGGATCGTCGAGGTCGTGGATGTCGGCGCGGCGGACGACCCAGAGGCGAACGCTCTCCTGGCGCCGGCTGTACATCTCCCGGGCGTAGTGGACCGCGAGGACCGCGTCGGGCGCCATCACCGAGCCGCCGTGGCGCATCGGGTCGCCTTCCTTCTCCTGGCGGAAGACCTCCCACGGCTCGAGCGACGTTGCGGACTCGGCGGTGCCGCCGCGGTCCGCCGGCAACTGGTCCGTCACGCGAACGCAGCCTCCACGCGCGGAGCCGCGAGGATCGTGTCGCGGACCCACTGGGTGCGGTCCCAGTTCATCCGCCGGAACGCGAGGCGCTCTTCGGACTTCGGTCCGTGGTTCGTCACGACGGTCCGGAGCTCCTGCCAGTCGGGCTCCGTGAACAGCCACTCGCCCGTCGCCTCGTCCTGGTGGAGCTCCGGATCAGGCAGCGTCAGGCCCAGCTCCCAGATGCGCGGCACGTAGATCGAGAGGAACTCCTGGCGCAGCTCATCGGACGTCTTGGCCTTGATCCGCCAATGGATGTCACGGTCCTTGGTTCGGTCACCGCGTGGGCCGTGCATCTGCATGAGCGGGCCCCACCAGCGGTTGAGGGCATCCTGGAGAGCTGCGCGCTGGGCGGCGGTCCCGGTCACGAGCGTCACCACGACATCGCGGCCGTGCATGATGTGGACGCTCTCCTCCCAGCAGATCTTGCGCATCGTCCGGGCATATGGCGCGTAGCTCGAGTCGCGGAGCGCCTGCTGGGCGACGATGGCGGCTGCGTCGACGAGCCAGGCGATGACCCCGATGTCAGCCCACGTGAACGTCGGGTAGTGGAAGACGTTGTGGAACTTCGTCTTGCCATCGAGCAGGTCCTGGATCATCTGCTCGCGCGGCTTCCCGAGATCTTCCGCAACCCGGTAGAGCAGCTGGGCATGGCCGACCTCGTCCTGAACCTTCGCAGTGAGGGCGAGCTTCCGGCGGAGCGTCGGCGCTCGCATGATCCACTCCCGTTCGGGGAGGACGCCCATCAGCTCTGAGTTTGCGTGCATCTCGACGAAGCGCAGGACCTGGGTGCGGTACTCATCCGGCATCCAGTCGGTCGCCTCCACCTTGCCGCCGCCGGTGACGTGCTCCTCGAAGTGGCGGTATCGGGCGTCGCTCGTCAGCGCAGGGTCGTTGAACGGGAGCTTGCTGCGCTCGCGGGCCGGGAGCACGGGGTCGAGCGCGAGCGGGTCGGTCATCGGTGGTCCTCCGAGAGTGAGCGGAGCGCGAGGTCGACGAAGTGGTCGGCGATGCGATCGGCTGAGAGCCGGCCGTCCTCGCGATACCAGGCGGGGATGCCGTTCAGGGCGGACAGGATGAAGTCGGCGGCGACGGCGGCGTCGGTCTGGCGAAAGGCTCCGACCGCGATGCCCTCTTCGATCAGGCCGCGGAACCGCTGTTCGTAGGCGTCGCGGCGGTCGCGGATCTGGTCGCGGCGGCCCGGCGAGAGATGGCGCCACTCGGTCACGAAGACGCTTGCGCGGTCCGGGTCACTGGTCACGGTCTCGACGTGGGCCTCGACGAGGGCGGCGAGCCGATCCACCGGGTCGCTTGTGCCGGCATCCTCAATGGCCTCGTCTGCGCGCCGCTCGAAGGCCGTTGCCGTCGAGTCGACGATCGACCAGAGAACGTCTTCCTTCGAAGCGACGTGGGCGTAGAGGCTGGCTCCCTGGATGTCGAGCGCCCGCGCGATGTCGCGAACGCTGGTCGCGGCGTAGCCGTTCGCGTGGAACAGCTCGCTGGCGACCTCGTCGATTTCGCGCCGCCGGGCCCCGGTCTCGATCACGCGCCGTCTGCCTCCCTACCTAACGGTTGTTAGGAGACGTTGCCACGCCTCGCCGCCCGATGTCAAACGGGAACCAATGCCGATGCTATGCAGATCCGCATGCTTGCCACGAAGGCGACCGCGGATCCGGGCTAGTCTCAGCGCCTGACCGGTCGGTGACGCCGCGTCCGCTGTGGACGCCCTCGGCCCTTCTGCGATCCAGGGACCGACGATGCCGACCCACGACTCCGCGACGATTCCTGTCGACGACTCCACTGCCAACGACCGCGCACTCCTCAACGAGCTCGAGCCGGAAGCGGCTCGGCTCTACGATCGCCACGCGAAGGTCGCCCAGGAGTGGTTCCCCCACGACTACATCCCGTACCGGCTGGGGCGCGACTTCGACCGGGAGCCATGGACGCCCGACCAGCCGCGGTTGACCGGCGTCGCCCAGACCGCCTTCGAGATCGGCCTCCTGACCGAGGACAATCTGCCCTCCTACCACCGATTGATCCACGGGATGTTCGGCAAGGGCGACGGCGCCTGGATCAACTGGGTGGGACGCTGGACGGCCGAGGAAGGCCGCCACGCGATCGTCCTCCGGGACTACCTGACCGTGACGCGCAACATCGACCCCGTGGCGCTCGAGCGGGGCCGGATGACGCAGCTCCAACAGGGCTACGACCACGACGCCCCGAACACGCTGCGCGGCCTGGCCTACGTTGCGTTCCAGGAGCTCGCGACGCGGATCTCGCACCGGAACACCGGGCGCTACTCCGAGGATCCGGTGGCGGATCGGATCATGGCGAGAATTGCGGCGGACGAGAACCTCCACATGGTGTTCTACCGCGACATCCTCGGTGCGGCCTTGAAGGTCCAGCCGTCGCAGGCCGTGCGCGCGATCGTCGACGAGGTGCTCGCGTTCGAGATGCCCGGCGCCGGAATCCCGGGTTTCATGCGCAAGGCCGCCACGATCGCGAAGGCTGGCATCTACGATCTGCGCGTCCACCGCGACGAGGTCCTGCTACCGATCATCCAGCACTGGCGGATCTTCGACCTGACCGGCCTCGACGCTGCGGCCGAGGACGCGCGGCGCCGGCTCGCCGAGCACCTCGACAAACTCGATTTGGCCGCGAGGCGGTTCGAGGACAAGGTGGCCGCGTCGCAGGGTTCGGGGTTCGTCCGCGCCGGGTGACGCTCGGGGACGAGCCACCCGTATGATCCAGCGATGTCGCGGGTTCCAAGCCGGGCGTTCGTCGGGCGGGCCGTGGAGCTTGCGGCGCTCGACGAAGCCCTAGACCGCGCGATCAACGGCCAGACGTCGACGGTCCTCATTGCCGGGGATCCGGGCGTCGGGAAGACTCGCCTGCTCGAAACCTGGAGCGAGCGCGCAGCCACCCGAGGTGCGCGGATCGCGGTTGGCTCATGCCTCGACCTGGGCGAGAGCGGGCCCGCGTACACTGCGATCATCGAGGCCCTTCGCGACTTCATCGCGTCGCTCGGAGACGAGGACGAGGTCGCGTTGGTCGGGCGAAACGATTCGGCGCTCGGCCGCATCATTCCCGAGCTGAGCGGCGAATCGCGATCCACTGATGGACCGGGCGTCATATCCGGGCTGGCGCAGACCCGACTCTTCGACCGCCTTGCCGACGTGCTACAGCGCGCCTCGTCGACGGCGCCACTCGTCCTCGAGCTCGAAGACATCCACTGGGCAGACCGATCCACGCAATCGTTTCTCGTCTACCTCGTGGAGGTCTCTAGGTCCGCTCGCTTGCTCCTCGTCGGAACCTACCGGCCTGAAGCAGCTACCGACGATCCGGTATTTCGAGCGACATTGGCGCAGCTGGCTCGACGCTCACGAGTAACCATCGTCCCGGTGACCCCGTTCGAGGAGTCCGAGCTCCGGGAGCTGCTCACGAGCGTGATGGCCAGGCCGCCGACGAATGCCCTTCTGGCCGCGATCCACGAGCGCTCAGAGGGCAACCCACTGTTCGCCGAAGAACTGGCCGCGGCTGACGACCCGACCGCCCATCTCCCGGCATCGATTGCAGCGTCGACGGCCGCGAGGCTCGAGTCGCTGTCCGAAGATGCGCGGGCTGTGCTTCGCGTAGCTTCCGTCGTCGGCCGGTCCGCGGCGTACGACATCGTCCGCAAGGCGGCTGACATCGACGAGGCCGCACTCATCATCGGTCTACGCGAAGGCGTTCGAGCGGGGCTGCTCGAGCCGCACCATGCGGGCGAGGCCTACCGATTCCGCCACGCCCTTCTCCAGGACGCGATTTATGACGAGACGCTGCCGGGCGAGCGGCGGCGGCTCCACGCGGCTGTCGCACACGCGTTGGCCGATGACCCAGACCAGCCGCCCGAGGATCCGATGCTCGCCCCTCGACTCGCTCGGCACTGGTTCGAGGCCGGCGAACGCGGGCGGGCCTTTCTCGCGTCCTTGGCCGCGGCAGGCGCAGCGGAACGTCAGTCAGCGTACGCCGAGGCGGCAACCCACTTCGATCGAGCTCTCGACCTGTGGTCCGAAGCCGGCGCGGTGACTCGAGACGTCGACCGGGCTTCGGTACTTGAGCGGGCGATGTGGGCATCCTTCCTGGCGGCTGACTTCGACGACGCGATCGCCCATGGATTTGCGGCTCTGGACGCTCTGGGATTGGTTCCCGATCGAAGCCGGCAGATTCGGATCCTGGACACCATCGAGCGAGCCGAGGGCAGGGCCGCCGTGGACGAGCCGCGAGGGCTGAGCATCGCGGCTGAGATGAGCCCGCGCGGCTTGCGGCCCATAGATCGGATGTGGCTCAGGTCGCTTCACTCACTGCACTTGCTGGAGCGCGGCGACCTGCCCGGCGCCAAATCGATCGCTGAACCGCTGCTTGCAGAGGCTGAGTCGAGCGGCGATGTCGAGCTGCAGATCCACGTCAACGAGGTCCTGGCGATCGAAGTCGCACCGTCGGATCCACAACGGGCGCTCGACCTCCTCGAGCGAGCGCGCCGAGCGGCCGCCGATGCAGACGACGCAATCCGCCTGACCGAAATCGAGGTCACAGCGGGTCGGATCATGCTGGAGCATCAGTTCTACGAGCGGCTGCGCGCAACGATGCCCGCGGCGATCGAGCGGGCGGGCCGATCGGGTCTCGGCCGCTGGGCGAGACCCGAGATGCACTACCTGCTCGCGCATGCATGCATGATTGACGGTGAGCTGCAACGGAGCTGGGAGCAAGTAGAACTAGGCCGAACCGACATGCCAGTCGGCACGGTCCGCGCGCAATTGGAGATCATCGGCGCCCTGGTTTCGACCGCCATGGGCGAATTCGCGCAGGCAGCAGACTGCCTGGAGGCATCCCGGTTTCCCAATTCGACGCCGGAGGCCGAGTTGGCCAGAGGTTGGCTGGCAACCGCGCGCGCAGAACTGGCCTTGGCGGAGCGGCGGTTCGACGATGTCGCGTCGATCGTCAACGCTACCGCGCCAATCGTCGTCCAGATAGGCGCCTACACCAGCATGACCGACACAATCTGGTCCTTGGCAGAGGTCGGTCTGGCGGCGGCGGCCGAGCAGGCCGAACAGGCCCGGGCAGCGAACGACGCGGAGGCCCTCAAATCGATGCCCGCGACGGTCGAGCGTATGACGGGATGGGTCGCCGACGCCCACCATCAACGCGACGCCGCCA
>DASUFO010000061.1:0-80287 GCA_036274475.1 Candidatus Limnocylindrales bacterium
ATCGTCGTCCAGTCGATGACGAACACGGACACCGCCGATCCCGACGCGACCGCGATCCAGGTTGCTCGCCTCGCGCATGCCGGCTCGCAGCTTGTCCGCGTGACCGTGAACACGGAGGAGGCCGCGGCGGCCGTCCCCGAGATGATGCGCAAGCTCCGCGGCCTCGGCGTCGACGTCCCGGTGATCGGCGACTTCCACTACAACGGCCACAAGCTGCTGGTCGAGTACCCGGAGATGGCCGCGGCGCTCGCGAAGTACCGGATCAACCCGGGCAACGTCGGCGCGAAGCGCCACGACGAGCACTTCGCGACGATCGTCAAGGTCGCGATCGACAACGGCAAGCCGGTCCGGATCGGCGTGAACTGGGGCTCGCTCGATCAGCAGCTCCTGACCGAGCTGATGAACGCGAACGCCGCGTCGGCGCAGCCGCGCGACAGCCGCGACGTGATGATCGAGGCGATGATCGAGTCGGCGATGCGCTCGGCGGAGCTGGCGGAAGAAACGGGCCTGGGTCACGATCGGATCATCATCAGCGCGAAGGTCTCGCAGGTCCGCGACCTGGTCGACGTGTACCGGCTGCTCGCCGCGCGGAGCGACTACCCGCTCCACCTGGGCCTGACCGAAGCGGGCCTCGGCGACAAGGGCATCGTCGCCTCGACGGCCGGGCTCGCCATCCTCCTGAACGAGGGCATCGGCGACACCATCCGGGTGTCGCTCACGCCGGAGCCCGGTGCGCCGCGCGAGCGCGAGGTCGAGATCGCCCAGCAGGTCCTCCAGTCGATGGGCCTCCGCTCGTTCCTGCCCCAGGTCAGCGCCTGCCCGGGCTGCGGCCGAACCACCTCGACGTTCTTCCAGGAGATGGCGCTCCAGATCCAGTCGTACCTGAAGGACCGGATGCCCGAGTGGCGCGCGTCGCATCCCGGCGTCGAGGACATGCGCGTCGCGGTGATGGGCTGCGTCGTGAACGGCCCCGGTGAGTCGAAGCACGCCGACATCGGGATCTCGCTGCCTGGCACGTTCGAGGAGCCCGTCGCGCCCGTCTTCATCGATGGCAAGCTCGACCGGACGCTCCGAGGCGAAGGTCTCGTCGAGGAATTCGAAACGATCCTCGAGGACTACGTGGAGCGACGATTTCCGAGCTCAGCCGTGCCCGCCTGACCGACGCGTCGACTCCGCGGAGGGTCTAATCGGCCCGCGTCCCGAGGAAGCGAAGGGCCGCGGCTTCTTGGCGCTCCGCGGGCAGGGACCTTCCGGCTCCCGCCGATCAGGTGATGCGTCGCGTGCCACGACCGACCTGCCTCCCGAGGACCCGACGCGACGCGGCTCCGCGGCGCCCCCGGCATCGACCTGCGGGCTGTCACCGATCAAGTGGTGCGTGGGATGCCACGATTTCGCATCGAATGGGTCGACATGCCCGATCAGCGGGCCGATTGGGGCACGCCACGCCACATCGCGACCGATTCCGGCCCTGTCACGGGGCCATTTCCCGCGGAAGTGGCCGATTCGTGGCATGCCAGACACCACACCGGCATCCTGGGCAGACGGCTGGGCGGTTCCGCAGATGATTCCCGACCGAGCGGCCGATTCGTGGCATCGCAGATACCACGTCGGGCGCGCCACGGGATCGTGCCCGCGAGCTGAACGCCGCGCGCGGCCGGCGAACGGCGACAGTGGCCGATCCACGCTCCCGGGTGTATAGTTGCAGGGAACTTAACGGCCGCTCCTGACGTGGGTGACCCCCACGTTTCTTTTTGTCGGGCCTGCAGAACAATTTGTGCGAACAGACGAGGAGGCGTGATGAGTCGAGACTTCGTCGGTGCCCTCCTCCAGCTGAACGCTGAGAAGCAGGTACCGCGCGAGCTGCTGATCCATGCCGTCGAGGACGGCATTCAGTCCGCGTATCGACGCGTCGCCGGCGACGAGGACATCCACGTCAAGATCGACGAGGAGACGGGCAAGATCCGGGTCTACCGCGCCCGCTACGCCGTCGAAGAGGTCGAGGACCCGCTCGTCGAGTTCACGCTCGAGGAGGCCCGGGCCGTCAAGCCGGATGCGCAGCCCGGCGAGCTCGTCGAGACCGAGGAGCTCAAGGACGACGTCTTCGGTCGCATCGGCGCCCAGACCGCGAAGCAGATCGTCCTCCAGCGGATCCGCGAGGTCGAGCGTGACCGTGTCTTCGACCAGTTCGCGTCCCGCGAGGGCGAGATGATCACCGGCACCGTCAATCGCGTGGAGCCGCGGGCCATCATTCTCGACGTCGGCAACAACGTCGAGGCGATCCTCGCGACGTCCGAGCAGTCGGCCGCTGAGCACTACCGGATCGGCCAGAACGTCAAGGCGTTCGTGCTCGAGGTCCGGCGCTCCACGCGCGGCCCCCAGATCCTCGTCAGCCGGACGCACAAGGGCTTCCTCAAGCGCCTGTTCGAGCTCGAGGTGCCCGAGATCCACAGCGGCACCGTCGAGATCCGCGCCATCGCCCGTGAGGCAGGTTCGCGGTCGAAAGTCGCCGTGTCGTCGCGCCAGGAGGGCCTCGACCCGGTCGGTGCGACTGTCGGTCAGCGCGGCGCCCGCGTCCAGGCGGTCGTCGCAGAGCTGGGCGGCGAGAAGATCGACGTGATTCCGTGGAACGACGACCCGGGCGTGTTCGTCGCGAACGCGCTCAGCCCGGCGCAGGTGATCAGCGTCGACATCGACGAGGAGCACCGGATCGCGAACGTCACCGTCCCGGAGCGGATGCTGTCGCTCGCGATCGGCCGTGAGGGCCAGAACGCCCGCCTCGCGGCGCGGCTGACGGGCTGGCGGATCGACATTCGCAGCGACGTCTCGGTCGCCGAGGCACGAGCCGCGGCAGAGGCAGCCAAGACCCAGACCGAGGACGTCGCGGCCGCACCGGCCGCCACGAACGGCACGGAAACGGTGGACGCCGAGAAGGGGTCGGCGCCCAGGACGCGAACGACGAAGGCCGCGAACGTCGACACCGAGGAGGCCGCCGTCGCCCCGGGCGAGACGAACGGCACCGAAGCGGCTCCGGCGGCCGAGAAGGCGCCCGCGAAGACGACCCGAACGACGAAGGCCGCCAAGGCGGCGGCGGAAGCCGGGGCCGCGGACGCCCCGGCCGAGGAGCCGGAAGCCGTGGCCGCGGCGCCCGCGAAGAAGACACGGACGAAGAAAGCGGCGGCCGACGAGGTCGCCACGGAGGACGCGTCGTAGCCCCGGCGCAGACTGGTGCGCGGCGGGCCCCGACGCGCACCTGTGTTGCCTGCCGGACCACCCGCGACAAGCGGGACCTGGTCCGCATCGTGCGGACACCGGGCGGCGAACTGAAGATCGACGAATCGGGCCGGCTGAAGGGCAGGGGAGCGTACCTCTGCCGCGACGCGGCCTGCTGGAACACCGCGCTGGAGCGCGGAACGCTGGCCCGGGCGCTGGAGGCGCCCGTGACGGCGGAGTTGCGTGAGGTCATGACGGCCCACGCGGCGACACTGAAGACACTGACGACGACCGAAGGAGGCGAACGTGGCAAGGAGTAGGAGCGGAA
The DNA here is from genome assembly GCA_036274475.1 of Candidatus Limnocylindrales bacterium. Classification (GTDB taxonomy): domain Bacteria; phylum Chloroflexota; class Limnocylindria; order Limnocylindrales; family CSP1-4; genus CF-46. The sequence continues at coordinate 3,539 of DASUFO010000061.1, forward strand.
CCCGCGGGAGGCGCGGACCCCGCAAGCCGCCGCGCCGCGACGGCGGCAATCTGGCTCAGGTCCAGGTTGCGGATCCGCGCGAGCGTGGCGCGATCGACCTGCCCGCGACGATCACCGTCAAGGAGCTCGCGGAGCTCCTCGCCGTCAACCCGGCCGACGTCATTCGCGAGCTGATCAAGAGCGGCATCTTCGCCACGATCAACCAGCTCATCGACCGCGACACCGCGTCGCTCGTCGCGAGCGAGCTCGGCTACGAGGTAGCCGAGGCGGCCGCACCGACGAGCACGAACGGCACCGAGGGCGACGAAGAGGCGCCCGCGGCCGCGACGAAGGAAGTGTTGTTCGAGGAGGACGACGAGTCGCTCCTCCAGCCGCGCGCGCCGATCGTGACCGTCATGGGCCACGTCGACCACGGCAAGACGAGCCTCCTCGACGCGATCCGCACGACCGAGGTCGCGGCGGGCGAGCGCGGCGGCATCACCCAGCACATCGGCGCGAGCGAAGTCGAGCACGACGGCAAGCGCGTCGTCTTTCTCGACACCCCGGGCCACGAGGCGTTCACGGCGATGCGTGCCCGCGGTGCGAAGGTGACCGATATCGCGGTCGTCGTCGTGGCGGCGGATGACGGCGTCATGCCCCAGACCCTCGAGGCGATCAGCCACGCGAAGGCGGCCAAGGTCCCGATCGTCATCGCCCTCAACAAGATCGACAAACCCGACTCGAACCCGGATCGGGTCAAGACCGAGCTGTCCGAGGCCGGCGTCATCGTCGAGGACTACGGCGGCGACACGCCGCTCGTGCCCGTCTCGGCCCGGACCCGCGTCGGGCTCGACGAGCTCATCGAGATGATCCTGCTCGTGTCCGACCTCCAGGAGCTGAAGGCGAATCCCAAGCGCGACGCGGTCGGCACGATCGTCGAGGCCCAGCTCGACAAGAACCGCGGCCCGGTCGCGACCGCGATCGTCCAGACCGGCACGCTCCGCGTCGGCGACGTGATCGTCGTCGGCGAGACGTTCGGCAAGGTCAAGGCGCTCGAGAACGCCGAGGGCAAGCGAGTCTCGAAGGCCGGCCCGTCCAGCGCGGTCGTCGTGCTCGGCCTGTCCGGTGTCCCGGAGGCCGGCGACATTCTGCGCGTCGTGGCCGACGAGAAATCCGCCCGGGCGATGGTCGAGACGCGCAAGGCCGAGGCGAGTGCCAAGGGCGGCGACGGCAGCGGCCGAGCGACGCTCGAGGATCTCTACCGCCAGATCCAGGCCGGTCAGGCCAAGGAGCTCCGGATCATCCTCAAGGCCGACGTGTCGGGTTCGCTCGGCGCGATCAGCCATGCCCTGGAGCAGCTCAACCAGGACGAGATCCGGATCAACGTCCTCCACGAGGGTGCCGGCGACATCACCGACAACGACATCATGCTGGCGTCGGCGTCGAACGCGATCATCGTCGGGTTCAACACGAACATCACCGAAACGGCCCGCCGCGCCGCCGACGCCGAAGGCGTCGACGTCCGCCTCTACGACATCATCTACAAGCTGACCGACGACATCTCGGCGGCCCTCCAGGGCCTGCTCGAGCCGGAGGTCATCGAAGTCGTCGAGGGTCGCGCCGAGGTGCGCCAGATCTTCCGCGTCGGCAAGAGCACGGTCATCGCCGGCTCGTTCGTCACGGACGGCCGGATCATCCGGGCCGGAGCCCGCGTCTGGCGCGGCGGCAAGATCATCGCGACGGACCGGATCGAGTCGCTCCGCCGGTTCCGTGACGACGTGCGCGAGGTCGCCGCGAACTACGAGTGCGGCATCGGCCTCGCCGGGTACAACGATCTCGAGGAAGGCGACATCATCGAGTGCGTCTCGACCCAGACGGTGTCCCGAGTCGCCACTGCCTGACGCGGCATGACTGCCCGAACTGAACGCATCGACGAACTGTTGCGCCAGGAGATCGGCGAGATCATCCGGCGCGACGTCGACGACCCTCGAATCGGGTTCGCGACGATCACCGACGTCGAGACCGCGCCGGATCTCCGGCACGCCCGCGTCTCGGTGAGCGTCATCGGCCAGCCCGCAGAACGGAAAGCGACGCTCGCGGCGCTCGGTCACGCGATGCCGTTCGTCCGGCACGAGCTCGGCAAGCGGCTGCACCTCAAGCGAATCCCGGAGTTCCACCTCGAGCTCGACGACTCCGTCGAGCGCGGGACGCGGGTTCTGCACCTGCTCCAGGAGCTCGAGGCGGGGCGGGTGCCCGAGGATGTCCTGCCGCCCACGGAATCGCTGCCGACGCCGGTCGCCCGGCTTCACCACGAGGGCGACGCGGACGAGGAGGCGGCGGCTGCCTCGGAGGCGACCAAGCCCGCACGTCGACCTGGAGACCGGCGGCGCTCCCGTTCCGGCGGTGGGCGGCCCTCCACGAGGCAGAATCGACGGTGATCGACCTCTCGCCGTGGACGCCGGCCGTGCCCGAGGAGGTCGTGCGCCGGATCGGGGCCGCGCGCCGGGTGCTCGCGGTCGGCCACGAGAACCCGGACGCCGACACAATCGGATCGACACTGGCGGTCTGCCGGCTGGTCGCCGCCTGCGGCGGCCTGGCAACGCCCGTGTTCGCCGACCCGGTCCCGCCGCTCTACGCGTTCGTTCCCGACATCGAGACCGCCCGGACGGATCCCGAACCGGGCGTTGCCTATGACCTGCTCGTCGTGTCCGACTGCGGCACGCTCGACCGTGTCGGGGCCGTCGCGGACCGGCATCCGGAGCTCTTCGCGTCGCTCCCGCGCGTCGTCCTCGACCACCACGCCTCGAACGACGAGACCGGCCCCGCCGACTGGGTCGATCCGGCGGCCGCCGCGACCTGTGAGATGACCGCGTTGCTCGCGTCTCGGCTCGGCGTGCCGTTCAGCGACGGTGGGGGAGCGCTCGCTGCGCAGCTGATGGCCGGAATCGTCATGGACACCGCCACGTTCGCCCATCCGAATGCCACGCCTCGGACGCTAGCGGTCTCGGCCGCGCTCGTGGAGGTTGGAGCACCGCTGTCAGACATCTCGCGGCGGCTCTACCGCTCCAAGCCGGAGGCGCAGCTCCGGCTGTTCGGCGTCGTGCTCGGTCGCCTCGAGACCGCGGCCGAGGGACGGATCGTCCATTCGTCGCTGTTCGACGCCGACCTGGCGCAGACCGGGGCGATCCCGGCTCACTCCGAAGGAATCATCGACCTCCTCGCCCAGGCCGACGAGGCCGAGGTCGCGATCGTCTTCAAGGAGCAGGGCGAGACGACGCGGCTCAGCGTCCGGACGAAGCCCGGTGGCGTCGACGCGACGGTGCTGACCGGGACGTTCGGTGGCGGCGGTCACGCGCGAGCGGCTGGCGCAACGATCGCGCTCCCGGTCGCCGACGCGCGCGGCCCGGTGCTCGCCGAAGCCGCCCGGCTCGTGGCGGCCGTCCGCCGCTGAGCGGGCTCGGCGAAACGACCATGGACGGCATCCTCGTCGCGAACAAGCCCGCCGGGCCGACGTCCCACGACGTCGTGGCGCTCGTGCGGCGTCTCGCCGCCACGAAGCGCGTCGGGCATGGCGGGACGCTCGACCCGTTTGCGAGCGGCGTGCTGCCACTGTTCCTGGGCCGGGCGACGAAGATCGTCGAGTACCACCTCGGCGATTCGAAGGGCTACCGGGCAACAGTCTGCTTCGGGGCGTCGTCGGCGACGGACGACCTCGAAGGCGAGCTGACCCCCGCCGATGGACCTGCGCCGTCCCGGCCGGCGGTGGAAGCAGCGCTGGCATCGTTCGTTGGCGAGATCTCGCAACGGCCGCCCGCCTACAGCGCGATCAAGGTCGCCGGGCGCCGCGCCTACGCGATGGCCCGGGCGGGCGAAACGGTCGAGCTGGCGGAACGGCAGGTCACGATCGAGTCGCTCGCGCTGGAGTCCTGGGATGCAAGCGATCCCGAACGCCCGATCGCCATCGTCGAGGTCCGCTGCTCGGCCGGAACGTACATTCGGGCGCTCGCCCGGGATCTGGGGATCGCCGTCGGCAACGCGGCGTATCTCGGCGCGCTCGTTCGCACGGCGAGCGGCCCGTTCACGCTCGAGCAGTCGATTCCGCTTGACGACCTCCGTGCCGCCTCCGCGGATGGGCCGGACAAGCTTGCGTCGCTGCTCGTGCCGATCGACGCAGGGCTCGATACGCTCCCGTCGGTGACGGTCGCCGCCGAGGACCTCGGGGCGATCCTCCGGGGGCAGTTCGTTCGGTCGCCGGCGCGGTTCGATGATGGCCCCATCCGTGTCCGCGACGAGCGAGGAAGGCTGGTCGCGATCGCTCGGTACCGCGACGGCCGGCTCGCGCCGGACAAGGTTCTTGCGGATGCGCCGACGCAAGAAGCGGCGCATGCCTGACCGGGACCCGAAGACAGTCGCCGGCGTCGATGCGCTGAGCCACGGTGATGGGCCGATCTTCGCGGTGATCGGGGTCTTCGACGGACTGCATCTCGGCCACCGCTACCTGCTCCACCACCTCGACCTCGAGGCTGAGCGACGCGCCGCGCACCCGACGGTAATCACGTTCGACTCGCATCCCGACGAGGTCATTCTCGGCGAGGCACCGCCGCTGCTCCTCGATCCGGCCGACCGGCTCCGGTTGCTCGGCGACGCCGGCGTCGAGATCGTTGTCGTGCAGCACTTTGACGCCGCCCTGCGCGCGACGGAGTACGACGATTTCATCCACCGCATCACCGCGAGGACGCCCCTTGCCGGGCTGTTGATGACGCCGGACGCCGCGTTCGGCCACGATCGGCGCGGTACGCCGGAGACCGTCGCGGCGCTCGGGGCCGCCGACGGGTTTGATCTGGTCGTCGTCCCGCCGTTCGCCATCGAGGGGCGATCGGTTCGCAGCAGCGACATCCGAGCCGCGATCACCGCGGGCGAGCTGGCGGACGCGGCCCGTCTGCTCGGACGACCCCACGCGGTCAGCGGCTTCGTCGATGAAGGAGGCCGCGTCTCGTTCCCGGTGCCCGTTGCGTTGCCGCAAGCCGGTGCCCACAGCGTGCAGGCGCAGGCGTCCGATGGCGACGCGGTCGCAGCCACGCTCGCGGTCGACCCGCTCGGCTGGACGCTCGAGCCGGCGCCCGCGAGCGCCCGCCTGGTCCGGATTCGCTTCAACGCCTGAGGCAGTCCCGGGCCGCCTGCGCACCCGAGCGTCTACTGCCAGCGTCGTTGTCGCTACCACCAGGCACGGCGTCGATGAAGGAGCACGCGCGGTGTGCTCAGAACGTGTGCGAGGCCGACGTGGTCGTCGGGCGAGTGCTCGCTCGTGCAAAGGCTGTCTGCTGACACGGACATCGTCCGCTCGGAGCGACAAGCCCGCCGGAGCCAGGCCCGCCGGACCCAGGCCCGCCGGAGCCAGCCCCGCCCGAGCCTGGCCCCGCGTCAGCGCGCCCGGCACGCGTTTGCCCGTTCAGGGTCGCCCTGCTACCATCCGCCGGTCATTGAAGAAAGGTTCAAGTAACAGAGTTCGTGTCGGAGGACCGAGTGCCGCTCGCGCGGGAAGCAAAGCAGGAGATCATCACCGGGTACGCCACCAAGGAAGGTGACACCGGATCGCCGGAAGTCCAGATCGCGCTCCTCACCGAGCGGATCAAGGGGCTGACCGACCATCTCCGCAAATTCCCGAAGGACAACCACTCGCGTCGCGGCCTCCTCAAGCTCGTCGGCCAGCGCCGCCGTCTTCTTGCGTATCTGATCAAGAAGGACAACACGCGCTACCGCGCCGTCATCGGACGGCTGGGGCTCCGCCGCTAGGAATCGCCGCCTCGGACCTCGGGCAGAGCCTGAGGTCCTTTCGCGTCCGACCCCTACCGCACTGCCCACTGGCCCGCAGGTCGCTCCTCCTCCACGGCCCAAGGAGGAATCCATCCCCGTGTCTCAGACATTCGAGACGCAATTCGGTGGTCGCACGCTGACCATCGAGACCGGCAAGCTCGCACGCCTCGCCGGTGGTTCGGTCACCGTCCGCCACGGCGACACGATGGTCCTCGGGACGGCGAACCGGTCCGACCCGCGGCCCGGCCTCGACTTCTTCCCGCTCACCGTCGACTTCGAGGAGCGGATGTACGCGGCCGGCAAGATCCCGGGCGGCTTCATCAAGCGCGAGGCGCGCCCGTCCGAGGCCGCGATCCTCGCCGCCCGCCTGACGGACCGGCCGATCCGGCCGCTCTTCCCGGACGGCTACAAGGACGACATCCAGCTCGTGGTCACAGTCCTCTCGACCGACCAGGAGAACGATCCTGACGTCCTCGGCACCGTGGCGGTCTCCGCGGCGCTGACGATCAGCGAGATCCCGTTCCTTGGCCCGATCGGCGCCGTCCGCGTCGGCCGGATCAACGGCGAATTCGTCGTCAATCCGACGCACAGCGAGCTCCAGAACTCGGAGCTGGACCTCGTCGTTTCCGGCACGCGTGACGCGATCATGATGGTCGAGGCGGGAGCGAACCTCCTGCCCGAGGACGTCATGGCCGAGGCGATCCTGTTCGGCCATCGCGCGATCCAGCCGCTGATCGACCTCCAGGAGCAGCTCCGCGAGGCCGTAGGCAAGCCCAAGCGCATCCCGTACATCGAGCCCGGCATCGACTCGGTCCTCGACTTTGCGGAGGCCGCCAAGGCCGGCCGCGATTTCGCGATCGTCGACGTCGAGACGACCGGGACCGATCCGAAGCTCGCCGACCTGCTCGAGATCGCGGTCGTCAAGGTTTCGGGCGGCAAGATCGCCGACCGCTGGTCGACGTTCGTCAAGCCGAGCCAGCCGATCCTCGGCAACCAGCTCCACGGCATCACGAACGACGACGTCGCGAACGCGCCCTCCGCGGGCGACGCTGCGCGCGAGGCTGTCGCGAAGATCGGCGACGCGCTGGTCGTCGGCCACAACGTCGGGTTCGACCTGGCCTTCATCGAGGAGGCGCTCGGCGACGGCACCCGCTTCGAGCCGGGTCGCTACCTCGACACGCTCGCGATCGCTCGCGAGGGCTACCCCGAGATCCAGAACTACAAGCTCGAGACGCTTTCCGCGTACTTCGGGATCGAGCTGACCCAGAACCACCGGGCTCTCCCCGACGCCGAGGCGACGGCGAACCTGTTCACGTGGTTCGCGAACGACCTGCCGCCCCGAATCGAGGCGCTCAAGTCCGATATCGCCGACTCCATCCGCGCGAACCGGAGCGGCGGCGATGCCGCGGGCATGCTCGAGGCTGCGCGGCGCAAGGCACGCGTCTCGAAGGGCCTCTTCGGGCTGGTCCACAAGAAGACCGTCCGCAAGCTCGTCCTCGAAGAAGGCATCCGCATGGACGGCCGCGACGTGACCGAGCTTCGGCCGATCAGCGTCGAGGTCGGGCTGATCCCGCGGGCCCATGGCTCCGGCCTGTTCACCCGCGGCCAGACGCAGGCCCTCTCGATCGCGACGCTCGGCTCGTCGTCGGACGTCCAGCGCATCGACACGATCAGCCCGCAGACCGAGAAGCGCTATCTCCACCACTACAACATGCCGCCGTACTCGACCGGCGAGAACAAGCCGATGCGCGGCCCAGGCCGGCGCGAGATCGGCCACGGCCACCTCGCCGAGCGGGCGCTTGTCCCGGTCCTCCCGGACCAGGAGGAGTTCCCCTACGTGATCCGCGTCGTGTCGGAGTGCGTCACCTCGAACGGCTCGACGTCGATGGCATCGACTTGCGGCTCGACGCTCGCCCTCATGGACGCCGGCGTGCCGATCAAGGCACCGGTCGCCGGCGCGGCGATGGGCCTGATCAGCGAGCCCGACGGCAAGTTCGCGGTCCTCACCGACATCCTCGGCAAGGAGGACGCGTTCGGGGACATGGACTTCAAGGTGACCGGCACGCGGGACGGCATCACCGCCCTGCAGATGGACATCAAGGTCCAGGGCATCAACGAGGCGATCATCCGCGACGGCCTCAAGCAGGCGCTCGATGCCCGGCTGACGATCCTCGACAAGATGCTCGAGGTCATGCCGGAGTCGCGCGGCCAGATGAGCGACTTCGCGCCGCGTATCACGACGATCAAGATCAACCCGGAGAAGATCCGCGACATCATCGGCAAGGGCGGCTCCATGATCCGCAAGATCCAGGAGGAGACCCAGACCGAGATCAACGTCGAGGACGACGGCTCGGTCGAGATCGCCGCGGTGTCGGGCGAAAACTCGCGCAAGGCGATCCAGTGGATCGAAAGCCTGACCCGCGAGGTCGAGGTGGGCGCGCTGTATCTCGGCAAGGTCACCCGGATCATGGGCTTCGGCGCCTTCGTCGAGATCCTGCCGGGCAAGGAAGGCCTGGTCCGGATCGGCGAGCTGGCCGACTACCACGTCCCGACGGTCGAGGACGTCGTCCAGATCGGCGACGAGGTCATGGTGGTGGTCACCGAGATCGACCGCCAGGGCCGCGTCAACCTCTCGCGCAAGGCCGCCATGCAGCGCCACCTCGCCAAGGAGCCCGTCGCCGCCGAGTGACGGCGTCCTCGTGAGCTCAGTGGATTCGAACGCCGGTCAGTCGACCGGCGTTCGCGTTTCCACGGATCCCCTCGACCTCGACGTCGACTGGGTCGTCGCGGCGCTCTCGAAGCGCGCCTACTGGGCGCTTGGCCGGCCACGCGACGTGATCGAGGCGTCGATCCGCGGGTCCCTGTGCTTTGGCGCCTATCGCGACGGGCGTCAGGTTGGATTCGCGAGGGTAGTCACGGATTTCGCGACGTTCGGCTGGGTTTGCGACGTGTTCGTGGACGAGTCGGCGCGAGGACACGGCATCGGCGGCGAGCTGATGCGGGCGATCACGACGCATCCGGACCTGCGCGACCTGAACCGGCTCGTGCTCTCGACCCGCGATGCGCACCACTTCTACGAGGAGTTCGGGTTCGCCCCGCTCGACACCCCGGAGCGGTGGATGATCCGGCGGTCGTCCCAGCGCTGAGATCGGGTCGCGGCCTGGTCGGGATGGGGGAGGGCCGCTGCTATACTCCCGCCGTGCCCTGCCAGTAACAACTACCCTGCGGAGCCATGCCCGAAACGACACGATCCCTCACCGTCGCGGTCGTCGGCGCCACCGGCGTCGTCGGGCGGACGATGATCCAGGTGCTGAACGAGCGCGAGTTCCCGGTCGGAGAGCTTCGGCTGCTCGCGTCCGGCCGCTCGGCGGGCCGAACCATCGCGATCGACGGCCAGACGCATCAGATCGGCGAAGCCGCGGGCGACGCGTTCGAGGGCGTAGACATCGCGCTGTTCTCCGCGGGCGCCGACGCTTCGCGTGAGCTCGCCCCGCAGGCCGCCGCGCACGGCGCGACCGTCATCGATAACTCGAGCGCCTGGCGGATGGACCCGACGATCCCGCTCGTGGTCAGCCAGGTCAACCCGGACGACCTCGAGGGCCACCCGGGAATCATCGCCAACCCCAACTGCTCGACGATGCAGCTCGTCCCGGTCCTGATGGCCATCCGGGACACCGTCGGGATCGAGCGCGTGATCGTCGACACGTACCAGGCGGTGTCCGGCACCGGCGCCGACGCGATCGCCGAGCTCGAGGGGCAGATCCGGGCGCACGTCGCTGGCGAGCCCAAGCAGTCGACCGTCTATCCCCATCCGATCGCGTTCAATGCGCTGCCCCAGGTCGATGTGTTCCTCGACAACGGCTACACGAAGGAGGAATGGAAGGTCGTCACAGAGAGCCGGAAGATCCTCCACCTCCCGGATCTCCGCATCTCGTCCACCGCTGTCCGCATCCCCGTCTTCGTCTCCCACAGCGAGGCCGTCCACGTCGAGACGCGGGAGCCGCTCGACCCGGATCAGGCCCGTGAGCTGTTCGCCCGGGTGCCGGGCGTCGTCGTCCAGGACGATCCGTCCACGTCGACCTACCCGCTCGCCGCCGAAGCCGCCGGCACCGACGAGATCTACGTCGGACGGGTCCGGGCCGACGAATCGATCCCGAACGGCCGCGGCCTGGCGTTCTGGGTCGTGAGCGACAACCTCCGCAAGGGCGCCGCGACGAACACGGTCCAGATCGCGGAGGCGCTCGTCGCCCGCGGTTGGGTCCGCTCCGCCGCGGCCCGTGGCGCGGCCGCCTACCGCGCCGCCGACGCTCCCGGGGAGACCGCCGCAGCCTCAGGCGCCGCCGGAGGAACGGCGTGACCCACGACGAGCGCCAGGCGGCGCTCGATGAGGTCGCGGCCCAGGTCCGAGCCTGTCAGAACTGCCGACTCCACCAGACCCGAACGAACGCCGTTCCGGGCGAAGGCAGCGCAGACACCGAGGTCGTGTTCGTCGGTGAAGGCCCGGGCTTCCACGAGGACCGGCTCGGACGCCCGTTCGTCGGCCGCGCGGGCGACCTGCTGACGAAGTACCTGGGCACGCTCCGCTGGAGCCGAGACGAGGTGTTCATCACGAACGTCGTGAAGTGCCGCCCGCCCGACAACCGCGATCCGGAGCCGGACGAGGTCGCGGCCTGTGCGCCCTATCTGAGGCGCCAGCTCGAGGTCCTCGATCCGGCGTTGATCGTGACGCTCGGCCGCCATTCGCTCGCCCGGTTCATGCCGGGAGAGCGCATCTCCCAGGCCCACGGCACATCGCGGTCGGTCGACCCGGCGTCGGGCGCCTCCAGCGCGATGGCGTTCGCGCTGTACCACCCGGCTGCCGCACTCCGGTCGACCGAGGTCGAGCGTCAGAGCTACGCCGACGTCGCACTGATCCCGGGGGCGCTGACGGTCGCCCGCGAGCGGCGAGGCGAAGGGCAACAGCCTCCTGCCGAGCGCGTCCTTGAGGAGACCATCGCGGCGGCGGTCGTCGCAGAAGCGCTTCCCGACGTCGCGACCGACGTCACCCTCTTCTAACAGGACCCATGCCAGGACCAGACGTTCCTCTTCGGATCATCCCGCTCGGCGGTGTCGGCGAGATCGGCAAGAACATGTACGTGTTCGAGTTCGGCGACGACATCGTCGTCATCGACTGCGGGCTGATGTTCCCCGACGAAGAGATGTTCGGGATCGACCTCGTCGTGCCCGACATCACGTACCTCAAGGACAACCGCGACAAGGTCCGGGCGTTCCTGATCACGCACGCCCACGAGGACCACGTCGGCGGACTGCCGTACGTGCTGCCGGAGTTTCCCGGCGTCCCGATCTACGCCTCGACGCTGGCTCGTGGCCTGCTCGGCAACAAGATCAAGGAGCACAAGCTCCACAACAACCCGATGCACGCGCTCGAGCCCGGTGACGAGCTCCAGATCGGGCCGTTCGGCGTGCTCGCGTTCCGCATCGGCCACTCGATCCCGGACGCGATGGGCATCGCCCTGCGAACGCCGGTCGGGACGGTCGTCCACACCGGCGACTTCAAGTTCGACCACACCCCCGTCGACGGCAAGCTGAGCGATTTCGCGATCCTCGCCCGGCTCGGTGCGGAGGGGGTCGTCTGCCTGCTGTCCGACTCGACGCGGGCCGAGAACCCCGGCTACACGCCGTCGGAGCGGACGGTCGGCGAGGCGTTCCGCGAGATCATGGAGCCGCTCGACGGCCGGGTCATCGTCGCGACCTTCGCGAGCAACATCGCCCGAATCCAGCAGGTCCTCGACGCCGCAGCCGACATGGAGCGAAGCGTCGCGATCATCGGCCGGTCCATGGAGCAGAACACGCGGGTCGCGACGGACCTGGGCTACCTCGAGTACGAGCCGTCGCGCATCGTGGCCAAGGACCGCATCAACGACATCCCCGACGGCAAGCTCGTGATCGCGACGACCGGCGCCCAGGGCGAACCGATGTCGGGCCTCGCCCGGATGGCCAACCGCGACCACCGCTTCGTCGAGATCCAGCCGGGCGACACCGTGATCGTCAGCGCCAGCCCGATCCCGGGCAACGAGGAGTACGTCGCCCGGACGATCGACAACCTGTTCAAGGCCGGCGCGAACGTCTACTACCACACGATCAAGCGCGCCCACGTCTCGGGTCATGCCAGCCAGGAAGAGCTCAAGTTGATGCTCGGCCTGACGAAGCCGAAGTACTTCATCCCGATCCACGGCGAGTTCCGGATGCAGGTCCAGCACGGCCGCCTCGCGATCGAGACCGGCGTCGCGCCCGAGAACGTGTTCATCATCGAGAACGGCCAGCCGATCGAGATCCTCGCCGACGGCTCCGCCCGGCGCGGCCAGCCCGTTCCGGCCGGCTACGTGTTCGTCGATGGGCTGTCGGTGGGTGACGTGGGCGAGATCGTCCTGCGTGATCGGCGCGCCCTCGCGAACGACGGCATGTTCATGGTCGTGGTCACGGTCGACAAGCAGACCGGCAACGTCGTCGGCCGGCCCGAGATCATCACCCGGGGCTTCGTCCATCTCAACGAGAAGGACCCGATCATGGACGAGGCGATCGAGAAGATCCTGGAGTCGATCCAGAACCCGGGCGACCACATCAGCGAGATCGGCCTGCTGAAGAGCCAGATCAAGGACGGCGTGTCGCGCTACCTGTACGAGCAGACGAAGCGCCGGCCGATGGTCTTCCCCGTCGTGGTGGAGGTCTGATGGCGGCCCGTCGCAGGACAGCCACGACGACGCGACGACGCCGGCGGTCGAAGGGCTTCCCGGTCAACCCCGAGGTCGCCCGCTCGATCGTCGGCATCGTGCTGCTCGTGCTCGGCGCGGTGACGCTGATCGCGCTCGCGCTGCCCGGCCGGGGCTCGCTGACCGACTGGTGGCGCGACTCGATCGCGCCGTGGTTCGAGACCGGCCGCTGGCTGCTGCCGTTCCTCCTGCTGGGCGCCGGCTGGTACGTCGAGTGGGGTCCCGGCAAGCGGCCCGGTTCAGGCTGGGGGATGACGCTGCTCGGGATCGCGATCGCCTACGTCGGCTTCCTGGGCGCGTTCGAGGTGCTCAACCTGACGCTCGTCGGGGCTGAGCGGGGTGGGGGCCGGATCGGCCGCTTCGAGGCGGGTGTCCTGGCGCCCCTGCTGACCGCGCCCGGCGCGTTCGTCGTGCTGCTCGCGATCGGGGTGATCGGGTTGATGCTCGCTTTCAACCTGCGGCTGCGGCAGGTCGTCCGGCCCGTGACCGGGACGGCGAAGTGGGTCGGTGGGGCGGCGGCCGCGTCGATGCGCCGCGAGCCGCAGGCCGTCGGGCCGGGCAAGGCGGGATCGACCAATGGCAACGGAACGAAGGCCAAGGCTGCGGCGGGGGCCGCCGGCGCGAAAGCGGTCGCGGGTGGCGCCTCCTCGCCTGGCCAGACCGGGATCTGGGGCGGCGAAGCGGGCGACCGCGACGACAAGATCCCGGCCGCCGTTCCGAGCTCCGTCCCGACGTCGGCGACGTTCGCCCGCGGTGCGGCCGGCGAGGGGCTCACCGCCTCGGCGACGCTGGTCGCTGACCGTCCGGCACGGACGCTCGACGATGTAACCGACGCCGGCGATTCTCCGCCGACGAAGGAGCGGATCGACTACACCCTTCCGCCGCTCGACGTGCTCGACGACGTCGCGGTGCCGATCGAGCCCGGCGGCAGTGCCGCAGCCCACGCCCGGAACGAGGAGATCATCGTCCGGAAGCTCGCGAGCTTCGGCATCGACGCGAAGATCGTCGGCCGCAACGCCGGCCCAGTCGTAACGCAGTACGAGGTCCAGCCGGCCGTCGACGTCCGCGTCTCGCGGATCGAGGCCCTGGCCGATGACCTGGCGATGGCCCTCGCGGCGCGGTCACTCCGGATCGAAGCGCCGATTCCCGGCAAGAGCGCCGTCGGCATCGAGATCCCGAACCAGGACTTCAACGTCGTTGCGCTCCGCCGCGTCTTCGTCGACGTGCCGTTCAGTGCCACCGAATCCAAGCTGACGTTCGCGCTCGGCCGGGACGTGGCTGGCAGGGCCCAGGCCGTCGACCTCGCGAAGATGCCGCATCTCCTGATCGCCGGGGCGACCGGGTCCGGCAAGAGCGTCATGGTCAACGCCGTCATCACGAGCCTGCTCTGCAAGGCGACGCCGGACGACGTTCGGATGATCCTCATGGACCTCAAGCGGGTCGAGCTCGCGAGCTACAACGGCCTGCCGCACCTGATGGTCCCGGTCATCACCGAGCCCGGCCAGGCCAAGAGTGCGCTCAAGTGGGCTGTCGGCGAGATGGAGGGTCGCTATCGGAAGTTTGCGGGCGCGAGTGCCCGCAACATCGCTGCCTACAACGAATCCCGCGCAGATCCGAACGACCGCCTGCCGTACATCGTGATCATCATCGACGAGCTCGCCGACCTGATGATGCGCGAGGGCAAGCACGTCGAGGATCCGATCGTTCGGCTCGCCCAGAAGGCACGCGCGACGGGAATCCACATGGTGCTCGCGACCCAGCGACCGTCGGTCAACGTCGTGACGGGCCTCATCAAGGCGAACTTCCCGAGCCGGATCGCGTTCGCGATGGCCTCCCAGATCGACTCCCGGACGATTCTCGACGCGCCCGGCGCGGAGGACCTCATCGGGCGCGGCGACATGCTCTACCAGCCCTCCGACCTGCCCCGGCCGATGCGCCTCCAGGGCGTCTTCGTCTCGGACGCCGAGATCGGCCGCGTCGTTCACCACTGGACCGAGCAGATCGAGAATCCCCACTACGACATGGCGATCATCGAGTCCGACGAGGAGAGCACAGGCTCCGTCGAAGATGTCGCGGACGACGACGCCGATCGACTGTTGCCTGATGCCATCGAGGTCATCAGGGAGTACGATCGTGCCTCAGCGTCGCTCCTCCAGCGGCGGTTGAAGGTCGGCTATGCGCGGGCCGCCCGGATCATCGACCAGTTGGAGGCGCGGGGCTACATCGGTGCGTTCGATGGATCGAACGCCCGTCAGGTCCTTCGGCGCGATGGAGGACCGGCGACCCAGGGGGTAGTCGGCGCCGACGCCGACGAGGACACAGAGCGATGACCACACGCGACGAGGCTCGGCGGGGAACGGATCTCCGGACAGAGCCCGGCCGCCCCGATCAGGGCCGTCCGGACGCAGCGCGGCCGACGCCCGGCGCTCCCGCCGGCGCTGGTGCGTCGCCTTCGTCTTCGGCCTTCGAGCCCGTCCCGCCACTGCCGGAGCGCCTCTACGCGGCCCGCGAACGCAAGGGTGTCGACCTCTATCGGGCCGAGCGCGACACGAAGATCCGGGCCCGCTACCTGGCGGCGCTCGAGCGCGGCGATTACCGTGAGCTGCCCGGCGCGGTGTACACGAAGGGCTTCCTGCGCAACTATGCCCTGTACCTGGGGCTGGAGCCCGAGGAGATCCTCGCCCAGTGGCGTCGCGAACGGGGCGATGCCGGTCCGCCGGCACCGGTGATCGCGGTGCCCCGGCCGCTGACCCAGCCGCGTCGCGGGCTGACGTTCTCGCCGGGCGTGATCGTTGCGGCCCTCGTGACCGTGATCGTCCTCGCCGTCGGGGCGTATCTGACCGTCCAGGTGATGCGGTTCAACAAGCCGCCCACGCTCGCGATCACTGCGCCGAAGACCGCGACGCTCAGCGTCGACACCGACACCGAGTCGTACATCCTGCGAGGGACGACGATCCCAGGCGGGACCGTCACGGTCGAGATTTCCGGGGTTCCCCGCCAGACGGCGGCGGATTCGACGGGCGCCTGGAACATGGAGGTAGAACTTCGCCGGGGCAAGAACCAGTACAAGATCTGGGCGACCGACCCCGAGACCGGCAAGCAGTCGGAGCAGACGGCGCAGGTCGTCCTGACGGTCCCGTTTGCCGAGATCGAGGTTCCGACGCTGAGCGTCGATCAGCCCTCCGAGGGAGCGACGTACGAGAACGGCGCGATCCCGGTGCAGGGAATGACGACGAACGCGTCGAGCGTCGCCGTCACTGCTTCGTATGACGGACCGCCCGACGGTGCCCCGGCCGCCGCCCCTGACGCGAGCCCGCCGCCCGCGCCGGCTCCGGTCACCGTGCCGGTCGCCGAGGACGGCACGTTCAGCACGCCGCTCCAGCTCACGACCGGCCGCTGGTCGATCATCGTGACGGCGACGGGCGATGCGAACAAGACGACATCGCTGACAAGGCATGTCGCCGTCGCCTACAAGGGCGTCAACCTCGTCGTCGAGATCAAGGGCGGCCCGGCCTGGCTCAAGGTCTGGGTCGACGGCAAGCTCCATCCCGACTGGGCGGGCGTGACGGCGAAGAAGGGCAAGGTCATCACGCTCACCGCGAACTCCTCGATCGAAGTTCGGACGGGCTCGTCAGGGGCGAC
The DNA here is from genome assembly GCA_036274475.1 of Candidatus Limnocylindrales bacterium. GTDB lineage: Bacteria > Chloroflexota > Limnocylindria > Limnocylindrales > CSP1-4 > CF-46. The sequence goes on from DASUFO010000061.1 coordinate 19,744, forward strand.
GTTCTTCACGCTCAACGGGCAGTCGATCGGGGCGCTCGGCAAGCGGGGCATTCCCGAGACGTGGCTGTTCCAGCCACCCGACGCGCCCAAGAAGACGAACCACTCGTAGCGTGGCCGCCGAGCCGCTCGTCGGTCTCGCCGAGCGGCTTCAGGGGATCTGCCTCGGCCGCGGACTGAGGGTCGCCGTCGCCGAGTCGTGCACGGGCGGCCTCGTCGCTGACGCGATCACGGACGTCGCCGGGTCGAGCGGCTACTTCGCCGGTGGGATCGTGTCCTACTCGAACGAAGTGAAGGAGGCGCTCCTCGCGGTTCCGGCCGCCGCTCTCGAAGCACACGGGGCGGTGAGCGCCCAGGTTGCGCGGGCGATGGCCGAGGGTGCGCTCTCGCGGTTCGGCGCCGACGTGGCCGCGTCGGTGACGGGGATCGCTGGCCCGGACGGCGGTTCTGCCGCAAAGCCGGTCGGTTTGACCTACGTCGCGGTTGCCGACGGCGCGGGCGTCGACGTCCGGCGGTTCGTGTGGCAGGGCGATCGATCGGCGAACAAGCAGTCGAGCGCCGCCGCGGCCCTGGAGCTGCTCCTCGAGCGGGTAGGAGCCCACGCCGCCTCTCCGCGAGCCACGGAGTGACGGGCGCGGCGTCCATCGGTGCCGGTCTCGAACCCGCCCGTGACCCTCGGCCGATTCGGCCGGGCGAGCGGATCCACGTCCTTGGCATCGCCGGCGCCGGTGCCAGTGCGGCCGCGAGGCTCGCCGCGTGGGCCGGGGCCGAGGCGAGTGGCTGCGATCCCGGTGGTCCGTCGCCGTACACGGTCGCCCTCGCCGACGACGGTCTGGCGATGGCCTGGGAGCACGACCCGTCGCACGTCGCCGGACCGGGCATCGTGCGGCCGGACCGGCTCGCGGTCACGAAGGCCCTGACGGCGATCGCGCCGGATCACCCGGAGCTCGAGGCCGCCCGGGCGGCCGGAATCCCGCTGGAGCCATGGCAGCAGGTGGTCGCGGACGCGGCCGTCGGACATCGGCTCGTCGGTGTGGCGGGGACGCACGGCAAGAGCACGACGTCCGGCTGGCTGGTCCACGTCCTCGAAAGCGCCGGGCTCGAGCCGACGGCGTTCGTCGGGGCCCTGATGCATCCCGCAGACGGCGGCCCGCCCTCGACCGCGTTGCTGGGCCGGCCGGATGGACCGTTCGTCGTCGAGGCCGACGAATACGCCGGCAACTTCGACCCGTATCGGCCGTCGATCGCACTCCTGACGTCGGCCGAGTGGGATCACCCGGACGTGTTCGCCGACGAGGCGGCGGTTCTAGCCGCGTTCGAGCGCTGGGTCCGGCGGATGAACGCCACCGCGGCGCCGCCCGTGCTCGTCGCGAACGTCGGCGACCCGGGTGTCGAGCAGGTCGCGAGCCGGCTCTCGGACTGGGCCGGCGGGATCGACGCAGTGGCCGTTGCCGATGTGCCCGCCCAGCGAGCGGGCGGCTTCGTCCGCGGAATCGCGGAGCGGTTCGCGACGGCCGCCGGGGCGGCAAACGCGCTGCTCGGTCGGATCGTCGCCGCGGATCGAGACGGGACGGCAGTCGAGATCAGCGGCCTGGACGATCTCCGGGGCCCGGTGGCGGTGCGCCTTCCGACCGCCGGCAGTCACAACGTCGCGAACGCGCTGGGCGTCGCAGCGGCAGCTCGCAGGCTCGGACTGAGCCCTGAAGCGATCGCCGCTGGCCTCGCGTCATTTCCTGGTGTCGCCCGGCGTCTCGAGCGGAAAGGTGAGGCCGCTGGCGTGGTCGTGTACGACGACTACGGCCACCACCCGACCGCGATCCGGGCGACGCTCGCAGCCGTTCGCCAGCGCGAGCCGGGGCGGCGGATCTGGGCGGTGTACGAGCCGCTGACGTTTCACCGAACCGCTGCCTTGCTCCAGCAGTTCGCCGATGTCCTCGCCGAGGCCGACGCGGTCGCGGTCGCCGACATCTGGGCCGGGCGCGACCCCGACACGACGATCGCGTCGGCGGAGGGCCTCGCGAACGCGGTCGCGGCACGCCGGCCGGATATCTCCGTCGCCGCACCCGGTTCGGTCGAGGAGACCGGCCGCTGGCTCGCCCACGAGACGCGGCCGGGCGACGTGGTGCTCGTGATGGGCGGCGGCCGGAGCTATCGGATCGGCGAGGTCCTGCTGGAGGAGTTGAGCCGGCGCCGCTGAGCGGGCGCGTTGTCGCTGCGAATAGACGCTTCCGTTCCCAGTGGACACCGGCGGCATGAACGAGCACGCGGGCCGTGCTCAGACGGCAGACCGTGATGATCCGAGCGAGGGGCGGATGCTCATTCGTCGTGAGCGTGTGCAGTCCGGCCGACAATGTTGGCCGGGGTAGACGCAGGCCGGACCCTCGAGCCGGCGCGGCCCGCCGCCGCCGCCGTTTCCGTTCGCGAGCCGGCCACGGCATACTTGCAGCTCGCGGCCGTTCGGCCGCGACGGGTCGGCCCAGCAACGACCCGCTGGCCCACCGGCGCCCGAGTGGTGCCGACCAGCCGGCTCCCGCGGGATGAAACCCCGGTGGACGGCGAAGCAGGGGATCCGCGATGGCAGGAGACGTCTCGTTCGACGTCGTCAGTGACTTCGACGAACAGGAGCTGCGAAACGCCCTCGACCAGGTCCGGCGGGAGGTCCAGCAGCGCTACGACTTCAAGGGCGTGACAGTCGATCTCACGCAGGGCAAGACCGAGCTCACCCTCGTCACCGACGACGAGCACCGCGCGGCGGCTGTCAAGGACCTGATCGAATCCAGGGCCATTCGACGCGGCCTCTCGCTCAAGATCTTCGACTGGGGCAAGGTCGAGCCATCCGGTGGCAACAAGGTCCGCCAGGAGATCGGTCTCCGGCGGGGGCTCCCGGAGGATCTCGCGAAGCGACTCCAGAAGCAGATCCGCGACGAGTTCCCGAAGGTCAAGTCGCAGATCCAAGGTGACGCGATCCGCGTTTCGGGCAAGAGCAAGGACGAGCTCCAGCGGGTGATCACCCGGCTCCGCGAGCTCGACGAGCCGGTACCGCTCCAGTTCGAGAATTACCGGTAGGCCGGCCGTGATGCCCGGAACCCGCTTTGCGCGGGCAGCCATGATCGCCGTGGCCATTGTCGTCGTCGCGGGCCTCGTCCTCGCGATGGTCGCGGCGCCCGCCGCGGTCCCGGTTCGCTGACGATGACGTCCGAACAGAACGGCGTCGACGAGGCACCGCCCGAGACCGATATCCCCGCGGCCGAGGAGGCCGCAGCGATCCGGACCCTGACCGACGAGACGGCATCGACGGCGGTCGACGACGTCGCACTCGACGTCACGGCTGAACCGGGCGGCCTCGACGGCTTGACCGACGCGGCCGAGACGCTCGATGGCGAGCCGTCGCCAGCCGACGCAGCGCTACCCGAACCCGAGCACACCGAAGCCGCCGCGGAGCCCGACGAACCGCCGCCGCCGGCTGACGGCGCGTCGGGGGAGCCCGTCCCGGCCGCCGAAGTCGAGCTAGCCGCGGTTCTGGATGAAGCCGCCCCAGGCGCCGCCGAGCCCGCCGAGCCGACCGATGGACCGGACGCCGCGCCGGCCGCCGCACCACCGCCGGAGGAGCCCGCGGCGCCCGCCCCCGCGCCCGCCCCCGCTCCCGCCCGCAGCGTGGGCCGCTACGTGGCCGACGCGCTGCGCGCCGTCGGCGTCCGCTACGCGTTCACCGTTCCGGGCGAGAGCTTCCTGGGGCTGCTCGAGGGCCTCGACGCCGCTGGCATCCGGGTCGTGGCCACGCGCCATGAAGGTGCCGCCGCGTTCATGGCGGAGGCGCACGGCCAGCTCACCGGCCGCCCGGCCGCGTGTATCGCGACGCGCGCGGTGGGTGCTTCCAACCTCGCGATCGGCATCCATACCGCCCGCCAGGACTCGACGCCGATGTTCGCGCTCGTCGGCCAGGTCGAACGACCGTTCATCGGCCGCGAGGCGTTCCAGGAGGCCGATCAGCGGGCGACGTTCGGCGGCCTCGCGGCGCTCGCGGCGGAGCCCCACGACGCGTCCGAGGTCCCGGCGGCGGTTGGCGGGGCGATCAGGGCGGCGTTGTCCGGCCGTCCCGGGCCCGCGCTGCTGTCGCTGCCCGAGGACCTCATCGACGAGGTCCTGCCGGAGGGCACGGAGCTCGACACGGCGCGACCCGCGCCGCCGCGACCGGATCCCGACGATGTCCGGGCGATCCTGCAGTTCGTCGCCTCGGCGCGACGTCCGGTGATCCTCGCTGGAGCCGGCGTCCTTCGGGCGCGAACTTCGACGGACCTCCTCAAGCTCGCCGAGCTGCTCGACGTGCCGGTCATCGCCGGCTGGCGCCGGGGCGACGTCATTTCGAACGACCATCCGCTCTACCTCGGCATGGCCGGCCACGGCAGTCCGCCAGTGGTCCGCGAGCGCCTTGAGAACGCCGACGCGCTGCTGGTCGTCGGGTGCCGGTTGTCCGAGATCACCTCGTTCGGCTATACCCTGCCGGCCGCCGGCCAGCGCTGGGCCCAGGTGAACATCGAACCGGTCGATCGGCCAGATCTCGAGAAGGCCGCCCTGACGGTGACCGCCGACGCCCGGGCACTCCTGCGCGCGGCCGTGGCCCGCCTCGAGGCCGCGGTCCTCGACGCCGAGACGGTCGATGCGCGTCGTACCGCGAACGCCCAGGACCGCGCCGCCTGGGAGGCCGCCACGGCCGTCGACGAGGCGGCGTACGACGGACCCGGCGTCCATCCCGCCCACGCCATCGCGACGCTGCGGCGGCTCCTCCCCGACGACGCGATCGTTACGACCGACGCCGGGAACTTCGGCCAGTGGCTCGCCCGCTACTTCCGCTTCCGTCGGCCCGGAACGTTCCTCGGGCCGACATCGGGGGCGATGGGCTACGCGCTGCCGGCCGCGATTGCGGCGGGCCTCGTTCACCGCGATCGGACGGTCGTCGCCGTCGCCGGTGACGGCGGTTTCGCGATGACGATGGCGGAGCTCGAGACGGCGGTTCGCGAGAAGGTCAAGGTCATCGCGGTCGTGTTCGACAACGAGCGTTACGGCACGATCCGGATGCACCAGGACCGCCGGGCGCGACACGACGACGCCCGCGAGGGGAGCGCGATCGCGACCGACCTCGGGCCGATCGACTTCACCGCGATCGCCCGGGCCGTCGGAGCCCGCGGGGCGCGCGTCGAGAACGACGACGCGCTGGAGGCAGCCCTCCGCCAGGCCATCGCGGCCGACCGCCCCACGGTCCTCCAGCTCGTCCTCGACCGCCGCTGGGTGAGCCCGGACCTGACCCCGGCATGACGGCCCCGTCCGGCGCGAACGCCGGCGGGGGGTCGCGCCCGTTCGTCAGGCCCTCCTACCGAGCGCTGCTCGGCGTGCCGTGGCTGCCCCGGATCCTGACCGCGATGATCCTGTCGCGCGTCGCCCAGGCGATGGTCGGCATCGCGATCGTGCTCTTCACGCTCGACGAATACGGGTCGCCGACGCTTGCCGGGATCGTGACGCTCGCGAGCATCCTGCCCGGCCTGGTCGTCGCGCCGATCGCGGGGGCGCTGCTCGACCGCCACGGTCGGATGCGTCTGGTCACGCTGGATTACCTCGTCGCGATGGTCGCAATGGCCCTGATCGCGTTCCTTTCGATCGCCGGTCTGCTGCCGCCGTTGCTGCTCGTGCTGATCGCTGCTGTCTCGTCGCTGACGTCGATCCTCAGCGTGACCGGGATCCGCAGCCTGTTCCCGATCATCGTCCCGGAGCCGCTCTGGGAGCGGGCGAACGCGATCGACTCGAACGGCTACCTCGTCTCGACGATCGTCGGGCCGCCGCTCGCCGCGGCGCTCGTCGCGCTCGTCGGCAGCCAGCTCACGCTGCTCGTCACCGCGGTCGGGTTCGGGGCGGCGGCGATCGCCCTCGTCGGCGTTCCTGACCCGGAGACGAACGTCGTCACGTCAGGCCGGATCCTGCGTGACGCGCTGGACGGCGTCCGCTACGCATGGAGCAACCGCACGATCCGCGGCCTCGCGTTCTCGATCTCGACGCTGAACCTGGCGGGCGGGATCTCGACGATCGTGCTGCCGCTGTTGATCATCCAGGTGCTCGGCTTCTCGGAGGCGCTCGTCGGCATCGTCTTCCTGGCGAGTGGCCTGTCCGGCGTCCTGGCGACGCTGATCTTCGGCCGGATGGACACGCGCGGCCGCGAGTGGCGCCTCCTGACGATCCCGATGCTCGTGATCGCGCCGCTCGTCGCGCTACTGCTCGTGCCGGCTGTCGTCGACGACATCGATCCGGTCGTCGGGCTGCTGTGCGCGTTCGGCTGGGCAATCGGTGTCGGGTTCGTCAACGGGCCGATGGACATCGCGCTGTTCACGATCCGCCAGCGCCGGACCGACCCCGCGTGGATGGGCCGCGCGTTTGCGGTCTCCATGGCGATGAATTTCGTCGGCTACCCGATCGGGGCGGCGATCGCGGGTGTCCTCGCGGAGCAGTCCCTGCCGGCGGCGATCGTGCCGGCGATCGGGTTCTGCGTGCTCGCGGTCGTCTTCGCCGCGACGATGATCCCGCGCGAGGACCCGCTCGATGCTCGCTCGCGGGCGCCGGCCGCCCCGCCGCGTCCGTCGGAGCCTTAAGCGCATCCTAAGACCGCTTGAGCCCCCGTCCATACGGTTCTTCTCGTACCGCGAGCCGGTGATCGGCCGCGATGCAAAGGAGAACCGATGACTGGCAACCGCTCACTCCGTCTCATTCTCGCGACCGGACTGGTCGCGCTCGTCGCCGCGTGCGGCGGCTCGGCCTCCGGCACGAGCCAGGGCCCTGACGCGGGCTCGAACGGCGACACGGGCTCGCCCGTCGCCGATGCGACGCCCCGGCCGACGGACGTCCCGTTCGCCGAGGACGACGCCAAGCCGGGCACGACGCTCAACGCGTGCGAGATCCTCAGCGCCGACGACATCGCCTCCGCCACCGGCACGACGGCGATCGCCGACGGCGAGCTCGAAGCCGCTCCCACCGTTCTCGATGAGGCGCGGACCGTCTGCACCTACCAGGGCGACTACGGCCGGGTCATCGTCGAGCTGACGCCGATCGACGGCGCGAACCTCTACGACGCCGCCCTCGGCGCGTACGACGGCGCCGTGCTGTACGAGGGCATCGGCGACGGCGCGTTCTGGTCCGACAAGAACCATCGGGCGTTCTTCTGGAAGGGCAGCGTCAACGTGATGCTGACGGTCTTCCTGAACGACCTCGATCCAATTGATACCGCCGAGGAGCTCGGCGCCCTGGCAATCGGCAAGGTCTAGGTCGGGCTGTCCCGGACCCTGTCGACGCTCAGACGACCCCGGCCGAACCGGCCGGGGTCGTTTGCTGTGCGCTAGCCTGTCGGCGTGAGCCCGAAGGCGAAGACCGAGACGAAGGGATCCTCGAAGTCCGCCGCGGACGACGACGAGTCGCTGAAGCGCCTGCCCGGCACAGGCTGGCAGACGCGCGACGGGCGGTTCACGATCACGACGGCCTCCGGCACCTGGTCCGTGACCGACGAGGAGCAGACCGACGAGCTGGGCCTGCCGCTCGTCCGGGGGCCGTTCCGCTCACTGACCGACGCCAAGACCGCGATCGAGTCGGCGCGTGAGTCCGCTCCGGCGACGTCGACGCTGACGAAGCCCGCCGGCCGCGCGAAGCCGGCGCCGACGGAAGAAGGGGAGCGCCGGAAGGCACCACCGAAGCCGAAGCTCAATGCCGTGGAGCCCGAAGAGCCGCGCTGGATCACGGAGCTCGAACCGGCGGACCGACGCCGCGCCCGGCAGCTGATCCGCCGCCTCGAGGAGCGGGCCGTTCGTGACGCGGAGGGGGTCGTCCGTCGCGACGTCGCCGGCGGCGTCCCGACCGTCGCCCGGGTCGCCGTCGCGGACAGGGTCGCCGAAGCTCTCGGCGAGGACCCCAGCCCTGGCGAGGTGCGGCTCGCAGGCCGTCTCCTCGAGGCGCTCACCGAAGGCCGCGACGACGCCCTCGATGTCCGCTGGAAGCTCGTCGACGATGAAGGCAGACCGGTCGGCGTCTCCACGGATGACGTTGCGGCAGCCCGAAAGCGAGCCCGGGACACGACCTGAGGCGCGCCGGCAATGCCCCGGAAACGGAATCGGTGGATGATTCGACCATGACCGCTTCGTCGAGCCCAACGAGGCCCTCCGAACCGCTGACCGACGACGAGCTGCGCCTGATCGATGCGTACTGGCGCGCGGCCAATTACCTGTCGGTCGGCCAGATCTACCTCCTCGACAACCCGCTGCTGCGAACCTCGCTCGCGCCGGAGCACGTCAAGCCGCGGCTGCTCGGCCACTGGGGGACGACGCCGGGCCTGAACTTCATCTACGCCCACATGAATCGCGTCATCAAGCGCGACGACCTCGATGCGATCTACATCGCCGGCCCGGGCCACGGCGGCCCCGGGCTCGTCGCAAACGCCTACCTCGAGGGAACGTACAGTGAGGTCTACCCCGATATCGGGCGCGACGAGGACGGCCTGCGCCAGCTGTTCCGCCAGTTCTCGTTCCCCGGCGGCATCCCGAGCCATGTTGCGCCCGAGACGCCCGGCTCGATCCACGAGGGCGGCGAGCTGGGGTACGCGCTGACGCACGGATACGGCGCCGCGTTCGACAACCCGGACCTCATCGTGTGCTGTGTCGTCGGCGACGGCGAGGCAGAGACGGGCCCCCTGGCAGCGAGCTGGCACGCGAACAAGTTCCTGAACCCGGTCCGCGACGGAGCCGTCCTGCCGATCCTCCATCTCAACGGCTACAAGATCGCAAATCCGACCGTCCTCGCCCGGATTCCGTCGGACGAGCTCGTGGCGCTGCTCGAGGGCTACGGGCACCGGCCGATCCTCGTCGAGGGCGACGACCCGGCCCCGATGCACCAGAAGATGGCTTCGGCGCTCGACGACGCGATCGGCGACATCAGGGCGATTCAGGCTCGGGCGCGGGCGGCGAACGCCGTTGGCGAGGTCGAGCGCCCGCGCTGGCCGGCGATCGTCCTCCGCACGCCGAAGGGCTGGACCGGCCCCGAGACGGTCGACGGCCAGCAGGTCGAGGGCACGTGGCGGTCACACCAGGTGCCGTTCGGCGAGGTTCGAACGAACGAGGGCCATCGCAAGCTGTTGGAGGAGTGGCTTCGGAGCTATGACCCGGGCGAGCTGTTCGATGAGAACGGCGCGCTGAAGGCGGAGCTCGCGTCGCTGCCGCCGACCGGCAGCCGCCGGATGAGCGCGAACCCCCACGCCAACGGCGGGCGCCTGCTGCGGGACCTCGAGTTGCCCGACTTCCGCGACTACGCCGTTGCCGTCGATCAGCCAGGGACCCAGTTCAGCGAGCCGACCCGCGTCATGGGTGCGTTCGTCCGCGACGTCATCGCCCGCAACCCCTCGACGTTCCGCCTCTTCGGTCCCGACGAGACCGCATCGAACCGACTGACGCCGGTGTTCGAGGTGACCGACCGGGCGTGGGTCGCCGAGCTCGTCCCGGGCGACGACCACCTCTCGCCCGACGGCCGCGTCGTCGAGGTCCTCTCGGAGCACCTCTGCCAGGGCTGGCTCGAGGGCTACCTGCTGACCGGCCGCCACGGGCTCTTCAACTGCTACGAAGCCTTCATCCACATCGTCGATTCGATGTTCAACCAGCACGCGAAGTGGCTGAAGGTCACGCGAAACCTCGAGTGGCGGGAGCCGATCGCCTCGCTGAACTACCTCCTCAGCTCACATGTCTGGCGGCAGGACCACAACGGGTTCAGCCACCAGGATCCTGGCTTCATCGACCACGTCGTGAACAAGAAGGCCGAGATCATCCGGGTCTACCTGCCGCCCGACGCGAACACGCTGCTCTCGGTCGCGGACCACTGCCTCCGGAGCCGTGACTACGTCAACGTGATCGTCGCCGGCAAGCAGCCCCAGCTCGACTGGCTGCCGATGGACGAGGCGATTCTCCACTGCACGCGCGGCGCGGGTGCCTGGGACTGGGCCAGCAACGACCAGGGCAGCGAGCCGGATGTCGTGATCGGTGCGGCCGGTGACGTTCCCACGCTCGAGGCGCTCGCGGCGGTGAGCCTGATTCGCGAGCACCTGCCGGACCTCAAGGTCCGCTTCGTCAACGTCGTCGATCTGATGCGGCTCCAGACGGCGGCCGAGCACCCCCACGGGATGACCGACGCCGAGTTCGACGCGCTGTTCACGACGAGCCGGCCGGTCGTCTTCGCCTATCACGGCTATCCGTGGCTGATCCACCGCCTCACCTACCGCCGGACGAACCACGCGAACATCCACGTCCGCGGCTACAAGGAAGAAGGGACGACCACGACGCCGTTCGACATGGTGATGCTCAACGATCTCGATCGATTCCACCTCGTGATGGACGTCATCGACCGGGTCCCGGGACTCGCGTCGCGCGCCGGCCACGTTCGGCAGCTCATGGTCGACAAGCGGCTCGAGGCCAGGGCCTACACACGGCAAGAGGGCGAGGACATGCCGGAGATCCGCGACTGGGTCTGGCAGGTTTGACGCGCGTCCTGGTCGTCAACGCGGGGTCGTCGACCCTGAAGCTCTCGGTCGTGGAGGCTGACGGCCGGGCGACCGGGTCGAAAACGCTCGAAACGCTGGCCGGCTCGCTCGCCGCGCCGGAGGTCGAGCGGCAGATCGCGGAGCTCGGGACCGTCGACGCCGTGGGCCACCGCGTTGTGCACGGCGGTACGGTTTATCGAACGGCCGTGGTCGTCGACGATGCGGTCCTGGCCCGGCTCAAGTCGTTCACGGCGCTGGCGCCCCTCCACCAGCCGCGATCGCTCGCAGCGCTCGATCTCGTCCGGCGCGCCCTTCCCGATCCGCCCCATGTCGCCTGCTTCGACACGGCGTTCCACTCCACGTTGCCGCCAGCGGCGTCCACCTACGCGATCCCGCGCGAGTGGCGGGATCGCTGGCCGCTGCGCCGGTTCGGATTCCACGGGCTGTCGCACGCCTATGCCTCCCGTCGAACGGCGGAGCTGCTGGGCCGGCCGATCACGGACCTGCGCACCGTCACCTGCCATCTCGGCGCCGGGGCGTCGCTCGCCGCGGTGTCGGGCGGCATGTCCGTCGACACGACGATGGGCTTCACGCCGCTCGAGGGTCTTGTGATGGCGACGCGGTCGGGGAGCGTCGACCCCGGGCTCGTCCTCTGGGTCCAGACCGAAGGCGGGATGTCCGCCTCGGAGGTGGCCGATGGGCTGGAGCGGGATTCGGGGCTCGTCGGGCTGGCCGGCACGGCCGATATGCGCGGTGTGCTCCAGCGGGCCGCGGCGGGCGACGCCGAAGCGACGCTCGCGCTGGATGTCTACGTGCATCGCGTCCGCAGAGGAATTGCGGCAATGGCGGCGTCGATGGGCGGCGTCGACGCGCTCGCGTTCACGGGCGGGGTAGGGGAGAACGCGCCGGAGATTCGCCGTCGGGCGGTCGACGGGCTCGGGTTCCTGGGGATTGCCGTGGATCCCGCGCAGAACGAGTCGGCTACCGGCGATGCCGTTGTCGGTATCACGGGTGGATCGGTCGGCGTCGTCGTGATCGAAGCCCGTGAAGACCTGGAAGTGGCCCGACAGGTTCGGGCGTGCCTGGAGGATCGGCCGTGACCAACCCCGAGATCCCGGACGGCGTCAGCGTCGAGACCGTTTACGCCGTTGAGATCAGCTACGCGCCCGACGCAGCCGAAAAGCGTCCCGCCGTGCGACGGGAGCACCTGACCCGTGTGGCGCGTTTGCGACGGGAGGGCAAGCTTGTCGAGGCGGGCGGCTTCCTCGACTTCAAGTCGGCGCTGCTGATCTTTCGAGTCGGGAGCGAGCAGGAGGCGATCGACATCATCCGGGACGACGTGTACCTGCGGTCGGGCGTCTGGCTAGACGACCCGAAGGCTCGGGCCTGGGCTCGAGTCGTCGTCGAGGGCAGCTGATCCCGACACCTCGTCATCCTCTCATGGCCAGATAGCTGGATCAGGATCCCAGCGTTGCAACTCGCCAGACGGTCACCGAGCGATGGTGTGACCAGGCGTCCGCGCACGGAAGGGCCGGACACAGTGCTGAGAGCTGAGCCAACTGTCCCTGGGTGACAGTCTGGACGAGTTCGCGATGCTGTCTTGACGGAGATCGTTGACTGTGCAACTATCTCCGTAGCACCAGCACCGAGAAGGAACCACCAACCACATGCCCGCGATCACCGTCGACGACATCACCGTCCTGCCCCGCATCCCGGATCCTGATCCGACTGTCGCTCGCGAGCGGCCGGTCAAGAGCCTGACGGTCGCGCGCACCGGGCTCGAGGGCGAGGGCTTTCCCGTCCGGCGGGCGTTCTCGCACGTCGACCTGGCCGACCTGGACCCGTTCGTCCACATGGACCAGATGGGCGAGGTGGAGTACGCGCCCGGTGAGCCGAAGGGCACGCCGTGGCATCCTCACCGCGGCTTCGAGACCGTGACGTACATGATGGACGGCACGTTCGAGCACCAGGACTCGAACGGCGGCGGTGGCGTCATCACGAACGGCGACACGCAGTGGATGACGGCCGGTGCCGGAATCCTTCACATCGAAAAGCCGCCGGAGTGGCTCGTGATGCGTGGCGGCCTCTTCCACGGCATCCAGCTCTGGGTGAACCTGCCGCGCGACCAGAAGTTCGCCGCTCCGCGCTACCAGGACCTGCGAGCGTCCGAGGTCGCGCTGGTGTCGTCGGGCGATGGCGGGGCGCTCGTCCGCGTGATCGCGGGCGAGGTTGCCGGCCATGCAGGCCCGGGATCGACATACACGCCGATGACATTGGTCCATGCGACGCTCTCGCCCGGCGCACGGCTATCGCTGCCGTGGCGGGCCGACTACAACGCGCTCGTCTACGGGCTCGCGGGCTACGGAACGGTCGGGGCGGAAAAGCGGCCGATCCAGATGGGCCAGCTCGCCGTATTCGGCGACGGCCACACGATCACGATCGACGCCGAGCCAATCCAGGAGTCGCGGTCGCCGAGCCTCGACGTTCTGATCCTCGGCGGGCGGCCGATCCGCGAGCCGGTCGCGTGGATGGGCCCGTTCGTGATGAACACGCGCGAGGAGCTGCTCCAGGCGTATTCGGACTTCCAGGCCGGCCGCCTTGGCTCGATCCCGGCGGTTCACAACACGCCGACCCACGTGATCGAGTCGCGCCAGTAAGCCGCTCGATCAGGGCGTCCGCGTCGGTCACGCGTCCAGGAGAACCGGCAGGTCGGAGCGGGCCCGGAGATGGAACGCCACCCCGTACGGCTCCTGTGTCTCGGGATCGAACCGCGGCATCGCCGTCAGCCGCCAGTCCTCGCCATCGCGCGTGACCCACAGCGCGAGCGGCCGGCCGTCCCGCAGGACCGCGTCCAGCAACGCGAATGCCTCGCCCGGCAGCCCGAGCATGCCCTCGCGGGCCGGCAGCCCGACCGATGCTGCGCCGAACGCGGCCACGAACGCGGGGTTGCCGTAGACGACGACGTGGCCCTGGCCCGCGCACAGCCCGGCAGGACGGGTGACCGAGCCGGAGGTCTTCGAGACGATCGTCGGTTCGCCGTCGGGCCCGTTCCACGGGATCATGCCGCGTTCTCCGCTCACCGCTCGATTCTGCCCCAGGGTCGGCCGGCTGTGAACTACCCCGAACCGCCCGTTCGTGTGCCGGACGGCCGGTCGCGCCGGCGAGTTCCGGACAGGTAGCGACGCTCGCTAGACTCCCCCGATGAAGGTCGGACTGGTGCTGCCCCAGTCGCCGGACGACGGCTCGGGTGGAACCTGGCGCGAGATCCTCGAGATGGCCCGCCTGGCCGAGTCGGGCGGAGCCGACAGCGTCTGGGTCTGCGACCACTTCCTGTACCGTCCGGCAGACCGGCCCCAGGTCGGGTATCACGAGGCGTGGACGCTCGTCTCCGCGCTCGCCGCGGCCACGGAGCGCGTCGAGATCGGGACGCTCGTGCTTGCGACGAGCTTCCGTCCGCCCGGCCTGCTCGCGAAGATGGCGGCGACGGCCAACGACATCGCCGCGGGTCGGCTGATCCTCGGCCTCGGCTGCGGCTGGTACGAAGCCGAGTACACCGCGTTCGGTTATCCGTTCGACCACCGCGTGGCTCGGTTCGAGGAGGCGCTCGAGATCATCGCCCGCCTCCTGCGCGGCGAGACGGTCACGTTCGCCGGACGCTGGTACCAGCTGCAGGAGGCGGTAATCCTCCCGGCGCCGTCGCACGAGACCCGGATCATGGTCGCGGCCGGCCGACCACGGATGCTGCGGGCCACTGCGCGGTTCGCCGACCAGTGGCAGGAGGCATGGTTCGGTCTGCCGAATGACAAGTACCGCGAAGTCCGGGCGGCGTTCGAGGACGCCTGCGCGGCCGAAGGGCGCGACCCGAGCACGATCGAGCTGACGGTCGGCGTGAACGTCGGTCGCGACGCCCCGCCGGAGCGGCAGCTCCCGCTCGACCCGGCGGCGATCGCGGACGGCCTGAATGCCTGGGCAGAGTTGGGGATCGGGCACGTCCAGCTCGGCGTCGACCCGATGACGCCGGCCGGGTTCGAGGTAGCGCTCGAGGGCATCCGCCGCTTCAAGGCGGGTTAGGGGCGCTTCCGGTTCTTCTTCGGCGCAGGCTCCCGCGCGGCCTTCGCCTGAGCGTCCTGGATCTGCTTGAAGACCTTGCCCATCCCCGGCTGCATGAGCGCCCGCTTCTCGGCGGCCGCGTCGCGATCGCGCCGGCGGGCGCGCGCAGCCTCACGCGAGTCGAGGTCGTCCACGTCGTTGCGGTCTTCGGGGTCGGACATGTCCGAAATTGTCACCCATCGGGACTGCGTCCGGTACGATCCCGGCAACGGCGATGGGGCCCGCCGACTGAACCGCCCGATCGTGGGCTGATGGCTCCTGACGACCAATCCGCGCGTCAGGAGGTTCGTCGTTGCCACTCGTGCTCATCGCTCTCGGCGGCGCCGCGGGGGCCGTTGCACGCCATCTCGTCGATTCGACCGTGTCGCAGCGGGCGGCGGGTGCCTTCCCGTGGGGCACGTTCGTGGTCAACGTCTCGGGATCGTTCGTTCTCGGGATGTTGTTCGCCCTGGCGACTGAGCGCGGCGTCCTGCCGGCGTCGATCAGGGCACCAGTCATGATCGGCTTCATCGGCGCGTACACGACGTTCTCGACATTCATGCTCGAGAGTTGGCGCCTCCTCGAAGATGGCGCGAGCGGGCTCGCGCTCGTGAACATCGTCGGTTCCTGCGTTCTAGGCGTGGTGGCCGTGTTTCTGGGCCTTTCGGTCGGGAGGGCGCTCGGGTGAAGATCGAAGGGAGTGGCCTCCTGGTTCGCGTCTACATCGGCGAGACGGACTCGTGGCACGGCCGTCCTCTCTACGAGGCGATCGTCCACCTCCTGCGCGAGCGGGGCATCGCCGGCGCAACGGTCCTTCGCGGGATCGAGGGCTTCGGCGCGAAGCAGCACCTCCATTCTTCGCGGATCCTTTCGCTCTCGACCGACTTGCCGATCCTCATCGAGATCGTCGACCAGGAGGATCGGCTGCGAGCGGTCCTGCCCGAGCTGGACGCGATGGTCGGTGACGGGCTGATCACCCTCGAGCGGGTCGAGGTGATCGCCTATCGGGCCAACAACGCCGGAGGCCAGGTTCGCTAGCCCGGGTTGGCGAGGCCCTCGACGACCTCTGCGGCAGGGAGCGCCCCCAGGATCTCCGGCGCCGCGACGACCTTCCAGCTGCGACTGCCACCACCGAGAATCACTCGCGGTCGAGCCATGACGTTCGCGTCCACCCAGACCGGCAGCCCATCCGGGAGCCCGAACGGCGTCACGCCGCCGATCTCCATGCCGGTCAACTCCCGGGTCTCGTCGGCGCCGGCGAACGATGCCTTGCGCGTGCCGAGGCGATCGCGGACGGCACGATTGACGTCGAGGCGGTGCGTCGCGAGCACGATGCACGCAGCGTACCGGCGCGGATCCGCCTTGCCGACGACGACGATCGTGTTCGCGGATTCGTCCGGTGAGAAGCCGTACGCGGCGCAGAACTGGGCGGTGTCGGCCAGGGCGGGATCGCAGGCGAACAGCTCGTACGGGACGCCGAGCGGCGCAAGCGCGGCCTCGAGGCGGGCCCGGCCGGCCGGGTCGTGAGATGGGTCGACGCTCATCGCCTTCACGGTACAGGAGCCTATCCTGCGCTGTGCTGTTCGTGTCGCTGGACTACGTCTACACGCCCAGCCGCGACGTCGCGGCGGACGCCCGCTACCTGACCGACGTGCTCGGCGGGACGCTCGTCTTCGCGATCGATGCCATGGGCGCCCGCGTCGCCTGCGTGGAGCTGACTGTCGGGCCGCCGGCGATCGTCCTGAACGATCACGTCGAGGGCGACCGACCGATCCTCGTGTATCGCGTCGCGGACCTGCGGGCGGCCTCCGGAGTGCTTTCCGAGCGGGGCTGGCAGGCCGAGCACACCCTCGAGATCCCCCAGGGTCCCGTCACGACGTTTTCATCACCTGGCGGGCAGCGCCTGGCGATCTACGAGCTGGCCAGACCGGGCGTCATCGAGACCTTCGCTGGGCGGCAGGAGTTCTGACCGCCTCAGACGTTGCTGCCGGTGATGATCACGACGGCCGGTCCGTCGGGCCGTGGGCCGTCGAGCAACGCGGCCCAGGATGCGGCGGCCGC
The DNA here is from genome assembly GCA_036274475.1 of Candidatus Limnocylindrales bacterium. Taxonomy (GTDB): domain Bacteria; phylum Chloroflexota; class Limnocylindria; order Limnocylindrales; family CSP1-4; genus CF-46. Next base: position 36,440 of record DASUFO010000061.1, read on the forward strand.
GCCCTCGACCGTGATCCCGAGCGCGTCCCTCAACTCGGCCTGTGCCTCGTGCATCGCTGCCTCGGACACGAGGACCATGTCGTCGACCCGGCCATCCATCAGCTCAACGGCGTTCGGAATCGAGACGCGGGCGGCGATCCCGTCCGCGTACGTGATCGCGGCCTCGGTATCGATCGCCCGGCCTGCCCGCCAGCTGAGCGTCATCGCCGGCGCTCCCTCGGCCTGGACGCCGACGACGCGACACAACGGCGCGACGGCTTTCATCCACGACCCGATGCCGTTGATCAGCGCGCCATTCCCGACCGGCACGGACACCACGGCGGGGGAGGGGAGCACGCCTGCGTCGGCGGCATCGGTCAGCTCGAGCGCCATCGTCCCGGCACCCGTCGCGATTCGGGCGTCGTCGCCGTCCACGAGCAACAGCCCGCCGGTCGTCGCCGCGTGATCGCGCGCGGCGGCGACGGCAGCGTCGAAGTCATCACCGACCTCGCGGACGTCCGCGCCGAGCGCCCGCATCCGGGCGAGCTTGCCGCGGTTCGCGCGCCGGGAGGCGAACACGACCGACCGAACGCCGGCGCAACCCGCTGCGAACGCGACGCCCTGCCCGAAGTTCCCGGCAGATGCGCAGACAACGGGCGTGTCCGCGCCAAGCCGGCCTTCGGCGACCAGCGCGTTGATGACGACCCACGTTCCGCGGCCCTTGAACGATCGGATCGGGTTCACCGTTTCGACTTTCACGATCACGGGGACGCCGAGCCGCGCCGAGAGCCCGTCGTGGACGTACTGCGGTGAGTTGCTGAACGCGGGATGAATCTCGGCGTGGGCTGACCGGATTGCGTCGGACGTCAGCTCGGGCAGTTCGCGCATCGCGTCAGGCTACGGGAAACCCGCGGCAGCGCGGACGTGTTATCAACAAACGGACCACTCGAAATCGATCCATGAGGTGACCGGGTGACGGAGACCGCGGCGAAGGTGAACCGGCTCGCGGTGGCGGCTGCGCTCGTGACGGTGACGCTGTGGGCGTCGGCGTTCGTGGGTATCCGGGCGGTGGTCGACGACTTCGGTCCGGGGTCGCTCGCGGTCGGCCGGCTCGCGGTAGGGTCGGTCGCGCTCGGTGTCCTCGTTGCGATCCGCGGCTGGCACCGGCCGTCGCGTCGGGACCTCGCGATGATCGTGGGCTCGGGGCTCCTCTGGTTCGCGCTCTACAACGTGAGCCTGAACGAGGCTGAACGGAACCTGGACGCGGCGACGTCGGCGATGCTCGTCAACACCGGACCGATCTTCCTGGCGCTATTCGCCGGCCTGTTCCTGCGGGAGGGGTTCCCGCCGCGGCTGATGGCCGGGCTCGCGGTTGCCTTCGCCGGAACGCTCGTCATCGGCTTCGCGAGCTCGAGCTCGCCGGTCGCGGGCGGCAACGCCGTCCTCGGCATCGCGCTGTGCCTCGTTGCAGCGGTGGCCTACGCGGCGGGCGTGACGCTCCAGAAGCCCGCGCTGCGGCAGGTTCCCGCGCTGAATGTCACCTGGATCGCCTGCGTCACCGGGATGGTCGCCTGCCTGCCGTTCGCGCCGCAGCTCGTCAGCGAGCTTGGCACCGCGTCACCTGCGAGCGTCGCCTGGCTCGTGTACCTCGGGTTGTTCCCGACGGCCATCGCGTTCACGACGTGGGCGTTCGCGCTGAGCCGTACGGCAGCCGGGCGGCTCGGGTCGATGACCTATCTCGTCCCGCCGATCGTGATCGTCATGGCCTGGGCGATCCTCAGCGAGGTTCCGTCCCTTCTGGCGGTCGCCGGCGGGGCCCTGTGCATCGGCGGCGTCATCGTCGCCCGCTCGGGCGGGATCCGGTCACCGACGCCGGCGCCTGCCCCGGCGGCCGCGACGGAGCCGGCGGACTGAGGGCCTCGGGTGTCGCGCTGTCGCGGCGACCGTACGCCGCGGGACCTTCGAGGGTTGTGAGAGCGCGGCTCGTCAGGAGGCGGCGGTCGCCGCGGCGGCCTCCATCTCGGCTCGGATCGTCGGGCTCTCCTGGACGGCCCAGCCGTTGCCGTCGGGATCGTCGAAGAAGACGAACGCGTTCCAGTCGCCGCCCTTGCCGTCCGCCCAGCCGTCGGGGCCGGTGTGCCGGATCGGCGTGCACTCGACGCCTCGCTCGACGAGCTGGGCATGCGCCGCCTCGATGTCGCCGACGCAGATCTGGACGCCCTTCAGGGAACCCGGAACCCCGCCGCCGATGCCGGTGCCGATCGTGATCGAGCATCCCGAGCCCGGGGGCGTGAGCTGCACCACCCGGACACCGGGCGCCGGGCTGTCGTCGACGTCGACGACGAACCCGAGCTGGTCAGCGTAGAAGGCTTTCGCGCGATCGACGTCGGTCACCGGCACGACGATGACTTCGAGCTTCCAGTCCATCGGGCTCCTCCCTCGGCGGCGTGGGGTCACGATCGTACCGCCGAGGCTCGTAGACTCGCCGCCATGGCCGCGACCTCGATCCGCCAGCTCGCCACCGCAGACCTCACCGACGACGAGATCAGGGCAGTGCGGAGGCTGCTCTGGGCGGCATTCGAGGGTGAGGAAGGTGGCGAGTTCACCGAGGACGACTGGCAGCACGGGCTCGGTGGCATCCATGTGATCGGCTCGGTCGACGGGCGCATCGTCGCCCACGGCTCCGTGGTCGGGCGCGAGATCCACGTCGGCGGCCGGCCGCTCGCGACTGGCTACGTCGAGGCCGTCGCGGTCGATCCGGCGGAGCAACGACGCGGACATGGGACGGCGGTGATGCGGGACGTCGGAGCGATCATCACGAGCACGTTCGAGCTGGGCGTTCTGGGTACCGGCGAGCACGGCTTCTACGAGCGGCTCGGCTGGCGGACGTGGCAGGGCCCGTCGTACGTCCGGCTGCCGTCAGGCGATGAGCCGACGCCCGACGAGGACGGCTACATCATGGTGCTGCCGACGCCGATCACGCCTTCGATCGATATCCATGCGCCGATCAGTTGCGACTGGCGCCCCGGCGACGTCTGGTAGCCCGCAGGCCGCCCGGGGCGGCGAGCTCAGAACGCGCGCTTGAGGACGATCAGCCCGCCGATGACGAGCACCACGATCAGCGCGAGCTGCCACGCTGGCATGGCTGCGAGCGTGTTGACCGCGTCGTTCGCTGCCTGACCGATCGCCGCGCCCCAGTCGGAGTTCACGGCGGCCCCGCCGCCACCGCCGCCCCCACCGACCTGGCCGCCGGCGCCCTGGCTGATGCCGTTCCCGTACTCGACCATGCGCGGATGATCCCACGGCCTGCAAGAGGTCCGAATGGCCCGCGTTGACGGTCGGTCCACGTTCCGGCCCGTGGCGGCCCGCGGCGCCCACGATCCGAGTCAAAACCACTCGAAACCGGTTCTCTGTCGTCGGCCGGTTCATCGACAATGGCGCCGTGCCCACCCAGGACGATGTTCGCCGGATCGCGCTGGCGCTGCCGCATACGAGCGAGGACGAGGGCTACTTCCGCTTCGTCGTTGGCGGCAAGGCGATCGCCTGGGTCTGGCTCGAGCGGCTCGAGCCCAAGAAGGCCCGCGTCCCAAATGACGAGGTGGTCGCGATTCGCGTCGCCCACGACTCCGACAAGGAACCGCTCATCGAGATGGCCCCGGACGCGTTGTTCACGGAGCCGCACTACAATGGCTTTCCCGCGATCCTCGTCCGGCTGGCGGCGGTCGATCCGGCGCTGCTCGAGAAGCTTCTGACCGATGCCTGGCGGATCCAGGCTCCGAAACGGCTCGTGCGGGAGTACGACGAGGCCGCCGCGGCCGGCTAGGCGTCGCCTTCGACCCCGATCGGCTCGAGAACGAAGACCGGGATCTCTCGCTTCGTCTTGGCCTGGTAGTCGTCATAGGCCGGCCAGACCTCGACCGCTCGCTGCCACCACTCCGCCTTCTCGTCGCCGGTCACCTCGCGGGCACGGTAGTCGAGCCTAGTGGTGCCATCCTGGAGCTCGACGTGCGGGTTGGCCTTGAGGTTGTAGTACCAGACCGGGTTGTGGGCTGCGCCGCCGCGGGAAGCGACAACCGCGTACTCGCCGTCGTGCTCGACGCGCATCAGGGCCGTCTTGCGCAGCTTGCCCGTCTTCGCCCCGACCGACGTCACGACGATGACCGGCTTGCCCTGGAGTGTCGCGGAGTTCTGACCGCCCGAGGCTTCGTAGGCCTCTGCCTGCTTGCGGGCCCAGGCCGAGGTTCCCGGCGCGTACTCACCTTCGAGAGGCATGGACGCACTGTGGCACGACCCCGTCGATCGTGGAGGATCGCCCAGTTCCGGCCTTGAATCCGGCGCCCGAGAGGTCCACGCTGGCCGCCCACGGAACAGGAGGGCGAGCGTCATGGGCGACAACAGCGGCTTGGCGGCAAAGTTCGAGGAGGTCCTTCGATCGAACGACTTCGGGAAGATGATCGAAGTGACGAAGGAGAACTCGACCGACGACTTCCACACGGACTGGCCCCAGTCCGGCGAGCGGCTTCACAAGGACGCCGCGATCCGGATGGCCGAGCACTACGCCGAGATGAGTGGAACGCAGCCGGCGTTCACCTACAAGCGGATGCTCGGCGGCGGCGACGTCTACGTCGTGGAGGGTACGATCGACTACGGCGACGGGATCCCGGTGAGCTACGTCGGCATCGGTGAGATCGTTGACGGCAAGATCGCTCGGATGACCGAGTACTTCGCGAATCCCTTCGAGGCGCCAGCCTGGCGCGCGGACTTCGTCGAGCAGATCCCGGCAACCGCCTGAGCGCAGCACCGCTGGACCCGGCCGACGCGGCGCAGCTCGACGCCGTCGTCCACCTCGCCCGCGACGTCCTCCGGAGCGACGCGCTCGGGATCTACCTCTGCGGGTCGGCGGTCGCCGGGGAGCTGCATCACCGGAGCGACCTCGACGTCCTCGTCGTCGCGGCGCGCCGGATGACCGATGGCGAGCGCAGGGCGCTCGCCGAGGGTCTCCTGCCGCTGTCCGGAAGGCGCGCGGCGGGCGGGCCGGCGCGAAGCCTGGAGGTCACGATCGTCGCCCGATCGGACGTCGTGCCGTGGCGGTACCCGCCCCGGACGGATTTCCAGTACGGCGACTGGCTCCGCGGCGAATTCGAGCGGGGCGACGTCGAGCCGTGGGAGGCGTCGAACCCGGACCTCGCCGTGCTGCTGACGACCGCGCTCCAGCACCACCGCGTCCTGTTCGGCGCTCCACCGGGCGACCTGGTCGAACCCGTGCCGGCCACCGACGTGGCTCGAGCGATGGTCGACGGCATCCCGGGGCTCCTGCGCGACCTGGCCGGCGACGAGGCGAACGTGATGCTGACCCTGGCCCGGATCTGGGTGACGCTCGAGACCGGTCAGATCCGATCCAAGGACGCCGCGGCGGACTGGGCGCTGGCTCGACTGCCCGCGGGCAACCGGGTCGTGCTCGAACGCGCCCGGGCCGTCTACCTCGGCGAGGTCCCCGACACGTGGGACGACCTCGGCTCGCGGGTGTCGCGGGACGCGGAAGTCCTCGTGGCGGCGATCGAGCGGCTCCGCCCTCGACGATGACGGTTCCGGCGCCGTGCAGCCTTCCGTCGCCCTGTCGAGCCGCCATACTGCCGTCCGTATGAGCGGGTTCCACATTGCTCAGCTGAATGTCGGGCGGGCCCTCGCGCCGATGGACGACCCGAAGCTCGCCGACTTCATGGCATGGCTCGACAGGATCAACGCGCTCGCCGAGGCGAGTCCGGGCTTCGTCTGGCGGCTGCAGGGCGACAACGGGAACAACACGGCGTTGAAGGTCACCGACGACCCGCAGTTCATCGTCAACTTGAGCGTCTGGGCGTCGATCGACGAGCTCCACGCATTCACGTACCGCTCGAATCACAAAGCCGTGTTCGCCAGGCGCTACGAGTGGTTCGAACGGGCCGCCGGGCCGAACCTGGTCCTGTGGTGGATTCCGGCCGGGACGCTGCCCGACGTGCGTGACGCGCTGGATCGCCTCCACCGTCTCGCGACCCTGGGTCCGGCACCTGACGCGTTCACGTTCAAGCAGCGCTTCGGGCCGCCTGACGCGGTCGACGCGCCCGATCGCGCGACCGTCGCCTGATCGGGGAGCTCGACGATCCGTTGAGCCGCTGCCACGAGCCGGTCCTGGGGTAGAAAGGGTGCCGCTGTTCGGTCGGAAGACCCACGACGAGACGAGTCAGCCTGGGGACGGGGCGGTAGCTGCGGCCGAGGAGCTGGGCCAGCGGATCGAGACCGCCGTGACCGACGCCGCCGGGCGCATCCGAGTCGAAGACCTGCTCTCGGCGGCCGGCGCGGTTTGCGGCGAGGCGTGCATCGCCGCTGCCGGCGAGTTCGACCCGGAGTCGCACGACTTCGCGCCGGGCGCGGCGGTCCTGTCCGATCGCGTCAACGAGATCCTCTGCGGCAACGCGGGCGAGTGGCCCAAGACCGGTAGGAGCGTTTTCGGCGTCGTGTTCGCGGAGGCGATTCGCGCGGGTTACGTGATCGAGGACTTTCCCGTCCTCGCCGACGTGTTCCGGGTGTACCTCGCGGGGCTCGGTGGTAACGGGGACCGCTGGGGCTACGTGTCGCTCAGCGTGCCCGCCGACAACTGGCCGCGGACGCCGCCACTCCGGGCCGCTTACGAGATGCGCCGCGAGGTCCGGGCGATCCTCGCGGAACACGCTGTCACGACGGCCTCCTGGCCGACCGCCTGCAGCCTCATGGTTGCGCGCGAACTCGGCCGCGTCCAGGCCGCGATCGATCGACCGATCGGCGTCCGGATCGCGATCGAGACGATCAACGGCATGGCGAAGATGGCGCCGATGACGGAGCGCCACGTCCGGGAGCTGGCGCGTGGGACGGGTTCCGGTGCATCGCCTTTGTCGAGCGCGATTGACGGCGACTCACCACTCGGTCAGGCTGGTCGTCCACCACGCCGGGGTCAGCGCTCACGTGTTGCAGGGAGGGACCCATGAAGCGCCGCCTGACCGCCTGCCTGTTGGCGGGCGCGCTCCTCGTTTCCGGCTCGGTGGGGCTGACGCAGGCCGCCGTTGGCAGCGATTCGTCGACGCTGCGGAACGCCGTGACGGTCGAAGGCATCCTCGAGCATCTCGAGGCACTCGACGCGATCGCGGCCGCGAACGACAACACCCGCGTCGATGACAGCCCGGGCTTCGAGGCGTCCGTCGACTATGTGATCGAGCGTCTGGCCGCCGCCGGCTACGGCGTTCAACTTCAGCCGTTCGAGTTCGACGCGTTCGTGTCGCACAACACGACGCTCGAACGGATCTCGCCCCAGCCGCGGGTCTACGTCGAGGGCTTCAACGAGGACTTCGTGGTCAGCGAGTTCTCGCCCTCCGGCAATGTCACGGCCCCCGTTACGCCGGTCGATGTCGTCGTCCCGATCGGAAGCAACCCACCGGGCACGTCAACCAGTGGCTGCGAGGCCGCCGACTTCGCGAGCTTCCCCCCGGGCACGATCGCCCTCCTCCAGCGCGGCACCTGCAACTTCTCGGTCAAGGCCGAGAACGCCGAAGCCGCGGGCGCGGTCGGCGTCCTCCTCTTCAACGAGGGCCAGCCGAACATTCCCGATGACGACCGCGTCGGCGTGATCAACGCGACGCTCGGCGAGCCTGGAGTTGTCGCCATCCCGGTCTTCGACACCTCGTACGCCAACGGCGCGGAGCTGGTCGAGCTGAGCCGGAACAGCGGCCCGGTCACGCTCCACATGCAGACGACGGCCGAATTCAAGACCTTCCACTCGACGAATGTCATCGCCGAGACGGCGAGCGGTCGGGCGGACCGCGTCGTCCTCCTCGGGGCGCACCTCGACTCCGTCACCGAAGGCCCCGGCATCAACGACAACGGCTCCGGCGCCGCGACGATCCTTGAGATCGCGGAAGCGATCGCCGATGAGGGCATCGCGCCCCGAAACAAGATCCGGTTCGCGTTCTGGGGCGGCGAGGAGTTCGGCCTGCTCGGCGCCCAGTACTACGTCGATACGGCCACCAACCAGGAGCTGAACCGGATCGCGGTGAACCTGAACTTCGACATGGTCGCGTCACCGAACTACGTCCGCTTCCTCTACGACGGCGACGGGTCCACAACCGGCGCCAAGGGCCCGTCGGGCTCGGGCAACATCGAGAAGGTCTTCACCGACTACTTCGCCTCGGTGGGCCTCGCGTCAGAGCCGACGGCCTTCGATGGCCGCTCGGACTACGGGCCATTCATCGCAGTCGGGATCCCGGCCGGTGGGCTGTTCACCGGCGCCGAGGACATCAAGACCGCCGAAGAGGCCGACATCTATGGCGGGGTCGCCGGCGAGCCCTACGACGAGTGCTACCACTCGGCGTGCGACACGATCGAGAACGTCAACGTGACCGCGCTCGACCAGATGTCGGATGCCGCGGCGCACGCGACGTGGGCGTTCGCGTTCACGACGTCGTCGCCGAACGGGACACAGAAGGCCTCTGCCAAGGCGATGGAGGCGGGTCTTGCGAAGCTGCTCTGGCGCGGCAACCACCGCCAGCGCTGAGCTTGCTACCGGCGGCGGCGGCTGGATCCCCGGCCGTCGCCGCGAAGCGCGACCCCGAACGGCTCTACGACGAGACGCCCTGATGCCTCGACGGCTCGGCGGCGAACGTACGCTCGTACCTTGAATCTTTGAACGTGCCGGTCCCTGCTTGACTCAGTAGGAGCGGCAAGCGTCCCCGATGGGCGCCTCTGAGGGTCGAGCCGTTGGATCGCGATCTCGTCGAGCAGGCGCAGCGCGGCGACCGGGAGGCATTTGCCATCCTGGCGCGTACGCACGGCGACCGGCTCATGTCGATCGCCCAACGGATCCTCCGCGACGTCGGACGGGCCGAGGATGCCGTGCAGCAGACGCTGGTGATCGCCTGGCGTGAGCTGCCGAGCCTCCGCGATCCGGACCGCTTCGACGCGTGGCTCGTCATGGGCGGCTTCGCCGGCGAGCGCGGCACGTCCCAGCAGATGACCGTCGAGATCTATGACCCGGCAGCCAACACGTGGACGGCTGCTCCCGACATGCACGAGGGCCGCGTGTTCGCGAGCACGACGACGTTGCCCGACGGACGGATCCTCATTGTCGGCGGCCACGGGCCCGTGGTCGACGGTGACATCTACGACCCGAGCACGGGCACCTGGACGTCGACGGACGCGAGGAATGTTGGGGCCGAGTACGTCGTCTCGGTGCTCCTCGCGGACGGCACGGTCTTCGTGACGGCCGGCAACGGTGTGGGAGCGATCCTCGACCCGGCAACGAGAAGCTGGAGCCCGGTCGACGACGGACCGGCGATGCCAGCGATCAGGTCGGCGACGGCACTCGAGGATGGCCGGGTTCTGTTCGTCGGACTCGACGTCACCCAGACGGCGTCACCGGCCGAGCTGTTCGACCCGGCCGCGCTTCGCTGACGTTCCTCGACGCCGCGCTGCGGCCGCGCCTCGCGTGGCCGCAGGGCGTCGACGTCAGGCAGGGGCGCCGGTGAACCTCATCAGGCCGAACGCGGCGCCCTGTGGATCGTTCACGATCGACATCCGGCCGCCCGGGAAGTCGATCGGCGCGACAAGCTCCGTCGCGCCGGCCTCGATCGCCGTCAGGTGGGTCGAGCCGACGTCGTCCACGGCGAAGTAGACCATCCAGTAGCTGGGAACCTGGTCCGGAACCATCGGGTTCATCTCCATGGCGCCGGCGATGCTGTGGCCGTCGAGCTGGAACTCCGTGTACGGCTGCTGTGGCGTCCCGACAGACTTCGCCGTCCAGCCGAACACCCGCTCGTAGAACGGCAACGCGCTCTGGAGGCCGCGAGCACTCAGCTCCGCCCAGCCGAACGCGTTCGGGCCGTCGGTCTGGAAGCCGCCCATTTGCGTCGCCTGCCACGCCGAGATGAACGCGCCGGTCGGGTCCTGGAAGACCGCCATCCGGCCCTGGTCGCCGACATCGAACGCCGGGACGGCGACGGTGCCGCCGGCATCGACCACGGACTTGCTCAGGATCTCGAGATCATCCGACCCGATGTAGACGGACCACGCGGCTGGCTGATCCGGCGACTGGGTCGGGCCGATGCCCGCAGCGTCCTTGCCGTTGACTCGAGCGAGGCCATAGCCGCCGTACTCCGGGTCAGGGTTGACGTCGACGGTCCAGCCGAACACCTTCGAGTAGAAGGCCCGAGCGGCCGCGGCGTCCGTCGCTGCCAGGTCGACCCATGCGGGCTTGTTTCGGGTCGCACTCACGACCTGCGCCATGGCACACCTCCACCGATCGCTGAATTGGCGTGCGACCGCCGCTCGCTGCAGGGCAGCATTGTCTCACCGGTGTCTCGGGCCGCCGGCCGCGACGATGATGTCTCCGGAGGTACCGCATGACGACACCGACGCCCCGCTTCACGATGGTCGTGCTGCTCATCGAGGACCTGCCCCGGTCGCTCGCCTTCTATCGCCGCCTCGGCGTGGAGTTTCCGCCCGACGCCGATGAGCGTGTGGACGTCCAGGTCCCGCTAGGCGGGGATCACCAGCTCGTGCTCACGACCTCGTTCGTCCAGGTCGACCTCGAGCGTGAGCCGCCTCGCGGCGGCTCACGGGTCATGCTGGAGTTCTTCGTCGATGGCAACGAGGCGGTCGACGCCAAGTACCTCGAGCTCATCGGTGCGGGGTATCGCGGTCGACGTGCGCCGTTCACGACCTACTTCGGGGCGTACATGTGCCTCGTCGACGATCCCGACGGCAACACGGTGCTCGTGACGGCCGGCTGACGTGGTCCGTCGGCTCGTGTGACGCCGGTGCAACCCCGGGCCGGGCCGCGCTGACGCCGACGCGGTGCCCGCCGTGCCAGCCTCGTCGCCATGTCACCCGTGATCGAAGGCGGAGAAGGCCGCTCCGGCGGCGGCGCCTCGGCGATCGGCAAGCGGCTCATCGACGCCATCAGGAAGGACGACGTTTCGGGCCTGTCCGCCGAGATCGCCTACCGGTTCCTGTTCGCGATCTTCCCGTTCGGTCTGTTCGTCGCGGCGTTGGGGGCGTTCGTCGCGACGTCCCTCCACATCGCGAACCCGGCTGAGGAGATCGTCGCCGGACTCGGCGACAACCTGCCGTCGTCGATCGCCGACGCCCTCCGACCCGAGCTCGAACGGTTGTTGTCAACCGCACGGGCTGACCTGCTGGCCTTCGGCGCGCTCGCTGCGCTGTGGGCTGCGACCGGCGGTACGAACGCGCTCGTCAAGGGCATCCACCGCGCCTACGACGTGCCCGAGCAGCGGCCGTTCCTGCTGCGCTACGTCGCTGCCGTCGGGCTGACCCTGCTCGCGGCCGTCGGACTGATCGGCTCGTTCGTGACGATCGTCGGCGGCGCGATGTTGACGCAGCAGCTCGCCGATCGGATCGGCCTGGGCGACCAGGCGTTCGCCGTGATGCAGCTGCTTCGCTGGCCGGCGGTCTTCCTCGTCCTGACCGCAGCCGTGGCCATCCTCTACCGCTACGCGCCGAGCATCGTCGTTCCGTGGCGCTGGATCGCGGTCGGGGCGGCCGGGTTCACGGTCGGCTGGATCGTGGCGACCGCGGCGCTCGGGTTCTACGTCGCGAACGTCGCCAATTACGGGGTGACGTACGGCTCGCTCGGCGCCGTGATCGTTCTGATGCTGTGGTTCTACGTGACGGCGGCGATGCTGATCCTCGGGGCTGAGCTGACGGCCGCAATCACGCGCGAACGGTCTCCCAGCGAGATCCGCCGACGCGGCGAGGAGCTGGCGGCGGCCGAAGCGATCGAGGGTGCCGCGGACGGCGCGACGCGCCGGGTCAAGGACGTCGCCGAGCGACCGGCCGGCTGAACGGTCACGCGCGCGGCGCCCGGCTGGAATGGCGGTGCAACCCCCGGTGGGCCACGCTGACGACCCGGTGACACCGTGGGGGCGAGGATGGGATCGGCCCCCAAGGAGGACGTCATGTATCGACCTGAATCGCGCCGGAATCGGCGAGAACGCTTCGATGAGATGCAGCAGCAGGACGAGGGCCAGTACGGCGGCCAGGGTGACCTGACGACCGCCGACGAACAGCGCTCGCTCGACCAGCCGGGCGGCGACTGGAGCCGGGGCCGCTCGCGCGGCAACTGGACGGGCTACGTGGTCCCGTACCGCTACTACGGCAACGGGTATGCCGGCGTCGGGTACTACTCGGTGCTGTACCAGGGCCAGCGCGACGCGGGCGACACCGAGCAGGAGCAGGGCCGCGGTCAGTTCGACCAGCGTGAAGTCGACTACGGTCAGGGCCAGGGCGCCGGCGAGGCGTGGACCGGGCGCTGGGGCGGTCGCCGACGGTCAGCCGGCGGCTTCACCGGGCGCGGGCCGAAGGGCTACCAGCGTTCCGACCAGCGGCTCGAGGAGGAGATCAGCGATCGCCTCATGGCCGACGCCTGGGTGGACGCCTCGGAGATCGAAGTTCGCGTGAAGAGCGGTGAGGTCACGCTGACCGGAACGGTCGACGACCGCGACGCGAAGCGCCGTGCCGAGGACATTGCCGAGCAGGTGATGGGCGTCCGCGACGTGATGAACCAGATCCGTGTCGAATCCGATGGCGGCAGAAGCCGGGAGTCGAGTGCGACGCGCGGATCCGGCTCGAGCGGGTCCAGCCGTCGTTCGACGCGGAACGGCGGCCGCTCGACCGACGACCAGACGACCGCGAGCGGGGCGGGCGCCAGCGGCAGCTCCAGCCGCGGTAACGCTTCGGGCGGCTCCAGCCGCTAGCCCGCTCCGAGCCGACCGCCCGCGCCGCCACGTCGGCGGCGCGGGCGTCGCCGTGCGTCGCGGCGTACGCTTCGGGCCGAAATGACCAAGGCATCCGTCGAGATTCGACGCGCGACTCCGGCCGACGCCGGACGGATGGCCGAGGTCTGGCTCGCCTCGTTCAAGGCGACGTACAGCTTTCCGTTAGCCCATTCCGACGACGAGGTGCGGGCGTGGATCGCGTCGGACCTCTCGCGGCGCGACGAGACGTTCGTTGCGGTCGAGCCTGACCGCGATCGCGTGATCGCGCTGATGTCGCTGAAGGACAACGACCTCGACCAGCTCTATGTCGATCCGGCCTGGCTGGGCCGGGGAATCGGGTCCCGGCTCGTCGAGCTTGCGAAGGAACGGCGGCGCGACGGCTTCGGTTTGTACACGTTCCAGGTCAACGATCGCGCACGCCGGTTCTACGAGCGTCACGGCCTCGTCGCGACGTGGTTCGGCGATGGCAGCGCCAACGAGGAGCGCCAGCCGGACCTGCGCTACGAGTGGCGGCCCAGGCGCGACGCGGGCTAGCGGCCCGGTTCTGCTTCGAGGCGGCGCTTCGCCTCGGCCATTGCGACGCGAGTGGACCGGCGCAGCCCCTGCTCGAGGAGCGGGCCGATCAGCCACCCCAGCCACGGCCGCTTCACCTCCAGCGAGTTCGTCTGCTGCCAGCGGGTTCCGCCGTTCTCCGGCTCGTACTGCCACGATCCGCCGCCACCGCTGACCCACGCCGAATCGACGTCGCTGAAGGCGGCGCTCGTCCGCTCCGGTCGCCGGTCGAGGCGGTAGCGGACCGTCATCGCCCCGAGGTTCCTGACCCGGACCCGCGCGGTGCGGGGATCCGACGCGACGAGCTTCGCCGAGCTGACTCCGGCATCCCACTCGGTCCGGCGGCCATAGTCCTGCGTGTAGTCGAAGACGACCTCGGGCGAGCGATCGATCCAGATGCTCTCGGTGACCGTGACGACGTGGCGGGAGGCGGCCATCGTCGAAGTGTCGCAGACGGTCGGACTTCGGCCGGCCGCTGCGCCGTGACCGGGGGACTGGGAGGAAGGTCCGGCTGGTCAACGGGACCCCCGAAGCGGGACGATGTGCGTCTGGCCGAACCACCCCGGAGGACCCCATGATCGGTCGAACCCATCTTCCACGCGACCCGTACGAGGGCTCGGGCGCGTACCGGAAGCGGATGCGGCTCCGCGTCGAGGGCGCGATCGCGCTGTCGCTCGCCATCGCCGCGTGCGGCATCACCGCCGCCGTCTGGTTCAAGACGCTGTTGCCGCTCTTCGATCGCGTGTTCTGACCGTCGAGCGGACCGCGAAACCGCGGACCTGCGGGTACGGTGGGCCGGCCGGACGCGGGAGCCGTTCACGTCGGATAGCCACCAGCACGTCTCGGTCTGGGAGAAGCCCGCCTGACGGCGTGTGGTGTGCACGCGCTTGCGAGCGTGCCGCGTGACTCCCAGAGTTGGCCCATGCCTGAGATCGTTCCGCGCTGGGAGTGGCGCACGTTCGCCCATCGCGTTCCGAGGGCAGACGCGGTCTTCGAGACGCTCGAGCCGAGCGCCGTCGCCGAGAGCGACGAGACGTACTTCCTGTCGCCGGCCTCGACGGCCAACGTGAAGATCCGCGACGAGCTGATCGACATCAAGGTGCTGCGCGAAGTGGACGCGGATGGTCTCGAGCGCTGGGAGCCGGTGTTGAAGCGGCCGTTTCCCCTCGCTCCCGAGGACCTTGCGACCGTCCTCGACGCGATCGGGGTCGCCCGCGACGGCCTCGGTGGGGACCAGGCCCCAACGTCGCAGGACCGCTTCCTGGCAAACGTCGCTGCGGATCCGAGGGCACGGACCGTGCCCGTTCACAAGCGTCGCGTCCGGTACACGGTCAACGGCTGCATGGCCGAGCGCTCGGAGGTGGAGGCGGGCGGCCACCAGTCGCTGACGATCGCGGTCGAGTCGACCGACCGACCGGCCGTCGTCGAGGCGGTCCGATCGCTCGGCCTGGGCGACTACCTGAACACCAACTACGCGGCGGGCCTGGCGCTCGTCATCGACGACGTCCCGGAGCGCTTCGCGGTCATCGACGTCGGGACGAACTCGATCAAGTTCCATATCGGCGCGTTCGACGCCGACGGAACCCCGCAAACGGTCGTCGACCGGGCGGAGGTGACCCGGCTGGGGGAGGGGATGGAGGCCGATGGCGCGATCCAGCGGCCGGCGCTCGAGCGGGCGGTCGCGGCGATCACCGGGATGGCCGAGGAGGCCAGGCGGCACCAGGCACGGGCGATCGCCGCCGTCGCCACCGAGGCGATGCGCAAGGCGACGAACCAGGACGACGTGCTCCGCGAGATCAAGGAGCGGACGGGCGTGGCGATCGACGTCGTCCCGGGCGCCGAGGAAGGCCGTCTTGCCTATCTGGCGGTGAAGGCCGGCGTCGGGCTCGTCGACGGTCCGCTCGTCGTGTTCGACACGGGCGGCGGCAGCTCCCAGTTCACGTTCGGCGACGGCGACCGCGTCGACGAGCAGTTCAGCGTCCCCGTTGGAGCCGTGCGGTTCACGGAGCAGTTCGGTCTTGACGGGGCGGTCTCGGCCGAGACGGTCGCCGCGGCCCGCTCGGCGATCGCCGCCGACCTCGCGAGGATCGACGGCCGGTCCAGTCCCGCCGTCCTCGTCGGCATGGGCGGCGCGATCACGAACATCACCGCCGTCAAGCACGAGATGGCGACGTACGACCCGAACGTCGTCCAGGGCGCGACGCTCGACGCCGCCGAGATCGACCGCCAGATCGAGCTCTACCGGACGCGCGATGCCGACGGCCGGCGGGCCATCGTCGGTCTCCAGCCCAAGCGGGCCGAGGTGATCCTCGCGGGCGCGTGCATCGTCCGAACCGTGCTCGACAAGCTAGGCAAGGACAGCCTCACGGTGAGCGATCGAGGGCTGCGCCACGGGCTCTTCGTCGAACGGTTCGGGGACACGAGGGTGAGGGTGAGCTGATGACGACCGCGACGAACGAGACGACCGAGGAGCGCCAGCGCATCCGGGAGGAGGACCTTCCGGAGCTGCTCCGGCTGATCAAGGGCGCCGATAGCGTCGAGTTGAAGGTGTCGATCGCGAGCGAGAACCAGCGGGCGACGATCACGGGGCTGCCGCTCGATCCGGTCGAGGCGCAGCCGCGCCAGATCTTCTTCTTCGATACGCCCGACCTCGATCTGAACAAGGCCGGCGTCGTCGTGAGAGCTCGCCGGATCCAGGGCGGCCGCGGCGACACCGTCGTCAAGCTCCGGCCGGTCGATCCGGCCCACCTCCCGCCGGAGGTCCGCAAGTCCGGCAGCGTGAACGTCGAGGTCGACGTGATCCCCGGCGGGTTCGTCTGCTCCGCCGCGATGAAGGGCAAGACGACCGGCGATCAGATCCGCGACGCCGTCCAGGGCGGGAGCCCGCTGCGCAAGCTGTTCACGCGCGAGCAGCGCGAGTTCTACGCGTCGCGTGCGCCGACCGGCATCGATCTCGACTCGCTCGTCACCCTCGGGCCGACGTTCGTGCTGAAAGCCCAGTTCACGCCGCGCGAGCTGAACCGCCGGGTGGTCGCGGAGCTGTGGTTCTACCCGGACGGCTCGCGGATCCTCGAGCTCTCCACGAAGTCGCTGCCCGACGAAGCCTTCAGCGTGGCTGTCGAGACGCGGGCGTACCTCACGAGCCACGGCATCACGATCGGTGGGGTCCAGCAGACGAAGACCCGGGCGGCGCTCGACTTCTTCACCGGCGAGCTCCGCCAGGAGACCGGTCGCACGAAGGCGTCGGCCCGGGCGGCAGCGGCGAGCGGCTAGGGAAGGGTTCCCATCGCCGCCGGCGCGGCGTAGGCTTCAAGACCCAGGGCATTGGAGGAGGCGACACCGATGTCGATGCAACAGGCGCTCATCGAGGCCATGCACCTTCCCGAGGACAGCGACACCGTGTCGCGAATCCACGAGTACGGGCTGGCGGTCGCGAACGAGGACACGATGAGCCAGGCGATCCACGACGTGTACTGCGGGATCATGGCCGACCATCACCACCCCAACGAGAAGGACCACGAGCAGGCCCGGCAGCTGATCGCCGCCCTCCAGAAGCACGCGACGGCCGGCTCGCCCGCCTGAGCACCGCCCCGGTTCGCCCGGGGACCTTGCAGCCGGCGTTCGGCCCGGCGACTTACTTCAGGGCGTCTCGGAGCGCCTGTTCGACGTCGTCGTCGAGCGACGTCTGGATGACCTCGCCGTGGAACTTCCGGAGCGCGGGAATCGTGGCGTCGGCATTCGCGTCCTTGATCACGAGGAACAGGGCCGACTTGCCGGGCGGGAGCTTCGACTTCACCTCGTCGACGAACTTGCCATCGACGCCGGTCCGCAGCGACGCGCCGATTCCGGCACCGGCGGCCGCGCCGACGGCCATCCCGACGACCGGGAACACGACGAAGAGGAGCCCGCCCAGAACGGCTCCCACGACAGCGCCCGTCTCGGTGGCGCTGCTGGCTTCGTTCTTCACCTCGACCTTGCCGTCCGCGCGGTGGGCGACGATCGCGGTGTCCTCGAAGCTGATCGCACCCGCGTGCTCGAGGCTCCGGAGCGACCGGAGCGCCTGCTGCGCGTCCTCCTCCGAATCGAACGACACGACGACGATCTGGCTCATCTCGTCCTCCCTGATGCGGTCTCGTCCACCTTACCGCGCGGCGTAGGATCAGCGCCGTGGACGGGCCGCTGCGGGTCGTGATCGCCGAGGACTCCGCGCTGATTCGGGAAGGCATCGCCCGGATCGTCGAGGAGTCGGGGGGCACGGTCGTGGCGAAGGTCGGCGACGGCACTGCGTTCGTCGAGGCCGTCGTGGACCACCGCCCGGATGTGTCGGTCGTCGACGTCAGGATGCCGCCGAGCCAGCGTGACGAGGGTCTCCGGGCCGCGATCGAGGCCCGCCGCCGCGTTTCCGGCACGCCGATCCTCGTCCTCAGCCAGTACGTGGAGCGGCAATACGCGACGGAGCTGCTCGCCGATGGCGCGGGCGGCGTGGGGTACCTGCTCAAGGACCGCGTCGGCGACATCCCCGAGTTCATGGACGCGCTGCGCCGGGTTGCCCGCGGCGGCACCGCCCTCGATCCGGAGGTCGTCGCTCAGCTCATGGTCCGGAACCGGAGCGACGATCCGCTCGCACGGCTCACGCCGCGCGAACGCGAAGTCCTCGCCGCGATGGCCGAAGGCCGGACGAACGTCGGGATCGCCGAGCTCCTGAACATCACCGAGGGCGCAACCGAGAAGCACATCGGCAACATCTTCGGCAAGCTGGAGCTGCCCGACACGCAGAACGATCACCGCCGGGTGCTCGCGGTCCTGACCTACCTGGGAAGCTGACCCGGCCCGATCGGAATCTCCGCCCTGACGACCGTGGGGCCTCCTGGCGGACTTGACACCGAGAACGCCCCGTCGACGCCCGCTACCCGCCCCGCAAGGCCTGCGAGGCCACCACCCGGAGCAAGGGCCGCTCCGCCGCGACCGTCGTCCTCGACCTCCACGACGAGCGTCGCGCCCGCGCGATCAACGCGGACCTCGGAACGTCGGGCGCCGCTGTGCTTCGCAACGTTCGTCAGGGCTTCCGCGACGACGAAGTAGGCCGCTCGTTCGGTGGCCGGGGGCAGGCGCTCGCCCGTGACCAGGTTGCTCCGGATCGTGGTTGGCACGGTGCCCCGGCCGCTGATCGACTCGAGGGCCGGGACGAGGCCACGGTCCAGGAGGATCGACGGCGCGATGCCCCGGACGAGGTCGCGGATCTCGGCGAGCGCGCGGCGCGCCTCGGCCTGACCCTCGAGCACGAGCGCCTTTGCGGCCAGCGGATCGCTGTCGATCCGCTCCGCCGCGAGTCCGAGATCGATGTTGAGCATGACCAGCCGTTGCTGCGCCCCGTCGTGGAGGTCGCGCTCGATCCGGTGGAGCTCCGTCGCCTCCGACTCGAGCACCGCCGACCGGCTCTCGCGGAGCGTCTCGACCTGGCGCCGGAGCTCGCGGCTCTCATCGGTGCAGAGCAGGCCGCGGACGACGGCCCGGTGGAGCGTCATCACGAGCTGCGACACCGTCCCCGCGATCGGCAGCAGGACGAGGCCCGCAACCGTGCCCGCCGTGATCGGCAGCGTCGATGGCTCCGGGCCGTCATACCAGAGCCCGATCGTGGTCAGCCCGAGCGCGGCGATCCAGAGCGCGGCGACGACGAGGAACTCCATCACCGACAGCGGCAGATTCACCGCGACGTAGAGCGCGTCCCGCCAGCGGCTCTCGTCAGCGAACTCCGCCTTCAGGATGTCGAGGATGCTGCCCCGCAGCGGCCGATACGGATGAGCGGGCGGGCGGCTCAGTTCGCCGGGTTCCCCGGCATAGGCACGGCGCCGTTCGATGATCGCAAATGCCCGGGCCGCCTCCATCGCGACCCCCAGGAGGACGACGCCGATCCCGAAGAACAGCACGGTGACGCCGGCCGACGTCAGGGCGGCAACAAGCGTGAATGCCGTCACGCCGACCAGCAGGCCGAGCGCGACGGCTCCGTTTGCGTACCACGTTGCCGGATGGATCGGCGACAGCAGAAAGGCCCGGGAACGACCGATCCCCGGCCGAGCCATCGTGGCTCCACCGGGGATCCGGGCCGAGGCGACGGCCGCGATGATCAGCAGGGATCCCGCGAGCAGGATGACGCCGCCGGCCGCATTGCCATCGGTCACGTTTCCGACGCGTCGCGTCGGAGGGCGCTGGCGACGAGCAGGGCGCCGAGTCCGATGACGAACGCCGGGCCGAGATAGCGATACGCATCGCTCCACGACGGCAGGAAGGCATCGATCAGCGCGATCCCGCCGAACAGGATCAGGACGAGGCCGAAGAACGTCGTCCAGCGCCCATCGCCGTGCACGGCGTGGCGGTGGCCTTCGACGACCTGGACGGGCTCGCCGTCCGGGCCGAGCGCGACAGGCTCGACCGGCACGATGAGGGCCATGCCGATGTAGAGCAGGAGCGTCAGCCCACCGAAGAAGATCGACACGAACCAGAGGATACGAACGAGCGTCGGGTCGAGGTCGAAGTATTCCGCGACGCCCGAGGCGACGCCGGCGATCTTGCGGTCGTGACTGCAGCGGTAGAGACGGCGATTCATGAGCATCCTCCGATCGGATTGATGTCGACTGCACCGAAGTTCGAGCGGACCTCGAGGTCGGCGTGGTGCTCCGCCGACCGGTAGTTCGGGCTGATCCAGACGCCGCTCGCCTCCTCGCCGCCGTTGACGGCGAAGCGGTCCGCGTTGCCGGACGAGACGACGCGGAGCCCGAGCCGCGGCGGCGCGCAGACGTCGATCTCGCCGGCGCCGACCGTGAGCGACCCGACGAGGTCGCCATCGCCCGGCAGGCTGACCGAAAGTGCGCCGACGTTGACGACGGCCTTGAGCTCGCCGATCGAGGCGTCGGACGCATCGATCGAGACCTTCGCGGCGTTGGCAATCACGGTCAGTCGTTGCATCTCGGCGCCGGCAAGGTGGAGCTGGCCGCTACCGGTGATCACGGACACTCGGAGCTCCTCGATGTCGGCGGCAGGCAACGTCAGGTCCCAGGCGTTGCGAACACCGTCGAGGAAGCTGAACCCCTGGATCGCCGTGTCGATCGCGAGCGATCGATCGGTCGCCCGGATCGAGGGCGCGTGGCCGTCGGTGCTGCCGGCGTCGAGCTGCCAGTTCGCGGACTCGTCCGTCGTGATGCGCAGCACGCCGCAGCCACTCCGGACGGACACGACGGCCGGGCCGCCGAACGAGCCCTGCTCGGTCGAGACGTTGGCGAGGTCGCCCCGGACGCCGCAGCTGCCCGCGAAGCGCGGCGCGACGGCGAACGCGGCACCTACGACGAGCCCCGGAACGAGGGCCGCAACGAGCATCGCCGGAAGGCTGAAGCGCGTCCGACGAAGAACGACGCTTACGCCCACCGCAATGAGGGCAAGGGGCCACAGCCGGATGACGTCGGCGAGGACCGTCGTGTCGACCCTTCCAAGATCGGCCGCGACGAGCACGCCGCCGATCGCCACGAGCAGCACACCCCAGAACAGAAGTCGGCGGTTCACCCGCATGGGCAGTCCAATCGTTGCGTTGCTGCCTCGAACGCCGCCGAGCCAGTCTCGGCCGTCCGTTCGGGACGCCCCGAATCCTCGTACGGCGGGACCGCCGCTCCCAGCCCGCCACCGGGCGTTTTCAGGCTGCGGCTAGCCCGACCATCGCCGTCCGGGTATCCGGCTTGCCGCGGGCGGCCCGCGATCGTTCAATGGGCCGCAACCACGCGACGGAGGGATTCATGAAGGCAGCGAGGGTCGACCGGTACGGCACGCCCGCCGACATCCGGATCGAGGAGGTCGGGACGCCGGTCCCGGCGGACGACCAGGTGCTCGTGCGCGTCCGGGCGGCGTCGGTGAACCGTGCCGACCTCGACGGGATCCAGCCGCGGCCCCAGTTCGTTCGCCTCTTCGTGGGCATCAGGCGGCCGCGAAACCACAAGGTCGGGCTCGATGTCGCGGGCGTCGTCGAGGCGGTCGGTCCGGCCGTGACCCGCTTCAAGCCCGGCGACCGTGTGTTCGCCGACCTGTACGCGTACGGCGGCGGTGCGTTCGCCGAGTTCGCGTGCGCCAAGGAGAAGGCCTTCCTGCCGATCCCGGACGGCCTCTCGTTCGAGGACGCCGCCACGCTGCCGCACGCCGCGAACCTTGCCGTACAGGGCCTTCGCCGTCGTGACGGCCGGACGCCCGGGCCGGGCGATCGGGTCATGGTCAGCGGGGCGTCCGGCAACGTCGGGCCGTTCGCGGTCCAGATCGCGAAGCATCTCGGCGCCGAGGTGACCGGTGTTGCCCGGACCGAGAAGCTCGAGTTCGTGCGGTCGCTCGGCGCCGACCACGTCATCGACTACACGACGACCGACATCACGAAGGCCGGCGAACGCTACGACTGGATCGTCGACACCGATTCGCACCACTCGATGCTCTCGATGCGCCGCGTGCTCCGTCCGGGCGGCGTCTACATCACGCTTGGCGGAACGGACCTGCGGATCCTCGATAGCGTCACGGTCGGCCCGATCATGTCGCTGGCCGGCTCACGGACCTACGGGTTGATGCTCTGGTGGAAGCCGTTCCACGAGCCGGACATCACGACCGTGACCCGGCTGATCGCCGAGGGCAAGGTCAAGCCCCGGATCGATCGAACGTATCCCCTCGAGCAGGTCGTCGACGCGTTGAAGTGGGTCGACGAGGGCCACGCGAAGGGCAAGGTCCTCGTCATCCCCTGACGGTCACGACGGCGAGGAAGAGCCGCCGTCGGTGTGGATGAGCTGGCCCATCGTCCGCGCGCCCGCGTCGTAGACGACGCTATCCTGCGCCGGGTGCGACTGCTTCCGACTCGGGTCACCGAGGTCATCGTTCCGACGCGCCTCGGCCGGAGCTTCCGCTGGCTGCTCGGCGCCACGATCGTCAACAACTTCGGCGACGGTGTCGTGGTTGCCGCCGGGCCGCTGCTCGTCTTCTCCCTGACCGACGACCCGTTCCTCGTCTCGCTCTCGATTGCGGCCGGATACCTCCCGGTCCTTCTGTTCGGGCTGCCTGGCGGGGCCGTTGCGGATCGGTTCGACCGGAAGCGGATCGTGGTCGGCGCCAACCTGATCCGCGCCCTCGTTCTGTTCGTGCTGGTGGCGGCGATCATCACGAATGCGGTGTCGATCCTCATCGTGCTCGTGGCGCTCTTCGCGCTCGGCATCGCCGAGACGTTCGCCGACTCCGCGAGCAGCACGCTGATCCCAGGCCTCGTCAATCGCGAAGACCTGGGCCTCGCAAACGCCCGAGCGTCGGGTGGCGGCTTCCTCCTCATGAACCAGCTCGTCGGGCCGCCGGTCGGGGCGTTCCTGTTCACGATCGGCCTGGCGCTGCCCTTCGCGGTGAACGCGATCTGCTTCCTGCTCGGCGCGGTCCTGATCTCACGGATCGTGACGTCGATGCCCGTCCGGACCGGCGAGCGGACGACCATCCGGTCGGACCTGGTCGAGGGCGTCCGATGGTTGATGGCGCACCCCCCGATGCGGACACTCACGCTCACGATCCTGGTGTTCAACGTGACGTTCGGCGCTGCGTTCGGGGTCATGGTGATCTACGCGAAGGATCACCTCGGGATGGGACCGGTCGGCTTCGGCCTCTTGACGACGGCGACTGCCCTCGGCGGCGTCGTCGGCACGGTCGCCTACGGATCCCTTGAACGGCGTTTCTCGCTCGGCGGGATGCTGCGGGTGGGCCTGATCATCGAAACGCTCTGGCATCTCACGATGGCGATCAACACCTCTGCGGCGATCGCGCTCGTCACGATGTTCATCCTCGGGATCCACGAGTTCGTCTGGGGCACGACCTCGACGGTCGTTCGCCAACGCGCCGTGCCGGACGAGATCCTCGGGAGGGTCGGCGGCGTCTACCGGGTCTCGATCGTCGGCGGCATCGTGATCGGCACGCCGATCGGTGGCGTGCTCGCGACCCTCTTCGGTGTCACGGCCCCGTTCTGGTTCGGATTCGTCGGATCGGCACTGCTCGTGGCGGTCATGTGGCAACAGTTCCGCCACATCGCCCATGCCGACGACGCGCCGGCGCCGGCGCTGGCCTGAGGGTCAGCGTCGAGCGTCGAGCGGCTCCGTCTCGTCGAGTCCCGTGGCGTAGCCGGTGCGGCGCCACGCGGCGTAGGACGTGACCAGGCCGTCGTCGTCGACGGTCAGCTCGGCCTCGAACGTCCCACTCGCATAGCGGTACGTGAACTCGTCGAGGCGGGTATAGGTCTGGTCGGCCCTGACGACGTCGAGCTCCGGGAACCGAACCCACGCGGCCTTGATCGTCGTGGCGGCGCCGATTGCGAGCCGAAGGCGGCGAATTGGCAGCGTGTTCGTCGATGGGCTGCAGCCGAGGTCGACGTCCGTGCAGCCCTTCAGCCCGCGAACCGCGGCACCGTCGACCGTCCATGCCCCCTTCGGACTTCGCTCGAGCACGACCGTTCGCGTTTCGAAGCCACGGAGATCGCGGACGTGGGCTGCAGTCGTCATCCCGGACGGGTCGGCGAAGACGCGGTACTCGATCCGGACCGGCTGGCCCGCCTCCGCGCCGAGCACGGTGCCCACGAGTGAGAGCCCGCCGTCGCGCAGCGCGAGCGTGCAGTGCTCATCGGTTTCGATCTCGTCGGATCGCCGCCAGGCGGCTCGTCGGGTCGTCATGTCGCAACAAAGCCTACGGCCTTGTAGCCGCTTCCACCGATGAGTCGAGATGCGCGCCGACGTCTACTGAGGCACAAGGAGGAACCATTCGATGCCGACCCTCACACCCAGCATCTGGTTCGACCGGGATGCCGAGGAAGCCGCGAACTTCTACGTCTCGATCTTCCCGAACAGCCGCGTCGTCAACGTTCTGAAGGCGCCGGCGGACAGCCCGGGCGGCAAGAAGGGCGAGGTCCTGACGGTTGACTGGGAGCTCGACGGCCAGCCATTCAACGGAATCAACGGCGGGCCGGAGTTCAAGCCCGACGAAGCGATCTCGTTCGTCGTCGATTGCGCCGACCAGGCCGAAGTCGATCGGTACTGGGGCGAGCTCGCAGCCGGTGGCGGCGAACACGGCCCGTGCGGCTGGCTGAAGGACCGGTTCGGCGTGTCGTGGCAGGTCGTGCCGCGGCGGCTGAACGAGCTGCTCGAGAGCTCGGACGCCGACGCCGCGCAGCGCGCGATGGAAGCGATGCTCCAGATGGGCAAGCTCGACGTGGCCGAGCTCGAGAAGGCGTACGCCGGGAGCTGACGGGACGAATCGGAAGGGCGGCGACTCGCGTCGCCGCCCTTCCTCGTGACGGGGCGCTGCCTCGCGCTACTGGAGCGGCGGGCAGGCGATGTACGCGTCGCTGAGCGGGTCGCCACAGACGTTGCCGTTGAGCGACGCCGCGATCGCGTCCTCGACCTGGGGCACGACCGAGGGCAGGACAACGCTCGCAAGGGAGCACAGCCCGCCACCGCCGACCGACAGGTCAGCCGTGTCGAGCCCGGACACGATCGTGTTGGACACCTCGACGTAGTTCTTCGGGCCGTTCACGTTCGGATGGCTCTTGAACGTCAGCTTGCCTGTGACGGTCACGTCCGGGTTCGCGCCCAGCGCGGTGTCAGCACTGAGCGTGCAGTTCGTGCCCTGGTACGTGATCGGCACTGGTGCCTGCGTCGTGACGCCGACGTGGGCGAGCCCGTCCCAGGTGTCCGCAAGTGCGCCCGGCGTCATGACGACGCTGTGGCCGACAACGTCGAGCATGCCCGCTGGATCGCTGGGTACGCCGCCGACACAGCCGATCGCCGGAACGGAGGCGCAGTTCGCCGCGACCGGCACCTCGTTGTCGCCACCGAGCAGGAAGTCGCCGACAGCGTCAGCCGTCGCCTGGTTCGCGGTCAGCTCCTCGAGTACGAAGTCGAGGTTCGTGACGAGGTAGTTGATCTGCATGTTCAGAACGGCTCCAGTGCCGCTGCTCCCAGGGCAGGCGGTCCAGATCCGCGCGGAGTGTGTCGCCGATTCATCGCGGGCAAGCGTCGCGACCGCCTTGTTCTCGGTCGCCAGCCCGGCGATCGGCGCTCCGCCCGGCGTGGACAGCCCCAGACGGTAGTTGTCGGTCCCGAGCGTCGTGGCGCAGGTAGCCGCCGAATCGACGAGGTTCCACGTGACCGTCGTGCCGGTCGCGTTCGCCCCGCTCGCGAGGAGCGTTTCGTACCCGTCACCGCAGTTCGTGACGTCGATGTTCGGCGTGCCCGGCGCATCCTCGGCCCCGAGACCCAGCGTGCCGAAATCGACTGCGGACGTCGAGATCTCGAGGCACGCGGCCGCCCGGGCGATCGTCACCTGGGCGTCGACGGTGCCATTGCCGGCGGCCATCGTCGGCACGACGCCGATGAGGGACAGCATCAGGAGCGCCGAGACGACGATTGCAAGACGTCTGCCAGTCGCCCCCACGGGACGGATTGTTCGAACACGAGCCTGTCTCATCGACTGTCCCTCCAGACGCTCAGAAGGCTCGCCGTGAGCCCATGGCGGGTCGGAGCGTGCCAGCGACGCCTGAAGCGAACATCAGGGATTTCCCTACGCGCTGGCGAACCATGGAGAGGAGGACGCGAGATGGACGCTGACGCCGTTCGCGCCCGTGCGACGGAGTTCTGCGACGCGATCGTCGCGGGCGACGTCGACAAGGCAGCCGAATCGATGAGCAACGAGCTACGGCAGCGGATGGGCGAGGTCGTATCCCTGTTGCCGCTTCCCGCGAGCGAGGCCACGGTCGAGTCCGTGGAGCACAGCGGCGCCGGCTACAACGTCGTGCTCCGGCTCGTGGGCGAGAACGATGAGGTCGAGGTCCAGACCCGATGGAAGGACCGCGACGACCAGCCGACGATCGTCGAGGCGAGCCACCTCAGCCAGACCGCCCGTGAAGCGGCTCTGCCAGAAGGAACGGACGAGGCCGGACCGAGCGAGGCACCCGAAACGTCGATCGCCGGTTAAGTCGGGCCCCCTCAGGTCTTCGTCTGGTCGCTCGCGATCAGATCGGCCTCAAGGCCGAACGGAACGCCATCCCGCCACTCGGCGGGCGCGATCGAGGCCAGCGGATCGAATCGGGTCGCCCACGGTGCCCGCCACTCCTGGGCGTCGAAGCCGTCCATGACGTAGACGGCCTCACGGACAACCTTGCCGCCACGGAACTCGTAGAGACCAACCCCGTACATCGGCGCTCTTCCCTCGTACGAGATGAGGATCTCGGCCGACCAGACGTCGCCGGCCCCGGACAGCCGTCGAAGCCGGAAGTCTGTCTTCGCCGGGTAGCGCTCGCGCCATTCCTGGATCGTCCGCTTGCCGAAGAACCGTTCACCGGACTGCGGAAACTCGAGGATCGCGTCATCCGCGTACATCTCGTGCGACGTCTCGCGGTCCTTGCCCTCGTTCCCGAAATAGCGGACAAGCGCAGCACGCTTGGCGGCGTCAGGCGAAGCGTCGATCGCGGCCGGGGCCACGTTGGCTGACGTGATCATTCCTCCCCCGAAGCAGACGGTGATGGAAGCGGTGATCCTGCCTCGTCTACGTCACGCCGTCGCCTGACGGATGTCCATTTACAGGACGCGGATCTCGGCGGCGGGCAGCCCTGCCCACCACCGCGCGTAGCGGGTGTAGGGCGTCGGGTCGCGGGTCGCGAGGAACGCCTTGAGTGTCCTGGCCTCAGCCGCAACGCCAGCCCAGTCCTGCTCACGCAGTTTGTGGAATGCGGTCGCCTCGATGCCGTCGTCCCGTGGCCGCCAGACGCCGGCGACGTAGCCGTCAACCAGCAGCGCCGGCAGGACGTCGCCGTTGCTCCGGATCACGATCCTGCGGTAGTCGGGCGGAATGATCCGGCTGCGGTCGACATACGCGAGCAGCGTGCTGTCCCACATCGGCAGGAGACGCGGCGGGGCCGGCGCGTCTTCCGATGGCAGGAGCCCGCCGGGAACGTCGTAGAGCGGCTGCTTGCCCGGGCCCTCGAGCACGACGAGCTCGTCGGCAAGGCCTCGCAGTGCCTCCTGGATCGGCGGGCGGAGGATCGTCCCGAAGGCAGCCACGTCCTGCATCGTCGCCGGGCCGAAGCCCTCGAGGTAGCGCCGGACGAGGTGTTGGACCGAAGTCTCGTAGTCGCCCGGCCGCTCCGGGACCTGAGCAGCGATGTAGGTCGGCCGGGGACCGAACGACCACGGCGGGCCGGCCGGCGCGTGAACGAATGGTCCGTACTGCCGCAGCGCCCACCAGATACGCGGCTTTGGCTCACCGAATCGCTCTTCGAGCCAGCGCTCGACATCGGCGTTCGACCGCGGCGTCGCCGTGAAGTCGAGCAGATCCGGCACGAGCGCCTTCGTGTCCTCGATCGATACGCCCTCAGACCGAAAGCGGCGGTCGTAGAGCCGTGCGGAGCGGAGCGTCGGCTCCATCGCCTCGTGGAAGGCTGGGTAGTCCACGGCATCCACGGCGTGCAAGGTGACCCGCATCAGCTGGGTCTTGACGACGGTCTGTTCGGCGAACGCCCGGTCGAGGTCATCAGCCTCAAACCCGGCGACGCGGTTCCAGAGCGCGATGTAGGGCGAGGGAGCCTCCTGCGCCTGGAGCGCCACGGCCCGCCGAACCGCGTCGCGAATCGGCAGCCGCTGGCGCTCGAGGAGACCCTGCCGTCCGAGCGTCGCCCGGTTGAGCTGGCGCGCCGTGAGCTTCGTGCTGGGTTGCGTTGCGGCTACGTGCAGGGCTGCCACAGGTCGCCGATGGAGAGGCGTATCGACATCGGCCCGAGTCTAGCCGCGACTGCTGACATCCTTTGACTCGGCCTCCGCGATCCGGCCGAACTTCTCGAGCTCGCCCCGGAAGCTGCCCTCGTAGGAGCCTCGCGAGAAGATCCACGACGAGATCGCCGAGATCACGCCTACCGTCTCGAACTCCTGCGTCAGCCGCGTGCCGTCGTCGTCGGCCTCGAACGTCGCGGACGAGCGGCCGCGCAGAATCCAGTTGCCGAACCGGGTCGCGAAACGATGCGGCCGGTCGGCCTCGAGGACCTCCGTCGGGCTCCGGACCGGCCCGAAATGCACCACGAACGTCGTTCCGGCTTCATCGACCGGCCCGGCGACGTCCGTGACGCCGGTCACGCCGCCCACCCATTCGCCCATTCGCCCGAGGTTCGTCCAGAGGTCGAACACCCGGTCGGGCGGCGCGGCAACGTGGATGGAGAACGTGTAGCGGGCCATCGCTGGCGGCCATTCTGTCGCACGATGGTGGCATCGTGATGCGAGGCTTGGGCCGACAGGACGTCGCGGGGCTGCTCGCGGCGTTCGCGCTGGGTTTGGACGGGCGCCTGTCGGACGGGCCCGTTGCGAGCGGTCGCCTCGGCTCGATCTGGCGTCTGGACACCGACGCCGGCACGTGGGCCGTCAAGCAGGTCGGGGAGATCGACGAGGTCGGGTTGCGCGAGGTTTTGGAGGGCGCGGCCTTCGAGGAGGCGGCCCGGGCCGCGGGCATTCGGACGCCGGAGGTCCGCCGTACGGCGGCCGGCGACGTCATCGCGACGATCGGTGACGTTCGGGCACGCGTGCACAGCTGGGTCGACATGGATCCACCCGATATCGCCGTCGATCCGGTCGCGGTCGGCCGGCTCGTGGCCCGGCTCCACCAGGTCGACATCATGGGCACGATCGGCGTCGACCCGTGGTACACGGAGCCCGTCGGCGCGTCGCGATGGGCGGAGACCGTCGATGCCCTGCGGGCCCGCGGCGCGCCCTTCGCCGACGAGCTGGACGCCCTGATGCCGGAGCTCGTCGCGCTCGAGGCGTTCCTGGGCGGGCCGCTTCGCTCTGTCCGGACCTGCCACCGTGACCTGTGGGCCGACAACGTCCGGATGACTGCGGACGGCGAGCTGTGCGTCTTCGACTTCGACAACGCCGGCCTCAACGACCCGTCGCAGGAGTTGGCAGCCGTGCTCGTCGAGTACGCCGGCGCCGATTCGACCCGAGCTCGGGCGATCGTCGGTGCCTACGCCGACGCAGGCGGTCCGGGCCGCGTCGCTGGTCCGCGCGACTTCGCCATGCCGATTGCCCAGCTCTGTCACATCGCCCAGGAAGGGTGCCGGCGCTGGCTGATCTCCACGACCGACGAGCAGCGAGCCGACAACGAGGGCTGGGTGCGCGAGTTCCTCGATCGGCCGATCACGCCTGCGCTGATCGGGCAGATCCTCGCGGCGATCAGCTCCTGACGCCGCGGGCCGCCCAGGCCACAGCGTCGAGCGAGAACGACCCAGCCGGCAGCTCTGCCCGACACCGCTCGCGGAAGACCTCGACCTGTTCCGGCGCCAGGCTCGCGACGTACGCTCCGCCCGGACCAACCCCTCGCGTGAACGGCTCCCACCACGCCTCGAAGCTGTCATAGCCCCGGGACACGGCCAACTCCTCCTCGACGACGGCACGCAGACCGGCCGCCCTGAGCAGCTCGCTGAGATGGCCGCGCCGCGCGCCCGCGAGGTGCGACTCGTCCACGACCGCGTGCTCGACGGCGTGTGCCGCCTCCCAGAACGGGCCGAGCGGGCCACGCTGGCCGCCGAAGTCCCAGACGCACGCCGCTACAGGACCGCCTGGCAGGGTGACCCGCGCCATCTCGCGGAGTCCCGTGACGGGATGCGCCATGAAATGGACCACGAGCTGAGCGACGGCGGCGTCGAACGTCTCGGCGGAGAAGGGGAGTTCCTCTGCCGGCGCCTGCCGGACGTCGACGCCGGGGAGGCGTTCACGGGCGGCGGCAACGAACGTCGGCGACGGATCGACCGCGGCGACGTGGTCGGCGCCCGTCCGAGCGACGAGCTCCGTCGTCAGGGCGCCCGGGCCGCAGCCCACGTCGAGGACGCGCATCCCGGACGCGACCCCGGCGAAGTCGGCGAACGGTCGAGCGAGCTGCTGGGCCCAGATGCCCATGAACCGGTCGTAGGACTCGGCGGCGACGTTGAAGCTCATCGACGAAGGGTACGGCGCCGTTGGCCTCCGCAGCCTTGATGCGACATCCGTGACGTCTGCGTCGTCCGGCTGCGAATCTCAATGCGTGTACGCGAGTTGACAGTGCGACTGACGCGTGTCACCTAGCGCAAGCGCCGTGGAACTCGCACGATTGGGCCAGTTGACCACTACCCCGACCTGGGCCACTGCCATGAACGTCATCGCAATCTTCCGTCTCCTCGCCGCGTCACCGATCCGCCACTGGTTCGTCTGAGAACCGAACACCTACCGACCAACCGGCCGCCGGGACTCCTCCTCCCTCCCGGCGGCCTTTCCCTCTCGGCCACATCCGGGTCACGCGACTCGGACATCATCACGCGACTCGGATGCCGGCCAACCGATCGACCGTACACTCGGATGCGATGACGACGCCGACGTTCATTCCGCCGATGCTCGCGACCCTCGTGGGCGCCCCATTCGACGATCCGGACTGGCTGTTCGAAGTGAAGTGGGACGGCTTCCGTGTCGAGGCCGTCGTCGACGGCTCAGCAGTTCGACTTTGGACGCGCGGCGAGAAGGACGCGGCGCAGTGGTATTTCGGGCCGTTCCTCGAGCCGCCTTCGTGGATCCGGGCGAAGGAGGCGATCGTCGACGGCGAGGTGATCGCACTCGACGACCACGGGGAGCCGGACTTCGCGCTACTCCAGGCACGGATCAAGGGCAGGGGAGGGCCGGCCGCGGCCGAAACGCCATTCGTCTACGAGGTGTTCGACCTGCTTCACCTCGACGGTCGCTCGCTGCTCGAGGAGCCGCTCGAGGAGCGGCGCCGGCTGCTGGCTGCGATCCTCAAGCCGGATCCACGCGTCCGGCTCAGCGAACACATCGAAGCGAACGGCCTCAGCTTCTTCGAGGCGGCCCGCGTCCGCGGCCTCGAGGGGATCATGGCCAAGGATCGCCGGTCCCCCTACATCCCGGGCAAGCGGACCGATCGCTGGCAGAAGATCAAGATCCGGCCGGAGCAGGAGCTCGTCGTGGGTGGCTGGGCGAAGGGCACAGGCAAGGCCGTCGACCTCGGCGCCCTGCTCGTCGGCGTCTACGAGGAC
The DNA here is from genome assembly GCA_036274475.1 of Candidatus Limnocylindrales bacterium. GTDB lineage: Bacteria > Chloroflexota > Limnocylindria > Limnocylindrales > CSP1-4 > CF-46. The sequence continues at coordinate 67,862 of DASUFO010000061.1, forward strand.
GGGGCGCTGCGGTACGCCGGGAAGGTCGGGGCAGGCTTCACCGACAGCAGTCGAGCGGACCTGCTGGCGGCCGTCGGCAAGCTCGCCGCCGACGACCCGCCGTTCGCGGAGGCGCCGCCGAAGGCCGCCGCCCGCGGCGCGAGCTGGTTGCGGCCGGAGCTCGTGATTCGCGCCGAGTTTGCCGGCTGGACCGGCGACGGCCTCGTTCGCCAGGCCTCGTACAAGGGCATCGAGCCCGAGAAGGACCCGAAGAAGGTCATCCGCGAGCGCCCGAAGACCTGAGACGTACGGCTGACGTCGCAGGCGTAGCCTCGGGCGACCTGTCGAGTGGCGCTCCAGGTAGGCAAGAGCGCCAACACGCCTCGGGGGAGGTTCCCATGGCAGTCTCCATGAGTCTCGTGCTCAGTCGCAACACGCTCACGAACGTGGACGACGCGGCCGGCCGGTGGCAGCACGAGGGCGGAATCGCCCGCCGTGGCTCTACCGACGTCGCTCACTACGCGACGGTCCGCCGCGTGACGACCGGCGGCACGGATGCGCAGAACACGGCGATGCTGACCACGACGCTGTTCTTCATCGGCAAGAAACCGCCGGAGAACATCACGCTCCAGGGTGCCCATGATTTCAACAGCGGCAATCAGGTCGGTAGTGTGAGCGCGGCCTCGGGGGCGTACTCGCAGTACCGCGGCGGCACGTTCACGTACAACGGATCGACGAGCACGCTGAAAGTCTCGACGCCCTAGACAGTCCTTCGCGAGCGGCGTCCGATCCGGCGGGCGCTGCTCGATCGCCCGAATGACGCGCCGGCAACTCGCTAGGGTTGCAGCGTGGCGAACACGTTGATCGAGCGGGCGCTCGTCCCCGATGCGACGCGATCCCGCCTGCTCGTCGTCGCCGGTGACGTCCCGGGCCTGCCGCGCTGGACGCTCGAAGATCCGGAGCCCGTCGACACCGTTCGGGTGGCCCGATCCGCGTCCGGGATCACCTCGCCGTTTCTTCGAACGGTTCGCTCTGACTGGGCGCCGGACAAGGCCGAGAGCCACTCGCTGAACGAGTTCGACGCGCTTCCCGCGCAGTGGGTGTGCCCGGCAGGTCTGGAGTGGCTCGATTTCGATGCCGCCGGAACCATCGACGCCGGCCCGTTCGGCGCCGATGTGGGTCAGTGGATCGCCGACCTGCGCTCCGGCACCACAGCGGCTGCGCGATCGACGTGGGCCCGACCCGGTTGGTTCGAGGCGACTGCGACGTGGTTGATCGACGTCCTTCGTGGGCTTGGCCGCACCCCGACCGGCCCGATCGAACAGCTGGGGTCCTGGGCGGTGTCTTCTCGCCTCGCAGTCGATACGGACGTGGGCCGTGTCATCGTGAAGAGCGTCCCCGGCCTGTTCGGTTACGAACCCCGGCTGACCCAGGCCCTCGCCTTCGAGCATCCAGGCCGCGTGCCTGAGGTTCTTGCGATCGACCCGCAGCACGGGCATCTGGTCATGGCCGCGTTCGGCGGGACGGAGCTTGGCTACGAGGAGCCGAGCCGCTGGGCCGAAGGGCTCGTCGAGATGGCACGGATCCAGCAGGCCTGGATCGGCCGCGGCGAGGAGGCGGCTCTGTTCGGCGTCGAGGACCGCTCGCTGGCCGTCCTGGGCAGCGAGCTCGAGAGCATCATCACGGACGAGCGCGCTGCGCCAGAACTGGACCCGGCAACGCGCGGCCGCCTCGTTGCGAACCTGCCGCGCTACCACGACATCATCGGCGAGCTCGAGGCCGGCCCGGTCCCGGCGACGCTCGTCCACGGCGACCTCCACCCCTGGAACGTCCAGCGAGACGGTGATCGCCTCGTGATCTTCGACTGGTCAGACTCGTGCTGGAGCCACCCGTTCCTCGACGTCGCCACGTTCACCGTCCGGACCGAGGACATCTCGGCCCGCCACGCGATGCGACGCGCCTACCTCGACGCCTGGGCCGGCTGGGCGGACCCGTCATCGCTCCACGAGCATCTCCGGTCCGCGGAGCTGTTGATGGAGTTCCACGTTGCGATCTCGTGGCGTCGGCTGACCGCGATCTTCGAGCCGGGCGCACACGCGTTCGCCGAGCGCGGCGTCCATCGCCACCTGGAGATGGCGCTCGCCGCCACCGACGCGCTCGATCAGCCGGCTACGGGCTGATCGCGCGCACCGTCCGAGCGGACGGCGCGACCTCCGAACCTGACATGGGCTGGCCTCGCGGCCGACGACAATGCGGCCATGGGCCGTTACGTCGTCCTGCTCCGGCAGCGAGACTTCGCGCTGCTCTGGGGCGGGGCGACGATCTCCGCGCTCGGCGACGGCATGTCGTTCGTGGCGATCCTGTGGCTGCTGGTCGAGCGTGGCGGGACCGCGGCCGACGTCGGCTGGCTGGCAGCGATCCACACGGCGCCGGTCATCATCGGCGGGATCGCGACCGGGCCGATCCTCGATGCCTTCGACCCACGAAGAGTCCTCGCCGCGGACAACGCGATCCGGGGTCTCGCGATGGCGAGCGTCCCGATCGCCGCTGCTGCCGGGGCGCTCACGACGGCGCACCTGTTCGTCGTCGCGGCGGTCTACGGCCTGCTGTTCATGACGAGCGCGGCGGGGATCCCGAGCCTCATCACGAGGCTCGTTCGGTCCGAAGATCTGACGACCGCGAACGCGATGGAGTCGCTGTCGTTCAGCCTGTCGGGGCTCGTCGGGCCCGGCGTCGCCGGGCTGCTGATCGCCATCGTCGGCGCACCGTTCGTCCTCGCCATCGACGCGCTGACCTATTTCATCTTCGTGATCTGCCTCCTCGCGATGCGCCGAGGCGGCCGCGACGCGACGGCCGCCGACACGACCCAGGCAGGGGGATCGAGAGGTCTGGGTCCGGCGGTCCGGTTCATCTTCAGCTCGTCGGCGATCGTCGCGATCACGCTGTTCTACATGTCCGTGAACATCGCGGGCGGCATCGTGACGGTCGTCATCCCGCTGTACGTCCGCGACGTCCTGGATGCCGGGTCGGAGACGTTCGGGCTGTTGCTGAGCGTGCTCACGGCCGGCGACCTCGCCGGGCTGCTGGTCGTCGGTGCAGTCGATTGGCGGTGGCCGCTCGGGCGCTCGATCGCGTGGGCGCTGTTCACGAGCGGGCTCGTGCTCCTGCTCTGGCTGCTCCAGCCGCCGGCGGTGATTCTCGGCGCGATCCTCTTCGTGTGGGGCGCGCTGTCGTCGTCGCTCACGCCGTGGGCCCAGACGATCCGGATGCGCCTCATCCCGCCGGAGATGCGAGGTCGGGTCTTCGCCCTGCTGCGAACCGCGATGCAGTCGACGCGGCCGCTCGGGGCCGTCGCGGCGGGTCTGTTGCTGACGCAGGGGAGCCTATCGGTCGCAATCATCGCGATGGCGTTGCTGTTCGCCGTCCCGGGCTTCGTCGGCCTCTGGCTGCCCGCGCTGGGTCGGGGCCCGACAGCGGAACCGGAATGGCCGGCCGACCGCCGAGAGCCCGCGGTCAGCTCCCACTGACGCGATCCGTTCAGCCCGTCCGATGCTCGGCGTTCGGGCCGTTTGCCTCTACCTGCTCGATCCATCCTGGCGTTTGCTGACGCCGTACGCCATCTGGTCGGCCTCGCGCCGGCCGAGGAGGATCAGCCATGACCACGGTGCTCGTCGCCTACGGCAGCCGACACGGAGCGACGCGGGGGATCGCCGAGCGGATCGGCGAAGTGCTCCAGTCGGAGGGGCTCGACGCGGTCATCACCGCCGCGGACCAGCCGGTCGACGTGAGCGCGGCCGACGCGTTCGTCGTCGGCAGCGGCGTCTACATGGGCAGCTGGCTCAAGGAGCCGCTCGAGTTCATGCACCGACACCAGGACGCGCTGGCGTCGCATCCGACGTGGCTCTTCAGCAGCGGGCCGCTGCCGGGGTCGTCGAAGGAGACGCAGGACGCGGACCCGGTCACGAACGCGCTCGGCCCGAAGGATGGACCGGGCAGCGGCGGACGCCGCAAAGTCGAGGAGTCGGCGGCCGTCATCCATCCCCGAGGCCACGAGGTGTTCATGGGCGCCTTCAACCCCGATGACCCGCCCAAGGCGATGTCCGAGCGGTTCGTCCGGTTGATGCCGATCTCTTCGAAGATCTTGCCGCCCGGCGACTTCCGGGAATGGGACGCGATCGAGCAGTGGGCCAGGGAGATCGCCGCGGCGCTGACACCCTCACCCGTCGGCTGACCGACGAGCCCGCCACGGGAGGCCTACAGAGCGGGCCTGGGATCGTGTACCGTGCAGTGACTGCCGGTGGGGCCTGTGGAGGGACCGATGGATCCATTCGATCCGCGCCCGGGCGCCCGACTCGACTACTGGTTCTGGAAGTTCCACGCCGGCGACCTGGCGTTCCTCGTCGACCTGATCGTTCGACGCGCGACTGGGCGCGCCGAGGTGCGGGTGAGCCAGTGGCTGCGAGGCGCAGGTCGCGTCATCCACGCCGAAACGCAGGACTGGTCGGCTGAACCGGGCCGCGTCCGGATCGGTGGAGCGACGCTTCAACCCGGCCGGTGCGTCGGCTCGGCGGACGATGTCAGCTGGGACCTGACGTGGTCGCAAGGACAGGTGCTTTCCCCACTGCGCGGCGTGATCGCGCGTCTGGAGCCGTTCGACACCACCCTCGTCGTATGGCCCTGTGCGGTCTTCGACGGATCCGTGGACGTTGGCGGCGAGCGGTTCGATGTGACGGACCTGCGGGGGACGTTCTATCACTACTGGGGCCGTCGCCTCGCCGACCGCTGGATCTGGCTGTCCGCGACGCAGATCGATGACCACCCCGATCTTCGGGTCGAAGGGCTCTTCGCCGCGCGGACGCGGCTATACGGCCGCGTTGCTGCGCCGATGCCGATCTCACTTCTCTGGATGATCGATGAGGGTCGTCCGCGGGAGCTGGTCTCGGCTGTCAACGCGATGATCCGGGTCAGCGCCGATCCGGCACGAGTCACGGTCCATGCGCGCGGCATCCTCGGCGCTCGGCACCGCCTCACCGCGTCCTGGGGCGACGTCCCGCCGAACGACCTGGGCGAGGGGATCATCCAGACGATGCACGCCGACCTGACCGTCGATGGCATGTCGGCGGCGCCGAGAACCGTCGGCTTGGAGGTCCGGGGATACCCCAGCCCGCTCGGCCCAGCCTGAGACGGCACTCGTTGCCGAGCGGTTTACAGTCTGGCCATGACCACGGGGGTGCCGGTCGATCGAGGCACGCCGGCCGGAACGAGCAATCGCCCGCCGTTCGATCGGCAGCGCGTAACGACGTACGAGCATCGCTACACGAGCGCGGGTCCGCGCGGCAACCTGCTGTCGGGCGTAATGGGGGAGTACGGCGCAGAGCCGGTCGGGGCGCCCCGCCGCTGGCGCGACGACCACGGTGACTTCGTCCCGATCCGGTTCGGGCCATTCAAGGCACATCTCGCGTTCGGCCCGGCCGAGATCGAGGAGGTGCTCGTCGATCGTGCCGCCGATTTCCGGAAGAGCTTCGGAACGCGGATGCTGATCCCGCTCCTGGGTCGAGGGCTGCTGACCGCCGAGGGCGACGACTGGCTGCGACATCGACGGCTGGCGGCGCCGGCATTCCACCGGGAGCGGGTCGAGGGCTACGGTCGGACGATGGCCCGCTACGCCGAGGATTCCGTCGAGTCGTGGTCCGAGGGCCAGGCCGTCGACGTCCACGACGAGATGACCGCCCTGACGCTGCGGATCGTCGCCCGCACGCTCTTCGACACCGACGTGACGGCCCGGATCGAGGAGGTCGCCCGGATCGGGACGTGGATCCAGGACTTCTACTACCTCCGCTTCGCGAGCCTGCGCTTTCTCATCCCGACGTGGCTTCCGACGCCGGGCAACCGACGGCTGGCGGCGGCGAGGCGCCGCCTCGACGGCGTCGTCTATCGCATCATCCGCGAGCGCCAGCCCGGCGAGGATCGCGGCGACCTTCTCTCGATGCTGCTGCTGTCTCGCGACGACCACGGCAACGGGATGTCGGAGCGGCAGGTTCGCGACGAGGTGATGACGCTGCTGCTCGCGGGCCACGAGACGACGGCGCTCGCCCTGAGCTGGGCATTCCTGCTCCTGGATCGGAATCCCGAGGCTCGCGACCGGCTCGAGGCAGAGCTCTCGGCCGTGTTGGACGGCCGGTTCGCCCTGCCGACGGACGTGCCGAGCCTGCCGTTCACCCAGGCGGTCGTCAACGAGACGCTGCGCCTCTACCCACCGGCCTATGTCACGGGGCGCGAGGCGATCCGCGACACCACCGTCGGCGGACTCGAGATCCCCAGGGGCCACATCGTCCTGATCTCGATGTACACGACGCACCGCGACCCCCGGTTCTATCCGGAGCCGGATGCATTCCGACCGGAGCGCTGGCTCGACGGCCTGGAGAAGCGGCTGCCTCGTGGCGCGTTCATCCCGTTCGGGCTGGGTTCGCGGAAGTGCATCGGCTCGTCGTTCGCGATGATGGAGGCGGTCGTATTACTCGCGACGATCGCCCGGCGCTGGCGGTTCGAGCTGGCTCCCGGCGAGGTCGGGACGCATCCCTCGATCACGCTCCGACCAGCGGCCGCGTTGCCGGGCCACATGCGGAGGGTCGCCTAGCCGACACCCTCGCAACATGGCGGGGTTCGAGGCGTCTCCCGGGCACATCGGCGAGGGGTTGCCGAGGCTTGGGAGAGGTGTGATGGCTCGAGAGCGAAAACGGTCGAATCCGGTCGGTTCGCGCGCCGGCTTCCTGGTTGCCGTGGCGCTCACGGCGACGGCATTCCTCGCGGCGCCAAGAGCGGCCAGCGCGAGCGGCGTCTGCCCGCCACCTGAATCACTGTCCCAGGTCATCTCGGTCGACGCGACCTACCCTGGACCACTCACCGAGCAGTTCCGGCCCATCTACGGCGTGTACGCCGAGGGCGCCGCGGCCTGCTGGGACAGTCAGCCGATCGAGCTGACCGGCTACGTCGGCCATCCCGAAGGCATCGGCGGAACGCGGACCTGGGCCATCGAGCCGCGATGGCTGGTGTCCCAGGCTCATTTCCTGTCGGTCACGGACTCCGGAGCGTTCGAGGGTTGGCCGGACGGTCCGTTCCTTCCCGTCGCCGTTCCCCCGGCGCTCGACACGAGGTTCGCCGGCTTCGAGGGACGCTGGGTCGTCGTCACCGGCCACTTCAACGACAAGGTCGCCAAGACCTGCGTCGCGGAGGGAGATCCGGCGTACGGTCCGGTGCCGACGACCGAACAGGCGATCGCGATCTGCCGGACGGCGTTCGTCGTCACGGCGGTCAAGGCGCTCGCCGCGCCCGACACCGACAGCGCGCCAGTGGTGACCGCGGCAGTCCCCGATCCCGAACCGAGCTGGCCGCTGATCGCCGCCGTGGCCGCGCTTGCGGTGGCAATGTTCGTTCGGATCGTTCGCCGCGCGGGCGCCTGACACCGCGTCGGGCTACGCTCCGGGCAGGCCCAGCCCCTGCCCGGAGGATCTCTCTTGTGAAGTTCGGCCTCGAGATCAACGACTTCGAATGGCCCGGCGGCAACGCCCGCATGGGCGAAACCCTCGCCGACATCGGCCGCCGGGCGGAGGCAGCCGGCTTCGACTCGCTGTGGGTCTGGGACCACTTCGTCCAGCTCCGCCAGTGGGACCACGCGATCCTCGAGGGCTGGCTCTCGCTCGCGTTCCTCGCCGCGGCGACGACTCGCGTCAAGCTCGGGACGCTCGTGACCGGCGTCACGTACCGCCACCCGGCAATCCTCGTGAAGCAGGCGTCGACGCTCGACGTGCTCTCGGGCGGCCGTGCGTACCTCGGGATCGGCGCCGCCTGGAACGAGCGTGAGCACCGGGCGTTCGGCGTCGAATACGGCACGTGGACCGACCGCTTCGAGTACCTCGAGGACGCCCTCCAGATCGCCCACCGAGCGTGGCGTGGCGAGACGGGCCCGTTCGACGGCAAGCGCATTCACCTCGCCGCCCAGATCGACGTGCCGCCGCCCGTCCAGCAGCCGCACCCGCCGATCCTCATCGGCGGGGGAGGGGAGCGGAAGACGCTCCGCCTCGTCGCGAAGTACGCCGACGCCACCCATCAGGGCACGAGCGACCCGGCCGAGTTCAGCCACAAGATGGACGTCCTGCGGCGGCACTGTGACGACGTCGGGCGAGACTTCGACGAGATCGAACGGTTCGCGGGGTTGGCAGTCACGAAACCGCGCAGCCGCGAGCCGCTCGAGGCGTCGCAGGTCCTCGACAACGTGGGCGCACTCGCGGACGTCGGCGTGCAGGGCGTCTTCTTCCCGCTGCCCCGAATGGCCGAAACGGACGTGATCGAGCGATTCGGCGCCGACGTGATCGCCCGGAGCTAGCCCTTGAGCGACTCCGTCATCGGGCCCTCGTCGGGTTGCGAGATGTAGCACGTGATCGTCCGGTCGCCGCCGTCCCAGCCGTCGCGCGTCGGGTAGAAGTACGCAAGGGCGAGCTCCGGCTCGGAGTCGATCGGCCGGCCGACATAGGTCTCGAACGCCGGGATGCAGTTGTCCTGAAGGTAGGAGTCGAGGCTCAGCGAGATCGGGTACGAGTCACCGGTGTACTCGCCGATGAAGATCACCTCGGCGTTATGGGTCTCGGTGCACGGCTGCTTCTCGACGGTCGAGATCGTCGTCCCGTTCGGGATGTTGAAGCAGTCGCCGACCTTGAGGTCGTCTGCATTCACGTTGTTGCGGACGAGGAACAGGACGACCCCGAGGAAGACGACGATCGCCCCGATCACGAGGATCGTCCGTCCCCGGCCCGCTTTCGCAGGCGGAGCAGGCGGCTGCGGGGCGACCGGGGGCGGCCCGTCGTACGGCGGCGGGGGCGCCGCTGGTTCCGCGGCGTCACTGACCGGCGGTTCGGGGGCTGGCGTCCAGGCGTCGACTTCCTGGTTCGGCGTGGATCCGCCGGGTGTTCCTTCGTTCACGGTTGTGTCCCTCCTCGACGGAGGATATGGGACTCGCCGTGCTCGGTGCGCGCCGATTCCGCTGTGCAGTCCGTTCCCGGGTCGCGATTCCTGTCGCCGGTCTGATCCAGCGCGTCCGAAGCGGCCTGACGACCCGCCGCCCGTGAGCGTCGCGTTCACGAAGTCAGGCGGTCGGGCCGCGCCTCCGCTCCCGCAGATGCGCGGCGCCGGCCGATGACACCGCGACGACCGCGATCTGACCAGGCTCACGACGGCGCTCGATGAAGCCGCGGTCCGTGGCGTCTTCCCAGACCGGCAGTCGCGGGCATGAGGTCCGCCATGCCTCGAGCGTCTCGGCGTAGGGCCGCTGGCCGGGTCCGATCCACTCGAGCAGATCGAGGATCAGGTCGTCGACGTTCTGGGACATCGGCCAGAGGCTACGCCCGGATCGCCGGCGCCGGAATGGACGCGTGACGATGAACGGCTACGGGACGAAGAGCGAATCCGGCAGCGACGTCCCGTTGAAGCGATCCAGGTCGACCTCGCCATTCACGCCCGGCACGGTCCCCCTCGAGGAATGCTGCCAGAACGTCCAGCCGTTGCCGGCCCAGTTGGCGGCCGGAACGGTCGGCTGCGACGCCGACGTCCAGTGCGCCACCCACAGCCGATAGCCGTTCCGGGCGAACCAGTCCGTCCCGCCCATCGAGCCCGACCAGAACGTCGGGTTCGTGTAGATCAAGGGCCGAACGCCGGTCGCGGATTCGACCTCGGTCAGCCAGGTCTGAGCCCAGGTGGTCAGCGCCGCGGCGCTCAGGCCGTTCGAGACCTCGAGATCGAGGACCGGGATCAGGTCGCCCGACACGAGCGTGGCGTTCTGCAGGAACCAGCGCGCCTCGTTCACCGCGTCGTCCGGCGCGGAGTCCGGGTTGCCGAAGTGATACGAGCCGGCCTTGAGCCCGACAGCACGGGCTCCGGCGACGTTGGAGCGGTAGGCGGGATCAGATGTCAGGGTGCCGGCGCTCGCCCGGACGAACGCAAACGTCTTCTCGGCGCCCGCGACGCGACTCCAGTCGATCGAGCCCTGGTGATAGCTGATGTCGATGCCGTTGAGCGTTCCGGGCACCGGCGTGGCGGTTGGCGTCGGGGTCGGCTTCGGGGTGGGATGCGGCTTGGGGTTCGGCTTCGCGTCGACCGGCGACGGGCTCGCGAAGATCGCCACGACGAGAGAGAGGGCGGCGGTGACGGCGAGAACCCTCCCCACGGGGACATCGTCACCCGAGGTCGTCGCTGCGTCAAACGTGTGAAGATCGGCGCCGGAACATGGAGGATTCGATGCAGACGAAAGCTGAGCAGATCGCGGCGCTGCGTGAGGATCAACGCTTCTGGCGGACCCTGGCCGCCGAAGTCGGGCCCGATCGCTACGCGGATCCCGGGCCGATGGGCGAGTGGACGTTCGGCGACCTCGCCGGCCACCTCCTCGGCTGGCGCAACCGAACGATTCGCCGGCTCGAAGCGGTCGCGGCCGGCGAGCCCGAGCCGGCGAATCCGTGGCCGGCGGACCTCGATGACGACGATGTGATCAACGACTGGATCCACGAGCAGCACGCCGGCCGGCCGCCGGAGCAGCTGGTGGCCGACTACGACGCCTCCTACGACCGCCTCATCGCCGCCCTCGAATCGATCCCGGAATCCACGCTGAGCGACCCGGACGCGTTTCCGTGGGCCGGCGCCGCGCTGTCGTCGGTCACGTTCACCGATCACCTCCATGACGAACACGTCCCGGCGGTTCGCGCCTGGCTGGACGCGTTCTCGGGCTGATTGGCTCCTCTCGGTCGGCGCAATCGGATCGGCCCGTCTTCGGTAAGGTGTGCACCCTGTCCTGACATGCCCACTGGACAGCGGAGGAAACCATGACCGAGGCCACCGCACCGCTCGCGCCCGCGCATCTCGACCAGCTCCGCCGAGCCTGCGGCGAGGTCATCACGGCGAACGACGCCGGCTATGACGATGCCCGGCGGCTCTGGAACGCAATCCACGATCGACGGCCGGCCGTCATCGTCCGCCCCGAGACGGCGACGAAGGTCGCGACGGCGGTCCGCTTCGCGCGGGATCACGACCTGGAGATCCAGGTTCAGTCCGGCGGCCACAGTGCGGCGGGGCTCCGCGGCACCGACGGCGGAATCGTCGTCGACCTCTCGGCCATGCGTGGTGTCGACGTCGACGCTTCGAAGCGGACGGCCCGGGCCAATGGCGGCGCGTTTCTCGGGGAGCTCGACGTCGCGGCGCAGGAGCACGGGCTCGTCTGCCCCGTGGGCGTTGTGGGTCACACCGGGGTCGCCGGACTGACGCTCGGTGGCGGCGTCGGCCGGCTGCAGCGACACTTCGGCCTCACGATCGACAACCTGACTGCCGTCGAGCTCGTCACGGCCGACGGCCGTCTTGTTCGGGCCAGCGAGAGCGAAGAACCCGAGCTGTTCTGGGGTCTCCGCGGCGCGGGCTGGAACTTCGGGATCGCGACGGCCTTCGAGTTCCGGCTCCACGAGTTCGGGCCGGACTTGCACCGCGGCGTCCTGACGTTTCCGGCGACGGAGGTCAAGGAGCTCTGGGGGATCTGGCGCGAGTACGCGCTCAGCGCGCCCGACGCCGTCGCCACGATCTTCGGCATGGAGCGGGCGACGGCCGAGGAAGGCTATCCGGAAGCGGTGCTCGGCAAGCCGGTCGCGTTCTTCGCCTGGAACCACAGCGGCGACGCCGCGGCCGTCGAGCGCGATACGGCGGGACTGAGAAGCGGGCCGGCGACGCTGACGAGCTCGATCGGCAGCCAGCCCTACCTCGACGTCCAGACGGCCCACGACCTCGCATTCGCCTGGGGCAGCCGCTCGTTCATCAAGAGCAACAACGCGAACGACGTCCGTCCGGACGCCCTCGAGGACGTCGCCGACCGGATCGAATCGGGGATGTCCGGAGTGTCCTTCTCGGTGACGTCGCTCGGTGGGGCGATCTCGCGCGTACCGGAGGAAGCGACCGCGTACACCGGCCGTTCCGCTCAGTTCGACGTCAGCGTCGACGCGAACTGGTCCGACGCGGCGGACGACGACCGCGCCATCGACTGGTGCCGGCGCACGATGGCGCTGCTCGAGCCCGACTTCACGCTGGGCGCGTACGCCAACGGCAACGCCGATTCCGGGCCCGACGAAACGCGTCGGTTCTACGGCGACGCGAAGCTCGAGCGGCTCGCCGCCCTGAAGCGGGCGTGGGACCCTGACAACGTCTTCCACGTGAACCCGAACGTGGCGCCCTGAGCGGGATCTCGAAGCTGGGGCCACCAGCCCCCGAGGTTCGGATCTCCCACGCCAAATCCGGAACCCGACGGGCAAACGCTCGTTCAGCCCGCGTTGCCAAACGTCGGGCGGCCGGCCAGCCGATACGTCAGGAGCATGACGCCCGACGGCAACGGCCGCGACTCGACCAGCTCCAGGTTGTGCGCCTGAC
>DASUFO010000062.1:0-26212 GCA_036274475.1 Candidatus Limnocylindrales bacterium
GGGGCGGCGGGGCGGCGGGGCGGCGGGGCAGCGGGCAGCCGCACCCGGCGCAGCTGGCAGCGGCCCTCGCGCAACGGGCGGCCCCGGAAGGGGCGCGGGGGCGGGGGCGGCGCCTGGCGAGTCGGTTGCAGAACGCAACTATCTGGCCGCCGTGATAGCGTCGGCTGGATGAGTGGACGTGGCGGCGGATTCGGTCGCCTGGGGACGAGCACGGGGTCGACGGGTGCGGCCGCACCGCGGCGAGGCGGTGGCGGCGGTTGGCGCGGCTTCGGCGGGGCGGCTGGACCGGTCGAGAAGGTGCCGAAGGAGCGCCGGGCGAAGACGCTCCGGCGGATGCTCGGATTCTTTGCGCCGTACAAGGCGAAGATCGCGGTCGTCCTCGTCGCGATCCTGGCGACGAGCCTCATCGGCCTCATCAACCCGCTGCTTCTGAAGCTGCTGATCGACGTCGCGATCCCCGAAGAGAACTGGCTTCTCCTGAACCTGTTCGTCGGGCTGATGATCGTGCTGCCGATCCTGTCGGGCCTGATCGGGGTCGGACAGAGCTACCTCAACAACGTCATCGGCCAGTCCGTGATGCAGGACCTCCGGACCGCGCTCTACACCCATCTTCAGCGGATGCCGTTGCGGTTCTTCACCGAGACGAAAACGGGCGAGATCCAGAGCCGGCTGGCGAACGACGTCGGTGGCATTCAGTCGGTCGTGACCGACACCGCAGCCTCTGTGACGAGCAACGTCGCGATTGCGATCTCGACGATCGTCGTCATGTTCCTCATCGACTGGCGGCTGACGCTGCTGTCGCTCGGGCTGCTGCCGTTCTTCATGTACCTCACGTTCCGGGTCGGCAAGGTCAACCGCGAGGTCCGAGGCGAGACGCAGGAATCCCTCGCGCAGATGACAGCGGTCACCGAGGAGACGCTGTCGGTCTCGGGGATGCTCCTGACGAAGACGTTCGGCCAGCAGGCGGCGGCGATCGGCAAGTTCAGCGAGCTGAACCGCAACCTCGCCCGACTTCAGGTCCGACAGGCGATGGTCGGCCGGTGGTTCTTCATGATCATCGGCACGATCTTCTCGATCACCCCGGCGTTCGTGTACTGGCTCGCCGGCTACCTGACGATCCAGGGCGACCCGACTGCGCCGACCATCGGTGACATCGTCGCGTTCACGACGCTCCAGTCGCGGCTGTTCTTCCCGCTGGGCCAGCTGCTGAACGTCCAGGTCGAGATCCACGGGGCGCTCGCGCTGTTCGATCGGATCTTCGAGTACCTCGAGATGGAGCCCGAGATCGCGGACGCGCCCGACGCGGTGGCGCTCGACCGCTCGAGCGTCCGCGGCGCGGTTCGCTTCAGCCGTGTGTCCTTCGGCTATCCGCTGACGACGGTTGCGCTCGATCCCCCGGCAGCGCTGAACGCCGACGAAGCCGCCGTCGAGGCTGAGATCGAGGAGGAGTCGGAGCCGATCGCCCTGGCGCCACCGTTCCAGCTCCAGGACATCGACTTCTCGATCGAGCCGGGTCAGCTCGTCGCGCTCGTCGGCCCGTCGGGAGCCGGCAAGACATCGACGACGTACCTGGTCCCGAGGCTGTATGACGTTGACGCCGGCTCGGTCGAGATCGACGGCCACGACGTTCGGTCGGTCACGCTGGAGAGTCTCGGCGACGTGATCGGCTTCGTGACCCAGGAGACATACCTGTTCCACGACACGATTCGGGCGAACCTGCTCTACGCGAAGCCCGACGCGACCGAGGCCGAGCTCGAGGCGGCGACGCGGGCCGCGGCGATCCACGAGCGGGTGCTGGAGCTCCCCGAGGGCTACGACACGGTCGTCGGTGAGCGCGGCTACAAGCTGTCCGGCGGCGAAAAGCAGCGGATCGCGATTGCCCGGGTCCTGCTGAAGGACCCACGGATCCTCATCCTCGACGAGGCAACCTCGGCGCTCGACACCGTGTCGGAGCGGTTGATCCAGAAGGCGCTCGTCGGGCTCATGGAGGGTCGGACGACGCTGGCGATCGCCCACCGCCTTTCGACGATCCTGCGGGCCGACCAGATCCTGGTTTACGAGCGGGGCCGGATCGTCGAGCGCGGCACCCATCGCGAGCTGGTCGCCCGCGGCGGGCTCTACGCCCGGCTGTACCGCGAGCAGTTCCTCGCCCACGAGGAGTCCGCTCCGGAGCCAGAGGTCGTGCCGGCGAGTGCGTAGCCGCGCCGCGCGTCACCGCTCCGCGGCTACTCTCCGCCCATGAAGTTCCGCACGGCCACGCTCGTCCACCAGGGCGGCGAGACCTTCTCCGCAAAGACCGGCACCGGCCGTGACTACGTCTTCGGCGACGTGCTCGCGAAGAACGAGTACTCCCCGGTCGAGTCGATCCTGGCGTCGCTCGCGTCGTGCACCGCGATGGACGTGATCACGATCCTCGAGAAGAAGCGCCAGGTCGTCGATCGCTACGAGATCGAGGCCCAGGCCCTCCAGCGAACCGAGTACCCCCAGGTGCTGACCGAGATCGAGCTCGTCCATGTCGTTTCGGGCCCGATGGTCACGGAGGCGGCGCTGCGCCGGGCGATCGAGCTTTCGGCGACGAAGTACTGCCCCGTCAACGCGATGCTGTCGGCGGGTGCGACCGAGATCCACCATCGGTTCCGAATCCGTGGCGCTGGCGACGAGCCGAACGTCGCAGAAGGGCTCGTCGTCATCACCGGGCCGTACCGCCGGCCAGACATCATCGAGTAGCGCCTCTCTCGCCGTCTGCCGCTCTTCCGATCTTCGGCTCGTTTCATGCACGTTTCGGGTACGCACGTGCGTCGAATGAACCAAGAAGCAACCGGACCCCCGCCGAGCGGCGAATTCGTGCGTCGGACGAACCGAATCGCCCGCGTGCGGCCGCGGATGGTCAAACTTCGGTTCGTTGAGTGAACGGAAACGACGCGTTTGCGGGCTCGGGTCGCTGCCCGTGTGTCCGTAGGTTCATCTGATGCACGCCCCGCGGTGGCGGGGTTCCAGGCTATCGCTTTCGGGCGAGCGTCACTCCATCGGCGATCGGCACCATCGCGATCGAAACCCGTTCGTCCGCTGCGAGGCGCTCGTTGAGCCGCCGCACGCCGAGCGTGTCCTCATCCTGCATCGACTCGTCGATCACGGCGCCACCCCAGAGCACGTTGTCGTAGGCGGCCAGACCGCCCGCCCGAAGCAATCGGATGACCCGCTCGTGGTAGTCGGGGTACTCCTTCTTGCGGGCGTCGACGAACGCGAAGTCGAACGTGCCCTCGGCGCCGCCGGCAAGCAGCTGGTCCATCGTCTCGATCGCCGGTCCGAGCCGGAGGTCGACCCGGTCGGCGACGCCGGCTTCGGCCCAATACCGCCGGGCGACCGAGGTCCACTCCTCCGAAACGTCGCAGCACACGATCGTGCCGTCGGCCGGCATCGCCATCGCCACGACGAGCGAGCTGTAGCCGGTGAACGTGCCGATCTCGATGCAGCGCCTGGCGCCCATCAGCTCGACGAGGAGCGCGAGCAGCGCGCCCTGCTCCGGCGCGATCTGCATGTTGTGCTGGGGCAGCAGCGCGGTCTCGTCGCGGAGTCGCTTCAGGATCTCCGGCTCGCGCACGCCATGGCGGACGAGGTACGCCTGCAGGTCCTCTGGCAGGCCCAGCGATGCGTTCGACATGTCGACGACGATACCCCGGTCACCGGGGAGTGGTGTTCGGCGCCTCTCAGCCGTAGCGGATCGGCTGCGTCTGGATGACCTGCTTCCGCGCGCCGCGCGTCCAGATCGAGGTGACGACGTCCGGGATCCACCAGCGCAGGAAGTAGAGTCGGCAGCCGAGGCAGTAGCCCGTGATCCCGAGCACGCCCTGGAGGCCGGCGACGCCGAGCGCCAGGACCCAGCCGAGCGTCGTCGCACCGAGCGCGAACGACACCAGCGACAGGATCAACGCGATGCTGCCGAGCGTCTGGGCGAACCGCGGCGGATACTCGTGCTCGGGCTCGGTCTTGCCGAGCTTGGCAATCTTCACGATCCGGCGCCAGATGACGCCGTAGATCGAGTACTTCAGGCCGAACGCCGCGCTGACGCCGATCGAGAGCAGGACGAGCGCTACGCCCGGCACCCAGCCGGCGAAAAACGAGCCGACGAGGATCACCGACGACACGCCAGCACCGAAGCGATGGCCGCGGGGATCGATCATCCGGGCCGGCGGCAGCTGGGTAGCCGCGTCCGCGGGGACGGCGTTCGGCATTGTGGTGGCTCTCCCTCTCGTGCTCAGCTGCCCCGGTCCGCGCATCCTACGGTATTCCCAGCGAAGTAGTCGAGATTCGCCGGGGCGGTCATGCCGGTTTGCACCCCCACCGCTGATTGCATGACTATGCAGGAACGTTGTATAGTCATGCGCTCATGCAGGCGGTCCGCCCGATCCCAGGTCCCGGCCAGAAGCAGCCCTCCGCGAAGGGCTTCGCGCGCCAGTGAGCGCGGGCCTTCAGCAAGGGCTTGCGACCGATACGGACCGCCGGCCTGAGTCCGGCCATCATGTTCGCGTCGGGGTCATCGGCGCGACGGGCTACGTCGGTTCCGAGCTGGTCCGGATCCTCGACCGCCATCCCTTCGTCGACATCGTCGCGCTGACCGCGCGCGGTCGTGCCGACGAGCCGATCGGCGGGACGCACGCCCACCTGGCGACGACCGGCCTCGTGCTCGACGCGGCGTCGCCCGAGAACGTCGACGCGGTGTTCCTCGCCCTGCCGCACGGAACAGCGGCACAGCTGGTCCCTGACATCGCCGCGTCCGGCACCGCGGTCATCGATCTCGGGCCGGACTTCCGGCTCCGGAATCCGGCCGACTATCCGCGCTGGTATGGCTTCGAGCATTCGGCGCCGGAGCTCCTCGACGACGCGGTCTACGGCCTGCCCGAGTTCCACCGGGCAGAGCTCGAAGCACTTCGGACCGCACCGCGCGCCATCGTCGGCAGCCCCGGCTGCTACCCGACGACGACGCTCCTCGCCCTCGCTCCCCTCGCCCGTGCCGGGCTCATCGGCGATCTGGTCGTCGACGCCAAGAGCGGCGTGTCCGGGGCCGGTCGCGACCCGAAGCCCGAGATGATGTTCGGCGAGGTCAACGAGAGCGTGAAGGCCTACGGCGTCGGCGGCCACCGCCACGTGGCCGAGATCGAGCAGGAGCTCGCCTGGCTCGGTGGCGAGGCTGGCGCCGAGGCGAACCCGGGCGCGGCGAACGTCGACTTCCTGCCTCACCTCATCCCGATGACCCGCGGCATCCTCTCGGCCTGCCACGTCCGGCCGACGCGGCCGATCGACCAGGCTGAGCTCGACGCGCTCTACGCGGAGGCCTACGCCGAGGAGCCGTTCGTCACGGTCGTCGCGACGCCGCCCGCGACGAAGCACGTCACCGGCAGCAACCACGTCCGGGTCCACGTCTCGGCCGACGCGCGGACCGGCCGCGTTCTCGCGATCGGCGTCCTTGACAACCTCGTGAAAGGCGCCGCGGGCCAGGGCGTTCAGGCGTTCAACATCGTCCACGGCCTGCCCGAGACCGCGGGGCTCGAACAGCTCCCGCTGGCCCCGTGACGGCCGTCGCACCCCGGGGGAACAGGAGCGTGTCGAAGGTCGCGAGTGAGCTGGGGGTGCTCCCGTCGGAATTGCCGGCGGTCGCGCGCAAGGCGACGATGCCCGGCGGCTTCCGGGCCGGCGGCACGGCGGCCGGGATCAAGGCGTCGGGCCGGACGGATTTGGCGATCATCGCGACGCTCCCCGATGCGACGGGGCGCGCGGTTCCTGCCAGCGCGGCGGCCGTGTTCACGCCGAACGCGTTCGTCGCGGCACCGGTGCGGCTCTCGCAGAAGCACCTGCGCGAGACGTCCGCCACCGGTCGCGGCGGGTACGGACTCGCCGAGGCCGTCATCTCGACGAGCGGCTGCGCGAACGCGGCGACCGGCGCCGCGGGCGACCGAGACCAGGCGGAGGTCGCGACGCTCCTTGCCGGCTCCCTGGGGATTGCCCCGGAGCGGACGCTGCTGCTCTCAACCGGCGTGATCGGGACGCGGCTGCCGCTCGACCGCGTTGGGGCAGGGATCTCGTACCTCGTTCCCCGTCTCGAGGCCACCGACGAGGCACTCGCCGCTGCCGCGGAGGCCCTGCGGACGACCGACACGCGGACGAAGACCGCGAGCGTGACGATCACGCTGCCGGATCCGGATGGGCTTGCGGTTCGGCCGGTCCGCGTTACGGGGATCGCGAAGGGCGTCGGCATGATTCATCCCAGGATGGCCACGATGCTCGCGGTCGTCCTGACCGACGCGACCGTCGAGCCGGCACTCCTCCACTCGATCCTGCGGCCGGCTGCGGCCCGGACGTGGAACCAGCTGAGCGTCGACGGCGACACGAGCACGAACGACACCGTCTTCCTCCTGGCCTCCGGGGCCGCCGATGCCGCGCCGGTCCGCGAGGGCTCGCCGGAATCGCGCGAGCTTGGGCTCGCGATCGAGGCGGTTGCCCGCGAGCTGGCCCGCCAGCAGGCGGCGGACGGCGAAGGCGCGACCACGCTCGTCACGTGCCAGGTCTCCGGCGCAATCGACGACGCCGATGCGCGAGCCGTGGCCCGCGCCGTCATCAGCTCATCCCTCGTCAAGGCCGCCGTTCACGGTCGCGACCCCAACTGGGGCCGGATCGCGGGCGCCGCGGGCAACGCGAGACTCGCCGACGCCGCGGTCCTCGAGGCCGCCGGCATGACTCCCGAAACGGCCGCCCAGCGCGGCGGCACCCCGGCCGTCGTCGACCCGGACAAGCTCCGGATTGCGATCGCCGGTCATCTCGTTTTTTCCGGGGGCAGTGGCGGCGGTCCGGTCGCCTTCGACCGGGCCGCCGCCCGTTCCGCCATGGACTCGCCGGAGCTCCTGATCCGGCTCGATCTCGGGCTCGGGAACGGCACGGGCGAGGCGTTCGGCTGCGACCTGACCGAGGAGTACGTGATCGAGAACTCGGAATACACGACGTGAGCGAAGTCCTCGTCATCAAGTTGGGTGGCACGACGATCTCGGACCAGCGGCAGGTCTTCGAGGACGTTGCCGCGATCGCGCGCCGCCGCCCGGTCGTGCTCGTTCACGGCGGCGGCAAGCGCATCACCGAGTGGCTCGAGCGGATGGGCGTCCCGTCGCGCTTCGAGAACGGGCTGCGGGTCACCGATCCTGCCTCGCTCGAGGTCGCCGCCGCGGTTCTCCGGGGAGTGGTCAACAGCGAGCTGGTCGCGGGCCTGCGCGGTCTGGGCGTCGACGCGGTCGGCCTCTCGGGTGTCGACGGCGGCCTCCTCATCGCCGAGCGCGTGCCCGGCGTCGGCCTCGTCGCCCACGTCGTCGGGCTCCGGCGCGACCTTCTCGACGCGATCCTGGTCGGCGGCCAGGTGCCGGTCGTCGCGCCGCTCGCGCGGGACGAGGACGGGATCGTCTGCAACGTCAACGCCGACGACGTCGCCGCCGGCATCGCGGCCGGCATCGGCGCCCGCCAGCTCGTCCTGCTCACGGACGTCGACGGCGTCCGCGACGCCGAAGGCCGCCGGCTCGACACGCTGACCGTCGCCGAGGCCGAGGCGCTCATCGACTCCGGCGTCATCGCCGGCGGCATGGTTCCGAAGATCCGGGCGGCGCTCGCGGCGCTCGCCTGGGACGGCGCCGAGGCGGTCATCGCCGACGCCTCGGCCGACCGGGCGCTCGAACGCGCTTTGACCGACCCGACGTTCGGGACACGGCTCACGGCGACCCGAAAGGCGGTTGGTGCGGCATGAACTCGGGACCGACGAAGCGTGAGCGCCAGAAGGCGATTCTCGAGATCATCGTTCGCGAGGGTGTCGGCAGCCAGCAGGAGCTTGCCGACCGGTTGATCGACCGCGGCATCGCCGTCACCCAGGCGACCGTCAGTCGGGACATCGCCGAGCTGGGCCTGATCAAGGTCGCCCGCGGCGACCGCCACGTCTATGTCTCGCCGGAGGACGTCGCTCCGCCGCCGCGCCGCGTGTCCGATGAGCGCCTGCGCCGCATCCTCGAGGACATCCCGGTCACGGTCGGACGGAGCGGCCTCATCCTGCTCGTCACCGGTTCGCCGGGGACAGCGAGCGTCATCGCCCAGGCGATCGACGACTCCAACCTGACCGAGCAGGAAGGCACGCTCGCCGGCGACAACACGCTGCTTGTCCTCTTCGCGGACGAGGCCCGGCTGGAGCGCTGGCTCGAGCGTTTCGAAGCGATCAGAGCAGAAGCCGCCCGGCCCGTCGCGGCCGAGCGCAACGAGGAGATGGTCACGGGATGAAGAAGGTGGTGCTCGCCTACTCGGGCGGGCTGGATACGTCGGTCGCGGTCGCGTGGCTGCGGGAGCAGTTCGACGCGGAGGTCGTGACGCTCACCGTGGACGTCGGCGGCGGTTCACTGCGCGAGGGCGTCGAACGGCGGGCGATGTCCGCCGGCGCGTCGCGAGCGTATGTCGTCGACGCGCGCGATCGGTTCGTCCGCGACTTCGTGTGGCCGCACCTCCAGGCGAACGCCCTCTACCAGGGCGCGTATCCGCTGGCGACGGCGCTGGCCCGGCCGCTGATCGCCCAGCTCCTCGTCGAGGTTGCCGCGCGCGAGGGCGCCGACGCGGTCGCCCACGGCTGCACCGGCAAGGGCAACGACCAGGTCCGGTTCGACGTCGCGACCCATGCCCTCGATCCCGGGCTCGAGGTCGTCGCGCCGATGCGCGTCGGCATGGGCCTGACGCGCGACCAGGAGATCGACTACGCGATCGAGCGCGGCATCGAGATCCCGATCACGAAGGCGTCGCCCTATTCGATCGACGTCAACCTCTGGGGCCGATCGTGTGAGACGGGCATCCTCGAAGATCCGTGGGTGACGCCGCCCGAGGACGCGTACGAGTGGACGGTCCCGGCGTCGGCCGCCCCCTCGCCCGTCGAGGTCACGATCGAGTTCGAAGGCGGCATCCCGGTCGCCCTCGACGGCTCACGCTTGCCGCCGGTCGAGCTTGTCGATCGACTGCATGCGCTGGGCGGTGAACACGGTGTCGGCCGGATCGACCATGTCGAGGATCGGCTTGTCGGCATCAAGAGCCGCGAGATCTACGAGGCGCCGGCCGCGACGATCCTCCACGAGGCGCACCGGGCGCTCGAAGGGCTGACGCTGACGAAGGACACGCTGCGGTTCAACCGGCTCGTCGCGAACGAGCTGGCCCAGCTGACGTACGACGGGCTGTGGTTCTCCGCGCTGCACCGCGATCTGCGCGGCTACGTGGCGTCGTCCCAGCGCGTCGTCTCGGGCGAGGTTCGCGTACGGTTGGACCACGGCTCCGCCGTTGTCGCCGGTCGCCGCTCCCCGCTCAGCCTCTACGACAAGGATCTCGCCACGTACGACCAGGGCGACGCGTTCGACCACGCGGCCGCGGTCGGGTTCATCGGCATCTTCGGCTTGCCACTCCGCGTCGAGGCGGCGCGGCACGGGGCAGTTGGCGCGCGCCATGGCGCGGCGTGGACGTGGACCGACCCGCTGCTCGAGGATTTGCCGGTCTCGGTCACGGATCCGGAGCCGGTCGCGGCCGGCTGAGGCGGCTCCTCCAGGGCGCCGTCGTCGAACGCGGCTGGCAACCAGGAAATCTGGCCCCAAGTGGCGTCACGGCTGGCTCAGCGCTCCTTCGGCCCCGGATTCGTGGCTGGCAACCAAGAAAACGGGGTCCGGGCTCGGCGCACCGCTCCCTCGGCCCCGGATTCGTGGCTGGCAACCAAGAAGACGGGCTCCAGGCTCTGTTGACCGCTCCTTCGGCCCCGGATTCGTGGCTGGCAACCAAGAAGACGGGCTCCAGGCTCTGCGCACCGCTGTTTCGGCCCCGGATTCGTGGCTGGCAACCAGGAAGACGGCCCAGGACGGGAGGCAGCCTCCCCCACAGAACCGCCGGCTGACGTCGGACCCCCTTACACCGCGATCGCCCGGACAACCTCGGGCTCACGGATCGCCGCCGTTCGAGCCGGCCGCCACGCGCCACTCCGCGCGTACTCGCGCGCCTCGGCGATCGCCGACCGCTGACCGGACTTGCGGGCGTCGACGCCCATGTCCATGCCCTGCGCCCGGAAGAACGTGATGTCGGTGATGCCGACGAACCCGAAGATCGCCCGCAGGTACGGCTCGACGAAGTTGAGCCCCGCCGCGTACTCGTTCGAGTAGTCGCCGCCGCTCGAGGTCGCGATCAGCATCGTCTTGTTCTTCGCGAGGCCTTCGACGCTGCCGTCCGGCAGGTAGCGGAACAGGTAGCCCGGCTGAACGATCGCGTCGATGTAGTACTTCAGCACGTACGGGATGCCGAGGTTCCACATCGGGACGCTGAGCAGGTAGACGTCGGCCTCGAGGAACTGCTCGATCGTCCGCTCGATCTGGTGCCATGAGTCCATCGCCGATTCGTCGATCGCCTGGCCCGTCATCAGCCGGTACTTCGACTCGATGTTCTTGCCCGCGACGGACGGCAGGTCTGCCCGGAACAGGTCGAGCGTCGTGACCGTGAGGTCTTCGTCCTCTTCCAGCAACGCCTCGAGCAGGCAGCTCGATACGCGGGCCGTGTTCGACGCGAGCCCCCGCGGCGTGCTGATCACGTGAAGGAGGCGCGTGCCCCCGGAATCGTTCCCAGCCATCTCGTTTCTCCCCATCGATCTCGCCCATGTCGGGCACTTGGCAGATTGGCGCTGAGATGGGGCCGGGTCATCGGAGCATCGACCGATCCGTCGGCGGGCCGGGTCCTTATTTCATGGGTCGTTCGACCGATAACGGCTCAACCGCATCGGTCACTCGTGGACGCACACAACGCGCCGCGCCGGTCGTAACGGCACGGGGCGTCGAGTGGACCCTCGCTCAGGTCAGCGGCACGCCGTAGCCGAGCGCGAGGTAGCGGCACGCCCTCGCGAGGGCGGCACCGAGTCGCCGGAGCATCACGCAGCCTCCTTTCCGGCTGAGGGGCGTTCGTGGTTGCCGCCGAGCGCCGCCTCGCACGCCGCCTGGAGCTGCGCCGCGGGGTCGGCCGGCAGGGATTCGGTCCGCCAGGCGACGACCCCGTCCGGCCGCACGAGGGCCGCACCGCCATCGACGAGTCCGAACGCCGCCGCGGCCTCGCCGCTAATCGATCGCACGGTCACCGGGTACTGGATGCACGCCCACGCCGCCCGGCGCCACGCGTCGGCCGCCCCGTTCGCGACGAGCGTCAGCCCGCGCCCGAACAGATCCAGCGTCGAGAGCCGCTGACCGGCGATCTCGAGCCAGGCGTGAGGCGCCCGCGTGCCCGGTCGGCCGTCGGGTGGGAACGCCACCTCCTGCGAGCCGAGCACCCAGCCCAGGTCCTCGGTGAGACCGTCGTCGGAACTGCCACCGCCCGGGACCATCGACATCGCGACGTTGCGCCGGCCGATCGGGCCGCGTTCTGCCTCGTACGTGGCGAGGAGCGCCGGGTCGGCGATCCCCCGCTCCACGAACGCCAGCTTCCACGACAGGTCGAACGCGTCCGCGATCGCGGTGTTCATGCCGCGGCCGCCGCGCGGCGTCATCCGATGCGCGGCGTCGCCGACGAGGAAGACCCGTCCGTCGCTCCACCGCTCCGCGACCTGGGCCGAGAACGCGAACGAGCTCGTCGCGAGGATGTCGACGTCGAGATCGGGGTCACCGCTGAGCTCGCGGAGCATCGCGGTGCAGCGCTCCGGCGGGAACATCGCGGCGATTGCCGAGCCGTCGAGGTTCGCCGGCAGCGGGATCGCGAACACGAACCGATCGTCGACGCCGCTCGGGACGAGGACGCGCGGCGGACCGTCGCCGGCCAGGGTGTAGATCCCGTAGCGCCGTTCGCCGAGGACCCGCGACAGGTCGGCCCGGAAGAGGATGCTGAAGAACTGGCCGAGGTCGTCGGGGCCCTCCATCGCGATCCCGAGCCCCTCGCGGACCGGGCTGCGATGGCCGTCCGTGCCGACGAGGTAGTCGGCATGGACGACGTGGCTCTCCCCCGTCGCGACGTCTCGGACCGTCGCCCGGACACCGTCGGCGTCCTGCACGAACGAGAGGAGCTCCATCGAGAAGCGGGCGTCGCCGCCGAGCGATCGATAGTGGTCGAGCAGCACCGGTTCCAGGTGGTCCTGCGGGCTGACCGCCGCGGTCGTCGGGCTGACCGCCGCGCTCTTGGCCTCGTCCGGGAAGCCAAGCGGCATCTCGACCGGTGAGCGATCGTCGAACCGCTCGACCATCGCCATGCGCGGGACCACCCGCCAGCCGCCCTTCCGAACGGCCTCGTCGAGGCCCCAGCCCCGGAAGATCTCCATCGATCGCGTGCTGACGCCGGTCGCCCGCGGAAAGATCGAGGTAGATGGATGGCGCTCGATGAGCATCGAGCGGACGCCGTGCCGGGCGAGCCCGATCGCGGTCACGAGGCCCGCCGGCCCGGCGCCGACGACGAGGACCGGAACGCGGGTTTCGCCCGTCAGCCTTGAGGTGTCGATCGTTTCCATGCTGTTCTTCGCCTCTCCCACATTTCATCGGACGTCATGTCCGATCAGTGGACACACTGTCCGATGAAGTAGGATTGGGCGACATGGACAAACGTCGATATGTACAGCGGGTACGCGCCGAGGCGGCGGATGCCACCCGGCGCCGGATCCTCGACGCGGCGCGCGCGACGCTGGAACGCGGGCCGTCAGGCGCGTTACGCGTCGACGAGGTCGCCAGGTCCGCCGGCGTCTCGCGCTCGACCGTGTACCTGCTGTACGGCTCGCGGGCCGGCCTGTTCGATGCGCTCGCCCGGTACCTTCGCGACGAGGCAGGCTTCGACAACCTGCTCCACGAGTTCCGCCGGCCGGATGCGCTCGAGGCGATGCGCGGCGCCCAGCGGGCCGCGGTCGCGATGTACGCGACGATGCCGGAGCTCGCCCGGGCGCTGTTCACGCTCGGCGCGATCGATCCCGACGCGGTCGCCGCCGTTCGGGCGATCGAGGACGGGCGGCGGCCGGGGCAAGCCGCCATCGCCGGCCGGCTCGCTGCGCAGGGCTATCTCCGTGACGGCGTCTCCGTCGACGAGGCGACGGATATGCTGACCGTCATCACGAGCTTCCAGGCATTCGACGAGCTGTTCAGCGGCAGCGGCCTGCCGGCCGATGTCGTGGCCGACCGACTCGTCGCGATGGCGGAGCGAGCGGTCTGCCGGCCCGATGTCTGAGGGCGCCGTTCGCCAGCCCGCTGCCGAGCCACTGACGGAGCGGCGACTCCGGGAGCTTGCCTTCCTCCACGACATCGCCGGGCTTGCGACGCAGGCTCGCGACTGGGACGAGCTGATGCGAGCGATCGTCGACGGGACGACGACCGCGCTCGGTGTCGAGGTCTGCTCGTTCTATCTCGCGGATCGCGACCAGCCGCGGCTGACGCTCGCCGCGACGAACGGGCTCGACAGGTCGCAGGTCGGCCGGGTCAGCCTCGGCGTGGGCGAGGGCATCACCGGGCGCGTCGCCGAGTCACGCGAGCCGATCGCGGTCGAAGACGTGACGGTCGATCCGCGCTTCGCCTGGGTTCGCGGCTTCGACGTCGAGGGCCTCCACGCGATGCTCTCGGTGCCGCTCGTCTGGCACGACGGGGTGATCGGCGTGCTGAACGTCCAGACCCGCGAGCGGCGGCAGTTTGGCGCGGAGGACGTAGACCTCCTTCGAACGATCGGGGCGCTGCTCGCCGGGATCGTGGAGAAGGGCCGCCTCCAGGCGGAGGTCGAGGCGCGGCTCGCGGAGCTGACCGCGCTCGACGCGGCGCGGGCGGAGCTGATGTCCGTCGTGACCCACGAGCTGCGGACGCCGCTGGCGGTCGTTCGCGCCTACGTGGAGCTGCTGGGTGGCGCGGCGGCTTCCAATCCGTCGGCCGACGAGTGGCAGGCGTCGGCGCTCGAGCAGGTGTCGCGGCTCGACCACCTGGTCGATTCGATCCTCGCCTCGGCCCGAGGCGAGGGGCTGACGGGTCTCGCCCGGTCGCCGTTCGACGCGGTCGCGGCGGTCGACGAGACCGTCGAGACGCTGCGGCTGCTGCTCCGCTCGCACCCGATCCGCTGGGAGCGACCCGCCGCACCGCTCGTCGCCGTCGGCGATGCCGCGCGCTTCAAGCAGGTCCTGGAGCAGCTCCTCGACAACGAGGCGAAATACGCGCCGATGGACGACGGCGTGAGCATCGGCGCCTGGCGCGACGCCGACACCGTCTGCGTCTACGTCACCGACGACGGGCCGGGCGTCCCGGTCGAGGACTGGGAGAGCGTGTTCGAGCCGTTCGTGCGGATCGACGGGCGCGGGCGATCGCGGGGATCCGGCATCGGGCTGTTCGCGGCTCGGCGGCTGATGGACGCGATGGGCGGTCGGGTCTGGCTCGAACCGAACGGTTTCGGAGGCAGCCGGTTCGTCGTGGAGCTGCCGGCGGGCTGAGTGCGGATTCGTTGAAGAATCGCGCCGCAGAATTGCAAAGATCGAACCTGGCGGTCGCAGCCTGCGCCATGCCCGTTATGGATCGCATCGTCGTCGAGCAGGCTCGGAGCGGTGATCGCGCCGCGTTCGCCCGGCTTGCGACAGACCTCAGCCACCAGCTCTATCCGGTCGCGGTCCGGATCCTGCGTGACCCGGAGGCCGCGGGCGATGCCGTGCAGGCAACGCTCGTCGACATCTGGCGAGATCTGCCGTCGCTTCGCGATCCCGACCGCATGGACGCCTGGGCTCACCGGATCGTCGTCAACCGCTGCCGGTCACACCTTCGAAAGACACGCCGCTTGCCTGCGATCGTCGACTTGCTCGAGGCGGATCGGGCCGCGCCGAGCGAGGACCTGTCGCTCGAGTTCCGCGACGAACTGGAGCGAGCGTTCGCCCGACTGTCGTGCGACCATCGTGCGGTCCTCGTGCTCGTGTATTTCCGCGACTTGACACTCCAACAGTCGGCGGCGCTGCTCGGTATCTCCGTTGGGACGGTCAAGTCGCGCCTGTTCGCCGCGCGCCAGGCGATGCGGGCGGCGGTGGATGCCGATGCTCGGCCCATCATCCAGGAGGGACCGGCATGACGTCCGACGCCGATCTCGACCGACTGCTCACGGTGTGGCTGTCGGGCGGCGGCCCAGACCGTTCGCCGGACTGGGTCGCGGCCGATGCCCTCGAGCAAGTCGACACGCTGCCGCAGCGGCGGCCGCGACGCTGGTTCCCAACGCCGGCATCCCTCCGAAGCCAGTCGCGCCGTTCGTGGGCAATCGCTGCCGCCGTGGCGGCGCTGACCGTTGCGGCGGTCGCACTCGGTATCGGCGCGGGCGCGGATCTGAGGACGCCCGATCCATCGCCGACTCCCCCACCCGATTCGGTGGGCTGGCGACCCCTCGACGGGTCGTTCGAGGTCCTGCTCCCGCCACGATGGAAGCCCGCTTCGGGCTCTGATCCGGGTGCGATCTACGCCATACGAACGTCGTCCGACGGCTCGACTCAACAGCTGTCGATTCGGCGAGCCGACGACAGGGGCGCCATTCGGCGCTGCGACAGGCAGGTGGGTCGCTGGGAGGAGTGCGGCCTGACGTCGCCCCGGACGCTCGACGAGCTGGTCACGGCGGTCGTCCCGAATGCCCACATCATGTTCCCCGGCGAGGCCAAGCCGTCGACGAACCGATCCCGCGTCATCCTCGACGGTGAGATGGCGACCGTCGTGAACATCTCGCTCGGCGGGCCTCCGCCCAGCGGACAGGTCGTCGTCTACATCGCCGCGTTCCACGGGGGACGCGCGTATCTGATCCGAGGCTGGACCGACGCCGACGCCACGATCACGGGCCTGAAGGACGTTGTCGAGGGCCTCCGCTTCCTCCCGGACCCGGAGCGTCCGGATCCCTCGCCCCCGCGGGCGATGCGTGGCGTCGCCTATCCGGACCACGGCATCGAGTTCGCCGTTCCGGAGAGCTGGCCCGAGACCCAGAACGAATGCTGCGACCGGCTCGCCTTTGCCGGCCACGCGCCCGAGGGGATGCTGTCGGTCAGCCACGGCCATGGGTACGGCGGCCAGGTCTGCCTGCCCCTCTGCGTGTCGTTCGAGGCGTCGCCACTTCCAGACTACGACCCGGGCATCGTCGTCGACGAGCTGACGGCACAGATCAGCGGCCAGGTCGGCCCAGGGACGTGGCTGCCGCTGCCATTCGGGGCGGTCCCCGACCTGATCGTCGCCCAGCGGCTCAGTCGGTCCGTCTACGACCAGACGATTGGATCGTCGACATCGGAGACGTACGTCGTCGGCGTTCATGACGATCGCGTCCTCATCGTCGCCTTCCAGCAGCCGGGGACCACGGGTGAGCTCGACCTCGTCGATCGGACGCTCGCATCCATTCGATTCCTTCCGGCCAAACAGGGGCCAACGGACGAACCTTCGCCGGACGGGTTCGGCCGCCACACAGCGCAGGGCGGTGTCTATTCACTCGAGCTGCCTGACGGCTGGTGGCCCGGGCGACCGTTCGAGATCGAAGGCTTGCTCCCGATCGAGATGCGTCGCTACGGCGAGGACGCGCTCACGATCAGCCTCGGCACGGAAGGCGGTCGCGTCGCGTACTGCAATCCGGTGTGCGGCCTGATCGCAAAGGGCCAGAGGTCGATCGACGACCTCGAGCAGACCCTGACCGGCGGCGACCCGAACTGGACTGCCGAACCAGGCGACGTCGACGGACTGCCGTCAAGGATCCTCCGACCACCTCCGGGCGCCGACCCGCAGCTCGAGCACATCGTGTTCATGTTCCGCGAACGGCGGCCGGCCATCATCACGATCAACCACAAGACGGCCACGGCGCCGCCAGATGTCTACGCTCGAATCATCGACAGCATTCGGTTTGCGCCTCCGCCGGAGGCACCGGAGCTTGGGCTGACGCTGGTCGCGCCCGACGGCTCGTTCCGTGCCGATCTCGCCGAGGGCTGGGGCCTCCCGAAGGGCCGCGACCCGGCCGTTGCCTATGCCGCCCGCGGCGGCACACACCTCGAGATCCGCGTCGGAGATCAGCGTGGCCATATCCGGCCGTGCGACCCGGACACGCCCAGGAGCGGCTGGGAGACGTGCGACGAGGCGGTCATCCAATCGGTCGAGGATGTTGGACCGGCGCTCGCGCTGCACCCGATCTCCTACGGGCCACTCACCACCTGGGAGGATGTCGTTCTCGACGGCGAGCCCGCCGTGATCCAGTTCTCGTCTGGCTATGAGTACCCAGCCCGCGGTGGCCAGAACCTTGCCTACGTCGCGGCGGTCCACAACGGTCGGCCGTACGTACTCCGCTTCTGGACATCGGCCAGCACGCCGCAGTTCTACATCGAGGAGGTCATCGACGGGTTCCACTTCACCGACTGACGGCTGACGAAACCCCCTGCTCGGCGCCGCTGAGGCGGCCTTCGGCGGCGAGCCGGCGGTAGATCTCGGCCGATGCGGCGATGCCGTCGCGGAACGGCGTCACCGGCACGTTGCCGAGCTCCGCGAGCGACTCGTGGGCGATCGCCGGCGGAAACGGCAGCTCGATGTCGGCCACCGTGATCGTGCCGCGCGCATCGGGGACGAGGTCCTCGATGGCCGCGACCCAGTCGGCGATCGCCACGGCCTCGCCGCCGAGGTTGTAGACCTTGGCCCCCTTCGGTTCGGACCGGCTCGCGAGCAGGAGCGTTTTCGCCACGTCGCCGGCGTACTGGAAGACGGTCGACCCGCCGAACCCGATCTCGTACGGCTCGCCAAGCACCGCCGCCGCGATCGCCACCGTGGGGCCGCTCGTCATCCCCTGGTCGCGGCCGACGCCATAAACGGTCATCGGCCGGACGCCGACGCTCGCGACGCCGGTCTCGGCCCAATAGATCCGGGCATTGCCCTCGTTCGCGACCTTGTAGACGCCGTAGTGGTTCGCGGGATGCGGTTCCGCATCCTCTTCGAGCCGGCCGGTGTTCGGGTCGAGGTCGTCCGCCGAGTACGCCGCCATCGAGCTCGCGTAGACCACCGGCGAGGTCAAACCGCGGCGCCGGACTGCCTCGAAGACGTTGACGGTACCGAGGACGTTGACGGCGGCGCCCGCGGGTGGGTCGGCGCGGCAAAACGGGACCTGGAGCGCGGCGAGGTGGATGACGTTCGTGATGCCGTGCTCGTCGAGTGTCCGCTCGATCTCGTCGAGCTTCGTGATGTCGCCGCGCACGAGCGTCAGGCGACCGAGATCGGCCGGCTCCAGGATCTGGGCGAGTCGCCGCCGGTTCTCGCCGAGATCGAAACCGACGACCGGCGTGCCCTCGCGAAGCAGCTCGCGGACCGTCCACGCGCCGACGCAACCCAGGGCACCCGTGACCAGAAACCGTCCATTGCTCATTCGGTGAGGATACGGACGGCGCCACTCGCCGGTCAGCGGATTCGGGATTCACCTCCCCGCCGGGTTGTTCCAGCGACGATGAAGCCGAAGACGAGCAGCCCGCCGGCGACGAGGACGCCGACCAAAAGCAGCCTGAGGGCGCCCTCGCGGATCTCCGACGCGGGCGAGGTGTCGTCGGGTTCGGCCGCGGCCGGTGGGACTCCGTTGTCGAACGCAACGTCGAGGGGAAGCGCCGGGGGCGTGCCGGACGGTTCCGGTGAGGCGCTCGAAGTCGCGGCTGTCGTTGGCGATGCGGCCCCGGCGCTGACGATCACGGTTCCCGTCATGTCGGGATGAAACGTGCAGGCGAAGGCAAACGTTCCAGGCGAATCGAATGTTCGAGCGTAGGTGGCGCCAGCCGCGATCATCCCGGAGTCGAACGAGCCGTCTGAAGCGGTCACGGTGTGTGGCGCGTCGCCTCGGTTCTGCCAGGTCACCGTCGTGCCGGCCTGGACCTCGAGAGCATCGGGCTCGAACGCGAAGTCGACGATCGAGGCCGCCTTCGTGCCCGGCTCCGGGACGATCGGCGGGACGAGCGTTGGCTTTGGGGTCGGCTTCGGCGTCGCGGCGGGCGGCGGCACGGCACCCGACCCGCCCCGGACGTTGACCGTGCCGCGCATGTCGGGATGGATCTGGCACAGGAACGAGAACGTCCCGGCCGACGCGAACTTCTGGGTCGAACGGGCGCCGCTCTTCAGCACGCCGGTGTCGAACGCATCGCCCGACGCCGTGTGTTCGCGGTCGTCGTCGTTCAGGAACGTGACGCTCCCGCCGGCTGCGATCGTCACCGAGCTGGGCCCGAATTCGCGGTTCGCCATGTGAACCGTCGCAGCCGCGGGCGCCGCGCCGCCGCCACCGCCCGGTGGATTCGCAGCCGAGCCGCCGGATCCACCGGTACCCGACCCGCCCGACCCGCCGGATGAACCGCCCGACGCGACGACGATCGTCCCGTGGAAGCCCGGGTCGTCGCGATCGCGGTCATCCAGATACGGATACGAGCCGGGAACCGTGAACGTGAACGCGTACGACTCACCGGGCTCGATGTTGCCCGAGTCGAACTCGACTGGGCCGGTCCGGGACCGCATTCGGTGGCGCTCATCGGACTCGTTCGCCCAGCGGACCGTCGTTCCCGGAGCGACCGTCAACGTCTTCGCGCTGAGCGCCTCCCGGAGATGGATCGTGACGCTGGCCGCCTCAACGGCCGCGGGCAGCGAGACCGCGAGGACGGCGGCCAGGACGAGTGCCGGCCAGGCGCGGCGCGTGAATCGGATCGACATGCGGGTCTCCGGACGAACTGATGAAGGCGAAGGCGGGCACTCCCTCACCTCATCGAGACACGCCAGGCCCGAAAGGTTTCAGACCGTGACGACCGACGACTCTCGCGCGCGCAGGCGCGCATAGCCGGGCTTCACGACCTCGTTGATGACGCGGAGTCGTTCGTCGAACGGCGCGAACGCGGACTTCATCGCGTTGATCGTCATCCACTCCATCTCGCCGAGCCCGATCCGGAACGCCTCGTCGAGCGCCGCGAACTCCGACGTCATCGAAACGCCGCTCATGAGCCGGTTGTCGGTGTTGACCGTGACCCGGAAGCGGAGCCGTCGCAGGAGGTCGATCGGGTGCTCGGCGACCGAGCCGACGGCGCCGGTGTGGACGTTCGAGGTCGGGCACATCTCGAGCGGCACCCGGCGGTCGCGGACGAACGCCGCCAGACGCCCGAGATGGACCGAACCGTCGGACCGGACCTCGATGTCGTCGACGATCCGGACGCCGTGGCCGAGCCGCTCGGCGCCCGCGAACTGGAGCGCCTCCCAGATCGACGGCAGCCCGAACGACTCGCCGGCGTGGATCGTGATGTGGAAGTTCTCGCGCCGGACGTAGTCGAACGCGTCGAGATAGCGCGTCGGCGGATAGCCCTTCTCCGGACCCGCGACGTCGAAGCCGACGACGCCGGCGTCGCGCCAGCGGACGGCACATTCGGCGACCTCGACCGACCGCGCCGCCTGGCGCATGGCGGTGACGAGGACCTTCATCGTGATCCGGTTGCCGGACGCCGCCGCACGCTCGCTCCCGAGACGGAAGCCCTCGAGGTTCGCCTCGACGACCTCGTCGAGCGTCATGCCGCGCTCGGTCGAGAGCTCCGGCGCGTATCGAACCTCCGCATAGACCACGCCATCCGCGGCGAGGTCCTCGGCGCACTCCGCGGCGACGCGGATGATCGCGTCGCGCTCCTGGAGAACGCCGACGGTGTGGGCGAACGTCTCGAGATACAGCTCGAGCGACTTCCGGTCGGCGCCGCGACGCATCCACGCGGCGAGCTCGGCCGGATCGGTCGTCGGGAGGTTGTCGTAGCCGAACTCGCGGGCGAGGTCGACGATCGTCTCGGGCCGCAGGCCACCGTCGAGGTGGTCGTGGAGGAGCGCCTTGGGGGCTTCGCGAATCGTGTCCAGGCTGAGCATCCGACCCTCCGAGCGGTGGCGCCGATGGTAACGCGAGGCGCCGGCGGGCCGCCGGTACGATCTCGAGATTCCGAGGCCCGGACGGGCACCTGTGCTCGAGCTCAGCGAACCACGCGATCGAAGCTAACTGATACGGCCGCCTGGAGATCGGCTCGTTCATGCCGCGGCGGCATTACCCTGAGACAGACCAACGGGGCGGCCGTCGCGGCTGGCCACTCAAACGTCCGCGCGCGCGACGGGTCAGGCTCGTTGGTTGCAATCCGATGCAGCTGCTGCATCGCTGGCCTGGCTCTACGCGAGTCGGGTCTTGGCCGCTGCGAGCGCCGCCGCGACCCGCGAGGGCGCGGTGCCACCCACGACATCGGCCGCTTCGAGCGCACCCTCGACCGACGCCGCGCCACGAATCAGCTCGCCGAAGTCTTCCTCCCCCGCGAGCGACCGTGCCGTCTCATCGCCAGCCGCCCCGAGCGCGAGTCCGATCATGGCGTCCGGCACCTCGTCGAGCCCGAGCCCTTCCGACTCCGCCTGCGCGACGAGCGACCCGACCACGTGGTGGGCGGTCCGGAACGGCACGCCGCGCCGGACGAGCGCGTCCGCCACCGCCGTCGCGGTCGTGTAGCCCTCGCCCGCTGCCGCCCGCATCCGCTCGCGGTCAACGGTCAGGGTCGCGATGAGCCCGGCCATCACCGCGAGCGATGCCTCCCACGTCGCGATGGCTCCGAACAACGGCGGCTTGTCCTCCTGCAGGTCACGCTGGTACGCGAGCGGCAGCCCCTTGAGGATTCCGAGGACCGCGGTCAATGCGGCGATGACGCGCGCCGAACGGCCGCGTACGAGCTCCGCCGGATCAGGGTTCCGCTTGTTCGGCATCATCGAACTGCCGGTCGAGTACGCGTCGGACACGCGGACGAAGCCGAACCGCGGGTTCGACCACCACGTGATCTCCTCGGCGAGCCGGCTGAGGTGGACCATCCCGAGCGCTGCCGCGGCCAACGCGTCGACGACAAAGTCGCGGTCGCTCACGGCATCGAGTGAGTTCGCGGTCACGCCGTCAAACCCGAGCTCCGCGGCGACTCCCTCGCGATCGAGCGGGTACCCGGCACCGGCCAGCGCCCCTGACCCGAGCGGGCTCACGTTCGCGCGACGACGCGTGTCCGCGAGGCGCGAACGGTCGCGCTCGAGCATCTCCACGTAGGCGAGCAGGTGATGCGCGAAGAAGACCGGCTGGGCCGGCTGGATGTGGGTTGTCCCGGGAAGCACGGCCTCGCCGTCCCGCTCGGCGAGGCCGACGAGCGCGCGCTCCATCTCGACATGCGCGGCGTCCAGCCGGTCGATCGCGCGGCGGAGCCAGAGCCGGAGATCCGTCGCGACCTGATCGTTCCGCGACCGTCCGGTGTGGAGCTTGCCCGCCACCGGCCCGACCCGCTCGACGAGTGCGGCCTCGACGTTCATGTGGATGTCCTCGAGGGCGGGGTCCCACTCGACGGCCCCCGCCTCCACATCCCCGGTCAGTCCCTCGAGCCCCTCGACGAGCGTCGCGACCTCGTCGTCGGTCAGGATCCCCGCCCGGCCGAGTCCACGAACGTGGGCGATCGACCCACGAAGGTCGTCGAGGGCGAGCTCACCATCGATCTCGATGGAGCGCGTGAAGTCAGCGACCCGAGCGTCGTTCTCCTCGCTGAACCGGCCGCCCCACAGTTGCATGAAGTCTCCTCCTGCCGCGCATCGTACGGGAGCCGTCAGCCGTTCGCGGAGACACACGCGCGGCCGACGATGAGCGTCGACGGGCAGCCAAGACGAATCTGATCATGGATATCACCGGCTACTTCCGTTGACGGGCGGTCCAACTGGTCCTGAGTCTTCGGCCGGAATTGGCTCAGGACACTAGGCCAAGGCGCGGCTAGACTTCCGGGATGACCGCGCCTGCCCAGCCCACCCCCTCGTCCGACACCACTCCAGCAACCTCGGCTCACCCAGGAACCGCGCCGATCGACTACGTCCTGTTTGCCCTGCTCGGCTTCTTCTGGGGCAGCAGCTACCTGTTCATCAAGATCGGCGTCGAAGACGGCCTGACGCCGTTCACGCTGATCATGCTGCGGCTGCTGATCGGGTTCGGGCTGCTCTCCGTCGTCGTCGCGGCAGCCCGCGAGAAGCTCCCGCCGTTCGGCCGGATCTACGGCCACCTGTTCGTGATGGGCGCGATCAACATCGCGATCCCGTTCTCGCTGATCACGTGGGCGGAGCAGTCGGTCGACTCGTCGGTCGCGGCAATCCTGAACGCGGCGGTGCCGCTGTTCGTGATGATCATCGCGGCGATCTTCCTCCGCGACGAGCGGCTGACGCCGAACCGGGCCCTGGGGCTCGTCGTCGGGTTCGTGGGGGTCGCGATCCTCGTCGGCTTCAACCCGGCGGACCTTGCGAGCGGCGACATGGCCGGCGAGATCGCCCTGATCGGGTCGACCATCTCGTACGCGTTCGGCGCCGTGTACGCGAAGCACAACATCCGCGGGTTGCGGCCGATGATCCCGGCGATCTTCCAGGTCTTCTTCGGCCTGGTCATCACGACCACGCTGGCGTTCGTCTTCGAGAACCCGCTCGCTACGACGTTCACGATCGAGTCCCTGTTCGCGGTCGTCTGGCTCGGCCTGTTCGGATCCGGCCTCGCCTATCTCGTGTTCTTCCGGCTGCTCGGCCGGTGGGGCGCAACGCGGACGTCGATGGTCGCGTACCTGCTGCCGCTGTACGGCATCGTGCTCGGGGCGATCGTGCTGAACGAGCCGGTCGATGGCCGGCTCGTCCTGGGCACGGCGCTGATCATCGGCGGCGTCGCGCTCGTGAACAGCACCCTGGGTTCGCGCCTGCTCCTGCGGCGGCGTCCGACCGTCGAGGCAACGACTCCCCGCTGACGCGACCTAGGGGTTGATCTCGATCGAGTCGAAGACGGCCTGAGCGGCGGCCACGTCGGCGTCGGACGTGCCGGCGTAGTCGTTGTGCATGAGGATCAGCCGGTCGCCCTCCACATCGACGATGGAGATGTGACGGCGTTCGCCGGGACCCTGCGCGTAGACATTGTTCCCGTCCGCCTCGAGCGGCGTCCACATCCAGTACGACCCTTCCGACGTGCCCGCCTCTTTGTCACACTCGGTCGCAACGTCGATGTCGGACGGGAGCTCGACGTCGAGTTGCTTTCCGGTGTAGCCGTCGATCGTCACATCGACCGGGACGGTCGACGTATACGCGGTCTGGGCGTGGATGGCGTTCGCGAGGTCGGCCGCGGTCGGCCCGACGGCAACGTCACCTACGGTCGCGGTCACGGCCCCATCCTTGCTCCAGTGGCACGGATCGCTGTAGATGCTGCCCGTGCTGAGGAACGCGAGGCCGCTTCCGGCCGGCGCCGAGGTCCCCTTCGGCGAGAGTGGCGCCCAGTTGCCGAACACGTCCCAGCCGTCCGGAACCGTAAACAGGACCTCCAGGCCAGGTGCCGTCGTCATGTAGGGCCGCAACACGTATCGGCCCGCGTCGAGCGGTCCGCCTGCGGGAATCTCATGCACGGTTGGTGTCGGCGACGCCGGGGTCAGCGTCGGTGACGGTGAGGACTGAAACCCGGGGCCGTTTGCCCGGGGCAGGATCAGGTAGACGCCGACGGCGGCGATGACGACGGCCGCCGCCGCTACGGCGAGACGAGCATTCATCGGTGAGAGCCTCCACGCCGGCCAGATGGCCCGGCGCTGATTGGTTCGTTCGAGTTGGCGACGGGTCGCGTCGATCAGGCGCTCAGGTGCACCGTCACGAGCTTCCTCGTCGAGCCACGCCGCGATCGACAGGTCGAAGTTCGATGCAGTGCTCATGCCATGACCTGCCTCGTCGCGGTGACCCGCGCGTCCGATTCGAGGGCGGCGCGCAGGGCGTCGGTCGCGTAGTGGAGTCGGGACTTCGCCGTGCCGACCGGAATCCCGATCGTTGCGGCGGCCTCCTCGATCGTGAAGCCGAGATAGTGGTGAAGCACGACCATCGTCCGGTGATCGACCGACAACCGGCCGAACACCCGGGCGAGCTCATCCCGGTCCGCGACGGTACCGGTGTCGTCCAGTTGTCGAGGTTCCGCGTTGAGCACCACGAGGCTCGCCGCATGTCGACGTTCGCGCCGAGCCTCGTCGGTGACACATCGGAGCAGCAGCCGGTTCAACCACGCGTCGAACCGGTCCGGATCGCGGAGCGTGCGCAGGTCACGCCAGCATCGGACGAGGGCCTCCTGCACGGCGTCCTCGGCCCGATCCGTGTCCCGGAGGATCAGTCGCGCGATCCGATAGAGATGATCGATCTGCGCGGTCATGACGAGATCGAACGCGTCTCGATCCCCTGCTCGCCCCTTCCTGACCAGCTCCGCGTTTGTCACGCGATCCCTCGCTGCGGATCCTGATCGCTCGGACCTCGGGCGATCTGCCGTATTGGCGGAGAAGGTGCCGAAGATGGTTCAAAAGTCGGTTTCGAAGGCGCTAGCCGTCCAGCGCGAGCAGGATCGAACCCGCAACGACGAGCGCCGAGGCCCCAATCCGGCGAGCGGCCTCGCCGCGGTCACCGCCGGCCTCGCGGAGTCGGAGCGCACCCCACGCCGAGGCGATGACGATCGCCGACTCCCGGAGCGGCGCGACCGCCGTCAGCGGCGCGACGCTGAACGCGGTGAGGATCAAGAGGTACGCGGCCAGGGTGAACAGTCCGCCGGTGGCGGCCATCCGGGTGTTGAACGGCTCCGCGTCGGGGGCGGTCCAGCGCCGGTAGACCCTCGTCCCGAGGATCCACAACCAGAGGAAGAACACACCGCTTGCCCAGATCAGCCCCGCGTACAGCCACGGGTCGACGAGCCGCGTCCCGACGCTGTCGACCGCCGAGTACGCGGCGATCATCACGCCCGTCAGCAGCGCGAAGCCAACCGCCGGGTCCCAGCCGGCGCCATCGGCCGAGCGGCGAAAGAACCGCCACGGGCGCTGCAGCGACAGCATCCCGGCGAGCAGCAGCGTGACGCCGATGTAGCCCTCGGGGTGGAGCTGCTCCCCGAGGATGAAGATGCCGATGGCGACCGCGAGGAGTGGCGCAGTTCCACGCGCGATCGGATAGACGACGGACAGGTCGCCCCGTCGATAGCCGGCCGCCAGCAGCACGAAATAGGCAGCCTCGAGGATCCCCGACAGCGTCCCGACGGCGAGGGCCTGGACCGGGATCGGGTCGGCGCCGTTCGCGAGCCAGCCGATCGTCGCGGCCGGGATGATGATGAGCGCCGCCGTCGACATCCCGACCGCCGCGGCCCGAAGCGGGTCGCCGGCGGTCTTGAGCAGGACGTTCCACGCGACGTG
>DASUFO010000063.1:0-20849 GCA_036274475.1 Candidatus Limnocylindrales bacterium
GGTTCGGCCGGGCTCACCGTCGCGCGGCGTGTCCTCGACGGCGTGGCGGAGCTGCCGGAGATCGGCGGCCGGCGTGTGTCGGTGTCGGCGGGCGTCGCCCGGTTCCCGGTCGATGGGACGGACGCTGACGCGATCATCGCCGCCGCGCAGGCGGCGCTGGAACGCGGTCGAGCCGAGGGTCGCGGCTCGCTCGAGACCGCGGCCGGCTAGGTCGCAGGCGGAGCGGCCTGCCCCGCAGAGACCACCTCGGTCGGGCTCGTCGCTCCTGCGGCCGGCTCGCGCGAGACCGCGACGACAATGCCTGGATCGGCCGGTCCCCGTTGCGACGTGAACGAGGCGATGCCGCTCGCGTCGACCTGGAAGCTGCCGAGCGGCACCGGCGCGTTGTCGCCGACGATCGCCCACGTCTCATAGACCTGGCTGCCGCTCGTCGGCGCGAGATCCTGCATCGCGAACTGGATCGACCCGTCCGACCCGACCGCGGCCAGCCCGCGCGGCCCGCCGCTGGACACCGGCTGGAGGACCGCGGTCTGGCTGCCCGGCGCGGAGGCGACATCAAGCACGGCGGCAACGGCGTCTCGATATTCCTGCGCCGCGCCGACCTGCTGCTCGAGGTCGTTCACCTGCCCCTGGAGGGAGACGTTCCACGCACCGAGGACGGCGATCGCGAGCACCGCGGCGATCGCGGCGACCCAGGTCAGCGGGCTGCGCCGAGCGCGAGTCCGCTCGCCTCGTTCCTCGGCCGACGGGAAGGGGATCGGCGTCGTCCGCTCTGCCGCGGGCACCGGCGCTGTCCGCTCCGCGATCGCAGTACGTTCCGCGAGATCGGCCGTGGCGGCGGCCATGATCCGATCACCGAGCGCGGCCGGCGGTTCGACCAGCTCGAGCGACGGGTCGTCGAGCAGATACGGCACGACGCCGCCCAGCTCCTCGAACACGGCATGCGACTCCGGGCACGTCGCCAGATGCTCGCGGACGGCGGCCATCTCGGCCTCCTCGAGCGCCCCAACGACGTACAGCGGCGCAAGGTCGAGCGCCTGCTCGTGGCTCATCGGCGTCGGCTGCTGGGTCACGGCGAGCCGCCTTCGGCGACTTCGCCGACCAGGGCCGTCCGCATCGCGAGCAAGCCGAGGCGGATCCGGCTCTTCACGGTCCCGAGCGGGGCGCCGGTCCTGTCGGCGATCTCGACCTGGGTCAGCCCACCGAAATACGCCAGTTCGATCGCCTCCCGCTGAACATCCGAGAGCGTCGCGAGCGCCGACGCGATCTCCGCGCGGTCGAGATTACCGGCGACCTCGCCCCAGATGTCCGGCAACGTGAGCGCCGCCGGCGGTGGCGTTTCGACGTCGGGCAGCTCGCTGGCGGGGCGGCGGCGGCGGACGGCATCGACGGCACGGTGGTGGACGATCGACAGCAGCCACGTCTTCACGCTGCCACGGCCCTCGATGTAGCGCGCGGCGTTGCGCCACGCGCCGAGAAACGCGTCCTGGACGACGTCCTCGGCGAGGGCGGCGTCGGCCGTGATCCGGAGTGCAATCGAATAGGCCATCGTTCGGTATCGGTCGTAGAGGTCCTGCAGCGCGTCGAGCTCACCATCGGCGACACGGGCGAGCACCGCCCGATCCGCAACGTCGGTCGGCGTTGCGACGCGTCCCGAGAGCCCGCCGTCCCGGTCGTTCACCGCTGTATGCGTTCTCCGGCCCGTTCCGGTTCACCGCTGGCCTCTGATGACGCGATCAGGCGATCCGCGGCGGCGCGAACCGCCTCCCACACGGCGCCGGTAGCGGTGGAGGCATCGATGACGGCGAAACGGCGCGGTTCGGCCGCAGCGAGCGCGAGGAATCCGTCGCGGACTCGTGCGTGGAAGTCGAGGTCGAAGGCGAGCTCGAAGCGTGTCCGGTCGTCGGGGCCTTTGCGGCGAAGGCCGACCTCCGGCGGCACGTCGAGGAGCACTGTCAGATCAGGCTTGAGACCGCCGGTCGCGACCCGCTCGAGCGCTCGCAGATCGTCGAGCGGCAGGCCGGAGCCATAGCCCTGGTAGGCGAGCGTCGAATCGGCGAAGCGGGCGCACACGACCGTGGTTCCGGCGAGGAGCGCCGGACGGATCACTTCCTGGACGAGCTGGCGGCGCGCGGCGCTGAAGAGCAGTGCATCGGCGAGCGGGTCGTGGTCCCGATCGGCGGACTCGAGGAGGAGGTCGCGGATGTGCTCGCCGAGCGCCGTGCCGCCGGGCTCGCGCGTTCCGATCGCCCGAACGCCATTGGCCTCGAGGTAGGCGAGCAGACGGCCGGCGTGCGTCGTCTTCCCGGAGCCCTCGGGCCCTTCGATCGTGATGAACCAGCCTCTGGTGGGCATCGTGCGAGTCTATCTGGCCGTCGAACGCGGTCATCCGAATCTCCGGGGTCCGCGTACCCTCGTCGTCATGTGGCGACGCTCCATCCGCGCTTTCCTCGCCGTTACCGCGGTCACTGCGGCGCTGGCCGCTGCCCACCCCGTCGAGGCCCATCCGCTCGGCAACTTCACGATCAACCACTACGCGGGGATCACCGTCGCCCCGTCCGAGATTCGGCTCGATGTCGTCATCGACCTGGCAGAGATCCCGACATTCCAGGAACGCCAGCACATGGACACCGACGGCGACGGGACGGTGAGCGACGCCGAGGCGGCGGCCGCCCAGTCGCCGGCCTGTGCGCGGCAGGCGAAGGCCCTGCACCTCGCGGTCGATGGCGCATCCTTGACGCCCGCCCAGACGAGCGCGGCGATCTCCTTTCCAGCCGGCCTTGGCGGGCTCTCGACGATGCGGCTCGAATGTGGGTTCGTCGCCCCCCTCGCGGAGCCGCTGACTGCTCACAGCTCCATCTCGTTTGAGGACGCCTCCTACCCGGAACGGATCGGCTGGCGAGAGATCGTCGCCAGCGGCGACGGCGTGACCGTCGACGCTGACGGGCTGCCGGAGACGAGCCCGTCCGGGCGACTGACCGCCTACCCTGCCGACCTGATCAGCCAGCCGCTCGACATCCGCTCGGCGACGATCACGGCGACCCCGGGCGGAGGCGGCGCCGCGACGGCGGACTACCCGGTTGCGGAAAACGCGGTCGGCGCCGTTCCGGGCGGAATCGGCGGGGAGCTGCCGGTGATCTTCCGCGCGGCCGACGTAACGCCGCTCATGCTGCTGATCTCATTGGGCACCGCGTTCGCGCTCGGCGCGGGTCACGCCCTCACCCCGGGCCACGGCAAGACGCTCATGGCTGCGTACCTCGTCGGGTCGCGAGGCCGCCCGATCCACGCCGTCGGCCTCGGGATGGCGGTGACCGTGTCGCACACGCTGGGAATCCTCGTCATCGCCGCGCTGGTCGTCGGCGCGCAGGGCCTCCTTCCGCCCGACCTCGTCGTTCGTGCAGCACCGGCGATCGCCGCGGTGACGATCGCGGTCCTCGGCGGGTGGATGCTGGTCGCCGAGGTTCGGCGGCGGGTGAGGGCGCGGCGGGCGGCCGCCATTCACGAGGGCGCTCACGACCATGGACTCGAGCACCACCACGACCACGACGACGACGGGACACCGGACCTCCATTCCCACGGCGGCGTCGCCCATAGCCACCTGCCGGCCGGAGGCTCAACGCTCAGCTGGCGCGGCCTGTTTGCGCTCGGTCTCGCGGGCGGTCTCATCCCATCGACGAGCGCGCTGTTCATCCTGCTCGGTTCGATCGTCGCCGGTCGGCCGGCGTTCGGGTTCGTCCTCGTCGTCATCTTCGGGCTGGGCATGGCGGTCGTCATGACCACGATCGGCCTCGCGATGGTCTTCGCGCGGGGCCGGCTCGACCGCGTGCCGACCGGGTCGAGCCTTGGACGCGCCGCGGGCCAGCTGCCGCTCGTCGCCGCGGTGGTCGTCCTCGCGTTCGGCGTGTACCTCTCGATCCAGGCGATCGGCGGCCCGCCGGCTCTCTGATCTCGCGCGATTCGAGCCGACAGTCACGATTTCGGGCTCCAGGCCGCCCCGACGGCGGTCCCGGGGCGGAGCCGCGACTGCCACGGCCCGATTCGCCGCGAGAGGGGCACGTTCGCGTGCTTCGAGGCCGAAATCCGGACGCGCAGTCCAAAGGGGTTGACCTCCCCGCCGCGATACGCATTTCGACCGATACGCCCATCCGCGATCCTTTGCTACGCTCCGCCTCCCGATGCGAGACCTGACCGACCGAGCCCTGGATACGGCCGCGCAGCTCGGTGCCGGCTATGCCGACGTCCGGGTCGTGCGCCACATCGATGAATCGATCGCGATCAAGTCCGGCAAGGTCGAAGGCGTCGCCGCCGGCGAGTCCGAGGGCTTCGGCGTTCGCGTCCTCGTCGACGGCGCGTGGGGCTTCGCCAGCTCGAACGAGCTGAACACCGCAGAAGCCGACCGCGTCGCCGCGCAGGCCGTCCGGATCGCGAAGGCGAGCGCGACCGCGCTGCGCGAGCCGGTCCGGCTCGACGACCGGCCGCCGGCTCACGGAACCTACGAGACGCCGATCGAGGAGGACCCGTTCGAGGTCCCGCTCGAGCAGAAGATCGGCCTGCTGCTGGCGGCCGACGCCGCGGCCGGCCGGCCCAGGGGCGTGACGTTCACCGAGACGCGTTATGACGCCCAGCGCACCTGGAAGACGTTCGCGGCCAGCGACGGCAGCTACACGGCGCAGACGATCACCCACACCGGCGCGGGCGTCGAAGCGAACGCGATCGAGGGCGACGAGCACCAGCGCCGGAGCTATCCGGACGGCGACGGCGGCCCGTTCAAGGCGGCCGGCTTCGAATACGTCCGCGGC
This sequence comes from Candidatus Limnocylindrales bacterium, assembly GCA_036274475.1. Taxonomy (GTDB): domain Bacteria; phylum Chloroflexota; class Limnocylindria; order Limnocylindrales; family CSP1-4; genus CF-46. The sequence continues at coordinate 4,800 of DASUFO010000063.1, forward strand.
CTCGACCTCGAAACGAACGCGGAGCCGCTCGCCGAGGAGGCCGTGGCGCTGCTGAGCGCGCCGCAGTGCCCGGCGGGTCGCTTCACGATCGTTCTCGATCCGTCGCAGCTCTACATGCAGATCCACGAGAGCTGCGGCCACCCGAGCGAGCTCGACCGCGTCTTCGGGACGGAGGCGAGCTACGCGGGGACGAGCTTCCTGACGACGGACAAGCTCGAGGAAGGCTTTCGCTACGGCAGCGACCTCATCGACATCGTCGCCGACGCTACGGCGCCCGGCGGGATGGGCACGTTCGGCTGGGACGACGAGGGCGTCGCGGCGGCGTCCGTGCCGATCGTTCGCAACGGGGTCTTCGTGGGATATCTCAGCAGCCGCGAGACCGCGCCGCGGATCGGTCGCCAGTCGGGCGGCGCGATGCGGGCCGACGGCTGGAACCGCATCCCGCTGATCCGGATGACGAACCTCAACCTGCTGCCGAAGCCGGGCATGAGCCTCGACGACATCGTCGCCGACACCGACGACGGCTTCTACCTGGCCTCGAATCGGTCGTGGTCCATCGACGATCGTCGGCTGAACTTCCAGTTCGCGACCGAGATCGCGTACGAGATCAAGAACGGCAAGAAGGGTCGGCTGTTCAAGAACCCGACGTACACCGGAATCACCTACGAGTTCTGGCGATCGTGCGACGCCGTCGGCGACGAGTCGAGCTACGTGATGCTCGGAACGCCGAACTGCGGCAAGGGCGAGCCGGGCCAGGGAGCGAGCGTCGGCCACGCCTGCTCCGGGGCCCGGTTCCGGAACGTCCAGATGGGCGTCGGCAAGTGGTAAGTCGTTCGTGAGCGAGCTCAACGGCCGCACGCCGGCGGACGTGCTCGCACTCGCCGAGCGGGTCCTCGGCTTCGCCGAAACCGAGTCGCCGACGGAGCTCGAGGTCGTGGCCATGGCCGACGACGGCAGCCTGACCCGTTTTGCGAACAGCGAGATCCATCAGAACGTCGCCGAGTCGAACGTGCAGGTGAACCTCCGCTTCGTGGCCGGCAAGCGGGTGGGCGTCGCGTCGACGAACCGGTCCGACGACGAGGGCCTGCGCTTGCTCGCCGAGCGGGCCGCGGCGATCGCCCGGAACTCCGAGGAGCTCGACGACTGGGGCGGCCTCCCGGAACCGACCGTGATCCGGCCGGTCCCCGAAGGCTACGCGACCGCGACCGCCGAGGCCTCGCCGGAGCTTCGCGCGGACGGTGTTCGGGCCGTCATCGCGGCGGCAGACGTCGCCGGGGTGAAGTCGTACGGGTCGTTCTCGACCGCGACCGAAACGCTCGGGATCGCGAATTCGAAGGGTATCCGGGCGAGCGGCCAGCGGACGATCTCGCAGCTGCTCACGGTCGCGATGGCACCCGATGGCGGCTCGGGCTACGCCGAATCTGCGGCCGTCGACGTGACGGCGATCGACGCGGCCGACGTCGGCCGGCAGGCCGCCGAGAAGGCGAAGGCCACCGGCAACCCGGTCGCCGTCGACCACGGCGACTGGCCCGTGATCCTCGAGGAGTACGCGGTCGTCGACCTCCTCTCGATGCTCGGCTACATGGGCTTCAGCGCCCTCGCCGTCCAGGAGGAGCGATCGTTCTCGGAGCCCGGACGGAAGGTCGGCAGCGAGCTCGTCTCGATCGTCGACGACGGCACGGACCCGGCGACCCTGCCGATGGCCTTCGACTACGAGGGTGTCGCGAAGGAACGCGTCTCGCTGATCGAACGCGGCGTGTGCCGAGACGTGGTCTACGACGCCCAGACGGCCGCACGCGCCGGCCGGCGATCGACCGGCCACGGCCTGCCGGCGCCGAATCCGTACGGCCCGTTCCCGCTCAACATGGCGATGGCCGCCGGCGAGACGCCCCGCGAGGACCTCGTCAAGGGACTGGAGCGAGGGCTGCTCGTCACCCGGTTCCACTACACGAATCCGGTCCACCCCAAGCTCGCGATCGTCACCGGCATGACCCGCGACGGCACGTTCTATGTCGAGGACGGCCGGATCAAGGGGCCGGTCCGGAACCTGCGGTTCACGCAGAGCTACCTCGAGGCGCTCGCCGCGACGAGCGCGATCAGCCGCGAGCGGCGCACGCTCAAAGGCGACTTCGGCGGCGTCCTCGTCCCGGCGATTCGCGTCGACAGCTGGACGTTCACCGGCGCGACGGAACATTGACCGAGACGATTCAGCAGCGGCTCAGCCGGCCGTTCGACCCGGCGGAGCTGCGGAGAATCAAGCGGCTCTGGGTGCGCCATTCGATCGCCGAGGACCGCCGCGACATCGACGGCCTGATCGCCACGCTGTCCGAGGACTGCGTGTACGAGATCGTCCCGACCGGCCAGCGCTGGGCAGGCCACGCCGGCGCCCGAGCGTTCTACACGGAGCTGTTCCGGGCATTCCCCGACAACGCCTTCGCGCTGAGCGAGATCGTGGTGGGGCCGCAGGGCGTGTTCGAGGTCGCGACGCTGACCGGTACGAACCAGGGACCGTGGGCCGGTGCCGCGCCGACCGGCCTGCCGGTCGCCCTCGAGGTCCTGATCCTGTTTCCGTGGGATCCCGCCACGGAGCGGTTCACCGGGGAGCGGATCTGGTTCGATCGCGGCGCGCTCGCTTCGTAACGTTGCCGGAACGACTCGCCGCCACGATTGCCACGTGAGTTCGTCGCCTCGCCGCGCATCCGCTTCGCCGATCCGCAGCGTCGCCAGCTGGGGTGTCTTCGCGCTCGCCCTTGCGATCGCAATCCTGAGCCTTGTCCTGCTTGGCACATCGATCATCGGCGGGATCGGCTACATCGCGATCCCGCTGTCGTTCGCGGGCATCGGGGCCTTCCTCTCGACCCGCGTCCCGGACAACCCCATCGGGCCGATGCTGTTGCTCGCGGCGCTGGGGTTCACCGCCCTCGTCGCGATGTTCACGTGGCTGCCGGTGGCCGTGGCGCTACCGACGACCGATCCGGTGGCGATCGCGGTTGGTCTGCTGGGCAACCTCCTGTTCCTGCCGGCGCTCGTCCTGGTCCTGGTCGGCGTTCCGCTCGTCTTCCCGGACGGCCACCTTCTGTCGCCTCGATGGCGCTGGGTGGCGATCGGGTCGGCTGCGGTGATCACCGTGGCCGAGGTCCGCACGATCTTCGCGACGAGAGAGTTGCTTCAGGTGTCCGGGCTTCTAGTGAACCCGTTCTACGTCCCAGGCCTGGATGAAACGTTTGCCGCGATCGATGGGCTCGAAACGCTCGTCGGCCTGCCGCTCTTCATCCTGGCCGTCTGGTCGCTGGTGTTGCGCTACCGGCGCTCAGACGACGTCGGCCGGCACCAGATCAAGTGGTTCGCTGCCGCTTCTGCGTTCGCCGTGACCGCCTACGGGTTCTCGTTCGTCACCGGGGACGACACCCGGACCGTGTTCGAGAACATCGGCACGATCGCCCTCAACACGATCCCGATCGCGATCGGTGTCGCGATCTTCCGGTACCGGCTGTACGAGATCGACCGGATCATCAGCCGGGGCATCTCGTATGCCCTCGTCTCGATCGTCCTGCTCGGGGCGTACGCAGGCGCGGTGCTCCTGCTCCAGCGCCCGATCGGCGAGCTGTTCGGGTCGCAGACGATCACGGTCGCCCTCTCGACCCTCGTCGTGGCCGGCCTCTTCCAGCCGGTCCGGAGCCGGATCCAGCGGGCCGTCGACCGGCGCTTCAACCGGACCCGGGTCGACGCCCAGCGGACGACCGCCGCGTTCTCCGACCGGCTCCGCGATGAGGTCGATATCGACGCGGTCCTCGCCGACCTCGCGGCCACGGCGCGCGATGCGGTCAGCCCCGCCAGCATGCAGCTCTGGCTGCGCGACGGTTCGCCGGCACCGGCCGCCGAGCGGCCGACGTGAGCGGGTGGCGTCCGATCAGGACGCGGTGAGCATCCAGATCCCCGGGTCGGGATCCGCGGGATCGCCACCCACCTCGGCGAACGCCTCGACCGCTCGGCGCAGGTGATCGAGCGCCTCATCGTCACGTCCGGCCGCGTGCAGCAGATCGGCGAGATGGTTCTCCACGGCCGCCTCCAGGTGCCGATCGCCGATCCGACGGCACGCGGCGATCGCCTCCTCACCGCGCTCGATGGCACCGTCCGCGTCGCCGGCTGCGGCGGTAGCCAGCGCGAGCCCTGTCAACGCAGCGATGTGACCCGATGGCTCGGGATCGTCAGCGGACGCGGCCACCGCGGCCTCGAGATCGCGCATCGCACCGCTCGGATCGCCAGCGTCGAGTGCCAAGAGACCCGCTACCCGCCGCGCCGCGCCGCCGAGCGCCGGATCGCCGGCGCGGTCCGCGAGCGACGTCGCTTCGGATGTGGCGCTCAATGCGCCCTTCAGGTCGCCCGCCCGCCGGCGAATCGCTGCCCGCTCGACGAGACGCGCCGCCCGCCATGCGTCATCCGTCGCTCCGGCGAGGGCCGCTTCGAGATGGCGATCGGCCGCGACGAGGTCGCCCCGACGCAGGTGAGCGCGGCCCAGTGCCGCTTCGATCGCAGGAAGTCCGGCCGGCTCGGCGGCGGCCGCCGCGGCCTCGAAGGCTTCGATCGCCCGGTCGTAGTCGCCGACTCGCGTCGCGAGCTCACCGATCGCCGCGTGGAGGTCAGCCACGGCGGGATGACCCAGGCCCAGCGCCGAGTCGAACAGCTCGATTGCCTCGCGGTTGGCGAAGACGCGGCGCGCTGCGTCGCCGGCTTCCTGAAACGCAATCGCCGCTTCCGGATCGCGACCCGCCTCACGCTCGTGTCGAGCGATGCGGGCCAGACGGGCTGGGTCGTCGCGTCCCGCTGCGCCGCCATCCGCCCGCAGGGATTCGGCGATCCGCCGATGCAGCAGTCGCCACCGGGCGACGCTCGCGCCGGCCTCGACGAGGTCGCGGATCGCGCCGTGGGCGAAGTCGTATCCGGGCTCGCCGCCGGGACCGGCCGCCGGGGCCCGGATCAGGCCCCGGCGCATCAGCCCGTCGGTCGCCTCGATCACCTCGTCCTCCGTGCGACCGCTGGCACGGCGCAGCGTCGCGAGGTCGAACGACCGGCCGATCGCGGCCGCGGCGGTCAGGATCTGCGCCTCGAGGCCCTCGATGCTCGCGAGCCGCTCGGACAGGACGGCACGCACGCCGGCAGGCGTTCCGGCCCGAAGCGGAGCGCTCTCGGACAGAGCCTCCGCAACGTACAGCGGCAGGCCTTCCGATGCTCGCCACAGGTCCTCCACCGCCGCCTCGTCGACGTCGGGCCTCACCGACGACGCCACCGCCCGTACCTGCGCCCGACTGAGGCGCTCGAGGTCGATGAGGTCGGATCCGGCGAGGTTCGCGACCAGCCCTGCGACCGGGCGCGCCGCAGCGTCGAGATCCTCGCCCCGCCACGTGACCACGATCGCGTATCGCCTTCCCTCGAGGCGGCGGATGAGATGGGCCAGGGCACCCAGCGAGGCATCGTCGGCCCAGTGAAGATCGTCGACGACGAGCAGCCCCGGCGCGGGTCCGTCGAGGGCGGCGCTCAGGCCCGCGGCGATCGCGGCGAGCAGTCGCGCCTGGATCGCCGGCGCATCGCCGGCTCGCTCGGCCCCGCTCGCAAGCCCCGGCAGAATCGTGGCGAGCGCCGCCACCGTGGATGGATCGAGGCCACCGATCGACTTCGCGGCTAACGGGTCCTCGAGGGCGCCCGTGAGCGCGTCGACGAGCGGGCCGTAGGCGATCTGGCGCTCAACTGCGTACGCCCTGGTCACGATCGCGCGGCCACGGCGCTGGCGGACCACGGCTGCGGCCTCCTCGACGAGCCGAGTCTTGCCGATGCCGGGCTCACCGACCACCGCGACGACCCGCCCATCCGGCGCGGCCGCGAGACGGGCGGCTTCGATTCGGGCGAGCGCCTCGTCCCGGCCCACGAGCGGGATCGCGGCGGAGGCTGCCGGAGCGGATGCCCGCGCAGAGACCGTCGCGAGCGCCGTCGACGGAGAGGTCGCCGCGGGCGCATCGCGAATCGCCTCGTACCGCGCCGTCGTCTCGGGCAGCGGCGCGACGCCGAGCTCACGCTCCAGGGCGGCGACGCACGCCCGGTATTGCCGAAGCGCGCCGGCCCGATCGCCGCTCGCCGCGAGCAGCTCCATCCGGCTGACGTGGGCCGCTTCGTCGAGCGGATCCAGGTCGATCCGTCGACCGGCGATGGCCGCGGCCGAGCCGACCGCTCCTGCCGTCACCAGCGCCGCGACGAGCCGTTCGAGGACGTCGCTGACGGTCCGCTCGACCTGAACCGTCCGCGCCGCGCGCCAGTCGTCGAACTCAGGGCTGTCGCGGAGCGAGAAGCCGGCGAGGAACGGGCCGCTGACGAGATCTGCGGCCGCCGTCAGGGCATCAGCCGAACCGATTGCTGCCAGGCGGTCGACCTCGGCAAGGTCAATCCAGCATCTGGCCGGATCCAGCTCGACCAATTGGCGATCGATTCGAAGAGCAGATCCGTCGATCGATGAACGCATGACCGACAGCGTGCGTCGCAACGCACCTCGGGCACCGGCATCGTCGGATTCAGGCCACAGGAGGGCCGCCAGCTCGTCGCGGGCGTACGCGCGCGCATCGGTTGCGAGGACCACGAGGATCGCCAAGGCCTTGCGTGTGTCGACCTTGAGCGGAGCGCCATCGACGAGCGCCTGGGGCGGCCCGAACAGGCGAATCTCGATCACGGGCGAGGCGTCACGGCCTGACATCGCCGTAACGATACGGGCGGTTGCCCAGTTTCGTAACGTTGCCCGGACGATGGGCCGCGATGCTGATGCCATGCAAGCCGCAGACCGCCGCGAGCGCCGGCGCTGGCCGTGGGTCCTGGCCGCAGCCACGATGGTCATCTTCCTGGCGACCAACGCCGTGGTGGCACGGGCCGATCTCGACCTGGCCGGCTTGTTCGACCTCGCGACCCTGCTGTACTTCGTGTTCGTCGGTGCCTTCCTGTGTGCCCGTGTTCCCGGCAACGTCGTCGGCACCCTCCTGCTGGCCTCGGGCGTGACGCTGGCGGCGACGATCACCCTGAGCTCGCTTGCGGCGTTCGCCGCCGAGCAGGGCACCGTGCCCAACACCGCGGTTGCCGCTGCCGGCCTCGTCAGCAACATCGGATTCGCCGTGGAGCTCTTCCTCGTGCTGGTCGGGATTCCGCTCGTGTTTCCCGATGGCCACCTCTTATCGGCACGCTGGCGATGGATCGTCGTCCTCTGTGTCGCCGCCGTGGGGGCGTCTGCCGTCGCGTCGTTCGTCGGCCCCGAGCCGCTGGGCAGGCCGGAGATGCCGAACCCGTTCCAGGTCCCGGAGTTGACGGGCCTGGCGGACGTTCTCGACGTGTTCACCCAGTGGGTGGCGGCCGTGGCGTTCGGCGCGGCGGCGTTGGCCATCGTCCTCCGCTACCGGCGCGACGACGATGTCGAGCGGCATCAGCTCAAGTGGCTGATCGGGGCTTCGCTTGTCGCCGCCGTCGCCTTCCCGATCTCGCTCTTTTCGCCCTGGCAGGCCGCGAGCGATGTGGCCCTCGCAGTCGCACTCGTGGCGCTGCTCGCCCTGCCGCTCGCGATCGGGGTCGCGATCCTCCGGTACCGGCTGTACGCAATCGACCAAATCATCAGCCGAACGATCGCGTGGGCCGTCATCAGCGGCCTGCTCCTCGGCAGCTTCGCCCTGCTGGTCGTGGTTCTCCAGACGGTCCTCGTCGACGTGACCCAGGGCGACGTCCTCGCGGTCGCCGCGTCCACGCTCGTCGCGTTCGCCCTGTTCCAGCCGGTCCGGCGGACGGTCCAGGCCGCCGTCGACCGTCGGTTCGACCGGGCGCGCTACGACGCGCAGCGGACGGCGGACTCGTTCGCTGATCGCCTGCGCAACGAGGTCGATCTCGACACGCTCGCCGCCGAGCTTGAGGCGACGGTCGCCGACACAATCCGACCCAGGGCGGCCGTGCTGTGGCTGCCCGGACGGCATACGCCGTGAAGCGCCCGTCGCTCGTTCGGGCGCTCCTGATCGCGGCGGTCGCGATCACCCTGCCGCTCCCGCTGATCGTGGGGGCCGGATGGTCGTCGGGGCGGGCGGGACGGACGATTCGTTCATGCTCGCGCTCGGGGCACTGATGGTCGTGAGTGCCGCGGTCGGATCGACGATCGTCTGGCGACGGCCCGACAACCGGGTCGGGCTGCTCCTCGTCGTCGGCGCGGTGATGCTCGCAAGCGTGGCGATCCCGTGGCCATTGCTCGTCATCACGAACGGGCCGGAACCCCTTGGCCCGCTTGGCACGATCCTTGCCTGGTGGTCGCCGCTGGGGCTCCTGCCGGCCGTCTTCGTCCTGTTTCCGACCGTCGTTCTCTACTTCCCGGACGGCCGGCCTCCTGGGCGACGCTGGGGCCGGGCCCACCTGGCCGTTGCCGCCGTGCTGGTCGTCGGGATCAGCCTCCAGGCGATCGCCCCGTGGCCGTTCAAGCCGATCGACGGCAGGTTCGGCAACCCATTCGAGATCCCAGGTGTACCCGCGGACTTCCTCGCGCTCGGCGAAGGCATCGCTGTCGTCGCGGTGCTCGCGGGTCTGATCTTCGCGCTCGCGTCCGTGGCAGTGCGCTTCCGGCAGTCGAGAGCGCTCGAGCGAGCCCAGATCAAATGGCTGCTCGCCGCAGTCGCGTTGAACTGCGTGTTCTTCCCACTGTCGTACGCCACGAGCGTGGAACCCCAGGCCGCCTTCGATGTCGTCAGCGTCGTCGTCGCGTGTCTCACGCCGATCGCGATCGGGATCGCCGTCCTCCGCTACCGGCTGTACGAGATCGATCGGCTCATCAGCCGGTCCGTGTCGTGGGCGATCGTGACGGGCGTGCTCGTGACGACCTTCGCGGTGATCGTCGTCGGTCTCCAGGCGCCCCTCTCGAAAGTGACGCAGGCCGACAGCCTCGCCGTCGCCGCATCCACGCTCGCGGTGCTCGCACTGTTCCAGCCCGTCCGGCGCCGAGTGCAGCGACTCGTCGACCGGCGGTTCGATCGAGCGCGCTACGACAGCGACCGCACGGCCGAGGCATTCTCGACGCGCATCCGGAGCGAGGTCGACCTCGACGCGGTCGCTGACGACCTCACCGGGTCGGTTGGGCGGGTGCTGCGACCCCAGGCGATGTCTCTCTGGTTGAAGGGTTCAAGCCGATGAACCGGATTGGCCGCGATGTCCGTCGACTTGCGTTGGTTGGCCTCGTCGTCGCGGCATCGGCCATCGCGGTCGATTACCTCTTCACGCTCGTCGCGGTGGCGGTCTCTTGCGGCGTCGGCGCGTTCCTGATCGACCGCCGTCCCCGGAACACCGTTGGCTGGCTGGTGCTCGCGATCGGGGTCACGAACCTCGCGACTACGACGAACGTCGAGCTCGATCTCGTCGCTCTGAAGGCCGGCACCGCACCGTGGCCGCAGTTCCTGTCAGTCTGGGTCGGGTCGTGGGCAGGCGGCATGAACTTCGTCTGCTATGCCGCCGTCGCGTTCGTGTTCCCGAGCGGATCGCTCGTTCAACGGCATTGCCGGCGGATCCGTCTAGCGCTCTCGTCCGCAGCCATCGTCGTGTTCCTACCCGCCCTGTCTCCGTGGCTGTCGGTCGAGGGCGCGGACGGTGTCACGGAGGTCCGCGTCCCCAACCTGCTGTCGCCGTTCGGCGCGGACGTGACCGTCGGGGACCCGGGAATCCTCCCGGTCCTCGTGACGCTGTATCCGATGCTCGTGCTCGTCGCCGGGGTCATCGACCTGCTGCGTCGCTATCGTCGCGCGGTCGGAATCGAGCGGCTTCAGATTCGCTGGCTCCTCACCGCGGTCGCGTTCGTCGTGATCGCCGTCGCATACGGCCTGTTCGTCTTCGTCGTCATCGGACCCGAGGCCGGCTACGTCGCGTGGTTGCCAGCCCTGTTGGCATATCCGACCGTGGCTCTGGCGATCGGCGTAGCCGTGCTTCGCTACCGCCTTTACGACATCGACCGCCTCATCAGCCGGACGCTGTCCTGGGCCCTTGTCACCGGCCTGGTCGTCGCCATGTTCGCCGCGCTCGTCATCGGCCTCCAGACCGTGCTCATCGACGTAACGGAGGCTGGAACGCTCGCCGTCGCTGTCTCCACCCTGGTCGTCGCCGCCCTGTTCCAGCCGCTGCGCGCGCGGATCCAGCGGGCCATTGACCGCCGGTTCGATCGCGCCCGGTACGACGGCCAGCGAACCGCCGCGGCGTTCGCTGACCGGCTCCGGACGAGCGTCGACCTCGATGCGCTTGCCAGCGACCTGACCGCCACCGCGGACGTCGCGGTTCGGCCAACCACGACTTCGCTCTGGCTGCTCCAGCCCTCCGACCGGACCGGGGGGCGCCCGTAACGATGTCGGAACGACGTTCGCCGAGGATGGCCCCGATGACCGCTCTCACCAGACCCTTCCGCCGCCTCGTCGACCGGTCCGCTGACCGGACGGAGCCCGCGCCGGAACGCGACCCGCAGGATCCGGCAAGCGAAGCAACCGTCGCCGGGCCCTCGGCCGTTGAACCGGCCGCCGCCTCGATCGCGGTCGACATTCCCGAGACCGACCCGCTGTTCGCGTATCTCCAATCGGCTCCGGGACCCGTCGACGTCGGGCGGCTTGAGCTCGACTCGCCGGCAGTGCACGCGCTCCGCGAGGCCGACGTCGCGCTCGTCGTGCCGCTCGTCACTCAGGGCGAGTTGATCGGGACGCTGAATCTCGGCCCGCGCCTCTCGGAGCAGGAGTACTCGACCGACGACCGCCGCCTCCTCTCGACCCTTGCCGCCCAGGCCGCGCCGGCGATCCGCGTCGCGCAGCTCGTCCGCGAGCAGGCGGCCGAGGCCGCCGAGAAGGAGCGCCTTGCCCAGGAGCTCCGCGTGGCGACGCTGATCCAGCAGCAGTTCCTGCCGCGCGAGCTGCCGCGACTGCCGGAGTGGCAGATTGCCGCGTTCTACGGCCCGGCGCGCGCGGTCGGCGGCGACTTCTATGACTTCGTCGAGATGCCCGACGGCCGAATCGGCATCGCGGTCGGCGATGTGACCGACAAGGGCGTGCCCGCGGCGCTCGTGATGGCCCGGACGCACAGCGTCCTGCGGGCGGAGGCGTCCCGGTTGTCGTCACCTGGCGAGATCCTCTCGCGGGCGAACGACCTGCTCGTGCCCGAGATGCCCGCCCGGATGTTCGTGACGTGTCTCTTCGCGGTCCTCGACCCGGCGACGGGTCGGATCGTGATCGCGAATGCGGGTCACAACCTGCCGTTCGTCCGGTCGGGCGGGGCCGTGACCGAGCTCCGCGCGACCGGCATGCCACTCGGCCTCCTCCCGGGCATCCGGTACGAAGAGGTCGAGGGCACGATCGCCCCGGACAGCAACGTCCTCCTCTACAGCGACGGGCTCGTGGAAGCCCATGACCCCGCCCGCGAGATGTTCGGCTTCGACCGGCTCCGGGCGGCGCTCGTCGTGGACGACGCCGGCAGTGAGCTGCTCGACCGGTTGCTCGAGACGCTCAACGGGTTCACCGGCCCCGACCACGAGCAGGAGGACGACATCACGCTCGTGACGCTTCGCCGATCCGCGGGCGTCGCCGACAGCCCGGCCGACTCGACCGCCCTCACCTCGTTCAGTCTTCCGGGTCTCGCCGGCAATGACCGCGAGGCGATGGACCGCGTTGCGGCTGCCGTCGCCGACCTCGGCTTGCCGGCCGGCCGCCTCGATCGCCTGAAGACCGCCGTCAGCGAGGCCGCGATGAACGCGATCGAATACGGCAGCCAGGGCCGGGCCGACGTGCCGTTCGACGTCAGCGTCGCGGTCACGGCGACGGACGTCGTCGTCAAGGTCACGGATCGGGCTCTGTCCGGCCCGGTTCCCAGCGACCCCGAAGCCCCGGACCTCGAGCGCAAGCTCGCCGGCGACCAGAAGCCGCGCGGCTGGGGCCTGTTCCTGATCGAGCACATGGTCGACGCGATGGACGTGACGGCCGACGAAGCCGCGGGCACCCAGACGGTCACGCTCCGGGTGGCACGCGAGGAGAAGCGCCATGACTGACCGGGACTTCGGTGCCGAGGTCGTCGGCGGACCCGACGACACCCGGCTCCACATGCGGGGCGACCTCGACAGCCGCGCCGACGAGACGCTTGGCGACGCCTACCACGCGGTTGCCGCCACCGGTTCGCGCCGGGTGACGCTCGACTTCGGCGACGTTGGCTACATCAACAGCACCGGCATCGCGCTCGTCGTTCGGCTGCTCGCCGACGCCCGCCGTGACGGTCGCGGCGTGCGTGCCGTCGGGCTCACGCCGCATTACCAGGAGATCTTCCGGATCACCCGCCTCTCGGACTTCATGGAGATCGTCGAAGGAGACGCCGCATGACTACGACGACCATCGAACGCGTCCGAACGGGGGACATCGCGATCCTCCGGATCTCGGGCGACGTCACCTCGGCGAGCGACGCCGAGTTGACCGACGGCTTCGGGGCGGCCATCGACGACGGAGCGCGCGCGGTCGCCCTCGACTTCAGCGCGATGGAGTACATGAACAGCGGTGGCATCGGCCTGCTCGTGACGCTTCTCGTGCGCGCTCAGCGGGCCGGTGTGCGACTCCTCGCGACCGGCCTCTCCGACCACTACCGCCAGATCCTGGCCCTGACCCGGCTGGACGAGGCGATCGAGATCCTGCCCGACGAGGCGGCGGCGAAGGCCGCCGTGGGCGCATGACCGGCTCGCGGGACTCCGCCAACTGGGCGCCGGCGGTCGACCGCCTGTCGGCATCGGGCGTGAGCGGCGCAGGCGTCGACGCCGTCACCGGTAGGCGGCTCTCGGGCCCCCTCCAGGGCTTTGGACAGCTCTGGCAGAAAACGTTCCGGGTCCGCCTGGTGGGCGTCGAGATGACGCCGTCGGAGGTCGTCGCCGCCTGGAAGGCCTCGTTTGCCTCGTTCTGGCCCGCGGGCGCCCGCTTCTACGCGCCGTTGGCCGGGATCGCACCGGGCGAGGTCGCACTCCTCGACGTGGCGCTGCCGGGCGCGCCGGTCAAGCTCAGCACCGGCATTCTCGTGGTCTACGCGGACGACGAGTCGTTCACGTTCATGACCCCGGAAGGCCACATGCTCTCGGCCTGGATCACCTTCTCCGCCGAGCAGGACGGCGAGGTGGTCGTCGCCCAGGCGCAGGCGCTCGAACGAACCTCCGACCCCATCGACGAGCTCGGCTATCTCCTCGGTGGCAGCCGGATGAACAACAGGTTCTGGACCACGACGCTCGAGAATCTCGCCCGTCATGTCGGCGTCGCCGACCCGGTCGTCTCGGCCCAGGTCGTGTGCGTCGACAAGCGCCGCCAGTGGCGCCACGCCCGGAACATCCGCTACAGCGCGACGCTCCGGACGGCTCGCCACACGTTGACGGCGCCAGTCCGCTGGGTCACGCGGCGGGACTAGTCGCGGCCCGTCCCACCTCGGACCGAATCCGCAGCCCAATCCACAGTGCCGCGGCCGCCGGCAGGGCGGCGACGGCGGCGAGGAACGCGAGGAGCGCCAGCAGGATGAACCTGATCGCGGCGAACGTGTCCGAGATCAGCCCGTCACCCAGGTCGTCGACGAGCGAGTGGAGCTCGTCGGCGAGGGCCGAAAGCGACGTGACGTTCGCCCGCAGCGCGTCCGCATCCGAAGCGAGGTCCGTCCCGAACGCGGCCAGCTCCTCGTCGATCGGGTCGAGCGCATCAGCGACCTGGCCGAACCGATTCGCCAGCCCCCCGAGCGGGCGAGCTCCCAGGATCGATACTGCAGCCGCGCTCTCCTGCAGTCCGCGAAGGCTGTCGACCGTCGTCGTGATCGCGTTCGCGACCCGGTCGATCATCGGGTCGGCCGAGTCGAGCGTGGACGCGACATCGCTGACCGTCGAGACCGCGTCGTCGAGAACCGTGGCGGTGCGTTCCAGCAGCACGACCACCCGATCCGCCGACGCTTCGACGCGATCCGCGGCCCCGTTCAGGCGGAACGTCGCGACGAGCAGAACCGCGACCCCGATCGCGGCGAGGGCCAGCCCCGCGACCCCGTAGTACACGAGCGCGTCGCCGATCCGCCGCATCGAGTCGGTGGACAGCCGTCCGCCGCCCGGCCCGGGACCTGCTGCCGGTGGAGTCGCCCCCGAGGCGTCATGCCACGAGGGCGGCTGGGTCACCGCCAGGTGCTCCGGGCAGGATCCGGATAGAGCCGGACGCGGCGGAAGGGCTCCCGCCCGCGCGACCGTGACACGATGTTGGCCCGCTCCGCCATCTGGTGCTGGAGTCGCCGGATGTAGGCGTTCTGCGGCGAGAGCTCAACCGGCTCGGAGTTGTTCAGGACAATCCCGATCGCGTCCTCGGTCTCGCGCATCGCCGCCTCACGCGGGTCGATCTCGAGCGAGAAGATCGAGGTCAGGCTCGACTGCATCTGGGGCACCGTGTTGGACTTGAGGACGTAGATCGGGAGCGCCCGGTCCTCGGCCTCGCGGAGCATCGGCGTCTTCTGCTTGTACTCGTTGCGGAGGGTCATCACGACGTCCGCGTCGTCGACCTCGCGGGCGATGACGACCGGCAGCTGAAGGTCCCGGATCGCCTGTTCGAGGCGCTTCCGGCTGATCCCCTGGGGCAGGATCCGGAGCGTCGGCAGCGGCGCACCACCGGGCGTCAGGACGGCCCGACCGGACTCCCCCTCTTCGATGCCCAGCGGAGCGTTCAGCAGGTCGTCGTCGTCGTCGAGCTCCTCGGCGTTCACCGGGCCCGTGCCTTCGTCGGCCTTGAGCGCCGTAAGTGCCTTCGTCGCCTGGTCGCGCCACGCCTTCTGGCGGTCGAGCTCGCGCTGCTCGCGGGCCGGCGTGTCGACCGCCGTTCCGGCGCCACGCTCGAGCGGGCCCCGGTCGGCGATCTCGCCCGCGACGAACGGCGCGTCCTCCGCCCCGGCGCCAGGCGCCCGCGTGCTGAGCGGCGGGACGGCGAACCGCGGCCCGGTCGCGGCATGCGGGTCGGCGTCGTAGGCGCCGCGTGGCGTGCTCTCACGCGATGGACCGCCGCGCGTCTGGCGCCAGCCACCGCTCGCGCCCGGGCGGTAGCCGCTCCTCAGCGTTCCACCCCGGTCGGCCTCGCGATACCCGCCGCGGTACGACGCGTCGCCGCGCCACCCCGGCTCCATCCGCCACGGCTGACCGCTGCCGACAAGCCCCGCAAACCGTTCGGCGCCGATCTGCTCGCGCGGCGAGGGCCGCGGCCGGGCCTGCGACCGGTGCACGCCCTCCTCGTCCCGCCAGCGCAGCTCGGGTGCCACCGGGTCCCCGCGCAGCATCGAGTCGACGGTCTCGGCCACGTCGGCGTGGACGGTGACCCGTTCCCGGTCCTGGATCTCGATGATCACGTCGAACGTGGGCGGTGCCTTGCGCTCGAGGACGCTCTTCTGCGTCCGGCGGCGTCGCGCCTCCTCGTCACCGAGCGTGACGCTCTGGATCCCGCCGATCAGGTCGCTGAGCGTCGGGTTGAGCATGAGGTTGTCGAGGTTGTTGCCGTGGGCGGTCCCGATCAGCTGCACGCCCCGCTCCGCGATCGTCCGGGCGGCCTGCGCCTCGAGCTCCGTCCCGATCTCGTCGATGACGATGACCTGGGGCATGTGATTCTCGACTGCCTCGATCATCACCTCGTGTTGCAGCGACGGCGTCCGGACCTGCATCCGGCGCGCCTTCCCGATCGCCGGGTGCGGGATGTCGCCGTCGCCCGCGATCTCGTTCGAGGTGTCGACCACGACCACGCGCTTGCCCATGTCGTCGGCCAGGACACGGGCCGCCTCGCGCAGCATGGTCGTCTTGCCGATGCCGGGGCGACCCATGATCAGGATCGACTTCCCGGTCTCGACGAAGTCGTTGATGATCTCGATCGTCCCGAAGACGGCCCGCCCGATCCGGCACGTCAGCCCGACGATCTTGCCGTTGCGGTTGCGGATGGCGCTGATCCGGTGGAGCGTCCGTTCGATGCCCGCGCGGTTGTCGTCACCGAACGTGCCGATGTTCTCGAT